>JBNKHV010000036.1:0-405042 GCA_050290545.1 Polyangiaceae bacterium | reverse complement strand
ACCCGGCCAGATTCCACCCCTGGTCGGGTCAGCTTTTTTCGGGGCAGGGGAGCCCACCCCGCGGTGGTCTTCAGCCCTTGCCCCGTCGGGCCCGCTCCTCGGCAAGCGTGGGGACGTCCGCCCGTCGTTGGCGGTGTGCTTCGAGCTCGCGCGTGAGCGCGCTCAGAGTCTCGACGTCGCCAGCCTCGGCCGCCGCCCGAATCCCCTGCAGGAGGGCGATCTCCACTGGGTTGCTATTTCTGCATGGAATTTCAGCAAGCTGGTGGGGTCTGCCAGGGTCTGGCGTGGCGAGCGGTGCCGAATCGCCGCGTTTTCCCGTGGCAGACCCTGCCAGACTGGTATCCGTCGCGCTTCCCAAGCTTGGGGTCGCGGGTTCGAATCCCGTCTCCCGCTCCGCTGCCGCTTCGCGTTCACGGGCTTCGCAACCCGGGGTTGTGCGCCGAAGGCGCCCCGGCTTCGCATGCGCTGCACAGCAGCTCATGCTCGGCGTCGAATCCCGTCTCCCGCTCCGCTGCCCGACGGGCGCGCGACGGCGGCATCACCCAGTCTTCTTCAACTCGACGCCCTTTGGCGAGGGCATGAGGCGGCCGCGGACCAGGCCGAGCACGGCGAGCGCCACCCACGGTTCCATCGGACGCTCCTCTCGCTACCACCGCGACAGGCTTTCCGGGGTGGTGCCGATGCGCTCAGCCAAGTCACCTTGGGTCGTGCCGAGAGCCTTGCGGGCGAAACGGAGCATGGCGCCCGAAACCATGGCTGCTTCGGTGAAGGCCACGACGACCACACGCAGCTCGACTTTCTCCAGTGCTTGCGCGGAAACTGTGAACTCTCCGCACTGGATGCAAACAGGACGTGTCACGGAGCCATCCAGAACCGAGTGCTCACCGACTTTCGTGCAGAGCTCCACCGTGCGGCGTTCGCGTTCGAGGGTCCGTCTCTCTCAGGTGAGCGCCGCGACACAACGCGCACTGCCACTCCGCCGCATCTCACCCGCCCAACAACCGCTCCAAGTTCCCCCGCACGAGCACCGTGTTGGGATGCTCCGCCCCGAGACGCGCCTCGAAGATCGCGAACGCCCGGCGAAGGAGTGGCTCCGCTTCTTCCAAACGACTCGTAGACTTCAACAACATAGCCAGGTTGTTCAAGGTCTGGGCAACGTCCGGGTGCTTGGTGCCCAGCGATGCTTCCCGAATGGACAGGGCTCGACGATACAACGCTTCCGCTTCCTCCAAACGGTTCCCTGCCTGCAGCAAGACGGCGAGGTTGTTCAGACGGATGGCCACATCGGGGTGCTCCGGGCCCAGTGACGTTTCTCCAATGGTCAGTGCCCGGCGCACCAACTGTTCCGCTTCCTCCAAGCGGTTCGTCGCCTTCAACAACAAAGCCAAGTTGTTCAACTGAATGGCCACATCAGGGTGCTCTGAACCCAGTGACGTCTCGGAAATGGACAACGCTCGGCGATACAGCTCCTCCGCTTCCTCCAGACGGTTTGTCGCCTTTAGCAACAGAGCTAGGTTGTTCAAACGGATGGCCACATCAGGGTGGTCCGAACCCAACGCTGTCTCAGAGATGGACAGCGTGCGGCGATACAAGGGCTCCGCCTCTGCCAAACGATTCGTCACTCGCAACAACTCAGCCAGGTTGTTCAAGTGGATGGCCACATCAGGGTGGTCCGCACCCCGCGACGCTTCGGCGATGGCCAACGCTCTCCGAAACAGCGGCTCTGCATCCCCATACGCACCGCTATACTGAAGATACGTCGCCGACCGATCCAACAACCCTGCAGTCGCCCCCGAATCCGCCTCCTCCGCGACCGCACTTTCCGTCACCACACCCACGTGCGGCAGCAGCCGCACGCAGTCCGGCCAATACCGAACATCATCCGACTGGTCCGGAAACACCGCGTCGATCACCCGCAACGCCACCCCATGCCACGAGCGCCGTTCATCCGCACCCAGCCGCTCACGCGTCACCTGCTGCACGAGCCGATGCACGGAGATGGCTTCGCCCAGGCCGTCACTGTCCGCCGAGTCGCCCGCACCCCCGACGCTGATGAGCGAATAGCGGAGCAGCGCGGCCTTGGCGTCGTCGAGGGCGAGTTCGTCGCTGGCGGCGCTGTGCAACGGTTCGGGTAGGTGCTCACTGCTGGCAGCGAGATCACTCAGGCGGATGTCGTCGGGCGCGAGGAACGCGCAGTACCTGAGCAGTGCGGCTGCCGCGGGGCACTCGCTAGCCACCTCGTCCATGGCCAGGTCCCAGGTCGTGCCCACGGTCTTTTCGTAGCCGTAGGCGCGCTCCTTCTCGAGCACCTCGAGGCCGCGAGCCTGAAGCAGCTGCGCGTAGCTCGATAGCGATTTGCGACGCGTTCCGACGTAGGCCGCGGCTTGCTCCAACGCCAGGGGCAACCCGCCGAGCAGCTCCGCAACCAGAGCCGCCGCTCGGGCGTCCGCTTGTCCCGTGCGCGCCAGGAGGAAGGCTTGGGCCTCTTTGGGAGCCATGGCCCGGATCTCTTGCGTGCTCGCGTAGGGCCAGTGCTGCTGGCGCGAGGTGATGATCACCCGCCGCAGGGCACCCAGCGGCAGGTATGGCTCGACGGACTCGGGGCTCGTCGCGTTGTCGAAAACGAGCAGGGCACGAGGCTTTTTCGAAAGCGCGGCGCGCACGGCGCCGATGGCTTCGGGCTGCGGCAAGTCTTCGAATCCCAGAGCCGTCGCGAGGGCGGCGTATTCCGTCGCGAGCACGGCGGGGTCCTCGGCGTGCAGCCAGAAGATGGCATCGTAGTCGGCGCTGTAGCGGTAGCAGTATTCGAGCGCCAGTTGCGTCTTGCCCGTGCCACCGAGACCCGTCGCCGCCTGCGTCGACGCGGCGGGAGAGCCGCCGCACAGCTCCGAATGCAGCCGCGCGAGGATCCCGTCACGCCCCCCGAAGTGCGGGTTTCTGAGGTGGCTCAGGTTGTTCTGCTGCGGCAACACGCCGGGTAGGCGCTGCGCCTGGCCCGGAAAGGGACTCGCGCCCGGCGCAGGCGCGGCGCCCACCGCCCAGAGCAGTTCTCTCTTCGCGGCTTCTGTGTCATCGGCGGAAAACGCCGAAAGATCGACGTAGGCGAGGGGACCGAGCACACCGTCGAGCTTGCAGGGACGCACGATGATGGGCACCAAGACTTCGTCTTTGAACGCCGCTTCCCACTCCTGCCGGCAGTACTTCGAGCTGAGATACTCGGGGGAGAACAAGCCGAGCGTTCGCTTCGAGCACTGCAGCGCCCGGTGCATGTTGCGGATGAAACTCTCTCCGGGACGAAAGTCGTGCACCTGGGTCACGGTGCTGTAGCCCGCCGCCTGAAGCACCCCCACCGCCCACTTCGCCCAGCCGACGTCCTTGCCGGTGTAGCTGATGAAGAAGTCCACGGTCTTTGGGGAAACTCCCATGCGGGAGCGATGATACACCATTCGGACTAACTCGGCGCGTCATGGGGAAGGGCGAAGCGTTCTCCCCTCAGCACAACAATTCTCGATATCGGGGTGTTCGCTGGGTTCACTCCCAAAGAAATGTCGGACGGGTGTCCAGCACTGGCGATCATCAGCCACGACTTGCACGCGGGGCTGGCCAGGAGCTCGACGCCACTGCTATACGCACGGCGTCCGCCGTAGGACTGACAGTTGCGGCGGGGTGAGAGGAGGATATCGATGTCAGAGAAGGATCTACAGGACCTGGCGCCCGTATTCAAAGCCATGCCCGCCGAGGAGGTGGAGGCGCCCGACATGCCGGTCGCCAACGTCGTGCAAGAGGCGAACGATCTGTACGTGCTCTTGAACGAGAACGACCCCATTCGCACGCGTCTGGTGAAAGTCGGGCTGGAAGAGTCGACGGTTCCCGCACTGCGCCAAGCCACGGGAGCCTTGCAGGAGGCACAATCGCGCTGGAGAATGATCCGCAGTGGCAAGAAGGGCAAGGCGCAGCGACAGCTCGAAGCGCGCGCCAACGCACGCAAGCTCGACCTGCTCGCCGCCTGCCGCTGGAACTTGCGCAAAGATGACAAGGCCAGCGCCACCGTGTCCGCGATCTCCGAGGGCGATGGCACCGCCGATCTGGTGCAAGACTTGAACGACCTGGCGACGCTGATGGGCAGCCGGCTCGCTGCCTTCACCACCGACGAGACCTTCGACGCCGACGAGGCCATCGCCGAAGCACGGCGCCTCGCCCAAGAGGTGCGCCAGGGCACGAGCGAAGAGCGCGCGGAACAGGCCCGAGGCGAAGCCAAAGACTTGCGCGACAAGGCGTTCACCCACCTCAGCGACTTGGTCGACGACGTCCGCGAAGCAGGACGCTACGCCTACCGCGGCGACGAAGCCAAGCTCGCCGCCTTCCAAAGCCGCTACCTGCGCCGCCGCCGCACTCGCGCGCGAAACCGACGCAGCAGCGACGAAACGCCCGTGCCCGTCGGCGAGACCGACGACTGAGTTTCTCAACGCGCTGCGTCGAATCCGGCGTCGAATCCGGGCAGCGTCGGGGCCGGGCTTGCGACAAGGCTCGCCCAGCCCACGACAGAAACGCCCGCTCGAGGCGTGATTGCCCCGCACTCACCCGAAGCCTTCGCGGACGCGGTCGAAAGCCGTCCGTACCCACCGGGAAGCTCTGCGGACTCGGTCGGAAGCTGTCCGTACCCAGCCGCAGGCGTTCCGTACCCAGCCGGCGACCTCCGTGGATCACCGCCGCAGCATTTCCGTACCCAGCCGGCGACCTCTGTGGATCACCGCCGCAGGCGTTCCGTACCCGGCCGGCGACCTCCGTGGATCACCGCCGCAGCGTTTCCGTACCCAGCCGGCGACCCCTGTGGATCACCGCCGCAGCGTTTCCGTACCCAGCCGGCGACCTCCGTGGATCACCGCCGCAGCGTTTCCGCACCCAGCCGGCGACCTCCATGGATCACGCGGGGAGTCTTTCCGTACCCGCCCGGCGGCCTCCGCGGATCAGCGGCGCAGGCTTTCCCGGCGACTTCTACGAACGTAGTCGGCGTGGGTCGTTCAGTGGCTCACGCGGCAGGCGGCGCTGCTGGGACCAGGCTGCGGCGGGTTCCTGGGACGTGTGCGCCCTCCAGCTCCAAGCCACGACTGAGCCACTGGTAGATGGGGGAGGCCATGCCCGTGGTCACGACCGCCATCATCACCATGATGGCGAAGAAGGTGTGACTGATCACTCCTCGGTCCAATCCGACGTTCAGCAGAATGAGCTCCATCAGGCCGCGGGCGTTCATCAGTGTGCCGATGATGGCGGAGTGACGCCAGCTCTCGCCAGCCACCCGCGCGGCCAAAGCGCAAGCCACCCCCTTGCCCAAGATCGACACCGCGATCACCAGCAGTGTCAAACCCCACAACGGCCACGTGTTCACGAGGCCGATCTTCGTGTTCAAACCCGAGTACACGAAGAACATCGGCAACAAGAGCGAGGTCGTCAGCTGTTCGGTACGTTGAGTCAGCGCCTCCCCGAACGCGCCCTTCGGCATGGCTGCGCCGCAGATGAACGCCCCAAATACAGCATAGATCCCCAACCAGTCTGTGAACCAAGCGCAGCCCATCAGCAGGATCAGCGTCACCGCGAGCAGGTCCATCGTCAGCTCCCCCTCCCGTTCGAACGCCCTGGCCAAGCCGCGCAGCAGTCGCCTGCCGACGGTGAGCATGAACACGGCGTACGCCACCCCGCCACCCACGGTCAGCAGCGCCGCCTCAGGATCCTTCTGAAACAATGCGAGCACCAGAGCCAACAGACACCATGCGACGGCATCGTCGATCGAGCCCGCCGCTAGGGTCAGCGTGCCCAAGCGCGTCTTCGAGATACCGCGTTCGTACAGGATGCGAGCCAGCATCGGGAAGGCGGTGATGGATATGGAAGCACCGACGAAGAGCCAGGCGACTCCGAGCGAGACATCGCTGGCGAACAGATCGCCGCGCCCTGTCAAATACGGCAATAGTGCGGCACCCACCAGAAACGGCACGGCGATACCCGCACCGGAGACCAGACCGGCACTCTTGGTCCGCCCACTGAGCAACCCGACGTCGAACTCCAGCCCGATGACGAACATGTAGAGGACGAGCCCGACCTGGGCCAGCGCGTACAACGCCACCATGTTCGGATGCATCACGCTGCCATCGGCCAGCGGCAGCGACGTCGGGAACAATTGCTCCTGCACGTGCGGGGTGAGCCAACCGAACAACGATGGCCCGAGCAGCACGCCAGCTACCATCTCCATGAACACTTGGGTCTGCCCGAGCCAACGTCGCCCGAGCCACCCGAGCAACCGGCACGTGGCGATGATGACCCCGAGCTGCATGAATAGGTGGACACCAATCTGAAGGGTGGACATGCCGTCTTGCTCCGGAGGGCACCATCATGAGCGGAACTGGGTTCACTCGCCAAGGCATGTCGTCGAGTAGCCTGCTCATTTGCGTTGGGCGTTGCAGCTGTGCTGCGCGACGGGTTCGTTGGCCGCCCACCTGCCTGTCGTCTTTCGCCAGTTGCGTCAGCGTGACTCGGGAGCTAGAGCCCATACCAAGCCAGCCCCAGCGAGGAGAAGTGGACATGAACCCATGGCACGACGTCGCGACGTTCGCCGACGAGACTTCCGGATTCTTCAATGCAATCGTCGAGATCCCGAAAGGCTCGAAGGTGAAGTACGAGCTGGACAAGCTCACTGGCCTGCTCCGAGTGGACCGGATCTTGTACAGCTCCGTGGTCTATCCGGCCAACTACGGCTTCGTGCCGCGCACCTATTGTGACGACGGCGATCCGCTCGACGTCTTGGTCCTCAACAGTGAGCCGGTTCAGCCACTCGCCGTGCTGCGGGCTCGCGCCATCGGGCTGATGCGCATGGAAGACGAGGGCAGGGAAGACGACAAGCTCATCGCAGTTCACGTCGACGATCCAGCTTACGCCGACACCACGAACCACGAGCAGCTACCTGCTCACCTCGAACGGCAGATCCGGAGGTTCTTCGAAGACTACAAGGGCCTGGAGGGCAAGCGGGTGACCGTCGATGGCTTCCTGGGCCCTGAGGAGGCGCATGAGGTGCTGTCTAGGGCGGTCGCCTGCTACCAACAAACCTACGGCGCATCAGAGCAGGCCCGACCATGACCCCACTCTTCCGCTTCGAGCGTCGCTGCAGCGTTGCTCGCCTCTGGCAGTGGAGCTTCAAATCAGCGCGCTGTCGGCAGCCAGCTTCGATTCGTGCCCTCTTGCTTTCGCAAAACGTTGGCGCATGATGTGCCTCGTTCCGTGGCGCACCGTCGATTCGACGACGAGTGTCGTCCAAGGACAGCAAAGTGGACTGGTCATGTCTCGACAAGAGGCTTCCGATTCGCGAGGTTTGAACCAAGGCGAGCGCGTTCCCAACCGAACCCCGTCAAGTTCTGCGGCAGACGCAAGTCGCCGGGAAGCGTCAGCGCCCAGGCCCGGAAACTTGGCGCGCCAGACTGGCAAGGCGACGTTCGGGCCGAGCGACGACAGAAATGAATCCTGGTGGGTGACGACGAACTGGATCGCCATCCCGCTCATGGTGGCACTCGCCGCCGTCTACGCGACACTCCACGCTGGCTGACGTCGACGAGGCACATCGTGCCCCGGGCCTCGTCGAAGACGGCGCGGGACGACACGATGCGCCCTTGCCCGTGAGGGCATGTGGTTAATCCAGTTCGTGGGACTTGGCTCGAGCGTTGGACTCGACGCGCCGTTCAGCGTCCGCGAGGTGTCTTGGTCGCGGCGTCGGTGCTGCTCGTCGTCTGCTGGTCACTGGCGCTTCGCTTGGAAATCCGGGGCGACTTCATCGAGCTGTTGCCGACCGACAGCGCGGCGGCGTTGCGCTATCGGTCCGCCTTGGAGCGCATGACCAGCAGCGGCTCGTCGATCATCGTCGTCGCTCGCTCGCCGGACGCTCGCAAAAACCAGCGCTTCGTCGATGGGCTCGAAACCGAGCTGGCGTCTACCCACCCTGAGATGCTGGCGAGCATGGAACACGGGCCGGGGCGGCTGCGCGACTACCTTTCGCGCTACCACTGGTGGTTCATCGATAGCGCAGATCTGGAGCGGCTGAGTTGTGAGCTGAAAGCAGCAGCCGCTAGAGCGTTGCCTGGCTATGCGGAACTCGAAGATCCTTGCCTCGATCTCGGAACCAGCGAACTGAAGGCAGAACTGGCGGCGCAGCAGGGCAAGCAGCGCGACGTCGTGCCTGCGATTCGCGCCTACGCCGAGCGAAAATCTCACGAGCACAATCGGTTTCCCACTGGCTACTACAGTTCGCTGACCGGAGAGACGTACGTTCTCGTGCTGCGCTCGACGCGGTCGGGACTGGGCGACGACGCGGGTGGGGCGTTGCTCGAGGCGGTCGAAAAAGCCTCTCATCGGGTCGCGAAACGCTTGGGTGCGACCGATCTAGAGATCGGGCTGACAGGAGAGATCCCAAACGCGATCGCCGAACGACGAGCGCTCGAAGAGGACTTGGGCATCGTGTCCCTGTCGGCGGTCAGCCTGATCTTGATCACTCTCTTCGGGTTCTTCGCGGTGCATCACGGCAAGCCCACGCCGTTGCAGCCGGTGCTGCAGCGGCATCTGAGCTGGAGCGCCTTTCGAGGCGACGACACCTGGTCCCAGGACCGCGTTGGTCACGGCGCTGACGAGACGACGCCGCTTCGTCGGACGTCCTGGGAGGCGCCAGTGGCAGCGGACGAGCCGGCGCGCCTTCATTTCGTGTGGCGCCGGGGACTCGGGGCCTTGGCTTGCATCGGCTTGGTGGTTGCCGTCGGGTGCGGGGTGGCCTTCGCCGCCGCCGAGCTGTTCTTCGGCCACCTCAATGCTGCCACGACGTTCTTGGGTTCCATCATCGTCGGCAACGGGATCAACTACAGCATCGTCTATCTCGCACGCTATCGAGACAGGCGCCTTGCGGGTTGGGATCTGGAAGCGGCACTGCTCGACGCGGCCCGTGTTTGTCGCAGGGGAACGTGGCTCGCGTCGGTGGCGGCCGGTGGAGCTTACGGTGCGCTGATGATCACGAGCTTCAAGGGGTTCTCCGAGTTCGGGCTGATCGGGGCGGTGGGTATGGTGAGTTGCTGGCTCTCCACCTTCGTCCTGTGCCCGGCGCTCGTGGCCTGGGCTGAGCGCCGCGGGTCGTTCGGGATCTGGCCACGCCAACTGCTGACGGCGGTGGACCCTCCCGAAGCCGGCGTGAGTCGGCGTTCTGCTCTCCCCGTGGTCGTGCTCTCACTCGCGACCGTGCTGACGCTCGGCTGTGCAGTCGTGCTACCGAGTTACTTCCGCGACCCTTGGGAATACGACTTCGGCAAGCTCTCGAGTCGCGCGAACGAATCGCAAGCAGATGGTCCCGCGCGCTGGTCGAAGGTCGTCGACGCCGTGCTGGGCAGTCGCGGCGCACCACAGTTGGTTCTGACTGAGCACCCGAGCGAGGTGCCTGCGATGGTGACGCGACTGCAAGGCGCTGCAGGCGCCTCGCGCCTGATACGAAGGATCGAGACGCTGTCGACATATTTGGGCGGTGATGAGGCGGAGCTCGCCAAGAAGGAGCGACTGCTGACGCTGATTCGAACTCGCATCGACCGACTTGGCTCACTCGTGACGACCGGACAGTCGCAAGCGCTTCAGGAACTTCGCCCGCCAGATGAGCTTCGGGCACCGACGCCCAACGACTTGCCCCGCGGTCTCATGCATCGCTTCACGGAGCGCGACGGTACCATCGGAACTCAAGTCTACCTCCAACTGAACCCGGAACTATCCCAGAGCAGAGGCCGGCAACTGCTCGAGATCGACCGTTTCTTGGATCAGGCAACGCTGTCCGACGGAAGGCCGGCTCCAGTTGCGGCGCGGGCCGTCGTGTTTGGCGAAATGATCCGCGCCATGCGCCGCGATGGGCCGAAGGCGGTCGCGCTGTCACTGTGTGTCGTGCTCGCGGCGTGCGCCGTCGGCATGCGCCGCTATCGGGCCGTGTTGGTCGTGATCCTGAGCTTGGCTTGTGGTGTCGCCTGGACTCTCGGCTTCGCTGCCTGGACCGGGACCAAACTGAACTTCCTCAACTTCGTGGCGATCCCCCTGACCATTGGGATCGGCGCCGAATATGCCATCAACCTGCATGATCGGGTCGCAGCCGAAGGAGGCAGCATCGCCCGAGGTTTGCGCTCTGGCGGAGGCAGCGTCCTGCTCTGCAGCATCACGACCGTGATTGGCTACGGGGCACTCCTGTTCGCCGACAACCGCGCGTTGCAGTCGTTCGGCGCGTACGCCATCGGCGGCGAGGTTGCGTGCCTGACCGCCGCCTTCTTCGTGCTGCCCGCGCTCCTCACCTTGCTCACCCGAGGCGCCCAGCGCCGCGTCGCGCCCCCTCACTCGCGCGTCACGACCAGTTGACGAGGTGCATGACTACCAGCGCGGTCGGTGCGCCACAATATCGGGATCCCCAGCACCATCGCCGCCAGCAATCGCGACAGTCCGCCGAGAGTCGTCGCTCTGCAGCACATCGCGAAATGGTCCGGTGTGGATTGCAGCAATGACAGCGGGTGCACCTGCTCGTTTGGATTGTGTGTGCAGTGTTTGACCGAAAACGACTGCGACACGGCAGAGTGTGTCACCGGCGAGTGCGTGCCCGCGACGGACGAGTGACGCCAGGGGAGTTTACCCCGAAGCGCCCGGGGCATCGCACTCGCCAGTGCGGTCGGAAGCGTTGCGTTTTTTGACGCAACTTTTGTCGCAGTGACTGGAAACTCCTCACGGCTGGTGCCTGGGCGATGATGCCCCTCGACTCGACGCGCCAAGCGATGTTAGGCAGGCCTCCTCCAAGGGGACCAAGCATGATGCATCGCCTGAGCACGCTCACCTGTCTGCTACTCGCCGCGTGCGGCACGTCGAACAGCGATCCCGAGTCGAACAGCTCCCAAGCGGGAGGAGCCGGGTCACTCGGCGTTCCGAGTCCAGCGGCCACCACCACGGCCACCGGGACCGTGCCGACAGGCGCAGGTAGCTCAGCCCAACCGCCAAGCGCACCCGGTGGCACGCCCACCGCCGCTGCTCCCGGCGCCGGAACGACGACTGGCGCACCCTCCGTCGAAGCACCGAGTGCAGCCGGGGGCGCGGGCGGAATGTCTGATGGCAGCACTCCGGCGAGCAGCGGCGAAACGACTGGCGGCGGCGGCACGACGGGCGCCGGTGAAACACCAGCCGAACCAGCTCCCACAGGCGACGGCGCTGGGGGCGTCGGCGGATCGTCGGGCATGGGCGAGCCGAGCACAGGCGGGCAGGGTGGACTCTCGGGCGCTGGGGGCAGCACGGAACCGGCCGGCGCGGCAGGCACCGTGTCCGAGGCTGCAGGCGGTCAGGGCGGAGAGGACGGCGACGGTCCGCCTTATTGCGAGACCACGCCGACGACGCTGAAGGAGGCGGGTGAATGCACGTCTCGACTGATCGGGAATGCCGCGTCGGCGGGCGAGCTCGATGATGCCAACTACGTGGCTGCGCTGGGTGACTTCAACTACCTCACCCCCGAAAACGAGATGAAGTTCGACGCCATCGAACCTTCGCCGGGCGGATTCAACTTCAGCGGAGCGGACGCCATCGTCGATTTTGCCAAACGCAACGGCATGAAGGTCAAAGGGCACACGTTGGTCTGGCGCTACCAGAACCCGAGCTGGCTCACCAACATGACCAGCGGCGAAGAAGTGCGCCAGGCCATGATCCGTCACATCGAGGGCGTGATGGGTCATTACAAGGGCAACGACACCGTCATCGCCTGGGACGTCGTCAACGAGGCGATCAACAACGAAGGAACGGGTTACTGGGATTCGCCGTTCACCAAGATCGGCCAGAGCTACGTCGACGAAGCGTTCATCGCCGCTCGGGAGGTCGATCCGAACGTGAAGCTCTACTACAACGACTATCGCGCCGACGGCATGAACGCCAAGTCGGACGCCATCTACGAGATGGTCCGAAGCATGGTCGAACGCGGCATTCCGATCGACGGCGTGGGCGTGCAGATGCACACGGGCACGCCCAACGTGCAGTTTCCCCTCGACGAGATCCAGGAGAACATGCAACGCATCGCGGATCTGGGGCTCGAGGTCGTGATCAGCGAGATGGACCAACACGTGTGCGATGGGGTAACGCCAGAGCAGCAAGCCCAGTACTACCACGACGTCGTCAGCTTCTGCATGGACCTGCCCGAATGCACGGCCATTACGTTCTGGGGTTTCGACCAGTACTCCTGGCTCAACACCTGGAACGAGACGAACTGCAACGGCAGCGATCCGAGCGGCACCCTCTGGGACAAGAACTGGATGAAGAAGCCCGCCTACTACGGTGTGCTCGACGCCCTGCAGGGACTGTAGTCCCGACTCGAGATCAGTTCCGACTCGAACGTCGAGCCCGATCGAATGAGCGAGCGCGAATGCGAGTCGCTCATTTTTTGGGTTGAGGCCCCAGCGAAGCTGGGGCGGGGGGCTGGAAAGCCCTCGAGAAACACTGGAAATGCAGAGCGAGAAGTCCCCCCGGAGGAGGCTTTGCCACACCCTGACCCAATGGGGTGAGGCAAAGCCGACCGAGAATCGCGCTCGCTCATTTAGTCCAGTCGTCTGTAGTTGCGCTCGAACTGCGCTGGATTGCCGCCTGGCACGGTGACGGTGAAGAATATCTCGTCGCCGTCGATGAGGCCCCGGTACTCCGAAGTCAGGTTGTACGTGATCACCACGGTGTTGCCGTCCAACGTGTAGCGCTCAGAATTCACCATCGCTCCGCCGCCTTCGCGAAGCCACGTCCGGATCTCTTCAGGGGGGTCGTCGGAAACTGTGTTCAGCACCGTGCGTTCGTCGACGAATCTGAGGTAGTAGTTGTCGGCCGGGATCTGGGTGTCCGATCCGTTCTCGAACGCTTGGTACAAGGCGCCGATTCTGAGCGGCCCTGGGTCAGTCTCCCCCGAGCACGCCGCGCTGCTGCCCGCAGCGATGAGCAGGACCAGTTTGCGAAGACTCGTCATGTGGGCATGTTTAGCATTTGCGGCCAGAGGTAGGCCAACGCTTGGCTAGTTCGCACACTCGGCGGCGCAGGTGTCATCCGTGTGAGACACCGGGCCCCTGGGAGAGCTTCTACGCCCGAACGGAGCGCCGTCGCCGTACCCCCAACGCAGCCAGCACCATTCCGAACCAAACCCAGTCGAGGCTTGGCGCGGGGCGTGGGCCGAGGGAGCAACTCGATTGGACCTCGGCGAGTTCGGCGCACTCACGCGTGTAGTCGACGTCGACCTTCTGCGCCTTGCAGCTCACGGCGTCGGGCCCCGCGCCGGCGATGGCGCAGACACCGGCGGCATCGTCGGAAGCCAGCGTCGTGCGCGCCTCGCTGCGATCGACGTCGCGGTTCATCACGGAATCGGGGTCCACGACGTGGGCAAGACCCAAGACGTGACCGAACTCGTGGACCAGGGCGGTCTTCAAGTCGACGCCTTGGCCGAAGTCGATGTCGTCACTGTTGATCTCGACGTCGGCGTCCAGGATTTCGCCCGTGGCCGTCGAGAAGGTGAGGGTGGTGAGCGCCAGTTGGGAGCTCCCGGTTCCGTACGGCCAGTCGTCGCGGAAGATGACCACGTTGTTGTTGCTGACCTGCGCCTCCTTCAGAAACTGCAACTCGTCGCAGAACATCTTGCCGCGATCGACGAACGCCAGCTGCAGCGCACCATCCTCGCACTCGGCTTGCTCCCACACCGACCAGGCCTGCGAGGCGATCTCGTGCGCTTCGGCAAACGAGATGCCGCGTTTGGGGGAGCCCGCTTCGTGAACACCGATGGGGATACACGTCGTGTCCCAAGCCAGCGGCGTGCCCGAGAGAATGCAGCCCTCCTCATCGATCACCACGGGCTCCGGTCCCGAGGGGTTGGCACTGGTCGTTCGGCAAAAAGCCGAGGCTCGCTCAGACACCGAGAGCCCCACGGACAAGGCAAACACAAAACCCAAAAACCAGCGCTTCATGGCCCGAGCACCTCCCGCACAAGGCGCTCACAACGCGAAAGACTGCCGCCGTGCAACCGCGTCACGGCGCACTGTGGGTCGTGACCCGCCACCTCCAGAGCCGGTTCTTTCGCGTACAAGCGGGGCGTCTCGACGTCGTCGGCTTGCACGCGGTAGTGCCCTTGCGCCATGCCAGCGATGGCAAACGTGCCGTCACCCAGCGGGCACAAGAAGCACACGCTCGTCTCCGCGACGGCGAGCTCGGCCGCGCCCAGCACGAGTTGACCGATGTGGCCCACTCGCCCCCCGAGCACGCGCACCGTCACCGAGCCCGATAACTCGACGCGCTGGTCGATAGTCTCGTGCACGTCGATCTCGGCGTAGGTCACGATACGCCGTTCGCGACCCGAGCCTTCCCACAAGCTCTCCGTCGTCTTGGGGGTCGCCAGCACGACCGCAGCACTGTGCTGCAGCAACGTCGGCAGCGACATCGCCGCACCACCGTGTGCGTGCGCCCGCAGCGCGCCCCCCGAGATCCCCCAGCCCGCCGCGGCTGCCAGCCAGTGCCGCCGAGACATCCGCCCAAAGCCCCTGGCACCAGGCACTTCCCCGGCTGGGCGGATGTCTCCGGTCTCCCTCGAACCGCACTCCTGCTCCTGCATACCTCCTGAGTGTCCGGGCCGATCCGAACTTGCCGACAAATCGTGCTCGACGTTCACTTTTTCTGGCACTCGGCGCGCACCCGCTCCGCCAGGGGCGTCTCGCCGTAGTCGCGCACGAACGCCCGCGCTCGCTCGAACGCGAGCTCGCGCTGCGCTGGAGCGGAAGAACGACACCCAGCGACGATGCGCAACGCGCGACGCTCGATGTGCAACGCGCTCGGCGAACCCTGCACGCGGGTTGGCCCAGCGCTCTCCGCCCGCTCAGCGCCCTTCACCGGCTCAGCGCCCTTCACACGCCCCGTGGCGTCCGTAACGTCAGTGCCCGCTTCAGCTTCGAGCAGCGCGCGAGCTTCGTCCGCTCGCCCCTCAGCCAGTAGACGCTCCGCCCGGGACAGCAACCGCACCTCGTCGCGCAAGCTCTCGCGTGCACCCGCATTGGCGCCCGGTGCCGGTCGTGACGCGGGCGAGGAGGTGACGGCCGAGCGCGACGCCGACGTCGGCTCACTCGCGTCAGGCTGCCGCGAAGTGCGCGCGCGTGAGGCGGGCGAGGGGCGCACGGCTTCGCCAGGCTCAGTGGCAGGCGACGAGGCTCGACGCGCAGGGCTCAGCTCTGCGGACTCGACTTCCGTGTTGTCGTCTGCCGGCGCGGCTCGGCGCGCGGGGCTCAGCTCGGTCGACGCGGCTTCCGTGTTGTCGTCTGCCAGCGCGGCTTCGGCGTCTTCGCGAAGCGACTCGTGGCCCGCGAGCGTACTCGAGGCCGCGCGCGGGGACACTGATGTGGGGCTGGAGGCGCCGGCTCCCTCCGTCCGGGCCGCGACGGGTTGGGATTCGAGCGGCGGGGCGGTCGCGAGTTCGACGGCTTGGTGCGTTATCCCCGCACCAGCAAACCCGAGCGCCACGGACAGCACCACCTTGGCGCCGACGCCGGCCAGGGTCGAACCCGCCGCCGCCGCGCCGCTGCTCGCCGCGCCCAGTATTGCGGTCTTCGCTACCGTTGCCCCTGCGCATGTCGCCGCGGATGTCGCTGCGCTCGATGCCACTACCGTGGATGTCGCTGCCCCGGATGTTGCGGCCGTGGATGTTGCGGCGATCGATGTCGTGCCCGCGGAGCCCGCCGCGGAAAGCGCCGAGCCTGACGGCGCGATCCCCGCAGACGGGCTCGCGCCGAGGCCGCTCGCTGCCTCGGCGGAAGCCGACGCCAACACGCCGGCACCCAGCGCGCCGGCACCGGCCAACGCGCGCTGCAATCGCTCCGCACCTCGCAGCCGCGACGTGGGGTCGGCGCACTCCTGCTCGTTGGCCGCCGCGATCAGCGCGCGGGCGCGTGGGCTGAGCTCGGTCATCGGAGCCTCCGTTCGTCGAGGGCACGTTCGTGTTCGAGCTCCGCGTCGAAACGGGCGCGGGCAACGTCGAGGCGCTTGTAACAAGTGCTCGGGTTCAGGCCGAGTAGCTCGGCCGCCACGGGCACGCTGAGCTGCTCCAAGTCGACGAGCACGAACAGCTCGCGGTGCGCTTCGTCCAACCGGGAGAGCAGTCGATGCAGGGTGTGAACGGCTTGTCGTCGGGCGGCCGCTTCGTCCGGCGGCTGAACGGGACTGACGAGCTGCTCCGGCAGCGCCGCCTCACGCTGCACCTCGCGCCGAGCCGAGCGCCGAACGTTGGCCGCGACGCGCACCGCGATGCCGAGCACCCAGGTGCGCAGTTGGCTCTCGCCGCGGAACTCTCGAGCCCGTCGGTGAACGGTCATGAACACGTCTTGCACCGAATCGTCGAGCTTGTGCTCCGGAACCCCCAGCCGCCGCAGCAGGCGCCACACGCTGTCGAAGTGCTCGCGGTACGCGAGCCACGCCAGCGCCGGACCCACATCGGCAGCTGACGCTGGCGAGCGCCGAGCGAGCTCAGGTAAGCCCACTCTGGACTCCTGAGTCACCTCCGCTGCGCTGTCCAAAACCATCGTCGACACCGGACCTCGGAGCATGAGTGTCGCGCGAGGGCCCGAGTTGGAAACTAGAATGAACGTTTCACCGTGAATCCGACCCACGCGCCGAACGCTGGCTGGGTCCAGCCCGGCAGCGGCACCGTCGCTTCGATCAGCGGGATCTCAGCGGGGATCAGCGCCCACGAGCCGCCACCAGCGAGCCCCAACGCCCAAGCAGGCGAGACGTGCAGCATGAGCGCCGGTCCGGCTGATAGCGCCAGTGACCACGCCACGGTGTCCTCCAGGTTCTCGAAGTTCGCTTGCAGGCGCGTTGCCCCGAGCCGCACCAAGGCACCGATCTCGAACCACGAGCTCAGCTGCCACCAGCGCACTGCGAACGGGTCTGCAGAGAGCAGCACCACGCCCGCGCGATCCGCAGCCAACTCGACCTGGCTCGGCGCCGTGCCGCCAGCGACGAGCAGCCCCACTTCATAGTTGCCCGCTCGCAGCGAAGGCCCGGCGCCGGCCGCGATCACCGGCTTGGGCAGCAAACCCGACGCGACGGAGCCGCCCGCCGTGACTGCCCAGCGCGAAGCGAGCTCGGAAAAGGGCGACGCCGTCGTGCTTCGAGACGGCGCTTGGGGCGCTGCTCGGCGCGCGTCACGTGCTGGCTCCCGTCGCTCGTCGGCACTCGCAGCAGCCGGCGCTGGGTCTTGCGAGGCAGCGTCCAGCCCGGCTTCGTCAGTGGCGGTTGGCCTCGGATCTTCCGCGCCTGGCGGTCGACCTTCCACGTCCGCAGTGGGGCGAGTTGGCTCTGTTTCGCCGGTCGCCGGAGGAGCCACATTCGACGAGCCGTCGCTCGCGGCGCCGGGGTTCGGCGCTGCCGTGCCGGCGTTGGAGAAAGTGCCCTGGGCGGGAGCTGAGGTCTGGGGCGCATTGGGTGGGGGCGCCCCGGCTGGGTCGTCGTTTTTGGCAGGCGCGTCGGGGTGGGTCCGAGGAGCCGTGGACGGTGTGGCTTCGGTGAGTGAACTCGCAACGATCACCGCGGCGGCTTCGGCAACCTCGAGGCACGTTGCCCCCTCCAAGCTGCGACGTCCGGCACCGCGACGCGTGTCCACGGCCAGCGACAAGCGAAAGCCGCGCTGCTCGCTGGGCGCCTCGATCCGCACCGAAACCCCGACGCTCCCCGCGTCGATGGAACGATTCGCCAGCTGTGTGTCGATCTGTTGCACGAACCACGACTGCGACGGGCAGCTGGGCGCAACACTCCAACGTTGCACCGTGACCGAAGCCTCCGCGCGGCACGACGCTGAGCACAGCCAACCCGAGGTGGCGAGCGCCACGCAGCCAACCCGAGCCCAGCCGTTCACGTGGGCGTGCTAGCACGCTGCCGGCAACGGGATCTAGGGCAGGAGACAGCTAGTTCGCACACTCGGCTGCGCAGGGCCCGCTGTCCCCGCCGGCGCATTCGAGGTAGCTCAGCAACTGCTCGAATGCGGCATCGCTGAAGCCGGAACAGTTGGCGTTGATGCAACCGGCAAAGTCAGCGTCGGCGTCGCAAGCGTCGACACAGAACGCAGCGTCGTTGCACTCGGTGCCCACCCGGCAAGCGACGAGCGCATCGCAGCATTCCAGCTCCACACACGCATCGCAGCGGGGAATGTCGAGCTGGACCTCGACCTCACAGAACCCGGGTTCGACGCGGCACTCGGTCTGACAATCGACGACGAGGCAGCTCTGCAAGCTGGCCCACTCGGCGTGCCCCGGGCTGCCCGACGGGCAGTTGGCGGCGAGACAGCTCGCCTCATCCGCGCTGTCTGCGCAGTCAGCGATGCAGGTCACGTACTCGTCGCAGGCCGTGCCCGCGACGCACGCGGATAGCTCGCTGCAACAGCGCTCCTCCAGACACAGGCCGCAGAACGGGTCGTCCGGGAGCGGATTGGACACCGAGCACGCGGAGCGCAGTCCGCACTCGTCGAGGCACGCGCTCTCCTGGCAGTCGGTGAACGTGGCCTCATCCAAAGCACCCTGGCCGTAGACGTCACATTGAGCAGCGACACACTCGAGCGAATCGCAGCTCTCGACACACTGGGCGTAGTCGACGCAGGCCGAGCCGACGAAACACGTCGTGAGCTCGGTGCAGCAGTTGCTCTCCATGCACTCGGCACAAGCCGGATCGGACGAGCCCGATTGCGCGGTGGGGCAGATCGCGTCCTGACCGCACTCCGCGCCGCATTGTCCATCGATGCAATCGAAGTACGCCGCCTGATCGGCTGCCCCTTGGCCATCGACATCACACTCGGCGGCGACACAGGCGGCAACGTCCGCCATCTGTGAACAGTCGATCAAGCAATCGTTGTAGTCCAGGCACGCCGAGCCCTCAGAGCAGGCGGACAGCTCGTCACAGCAACGCTCCTGGACACAAGCGTCGCATTCGGGTTCTGCGCCGGTCTCGAAGGGGCAAACGCCGTCGGTCGTCGTTTCATCTGTTTGGGTTGGGATCACATCCGTGGCGTCGACGTCCGTCGCGGTCACGTCGGTCAGGCCCACGTCGGTCGCAGCCACGTCACTCGATGCCACGTCGGTGTCGTCGACCGCACTCCCGCCGAGGCTCGACGGCTCC
The DNA here is from genome assembly GCA_050290545.1 of Polyangiaceae bacterium. GTDB lineage: Bacteria > Myxococcota_A > Polyangia > Polyangiales > Polyangiaceae > SZUA-265. The sequence continues at coordinate 385,857 of JBNKHV010000036.1, read as the reverse complement.
GCCTGATCGAACCTGCTGAAGTCGGGTCGCTCCGTCGAGAGCCCGCCGCGCGCTCCGCTTTCGGACTCGGCGACGCAGCCCACCGCGAGCAACAAAGCGCTCGACACGAGCAGCGCGAGACTCGACGTCATGGCCCGTCACCTCCCACGAGATCGATCTCCAGGTAGCCCTCGAGCAGCTCGCCCTCTTCGAAGTCGCCGTCGAACTGGACGAAGCCCGCGCTCGCGCCCCCCCAGGCCACCAGCTGGTCGTCGGGCAGCGTAGCCAGCACGAGGGCCGTGTTCAGCTGGTCCGGCTCGTCGGGATCGGCAGCGCGCAACTGCAGTTCGTCGCTGGGCAGATCGCCCGGATCGAGCGAGATCAGCAGGTACTCGGTCGTCAGCGGATCGCCGTAGATGCCAGTCGCGACGATCTCGAAGCGCCCATCGAGCTCTGCGCAGCGGATCCCGACGTAGTAGCTGAGCTCGTAACCGGAGAGCGAGCCCGTGATGTCCGTCGCACTCTCCGAGCGCTCGTTCTCCGTCGCGCCCACGACACACGCGAAGCTGCCCATCACCGCATCTTCCGGCACCTCGACGCACCTGCCCGCCGGCACCCGACACAGCCGCCCCAGGGGGCAGTGGGCCGTTCGCTCGCACCCCTCCTGCGGCACCTCCGGCGGATCGCCTTCACCACACGCCGCCAACACGACGCCGAACGCGACCCAAAACAACAGCTTGGAGTTCACGGCTGCGTCTCCTCTGGGCTTGCGCTTCGGCACATCACTGCGCTTCGGCACATCACTGCGCTGGGAGACAGTTGCGCTGGGGGACATCACTGCGGCTCCTGGGGTGGGGTGGGGGGAGCGGGCGGCGGGGCAGTCGGAGCCTCTGGAGCGGGTGCGGGCGGCGGGGCCCCGGGCGGCACTTCCGGCATCGGCACGGTGGGCGGTGCTGGAGCTGGCGGCACCGGCGGCACGGCGGGTAGCGGCGGAACCTCGGGCACGGGCGGCGCCTGTGGGGGCTGGGGTAACTCCGGCACGGTGGGCACTGCTGGGGCAGGAGCGGGCGGCGGGGGCGGCTCTTTCTCAGGAGCTCGCGGGCCCAGCTCGGGCACCTTACGCTCGAGCTTTTCGACCTCGCTCTGGACGCGCTCCTGCACCTCTTCGAAAGTGATGGTGGTGGAGACCAGCGCCAAGGTGGTGTGCGAAACCGTGTCGACGAGCACACCATCGGCACCCGGCTCACCCTCGAGCCCCAGGATGCTGCCACTGCCGACGATGTAGGCTGCGCCCACCGTCGATTCGAACGGCCCCAGGGTGATGCCCAAGCCCACCGTGCCGCCGAAACGATCTTCGCGCATCTCGAAACCCGCGGAGCTCTGGCCCAACTCCGGCGTGTTGGCAAAGTCGGTGAAGCCCCCTGCGCGCACTGCGAGAACCGGTCCGAGCGCGTACTCCAGACCGAGCCGCACGTTGACCGTTTGGGTGCGGTCGCGGGTGACGACCTGACGCTCACGCACGAAACGATCGAGCTGCCCGGTAGCGATGATGCCCAATTCGTTGACTTGGTCGTAGCGCACGGCCTCGTCGCGAGCGGCCGCCCACTCCACGTCCAACGCGACGGACAGAGCCTCGCGATCGTCCCACGCCGCGCCGACGTTTACCCGCAGCGGGCGGTTCGACTCGGCCTCTCCGCGACTGGTTTCGTCCTCGGCGAAGAGCTGGGTGTTGCCCAGCGCCAGGTCGTTCAAGACGGAGGTGTGACGAAAGCGCGAGGTGCGCCCAGCGATGCCCAAAGTCGGAAACGCGACGCCGGCACCCAACCACAGATCCGCCCCGGGCCGGAACTGCACGCCGACGATGGGGGCAAGAGCGAGCGCCTCCGCCTGCCGCTTGACACCTTCACGCGAGATCCCTCGCCCGAAGCCACCGGCGCGGAGCAGCTCGTAGCTGGTTTGCGACTCGTAGTAGTGCTCGGCGTAGAGCAGATCCAACGACGCGCCCAGGCGCAGGCGGTCGCTGAGTGCCACCGCGTAGGAGGGGCCCAGATAGTGATCCGTCTCACGCACCTCGGCGTTGGCGAGCTCCGCCAGGGTATCCGCCACCCCGACGTCCGCCAGAAACTTCGCTTGCAGCGTGTAGTTCGACGCAGCCGGCGTCACCAACGAGAGCCCGAAGGTGTGGTGCCGTCCGCCTTCCTCGACGTGCTTCATGAACAACAGCGACGTCGGCAGATCGAAGACCGTGGAAAAGTGCTGACTGTTCTCGTTGATCGTCAGCGAGCCGAGACTCTGGCCCCGATCGGGCCGCAAGAGGTCGTCCGCCTCGCGCTGTGTCGCCCCCACGACGCTGGTCGACAGCCCGAAGACGTCACTCGGGATCCCAGCGAGGCCCGCCGGGTTGAGGTGGGGCATCGCGGCGTCGTTACCCGCCGCGGTCCCGGCGCCGCCCATCGTCGCGGTTCGGCCCCCGACCGGCAAGTAGCGCGCCGACTGTGCCGCCACCAGCGCGCTGTTCGCGACGAGACTCGCCACGACCGCACCCCCGACCAGCGTGCGAGCGACGTTCATGGCGCGGGCTCCATCGTGATCTCGACGTAGCCTTCGACGAAGTCACGCTTCATCTCGACCGCGTACTCGCCGCCGCTCACCTGCGCCAACGAGACGAAACTGCCGTCCGCAGCCGGGGTCTGCAAGATGGCTTGCCCGGGCACCACTTCGTAACGTCCTCCGTCGTCGACTTCGTCGAACGGGATCACGGCGCTCAAGCGGAAGGGATAGGTGTAGGTCGTGTTGGACTGTACGTAGACGACGAGCAGGCGTCCGAGATCCTCCGTATCGTTCACCGAGCAGTACGTCGCGCCGTAGAGCGTGACGTATTGGGTCCCGAAGTCGCCCAGCTCGAGCGTGCCGGAGATGTCCGAAAGCCCCTGGAAATCTGGGTCCTCCAGGCTGCACTTGAAACGCCCCACGAGCCCACCCTCGGGCTCCGCGGCGCACTCCTGATCGAAGACGTAACAGCTTTCGTAGAGCGGGCACTCGGCGGTCACGTTGCAGCTCTCCGCTGGCGCATCTGGCAGCGGCTCCCAACACCCCGAGCAGAGCAACGCCGCCAGCACCAAACCCCGAGTGGCCCGTCGCGGAAACCGCGATGGGGCAAGGGGCAGGAGCGAGCCAAGGGGTGAATGCATCCTGAGGCTACTCACCGGTCACCCCCTCGACGTGAATGGGTGCCGTCTTTTCGATCGTCGCCTTGGCTTCGGCGATGGTCACGGCGCCACTGATGACGAAGAGCAGCGTGTCCGTCGACGCGCTGGTGCGGGTGTGCAGGTAGCGGCCCGGTGTCGTCAGTCTGTCCGCGGCGAGGAACTCGCCTGTGCCGCGGGTGTACACCATCGTGAAGCTGGTCTCGAACGGGTCCTGAAAGTACCCGAGCCCGAGGCTGGCCCCGACGCGGTTTTGCTCGTGCAGACGGTTGAGCCGCTCGCCGCTGTTGCCGTCGGGCAAGCCCCGCTCCTCCGGTGCGAGAGCGAGAACGGACGGATCCAAGAACGCCCCCACGCGAAGCGCCCAGCTCGGCGTCAAGCGCAGTTCGGCACCAGCGTTGAGCCCCAGCGCCGAGGCGCCGTCGATGCCGCCCGCGAGCGACTCGTAGTAGTCGCGACTGACGGCACCGGACTGCGAGCGCAAGAGGTGAGTGTAGCCCTCCCACCGGTAGCGATTGTTCGGCGTGATGAAGTAGTGCGCGTCGATGGCGAACGAGAACGCCTGCTTCGAGTCGATGGCGAAGCCGAGTGACAGACGGGTGGGGCGTTGGTCGTAAAACTCCGTCTCCACCGTGTCTTGCCCGCTGGCTTGGGTGAACAGCGTGCCCGTATCGTCGAGCCCCGACGACGAGTAGGTGGCGGAGGCCCGACGCGTGCCCGTCTGGTGGATCGCCGGCAAAGCCAGCGCCAGCCCCACGTAGGCATCTCCGAACAGCCGCGCCTGCGCGCCCCCGACCAGGACCGTCGAACGCGCCGTCGATTCGGAGAAGTAACGCGCCTCGTAAGTGCTTTGAGTGGAGCCGAAGGCCGTCGCCAGGTAGCTATCTTGGAAGGTGTGTTTTTGACGCGTGAAGACCGTGTAGACGGACAGCCCCGCGTTGAACGATTCAGTGCCGAAGGCGTAGGTCGGGCCGAGGTAGTAGTCGCGCCACGAGCTGGTCACGGTCAGTTGCTGCCGCACGTCACCACTCAGGGACGGCACCGCGGCCGAGCCCCGCGAAAACAGCTGGTGGCTGCCCGAGCTCGGCGAGATGAGCGAGATGGAGACCAGGTGACGCGTCTGCCCCTCGGTGAGGTTCTTCAGGTACATCACCGACGACGGAAGGTCGTAGAGCGTGCCCGACGAATCGGACACACTGCCCAGAGTAAACGCGCGACCGGGCTCACCCGGCCAATGCAGATTGTCGACCGTCACGCGGTTGACGCCGTAGACGGAAGTGGACAGGGCGAAGACGTCCCGGGGCAGGGCGCCGAGGCCCGCCGGGTTCAGGTACGGCATGGCCGAGTCGTTGCCCGCGGCCACGCCCGCACCACCCATCGCCGAGGTGCGCCCACCGATGGGCATGTCGTGGGGGTTGGCCAACGCCACCGACGGCCAAAGGCAGGCCGCCGAAGACGCCACGACCGAAGTCGACAACGACACCACGAGACCAACGACTGACGGAAAGCGCAGAGCCTACCTCCCAAGATGCCGCGCCCAGCGGCTCGTCGACGTTCGCAAATCCTCCCGAGCAAAGCAAGTGACGTCCCGTCGCAGCTCACTCCAGAATCGACGCTAGTGGGAATGCTGCGCAGAGAGCAAACGCTCACCAAGCGGACACACAAGAACGTGCATGAAGGTCTGTCCAGGGGCGCATTCCTTGCGCGCCTGCCAGCACCTATCGAGCACAGAGTCGCGACGAACCCAGCCCCGACCTGCTATGAAGCCGCCATGCATCCCTGGGTGGTGGTTACCGGCGCCGCGCGCGGCATCGGGCGCGGTATCGTCGAGCTGTTGCTGAAGGAGGGGCACTCCGTCGCGGCTCTCGACGTCGCTCGAGAGTCACTCGCCGAGCTGAGTCGCCAAGCGAGCGAGGCGCGCTTGTTGACGCTGTACTGTGACGTCGGTGACGAAGCGGAGGTGCGCGCCGCCTTCGAGTCGATCGGGCAGCGCACCAAGACACTGTGCGGACTCGTCAACAACGCGGGCATCGCCGATCCGACAGTGCCGCCGATCGAAGAGCTCAGCTTGGAGCAGTGGCGTCGCGTGCTCCGCACCAACCTGGATGGCGTGTTTCTCTGCAGCAAGCACGCGACCCCGCTGCTGCGCGCGGGGCGGGGGAGCATCGTCAACATCGCCTCCACGCGCGCGCTGCAATCGGAAGCCAACACCGAGGCCTATGCAGCGTCCAAAGGGGGCGTCGTGGCGTTCACTCATGCGCTCGCGATGAGCTTGGGCCCCGAAGTGCGCGTCAACGCCATCAGCCCCGGCTGGATCGACACCAGCACGGCACAACCCGGCGCAGCGCCAGCCGAGCACCGCGAGATCGACCACCGACAGCACCCCGCGGGGCGCATCGGGGAGCCGAAGGACATCGCGGCGCTCGTCAGCTACCTGCTCTCGGAGCACGCCAGCTTCATCACCGGCCAGAACTTCGTGGTCGATGGCGGCATGACCAAGAAGATGATCTACGTCGAATGAAGGGGACGAGAGGCGCGGCGCCCTGCTGGGCAGCTGGGCACCGCAACCAACTCGATCCAAGAGCAGGCCGCCCGAGGGCGCCCGACTCGAGCTCAGAGCAGGCCGCCGAGGGCGCCCGCGAGTCCGCCTCCGCCTCCGCCTTTCAGAAACGGCACGGCTTGAAGGATCTTGCTCAGGGTGCCCGCATCGAGACGCGATTCGAGGAAGCTGGTGATGAGCGGCAGAGCCTTCTGCACACTGCTAGCGTCCAGGCCGAGCTTCGAGGCAGCGCCCGCCAACTCGCCGAGTTCGCCGCCCCCGACGAGCCCCGCCGCCATGCCCAACAGGCCACCGCCGCCACTGCTAGCACCGGTGCCGCCACCCAAGGCTGCCGCTTTCTCGCCCCAGCTGCCGAGCTCTGGCACCGCGTTTTCGAGGGCGCTTGCTTCTTGGCTACCGACTTTGTCCGCCACCTGGCGCTGGATGAACCCGAGGGCGGTACCGGCCAGGCCTTGGGCTTGGCCCGCATCGATGCCGAGTTGTGAGCTGAGGTTTGCGATCAGATCCATGACGTCATCTCCTGTTACTTCTTGTCGCTCTTGACGATGTGGAACTCCACGCGACGATTGGCTTGACGCCCCTCCTCCGTGTCGTTCGTCTCCATCGGACGTTGGGGCCCAAAGCCAGCCGAGACAAGCCGTGAACGGTCGATACCGTGTTCGACCAGCCACTCGACGACGGCCGCCGCGCGCTCCGCACTCAAACGAGCGTTGAGCTGAGCCGAGCCGCGGTTGTCGGTGTGACCCTCGACCCGCAGCTGCTCGATTTGCTTGTTCTCTTCGAGGATCTGGCGAACGGCCTCGAGGATCGGCGTGCTATCCGAGCGGATCGTGGCCTTGCCGGTATCGAATTCGATACGGTCGAGGATGATGATCTGCTTGCCCGTGATCTGAGCGCGCGGGCAGCCGTGCTGTTTGGGATCCTCGTTGGGCTTGCCCGCTTCCTTCGGACACGCGTCGTCCTCGTCGAAGATACCGTCGCCGTCCGTATCTTGCGGGGGCGGACAGCCATGCTTCGCGGGATCGCTGCTCGCGATGCCCGGTTCGGTCGCGCACGCGTCGTCCTCGTCGAGGATGCCGTCGCCATCGGTGTCGGCGGGCGGGCAGCCGTTGAGCTTGGGATCGTCGTTGGCTTCGCCCGGAGTCTCGACGCAGGCGTCGTCCTCGTCGAAAATGCCGTCGCCGTCCGTATCTTGCGGGGGCGGGGGAGGAGGACAGCCGTGTTTGCTCGGGTCTTCGTTGGGTTCACCCGCGAGATCGGGACACGCGTCGTCCTCGTCGTAGATGCCGTCGCCATCGGTGTCCGACGGGGGCAGGGGCTGTTCGACCTCTTCCGACCACTCTACCGAAACCAGGCTTCGCACTTTTGGGGCGCCGAGTCCTCGGGTCATGCCGGGACCAAAGCCCGCTCCAAAACGCCAAGGTCCGCTGAAGTAGTGTACCCCGAGCACCCCCTCGAACGGCGTCGTGCGTTTTTCGAAGGCGCCATCTCCCGAGTCCGACACCACGGTCGAACCCCAGAGCTCGGGGCCCACCAACCACTCGTCGTCACTGAAGCGCAAGCCCGCACTTGCGCCGAACTGCAGATCCGCGCCGAAGGGTTCACCGGCGAAGTTGTCCGTCTGGGTGCGGAGCGCGCTGGAAACCCGCGCCGAGTAGGCAAAGTTCGCGACGTCACCGGCGAGCAAAGCGCGCGGGGTGATGCGCACCTTGCCGTCGCTGGTGAAGCTGTCGCGACTTCCCGTGGGCAGATGAAACTGCGCTCCGAGCGCCATCGTGGCCGGATCGCCGTATTCACCGAACAAGCACACGTCGGCTCCGAGGCGAACGTCGCCCAGGGCGGCACCGTCCGCAGCGGTGTAGGTCACGCCGTTCACTCGAGCATTCGAGCCATCCTGATAGGCGAGGATGGGCAGGTTCAACCCGAAGCGCACGCGATCCCAAAGCACGACGCTCGCGCCCAAGTGCACGAAGGCCTGGTGCTTGATGATCGCCTGCACCACGTCGCCGTTGCCGTCGTAGACGACCAACGGCTTGAACGCCCAATCGCCGACCGCTCCCACCGACCAGCGACCTTCTCCGCGCAGATCCAAGGACTCGCCTTGAAACCAATCGCTCCCCCGCTCGGAGGGCTCGTAGCGGTTGAGCGCGATGCCCTCGTTCGACTGCGCCAACGCGGGGCGGGGGAGGCTCGCAGCGAAGACCACCAAGAGCAGCATCCACGGCGTTCGGGACGACGCGTCTGAGCGTCGGCGCAGGACAGCACTCGACGCGCGTGAGCGTCGGCGTCGGATCACGACTGCCGCGACTAGCGCTGCGAGCAGTGCCCAAGGTGCCGAGCGGCCCGACGACTGCGAACCGGGAACCGTGCACCCGCAGCCGCCACCCTCGAGCGAACGCTCGAAGCTGGGATCGGGAGTCTCTTCGTCGGTTTCCTCCGTCTCCATCGCGACGTCCGTTTCCTCGTCCGTCGCCGGCGGCTCTTCGGTCTCTTCCGTGGTGACGTCGGTCACCACGTCAGTCGGCTCGGGTTCGGGCACACCGGCCTCGGGCTCGACGTCGGGTGGGGGCACGCCCGCATCGACACCGGCGTCACTCGTGTCGTCGTCAGCGTCCAGGTAGTCGGGGATACCGTCCTCGTCGCTGTCGACGTCTTCGTCACCAGGCCGCTCTTCTTCGGTGGTGAGCCCGTCGCCGTCATCGTCGGGGTCGAGGTAGTCCGGCGTGCCGTCATCGTCCGTGTCGACGTCTTCGCCGTCGGGGCGCTCGGTCGTCGTGGGCACGCCGTCGTCATCGTCATCCGGATCGAGGTAGTCGGGAATGCCGTCCTCATCCGTGTCGACGTCTTCGTCGTCGGGACGCTCACTCGTCGTCGAGAGGCCGTCACCGTCGTCGTCGGGATCGAGGTAGTCGGGAGTGCCGTCGTCATCCGTGTCGACGTCTTCGTCACCGGGACGTTCGGTAGTGGTCGGCACACCGTCACCATCGTCATCCGTGTCGAGATAGTCCGGGGTACCGTCCTCGTCCGTGTCGACGTCCTCGTCGTCGGGACGCTCGGTGGCCGTCGGCACACCATCGCCGTCATCGTCCGGATCGAGGTAGTCGGGGGTGCCGTCCTCGTCGCTATCGACGTCGCTCGCGTCGGGGCGTTCGTCCATCGTGGGGATGCCGTCGCCGTCGTCGTCAGGGTCCAGGTTGTCGGGGGAGCCATCGCCGTCGCTATCGACGCAATTGTCGATGTCACCCGCGCATTCCACTTCGTCGGGGATGCCGTCGTTGTCGGTGTCGGCGGGGGCGTTTTCCGGATCGAGATAGTCCGGCACACCGTCGTTGTTCAGATCGCCGTCGCCGGTGTTTTCGGCCGCGTCGCTGATGCCGTCGCCGTCGCTGTCGGGATCGAGCCAGTTGACGTCGCCATCGTCGTCAAAGTCGATGTCATCACCCGCGTCCGCGATCTCTTGCGTGGTGGGGATACCGTCGCCGTCGTCGTCAGGATCGAGGTAGTTCGGGTTGTCGTCACCGTCCGTGTCGTCGTTCGTCGGATCGGTGTCGCCATCGACGTCTTCGTCAATGGTGGGGATGCCGTCGCCGTCGTCGTCCGGATCGAGGTAGTTCGGCACGTCATCGCCGTCCGTATCGTCATTGGTCGGGTCGGTGTCGCCATCGACGTCTTCGTCGATGGTCGGCACGCCGTCACCATCGTCGTCGGGATCGAGGTAGTTCGGCACGTCGTCGCCGTCCGTGTCGTCGTTCGTCGGGTCGTCGTTGCCATCGACGTCCTCGTCAATGGTGGGGATGCCGTCACCATCGTCGTCGGGATCGAGGTAGTTCGGCACGTCGTCGCCGTCCGCGTTGTCGTCCGTCGGGTCGTCGTTGCCGTCGACGTCTTCGTCGATGGTGAGGATGCCGTCGCCATCGTCGTCCGTGTCGAGGTAGTTCGGGATGTCGTCGCCGTCGGTATCGTCGTTCGTCGGATCGTCGTCACCGTCGATGTCCTCGTCGGCGGTGGGCACGCCGTCGCCATCATCGTCGGCGTCGAGGTAGTTCGGGATGTCGTCGCCGTCGCTGTCGTCGTCCGTCGGGTCGTCGTTACCGTCGACGTCTTCGTCGATGGTGAGAATGCCGTCGCCATCGTCGTCCGTGTCGAGGTAGTTCGGCACGTCATCGCCGTCGGTGTTGTCGTCCGTCGGGTCGTCGTTGCCGTCGACGTCCTCGTCGATGGTGAGGATGCCGTCGCCATCGTCGTCGGGGTCGAACACGTTCGGTGTGCCGTCGCCGTCGGTATCGCCCAGTGCGCACTCCACGCCGTTGATCACTCCGTCGCCATCGACGTCGTCGGCCGGGTCGCGCACCAAGAAACTCAGTTGCTCGGTATCCTGCGCGCCGAAGACCCAGGTGTCGATGAAGGCGTCGTTGCCGACGCCGTTGTTGCCGGTCAGGGCATCACCCCAGTCGTGGCTGTTCGTCGCGCTCGACACGCCGTCGGGGACCGTCACCGCAGGGTCCGGGACGTTGTTCGTGTTGGTGCCGATGATCGCACGGTCGTCCCAATACATCAGAGTGTTGGTCTCGCTGAGATCGCCCGGAGCGACCAGCACGACGCTCACGCCCGGATCCGTCGCCTCGACGTCGATGGCCGTGAAGTGGAACTCGCCAACGCGCACCGAAATCCGCGCGTCGTACTCGGTCGCGCTCGCGGGCACGGGATTGCCTGCGCGGTTCAACCCATCCCACACCACGGCGTTCGCGCCCGCCGTCGCAGCACCCGACAGGATGACGTCATCGGCGTCGTAGCCGTTGCGGTCCGTGTCGATGATGATCTCGTAGGTGCCAGGCAGATCGGTCTCGAACTCGAAGGTCCCACCAGCGCCTTCGAGCACCGCGCCGCAACCCCCGAAGCCGCTGAACGTCAGCGTGGGCGCGCTCGGCTGTGGACCGCGGGAGTTTGGAGCATTGAGGTAGAGCGGGTACTGAGCCAGGTCGTCGCAGTAGTCGCGAGCTGCGGCCGTCGCGCCAGTCGCCGCATTGAGGGTCGCCAGGGTCTGACTACTGCGGGCGAGATCGCCGGGGAGCCCCAGATCGTTCGCCACGACGCACATGAAGCCACCCGCGAGGCCGCCCAAATCCAAGCGCCAGATGTACTCGCTGCTGACGCCCACGGGTGAACGCACGAAGTACGTCTGGTCGAGGACCAAGCCGCTCGTGTTCGGGAGCTGACCGGAGATGTGCCACGCGTTCGAGAACAGCCGACCACCGCCGACGGGCACCGCGGTGGGATCCACGTTGTCGGCGGTCTCCGTAACGGAGATGTCGTAGGGGTAAATCTCGTCGACCAGGAACTGGATCTCCCAGACGCCAGGAGCTCCCGAGACGTCGACCCGCAGCGGGTCGTTGATCATGCCGGGCATCGCTGGCGGCAGCCGCCCGGCGCCGTCACTCAGGGTGTGGACCTCGGCGACTCCGTCGGGATCCGTCACGCGCACGTCGAACTCCGCCAGGTCACCGGCGCGCGCAGCGATGTTCAGGAAGCCATCGCCGGGCAGCACGTCGACGAAGAGCACCGTCTCGCCAGCGCTCTCGTTGGTCATCAGCTCATCCGAACCGGTCTGCTCGCTGCCTTCAGCCGCAGCTCCGCTCGCGACCAGACACACCCAGGCGAACCAACTTGCAACGGACAGGAACCGATACCATCTCAACATGCGTTTCTCCTCAGCCAGACGACCGCTCGCCGCGTCGCGCCACATCAGCGCGCGTCGGCTCTCGGCGTTCGTCGCCGCCAGCGGTCCTCGTAGTCACTGCGCCGTACTGTCAACCAAGCACGGGATCGACACAAGAGCGGCAGGGTTCAGCGCTGCGCTATGTGTGCGGCTCCCCCGGCTGAACCCCGATCCGATAGTTAACATAATCTATCTTATGCGACTTCCTAGCTATCGCCCGGGGGACTCAGGTCACACTCGAGAATGCCCCGACGCGAACCCGAACCGGCACACCACTGGTTGGCTGCGGCCGCCGGCGTGCTCGCGTCACACCAGCGGACGCGGCCTTGGTCGCGCCGCAGCCGGCGCTCGAGTGAGCGGCGCTTCTTCACCAGCGCTCTGACGAACCGCTACTCAGTACGCGCTAGCGAACCAGTCGTCGCTACGTGGACGATGTGTCGGCGCCGGCACGCTGAACGCCAAGAACTGACCCGAGTCACTCAGAATGAACGCGCGCCGGCCGTGCGTGGCCGGCGGCATCGAGAAACCCGCCTGAGTGTGGATGCCGTCGATGATGGCGCCGTCGACCGGATTGACCAGGAAGAGTCCGTGCTGCGTCGTGCTGATGAGGATCGCGCCGCTGATGTACGCCGGAGCACTGGTGCCCCCGTCTGGCAAATCTCGTCGCCACAGCTCGGTACCCGAGTCCAAGTCCAGCGCCCACAGACCGGTGGTGCCGGAGCTGGCGATGACGTAGCGACGTCGTGGGTGCACGCGCCCACGCTCATCGGTGTGCGCCGGCTGCCGCCAAATGCTGACGTCCGTGGTGCCAGTGACCGCCAGATTGGACCAAATCTGGTTACCGTTGTCGGCTCGCAACGCGGCGACGCCACCTTCGTAGCTGCCGACCACGATGGCCGGAACGCCCGCCACGATGGCATACTCGGGGGTCGTGTCGACGTCGAGATACGCCGGAACACGACCCAGACCTTGCTCGGCTTCCGCCGCCATGTCGACGGGCTCCCACACCTCGCGCCCGCTGGCAGCGTCGAACGCGGTGACGGTTCCGGTGCTGAAGGCGACGAAGATCAGCCCGCCGCGCACCAGTACTCCGCCATGCCCGGCCACTTCCATGCCGAGCGCCGGCGCGCGATGCTGACTCCAGATGCGCTTCCCAGAGGCCGCATCGACGGCGATCACGGTGTCGTTGGCGTTGACGAAGTAGAGTCGATTCCCCACCAGCACTGGCCGGCGCGCGACCTCGGCGTTGGTCGCAAAGCGCCACAGCAGCTTGCCCGTCGCGGCAGCCACCTTGTACAGCGCCCCGTCGTTCGAACCGAAGTAGACGACCTCTTCCTTCGGATCGTAGAGCGGCTCACACTGCACCGGCGCGAGTGTCTCGAAACGCCAAATGCGCTCACCGTCTTCGGCCCGCAGCGCGTACAGGCCGCGGTCACTCGAGCCAACGAACACCCGGTGGTGCTCGACGTCGATCGCCGCTCCGCCGCGCTCGTACGGTTCGCCCTGCCGGCGTGAACTGGCGACGATGTCCTGCCGATACAGCAGGTGCATCGCGTAGCTCGGCCGGTTGCGGTAGCCTTCCACCTCCGGGTGAGCCGTCGTGCGAATCGGATCGCAGCCGAAGCTGGCGGCTCCCAACGCCAGACACGTCACGCCGCGACGCAACCAGGCCGTGCGAGCAAGCATCACTTCTCTGCCGGCTTCTCAGCCGCGGCGGGAGTGTCCTTGGGCTGAGACTCCTCTGCCGGCGTGTCCGTGTCTTGCTCGGCTTTCTTCTTCTGCGAGGCTGCGTTGATCTTGCCCTGCACTTGCGCCTTGAGCGCATCGAGCTGCAGCGGCGTGATGTCGTTCGTCGGCGGCACTGGCTGCTCCAAGCCCAGTTCGTCGCTGAGCAGCTTCACACCGTTGCGCAAATAGCTGGTCGGGCCGCCCATGGGTGGCACCGGACCGAGCTTCTCGTTCAGTTTGGTGACGATCTCGCGCGCCTTGTCGGATTCGCCCAACTCGTGATGCAAGCGCGCCTGCTGGTAGAGCGCCAGGTCGGTGAAGCCATCGATGTCGGCCGCCTCGAGCGCCTCGTAGGCAGCGATGGCGCCCTTCTTGTCGGCCTTGGCTTCGGCAACTAGCGCCGCGCCCTCGAGCGCGCGTCCGCGCAGCTCCGAATCACTCGCAGCAGCCTCCGAGGACTTGACGTCGTTGTAGGCAGCGAGCGCCTCTTCGTGTTTTCCGCTGTCGAGCAACACCGCAGCCAGCGACAACTTCGCATACAGCGCCGTTCCGCTGCCGGGTCGCATGCTCGAGGCCGCCTCGAACCGCTCTCGTGCCGCCGCCAGCAGCGCATCTCGATCGTTGAAGATGGGCGTCGGATCGATCACGTTCTGATCGTTCGGCTTGCCCTGCTCTTCCGGGTCGCCGATTCTGCCGCGCTCGACGCGCACGGCTTCTGCGACGGCATCCGCTGCTTCCGCCTTGGCGGCAGCGGAGCGCCAGCCGTAGATGCCCCAACCCGACCAACCGACGATGCCGATCACCAGCGCCCACTGGAGCTTACTCGAGTTGCGCCGAAACCACTTGGCTGCCGTATCCGTGCTCCGCACCAGCGCGTCGTCGAGCATCTCTTGGGCGTCGAGGCCGATCGCCTCAGCCTCGCGCCGCTCTCTCAAGCGGTGCTTGCGCGCCTGAGAGGCCGCTGCGCGGCGAGCACGTCGATTCTGCGGTTCGGCAGGAGCTTCGGAAGCCGCCTCCGCGCCTTCCGCTTCCTCGACTTCGCTCTCGTCCTGGACCTTGATTTCTTCGTCAGCCACGGGGCGCTCTATATCACTGGTTGCCTGCGACATTTCCAGCCTGTGGTGGTGTTTTCGAACCTTTTTCTTCGGAGGCCGCACCGCGCCGGGGCCGGAGCTCGTCTGCAAACGGGACCAAAGCCAACGCCTCCAGCTCCAATCCTCGCTCTGCGAGCACGACCAGATGCGACGCGCGCCCCGCTGCCAGCCCGAACTCCCCGGGGACCTCGAGATGCAGCTCCCGAGCCTCGGGGCTCGCGGGAAACTCCAGCCGGACCTGCATTTTAGGGTGTATTTCCGGAATCTTGCGCGCCTTACGCAGCTTTCCCTCGGCATCGTAGGAAAACATGCCGTGCGGCAGCCCGACCCGGAGCGCGGCGGGGGCGCCAGTCGGGTTCTTGGCCCGAGCCAGCAGCCGTACTCCCTTGCCGTTGCCACACTTGGGCACGATCAGACGCACCAGCTCGCCCAGCTCGGCGTTCCGCTTCAGCGTCCGCAGGTCGCTCTTCGAGGGCCCGCCGAGGTGTTCGATAATGCCGGCCTGGGCAGCCATGCCCAGGCCACCCTGGAGCGGATCCGGCACGCCGAGCCAGCGGCGCAGCGGCACCACCAGTTCGTTGTCTGCCCCGAGGCTCACCAGCGCCTCAGCCAGCGCGACCCGGGCCGTTTGGTACGGCTCTTTTCCCAGCGCCTGCGCCAAACGCCCGCGCGCCGCGTCATCCCCGATCAGCGCCAGAGTGCGCGCGATGTGCGGACGAAGACGCACGTCATTCAAAGCCGATAGCAGCGGTCCCACCGCCATGCGGCTCCGGATCTTGCCGAACGCGCCCAAGATGGCCGTCGATTCCTCGAACGAGCGCTCACCGCTCATCCACCAGGCGATCAGCTCGTTTTCCCCCCGGTCGTCGCCGCTCTCCGCCAGGGTCAGTGCCGCCCAGCGGCGCCAGCGAGCGTCCGCATCCTGCAGCAGTTCCATCGTCAGTGATGCCCCCTGCCCCAGGCGTGTCAACGTGAGCGCCGCCAACCGACGCACAGTGTCGTCCTCGTCCCGGTCCAGCGCCAACCGTAGCGACGCAGCCGTCTCCGGATGCTGCAGTTGGAGCAATGTTTCGGCGGCCTTCTGGCGGATCTGGACGTCAGCGTCGTCCAGCAGCTCCGCGATCTCCATGGCGGCATCCCCATCGCCCGCGATGCCCCGCAGGATCGCCGTCGGCCAGCCTTTGCCCTCGGCACGCAGCCCATCGCGCTCGTAGTGACCATGGCTGGCGTTGAGCTGCTGCAGCCGCTGGCGCAAGCGGGCTGCTTCGTCTGGAAGGCGAGGACTCGCGTCTTTCTGTTGCTTGGGATCGTCTTTCAGGTCGTAGAGACGGCAGGCTCCGAGTTTGCGCTGGCACACGAGCCGCAGCGAGCCTTCGGCGAGCAGCGCGTGCTCGTCCGTCTCCGCGTAGGCGAAGCCTCGTTCGTCACTGCGCCGTCCATCCGCCAGCAACGGCCCCAGGTCGCGGCCGCGAATGCGCGGTCTGAGCGGGACTCCGAGCGCTCCGACCACCGTCGGCAGGAGGTCGATGCTCTGCACGGGCACGTCGATCACGCTCGGCTCGATGGCGCCTGGAGCGGAGATGACCAACGGCACCCGCACTTGCTCTTCGTAGACGCTGCTACCGTGATAGCGGCCGCCATGATCACCGAACTCTTCGCCATGATCCGAGGAGACGACGACGACGGCCCCCGGACGCTGCTTGCGGAAAGCGCTCACGAGTTTGCCCACGGTGGCGTCCGCCGCGGCGATTTCACTATCGTAGCGATCGACGTCGCGGTCGCCGAAGTCGAAGCCCGGATGCCGCTCGTACGGCTCGTGCGGGCCGAAGAGGTGTACCCACACGAACAACGGCTGGTCGACGCCCTGTTGCTCGACGTACTCGGCGACTTGGGCTACTCGCGCGTCGCCTTCGAGGAACTCCTTCTTCTGGTACTCGAAGCCGAGGTTGGTCTTTTCGAACTGCTCGAAGCGGGCCTTGTCGATGAAGAAGACGGCGGGTGGGTAGAAAGCAGCAGTGCGGTACTCGTACGTCCGCAGCAAGCTCGCCCAGGTATCCGACGTCTGCCCCGTCCCCTGCAGCAGCAAGGGCCGGATGTACTTGCCAGTCATCAGCGACGTCATCGAGTACGAGGTGTGAGGCGTCGCGCAGTAGGCCCATTCGAAGCGCGCACCCTCGCCCGCGAGGCGGTCGATGTTGGGCGTCGTGGGCCGGTCATAGCCGTAGGCACCGACGTGATCAGCGCGTACCGCATCGATGGTGATGAGCATCACGTCCCTGCCCGCAAGGGAAACCCCGACGCCGACGTCGCCTCGCACCTGGGTTTCGATGCCCTCCTCGATCGGAGGTGGCGGCGACAGCCATGCGGCGACTCGCACCGCATGGCTCAAAGTCGGAGCCGACTCGCTGAGCACCAGCCGGAAATTGTCGAACCGAGCGAGGCGTTCACTCGCCGGAAGCAGCGCCGTCGCCGCAAGAATGACGGTCACGGCGACCGGCAGGACGGACTTCCAGCCCAGCGACGCCCGCGTCGTGCCTGAGGCGCACCGCACGACGAAAGCTAGACACCCCAGCGCCAGCGCCGACAGCGCCAGATGAAACGCCGGATACAGCCGCACCAAGACGACCAGATTGACGGCCTCGCAGAGCGCGGCTCCCAGCACGGCCGCTGCCATCGCGGTCCAGTTCCGGGGCTGCATCCACCTGCGCAGCCCGGGCACGCTCACCCAGGCGATCCAAGCCGCTGCACCGGCGCACACCGCGACGAAGCCGGCTCGACGCCACCACAGCTCGAAATGCCGGCCCGTGCTCACGCCGTAACCCACCGCCAGGCCGAAGACTGCCAGCTGCAGTGCAGCGAGCACACGGTCTCGCGTCGTCGGGCGCGCCACCGTGTGCAGCCAGATGAGCCACAGCGAGCTCACCGCGGAAAAGGTCAACAGCGCCGCAGGAAGCATCCACAGCGTGCCGAACTGCAACTCCCACAGACTGGCGATGGTGTCCCAACGCAAGACGGTCACGACGACTAGCTCGGCGCCGATCAGCGACAACGCCGTGACCACGGCGCTTCGGCCCTCCGAAGTCAACGCTCTGAGCCGTTGCGACATGCCTCGCGCCTCGCGCCGGGCGGCTTCTGTCACTTGAAGATGACGTCGACGATCTCGTAGTTGCGAGTGCCCCCAGGCAACTTGACCGCGACTTCGTCGCCGACGTCCCGCCCGATCAGAGCGCGGGCCAAAGGTGCAGATACCGAGATCATGCCGTGGTCGATGTCGGACTCGTCGGCTCCCACGATCTGGTATTTGGCTTCCTCTTCGGTGTCGAGGTTGAACAGCGTCACCGTGGCTCCGAAGCGCACCCGAGTGCCCGTCAGCTTCGAGGGGTCGATGACCTCCGCGCGGGAGAGCTTGTCCTCGATGTCCTTGATCTGAGCCTCGACCATGCCCTGACGCTCTTTGGCGGCGTGGTACTCGGCGTTTTCTTTCAGATCGCCGTGCTCTCGAGCCACCTCGATTTCCTTGGATATCTTCGGGCGTTCCTCTTTGAGGCTGGCTAGCAGCTCCTTGAGTTTTTTCGCCCCGTTCGGGGTCATCGGCACGCGCTCCGCCATGGCTGGCGTTTATCGCGCCAATGCTGGGACAGGTCAACGCCGGTCTTGCGCTCGCCCCCGACAACGGCTAGGTCAGCTGCGTGAATCGGGCCCGCTTGATGCCGCTTTGCCTCTTGGCAGCCTGTCTCGCCGCAGGTGCTTGCGCTGCGGAGCAGACGGAGCCGCAAACCGCCGCTGAGTACGAAAACCACGCCAAACGAGCGTACGAAGAGGCGCTCGTGGAGTTCCTGGATCAGAACTGGGAGTACGCGGCACAGTTGATGCAGGAAGTGCGTCGCAGCTATGGCTACACGCCGTACGCGCGCATGGCCGAACTTCGCCTGGCTGACATCGCGTTCCATCAAGAGAGCTACCCGGAAGCGATCGCGGCGTACAAGTCCTATGCCCACGACCATCCCAACGACGTCGAGGTCCCCTACGCCCGCTACCGCGTGATCCGGGCTCAGTTTCTGACCTCGGGCAACACCGTGTTCCAGCCTCCGCTGGAGGAACGTGACCTGGCGACGGTACGCGATGCGTATGCTGCGATCCGTGCGTTTCTGGCCGATTACCCGAACTACGACGAACAAGAAGAGCTGAAGTTCATGTTCGAATCGGTCAGCGGCATGCTGGCCCGCCACGAACTCTACGTCGCACGCTTCTACATGGGCCGCGGGGAGTTCCAATCCGCCGTGAGACGCGTGCAGTACGCTCTGCGCACCTACCAGGACAGCGGACTGGAGGCCGAGGGTGTCGTGTTACTCGGAGAGATCTACCTCAAGCTGAAGAAGCCCAAGCAGGCAGAGGCGATGTTCCGTCACGCTTTGGACAACTACCCGGCGAGCGCGTTCACGGTCACGGCGCGTCGCTTCCTCGACCACATGGGCAAGCCAGCAACAAAAACGCCACGCACCGACGATACCTGAGGGGGGAAACGATGACGACGGATGGACCGACCGCGGGCTCGGCGCCTGAAGAGGCCCCTCAATCCGAGCGGCTGTCCACGGTAGCTCCGACGATCCTCGTCGTCGACGACGAACCCAACATTCGCCGTACCCTGGAGATGGTGCTCAATGGTGCGGGTTACCAGGTGGTCTTGGCCACGACGGCCGAGCAAGCGTTGGAGCGCCTGAGCAATCCGGACAAACCGGTGGACCTGGCCATCTTCGACATCAAGTTGCCCGGGCTGAGCGGCTTGGCAGCGCTCGAACAACTACGAGCAGAGCACGCCAGCAACGATCTCCCAGTGATCGTCATCAGTGGACACGCCACGGTGGACGACGCCGTGCAGGCCATTCGCCTGGGTGCGACGGACTTCTTCGAGAAGCCGCTCAACCGCGAGCGCATCCTGGTCAGCGTGCAGAACTGCATTCGTACCGCTCGCCTAGGGCGAACGGTCGAGCAGATGCAGGCGGAGCTTTCACGCCGCTACCAGATGATCGGCACGAGCGAAGCGATGAAGCGCCTTTACGGCGGCATCGACAAGGTGGCGCCCACCCGTGCCACGGTGTTGATCACCGGGCCCAGTGGTACGGGCAAGGAGCTCGTCAGTCGAGCCATTCACCGCTTGAGTCCGCGCGCAGACGCCCCGTTCGTGAAGGTCAACTGCGCCGCCATTCCCAAAGAGCTGATCGAGAGTGAGCTCTTCGGACACGAGCGCGGCAGCTTCACGGGTGCTCAGGCGCGCAAGCGCGGCTTCTTCGAGCAAGCCCACGGCGGCACCCTCTTCCTCGACGAGATAGGCGACATGGACCTGGCCGCGCAGGCCAAGGTACTGCGCGTGTTGCAAAACGGCGAAGTCGTGCGGGTGGGCTCCGAGCACGCGTTGCAGGTCGACGTCCGCGTGCTGGCAGCGACGAACAAAGACCTCGGCAAAGAAGTCGCTGCCGGGCGCTTCCGCGAAGACCTCTACTTCCGACTGGAGGTCTTCCCGGTCGAGGTTCCGGCACTGAGCGAACGCAAGGAGGACATCGAACTTCTAGCGCGCTCCTTCGTGGAAGCGTTCTGTCGCGAGAACGGCTTCTGCAACAAGAAGATCCAGCCCGACGTCTTCGACGTGCTCGCTCGGCGAGCCTGGCCCGGCAACGTGCGCGAGCTGCGCAACGTGGTCGAGCGCGCGGCCATCCTGTCGAGCGACGTCATCACCGTCGCCGACCTACCCGAAGACCCACACGAGAGCCCGTTCGACGACGAACCGCGTCCGAGCTCCGGCGCCCCCAGACATGCCGAAGGCAGGCGCCCCAGCCTGCGCGAGTACCGCGAAAACGCCGAGCGCGGGTACATCGTCGAGACGCTGCGGGAGATGGATTGGAACGTATCCAAGGCCGCGGTCGCTCTGGGCGTGGAGCGAACCAACTTGCACAAGAAGGTACGGGCGTACAACATTCGTCGTGGCGAGTGATGAGCTCGTCGCGCGCCTGATCGATGACCACAGCTCCTCCTCCGGATGATGCCGCGTCCGCGAAGCGCTGGCCCCAAGGGGAGCTCTGGGGACGTGGCATTCCACAGGAAGTCGACGCACCTGGTGCGGAGCCAGCGCTGCTCGCCCTACATGGTTTCGGAGCGACGCCCAACGAAGTCTTTCTGTTGACCGACAGTGCAGCAGAGCTCGGCCTGCGGCGGCGTGCCCCGCTCTTGCCCGGGCACGGTACTCACGCACGGGACCTGGCGCCCCTGCGCTACGAAGATTGGTACCGAGCCGCGGAACGTGAACTGTTGCGGCTGTCCGTCTCCGGCCCCGTCATCGTCTGCGGACAGTCGATGGGCTCCGTGTTGGCGTTGGACCTAGCCGAACGGCACGAGGAGCGGGTACTGGCGCTGCTGGTTCTCGCCAACGCGACGCGCTTGGCCTCCCCCTACCCGAACCTCGCCTTGGCCGCCGCGGAGCGCTTGGGCGTGCCGGACTTCCAAATGCCGAAGTTCGGGGGCCCGAACATTCGCGACCAAGAGAATCGCTGGGAGCACGTCACCTACAGCGCCCAACCGATTCGCGCGGCACTCTCACTGCGACGCGCCGGTCTGCGGGTGCTGGAGGGACTGACGCGCGTGCACTGCCCGACGTTGGTCGCCCATGGGCAATTCGACGAGGTTTGCCCGGTCGACAACGCGTGGGAGGTCGCTCAGCGTTTGGGCACGAACGACGTCGAGTTGGTGATCCTCCCAAACTCCGGGCACATCATCACCAAGGACCACGACCGAGACACGCTGCGCGATCGCGTGCGGGCTTTCTTGCAGCGCGTGGTGCGCGGGGCTCCAACGCCCAAGCCGTCAGCTCAGCCGACGCCCGTCGAACCATAGCCACCCGAGCCCCGCTCGGTCGCGTCCAGGTCGTCTGCCTCGACCAGCTCGGCGATGAGCACGGGCGTGATCACGAGTTGGGCGATGCGTTGCAGTGGTTCGATGGTGACGGGCTCCAAGCCGTGGTTGATCAGCACGATCCCGACCTCCCCGCGGTAGTCACTGTCGATCGTGCCCGGCGAATTGACGATGCTCAGCCCGTGACGCAGTGCCAAACCCGAGCGCGGGCGCACCTGCCCCTCACAGCCTTCGGGGATGGCAAAGCGCAACCCCGTAGGGATCAACTGGCGTTGTCCCGGAGCCAATACCACCACCGCGGAAATTGCGGCGTGCAAATCCATACCCGCCGAACCACGCGTCTTGTAGCTGGGCAGAGGGACATCGACAGGTCCGGTCTTCGCGACAGACAGAGTGGGCATGCGAGCGGATTGTCCTCAGCGAGCACGGAAAAGAAAGGCGAGGCGCGAGTCCGCTCGCCTGCTACTCGATCCACCGGACAGCGGGCCGCCCTCTGATGCCCTCGTTGGCACGGAATTGGAGCACCTCCACCGACAACAGAGCGACAAGCGGTGTGTTTTTTCGTGCTTCGCGTGCCTAAGCTCTGGCGGCCCCGCCCAAGACGCGGGTAAAACCAGAAGCGCCTCCGGACTGAAGAGGCGCATGACGCGCGCCGCGGAACGATCAGAGTGAACAGCTTGAAGGAAACGCTGGAGAGGTTGTACGGGCTCATTGGCAAGGGCAGCAAGCTCGGCCTGGAGCGTATGCAGTCGGCCTGTGACAAGACTGGCAACCCGGAGAAGGCGTTCGATGCCGTCCACGTCGCCGGTACCAACGGCAAAGGAAGCGTCACCGCGTTCACTGCGTCGATGCTGAACCAAGCCGCGCTTGCGGATCCGAGCAAAGGCCCGATCGGTCGGTACACGTCACCCCATCTCAATCGCTTCGCTGAACGCATCGTCGTCGGCGGGGAGCCCATCACCGACGAGCAGGTCGTCAAGTACGTCAATCAAGCTCTCGACGTCGACGAAGACCTGACCTTCTTCGAGGCGACGACTCTGGCAGCCTTCCTCGCGTTCCGCGATTTGGGCGTGAAGACGGTGGTCTTGGAGACGGGCTTGGGCGGTCGCTTGGACGCGACCAACGTGATCCCCGCGCCGAAGATCGCCGCCATCACCCGCGTCTCCTACGATCACATGGAGGAGCTGGGCAGTGACATCGCCACCATCGCCAAGGAGAAGGCGGGCATCATCAAGTCGGGCTCGCTCGTGGCCTGCGGCAAGTTGCACCCCGACGCACAGCGGGTGGTGGAAGAGCGCGCCAAGGAAGTCGGCGCGGAACTGATCGAGCTTGGCAGCGCCGAGCCCTACCCCGGCGCTCAACTGGCCTATCCGCGCATGGCGATGTACGGCACGAACCTCGCGCTGGCCTCCACCATCGCGCGCAAGCTAGGCGTCACCCCCGACCAACTCGCGGCCGGCATCGAGCACACCATCTGGCCCGGGCGTAACGAGCTCTTGCATCGCAATGGTCAGGAGCTGACCTTACTCGACTGCTGCCACAACCCCGACGGCGCAGTGCTGCTATCCCACATCATCGACGCGACGGCGGCAGAAACGGTGGGCGGGCGACGTGGGGTCGTGATGGTTTTTGGCGCGGTGAAGGGCAAGAACTACAAGGCGATGCTCGCCCGCTTGGAGCACTGCGCCGCGCAGCGCGTCTACGTCCGTCCTGAAATCGACAAGGCCATGGATCTGCAGCCGCTGCTGGATGTGCTGCCCGGAGAGACGGCCAGTACCATCAGTGAGGCCTTGCAGATGGCTCGCGCGATGGTGGGTCAATCCGGTCTGGTCGTGGTCACCGGTTCGAGTTTCTTGGTGGGGCCGGCCCGAGCGCTCTTGTTGGGGCTACCCACGGACCCTCCAGTCGCATCCTGACGACTCACCTTCGCCGGCTCGGGCGCTTCCGAGGGGCGCCCGCGGCGAAGCACAACCCAGAGGAGTGTAAACCCGATGCCTTCTTTCGACGTGGTCTCCAAGCTCGAGTGGTCTGAGGTACAGAACGCGCTCAATCAGGCGCAGAAGGAGCTGACGCAGCGCTACGACTTCAAGGGTACTGGCGCGAGCATCGAAAAGAGCGACAACTCCTTCGTGATTCTGGCCAACGCCGATGAGCGAGCCAAAGCGGCCTTCGAGATATTCCAAGACAAGCTGGTGCGACGCGGTGTGAGTCTCAAGCACTTCCGCGCGGGTCCGCCCGGACCAGGGCCGAAGGGCAACCGCAAGGTGGTGGTCAGCGTGCAGGAAGGCATCGACAAGGAAAAGGCCAAGGCGATCATCAAGCACATCAAGGACTCCAAACTGAAAGTCCAAGTTGCGATCGCAGAGGATACCGTGCGAGTGACGGGGAAGAAGCGCGATGACCTGCAAGCGGTGATCGCAGACTTGAAGACACAGGATTTCGAGCTTTCCCTGCAGTTCGTCAACTTCCGCAATTAGCCCGACTCATTCGACACGTGACCAGCACCACCCGCAAGCGCCACTCCAAGTCCAGCCCGCGCCCAGCGCAACAGAACGAAACCGTCAAACGTCGCTTCTTCGGGACCGACGGCATTCGGGGCAAGGCCAATGAGTACCCCATGACGCCAGAGGTGGCGCTGCGACTGGGCAAGGCCATCGCGCTCGTCGCGCGCGCCACTGCCAGCCATGCGCCGCGCATCGTCATCGGCAAGGACACGCGCCTGAGCGGCTACATGTTGGAGACGGCACTGTCGTCTGGGATCTGCGCGATGGGTGGCACAGCCCTGCTCACTGGCCCCATTCCGACACCGGCGGTGGCCAACCTGACGCACAGCATGCGCGCCGATGCGGGCGTCGTCATCAGCGCCAGCCACAACCCGTACGAAGACAACGGCATCAAGCTGTTCGGTCCCACGGGCTACAAGCTCCCGGACGCGTCCGAGCTCGAGATCGAGCACTTGCTCGAGGACGACCGACTCGACCGCCTCGCCAAGACCCACGCGCAAATCGGCCGTGCAGAACGCATCGATGAAGCGACTGGGCGCTACATCGTCTACGCCAAGAACACCTTCCCCAGCGACTTGGCCTTGCACGACCTTCGCATCGTCGTGGACGCGGCCCACGGCGCCGCCTACCGTGCGGCCCCCGACGTTTTCCACGAGTTGGGAGCTCACGTCTACACCTTGGGCTGCTCACCCAACGGCCGCAACATCAATCACAACTGCGGCGCACTGCACCCCGAGCACGTCTCCAAAGTGGTGCGCAGTCGCGGCGCGGACATCGGCATCGCTCTCGACGGCGATGCCGACCGACTGATCGTCGTCGACGAGAACGGCAAGGTCGTCGATGGCGATGCGGTCATGGCCCTGTGTGCGACGCGCATGCTCCAGCAGAAGCGCCTCAAGAAGAAGACGCTGGTGGCGACGGTGATGAGCAACATGGGGCTGGAGCAAGCGATCGAAGGCGCCGGCGGCAAGCTCAAGCGCACGCAAGTCGGCGATCGTTACGTCGTCGAGGAGATGCTCGAGCGCGGCTACAACTTCGGAGGCGAGCAATCGGGGCACCTGGTGTTCGCCGATCACGCAACGACCGGGGACGGCATCGTCGCTGCGCTGCAGGTGCTGGCGATCATGACGCGCGAGCAGCGCCCGCTGAGTGAGCTCTCCAAAGTCATGACCAGGATGCCACAGGTGCTCAAGAACGTGCGCCTGTCCGAGCGGCGCCCTCTGGAGCAGATGCCCGAACTCGATCGCCTCACCGCCAAGGTTCGCAAGAAGCTCGGCAAGCGGGGTCGGGTGCTGATCCGCTGGAGCGGCACCGAAAGCAAGCTCCGCGTGATGCTGGAGGGACCCGAACAGGACGAACTCACGACGCTCGCCGAAGAACTGGCGGACGCCGCGAAGCGCGACCTCCCTGGCAGCTGAAACGTCTCGTGCGGTTCGTGTCCTCCTGCGACCGTTCATGCTAGACCAGCGACCTCCAGCTCCCCCGCCCCATCCTTCCACAGCTCGTGTCAAAGATGCCCGCCGCCCCAGGACGCAACCGTGCGTGAACTCGAGGAACTCTCGGCGGACAAACTCGCCGGACAGTTGCTTGTCGTGGGCTATCGCGGTTTGGAGCCTCCGGAGGAGATCCACACCTGGCTGGCCACTTTCGCTCTCGGCGGCGTCATTCTTTTCGCACGCAATCTCCCAGATCTCGAATCCACCTGGCGCACATGTCGAAAGCTGGCGCACTGGGCTCCCGACGCTTGGCCGCCGTTCATCTGCGTGGACCAGGAGGGCGGTCGCGTGGCACGCATCAAAGACGGTGTGCTGCAAGTTCCGCCGATGCGGTCCATCGGTCGACTCGACGACGTGGAGCTGAGTCGACGCATCGCAGCGCAACAAGCCCGTGAGCTTTCCGCATTGGGCTTCAATCTCAACTTCGCGCCCGTCGCCGACGTCGATTCCAATCCCGAAAACCCCATCATCGGTGACCGTGCCTTCGGCTCCGATCCGCGCCTCGTCACTCGCCATTGCCAGGCTTTCATCGAGGGCTTTCAAGACAACGGCATCCTTGCCTGCATCAAGCACTTTCCCGGCCACGGCGACACGCACCTCGACAGCCACGTGGCGCTACCGACGGTCGACCGCAGCGTCGTGCAACTACGCGAAGTCGAGCTCTACACCTTCGAACGCTTGGCGCGACAGAGCGCGACGGTGATGACCGCGCACGTCATCTTCTCTGCCTTCGACGACGTGCCCGCGACGCTCAGCCCGAGACTGTGCACGACGCTCCTTCGAGGTGAGTTTGGGTTCGAGGGCGTCGTCTTCAGCGACGATCTGGAGATGGGTGCATTGAGCCAAAACTGGCCCATCGAGGAGACCGCCGTACGCGCCATCGAGGCCGGCTGCGACGTCCTGCTGGTGTGTTCGGATCCCGAGAGCATCTCGCGCGCAAGGGGCGCACTGGCCAAACGCATCGAGGATGACGCGGACTTTCGGCGTCGTTGTCTGGAGGCCGCCGCAACGGGTCTCACGGCGCGACGCCGCTTTCGACCACGGCCGGCTGCCAGTTTCGAGGACGTCATCGCAGATCTGACGTCGGAAGCTGGTATTCGTGTTCGCCGGCGGCTGCGGGGCAGCTTCCCCGCACGCGACTGAGCTCAGCCGCGTTCCGTCTCGTCGCCCTTGAACGGCAGGTCCATCTGCCCCAACGTGGGCGTCTCTGCTTTCATCAGCAGCACCTGCTCACGCGCCAGATCGCGTTCGATCACCTCACGGTTGTCGAAGGCGAAGGCCAACGCGTCCAATATCTTTCCTGGGCCCAACCGCGGGTAGCGTTTGACCAGAACCTCGACGCTCGCCCCCGCTTGATAGAACCCCCAAAGGCGTCTCACGGGCACACGCGAACCAGCGACGTACGGACTGCCCCCAAGGACATGGCGGTCGACCCGAACGTGCGGATGCGGAATGAGTACGAGGGGAAGATCGTCCATCAACAGGCGGTTGCGCAGAGCATAACGGCTGGGGAAGGGCTGCGCCACCGTGAACTTTGGTGCAACCGCTGCCCCCCGGCCAATGCTCACCCGACGCAGCCCGCGACCGTCAACCGAGTTGCTCGACGATCTTTGCCGTCACAGCTTCGGCAGTGAATCCGAAATGTTTGGCGAGCTCTTCGGCGGGTGCACTCGCACCGTAGTGGTCGATGCCGATCGCGATGCCCTTGCCGCCCAACCAACGATGCCACAGAGCCGTCGAACCAGCCTCCAACGTGACTCGCGGGGCCGAACCGAGCACGGCATCACGCACCTCTTTGCTCTGCCTCTCGAAGAGTTCCAGACAGGGTGCGGACACGACGCGGACCTTCTGCCCGCGAGCCTCCAGCAACGGCTTGGCTTCCATCGCCAACGACACTTCGCTGCCCGTCGCGATCAACACCAACGTCGGGTCCTTCGCGTCGCTCAGGATGTACGCACCCTGCATCATGTGTTCAGGGGAGAACCCCTCCTCACGCGGCAACTGCGGAAGGTCCTGCCGTGTGAGTAACATCGCCGTCGGACCGTCACGACGCTCCAACGCGTGAGCCCAAGCGAACGCGCACTCCAGACCATCCGCGGGGCGAATCACGTCCAGGCCGGGGATCAAGCGCAGAGCGTTCACCTGCTCGATGGGCTGGTGGGTAGGGCCGTCCTCGCCCACGTAGAACGAGTCGTGAGTGAAGACGTAGATCGACTGCGCCTTCATCATGGAAGCCAGACGGATGGGCGGGCGCATGTAGTCGCTGAAGATCAGAAACGTCGACGTGAGCGGAATGAAGCCTCCCAGGGAGAGACCATTCGCGATCGCGCCCATGCCGTGCTCGCGAACGCCGAAGTGGAAGTTGCGCGCGCCGTACTCACCCGCAGCCACGAAGCCACCATCCTTGATGTCCGTCTTGGTCGAACCCGCGAGATCCGCCGCACCGCCGACCAAAGCAGGCACCAGCTTGGCAGCCGCTTGCACCATCGTGCCGCCGGTAGCGCGAGTCGCGGTGGGCTTGTCGAAGGTGACCTCAGACAGCTTCGACAGCAGTCCCTCGGTCTTCGGAGAACTGAACGTCTCCCAGGCTGCCTTTTGCGCGCCACTCAAAGAACCGACCTTGGCCTGCCAGGCCTGGTACTCAGGCAACACGTCTGCCACCCGTGCTTTGAACGGGTCGTACGCCTCCGCCGGGATGCGGAACTTCTCGTCCTCTGGCCACCCGGAGTTCTTCTTTGCGCCGCGGATCTCCTCTTCACCCAGAGGAGATCCGTGGGCCTTGGACGTATCCTGCAGCGTCGGGCACCCGATACCGATGTGAGTCTTGGCGATGATGAGCGACGGGCGAGTCTCGTCCGCCACCGCCGCGTCGATCGCCTTGCGCACCTCTGCGGGCGAATGCCCGTCAGCGTGCCAGACCCCGAAGCCGTAGGCCTCGAAGCGCTTGGCTACGTCTTCACCGAAGGATATCTCTGCCTTGCCGTCGATGGTGATGTTGTTGTCGTCGTAGATGACGACCAGGTTGCCGAGAGCGAGTTGCCCCGCGAGGCTGCACGCCTCCGAAGCCACACCCTCCATCAGATCGCCGTCCGAAGCCAAAGCAAAGACGCGATAGTCGATGAGGGTCGTCTCCTTCGTGTTGACGCGAGCAGCGGCCATCTTCGAGGCCAGCGCCATGCCCACGGCATTGCTGACACCCTGCCCCAGCGGACCCGTCGTCGTCTCGACGCCAGCGGTGTGACCATACTCAGGGTGTCCCGGCGTCTTGCTCTCCCACTGGCGAAACTGCTCCAGCTCCTCCTTCGGCAAGTCGTAGCCTGCTAGGTGCAGCACGGAGTAAAGTAACATCGAAGCGTGACCACAAGACAGGACGAAGCGGTCGCGGTTGGGCCACTGTGGGTCCTCGGGGTTGTACCGTAGGTAGCGAGTGAACAGGTCGGTCGTGATGCCGGCCAAGGCCATCGGGGTCCCCGGGTGCCCACTGCCAGCCTTCTGTACGGCATCTGCGGCAAGGAACTGAATCGTACTCACTGCGGTATCAAAAGCGCTCATGGCCAAAGCTGATACCTTGGCCAAGCAGGCCGATGGAAGCCTCTTTTTCACCTACAGCACGAGTGCCTGCGGTTTCGGGCCCGGTGCAGACCCAACCGACACGGAACGGCCTCAATCTTTGCCGACTATCGCGCGCCGATGCTGCTCGAGCGATTTGCTGAATCTGTGCCGACCACGTGGGCCGGCCACGAAGAAGTAGTATTCCGTGCGAGGAGCGTCGACCACGGACTGAAGCGCTTCAATGCTGGGATTACCGATGGGTCCGGGCGGAAGCCCCGGATGCCGGTAGGTGTTGTATCTGTTTTTCGAGTCCCGCAGCATGGCCGCCGTGATGCGGCCATCGTACTGCGCACAGCTCGGCGCGTCGTTTGGCAGTTTGCAGCCGTAGCCCGCCGTTGGATCGCTCTGCAGCATGCGCTGCGGACGAAACTTCGGGTCCTCCAGGCGGTTGAAGAAGACGCTGGCCACCAACGGCAGCTCGCGTTCGTCTGCAGCCTCCTTCTGAACGACCGAAGCGAGAGTCACCAATTGGTGCAAATTGAGACCGCGAATGCCCTGAGTGCCAGCCACTTTGGAAAAACGAGAAAGCGCCTGGGCGACCAACTTTTCTACCAACCGTTCCGGTACCGAGTTGACCCGCAGATCGTAGCTGGCTGGGTAGAGGTAGCCTTCGAGACTGCTCTGTCCCACGAGGCGCCGCGCCAACTCGACGTCGAAGACGGCATCCAGAAAAGCGCTGCGTGAGCAGATGCCTTCCTGCTCGAGACGCTCTGCGACTTGGAAGGAGTCCCATCCTTCTGGGATGTTGACCCGCAGGCTGCTCCGCGATTGGCGCCGCGCGAGTTGCTGGATCAGCTCTTGGGGGGTGCTGCCGCGGGCGAGCCAATGCTCGCCTTGCTCCAACGTCGCGTTGCCCGCGTAGGCGCGTTTGTACCAGGCAAACCAAGCCGCCCCCCGCACCAAGTCCGCCGCGGCAAGGCGAGTGGAAATGCTGGACAGAGACTCGTCGGGCTGCACGTCGAAAGCCACGTGCCCGCCCCCTGCGGGGCGCTCTTTGCCCCACAGCCAAAGGCCGACGAAGCCCACCCCGACGGCCGTGGCGACGCTTGCGCCAGCCAGCACGACCCAAAGCATGGCCAGTCTGGACTTGGTTTTGCGCCCCCGGCGGGGACGGCCACGCGAGACTCTGCGACCGCCACCGCCCGACCTGCTGGCGGCCTTGCTCCTCGGACGACCGGTGTTGCGACCCGGCCCGGAGTCATTTCTCGTCGATTGAGCCCCCTTGGGGGATCCGGTCCGCGCTCTGCCGTTCACGACGACGCCGACCTGCCGTCCAGCCACGATTGCAGCAAGATCGCCGCGGAGGCACTATCGACTTTCTCCCGTGCCCGCCTCGCGTTGACCCCGCCTTCCTGAAGTCGGGCGTGCGCTTGGCGCGTGGAGAGGCGCTCGTCGACCAGCTCGACCCGGACCCCCACCACCTTGCGCAACAGCTCGGCGAAACGCCGCACCCGGCGCGCCGCAGGTCCTTCAGTGCCGTCCAACATGCGCGGCAAACCGACGACGAAGAGCTCCAGCTCCTCCTCGTCCCGGAGCCGTTTCAAGTCCGAAAGCAGAATGCGCATGTTCTTGCCGTTCAGAAACGGCCGCGGGTGAGCCAGCATTCCGAGCTCGTCGCTAACGGCAATGCCGACCCGAACTTTGCCGAAATCGATGCCAGCGGCCCGCATGGCCCCCACATATCACGTTCCGCGGACACTGGCCAATTGACCAGGTGCCGGCGCCGCTGCGGGCAAACGCTTGACCCACCTCACCCGAGTGCGCGATAGGCCCTCCCTGCCCATTTTCTCGCGGGCAACCGAGGA
Organism: Polyangiaceae bacterium; assembly: GCA_050290545.1. Classification (GTDB taxonomy): domain Bacteria; phylum Myxococcota_A; class Polyangia; order Polyangiales; family Polyangiaceae; genus SZUA-265. Next base: position 355,254 of record JBNKHV010000036.1, on the reverse strand, counting down.
ACTACGCCAAACCATGTCTTTTCGTGCCGTCAAGGGGATGAACGACATCCTGCCCGGTGCCATCGAGCGCTGGCACGAGCTGGAGAGCGCTTTCGTGCGCGCTGCGCGCCTCCACGGCTTCGAAGAGGTTCGCACGCCCCTCGTCGAACCCACCAACCTGTTCGTGCGTAGCATCGGCGAGGTGACGGACGTGGTGCAGAAGGAGATGTATACCTTCGAGCGCCACAAAGACTCACTCACGCTGCGTCCCGAGGGCACCGCGAGCTGCGTACGGGCCTACGTGCAGCACTCGGTACACGCCAAAGAGCCGGTGACGCGTTGGTACTACCTCGGTCCGATGTACCGCGCGGAGCGCCCCCAGCGCGGCCGACACCGAGAGTTCTACCAGGCGGGCTGCGAGATCTTCGGCGACCCGGGCCCCGCGTGCGACGCGGAGCTGATGGCAATGCTGACGCAGCTCTACAGCGCCTTGGGGATCGGACAGCTCGTGTTGCTGCTCAACTCGATCGGAGGCGAAGCGAGCCGCGCACGCTACCGTGACGCGTTGGTCGAGTACCTATCTCCCTACAAGAGCGACTTGAGCGAGGACTCGCAGCAGCGGCTCGAGAAGAACCCCCTGCGGATTCTGGATTCGAAGCACCCCAACGACAAGCGAATCGCCGAGGGCGCGCCTTCCACACTGGACGCGCTCACCGACGAGGACCGGGCTCACTTCGATGAGCTGTGCGCTCAACTTGCGGCGCTGGACGTTGCGTACACCATCGAGCACCGTCTAGTGCGCGGGTTGGACTACTACAGCCGCACTCTGTTCGAGATCCAATCGAGCGCTGGTGAGCTCGGTGCTCAGAACACCATCGCTGGGGGCGGTCGCTACGACACCTTGGTCAAGAGCCTCGGTGGCCCTCAGGTCCCAGCCATCGGTTTCGCGATGGGTATGGAGCGCATTCTGCTGGCCATGGGCGAACGGGGCACGACGACTTCGACCACCGTCTTCGTAGCTCCTCTGGGCGCGGAGGCCGTCCGGCGCTCCCTGAAACTGGCACAAGAGCTTCGTTCTGCGGGTATCCGTGTCGACGTCGACGGCCGCGACAATTCTCTCAAGAGCAAGCTGCGGCGTGCGAATGCCAGCGGCGCGAACATCGCTCTGGTCTTGGGGGAGCAGGAAGTGAAAGAGCAGCGAGTGCAACTCAAGAATCTACAGGCTCACACGCAGACGGACGTCGCTTGGAGCGATCTGGTGCAGAGTGTGCGAGCTCAGCTGCAGGCGAGCCAGAGCGAGGCCCAATCGTGAAGGCATACTTCCTACGACGCTGGGCCGCGACGGCATCGCTCTTCGGGCTGGCACTGGGCACCGGCTCCGCAGCAGCGCAGGGCTTCGGACCGGGCACTGGCTTCGGCGACCCATCGATACCGATGCAACCCGGAGGCCAGCCGGCGAAGCAAAAACCGAAGAAGCAAGAACAGGCCCCACCCGGGACCCCAGAGCTCCACGCCGCCTCCGGTGGCGCCGAGAGCACGTTGCCCCAAGGCAGTGAACCGACCCTACCCGAGAAGCCGCTGGAAGTCAGCGAAGCGCTGATGGAGCGCATCGGCACGGATTCGGCGTTGATGGAGCCGGAACTGGGTCGCGATCCGAACCAAGTCGATCGTGACTTCTACGGCCTCTACTACCAAGAGCAAAGCGACCAATATCGGCTCAGACTCGCGTTCCCCATTTGGATGGAGCGCAAGATGCCGAGTCTGAAGGACCCCAGCGTCATCGACCGCGCGTCAATCTTCGGTGGCGTGTACTATAACCGACGCAGCGCCGAACGCGCCGACGACATCCTGTTTCCTGTTTTCTGGAACCTGAGAGACACCAAGAGCCGAACCACCGTCGTTGGGCCGTTGGTGAACCGACGCACCGAAACCGAGAGTGACGACTGGCTGGCGCCGCTCTATTTCTTCGGCACTCGCGAGAAGGGCTCCTACCAGATCATCCCTCCCCTGCTCACGTACCTCAATCGTGACGATGACGAGGGGCTGAACCTGATCGGTCCCAGTTTTTGCACGTGGACCGGCGGTGTGGGTTGTTTCTCCAGCCCCAAACAGCGCGACTTGGGCCTCTTCCCCCTCTATTTCGAGGGGCACACCGAAACGAGCAACTACCGCCTCATCACCCCGCTGCTCCACTATCACGAGGGCGATACCGATCTGGACAGCGAGCTGAACGTCTGGGGCCCGTTCTATCGTTCACGCCAAGAGAAGCAAAACGCCTTCCACATCCTGCCGCTCTACTGGAGCCTGTGGGGTCCAGATGAACGGCACACGACGCTCTTTCCCTTCTTCCACTACGGTTGGAAGCGCAACGCGTCGCTGTTCGTCAACCCGCTGTGGATGAGCATGACCTCCGAAGAGGGTCACTCGACGTTCGCGACTTGGGGCTATGCGCGCTATCGCGGCCGCACGGAGCTCGACATGTACACGCCACTACTCTGGCTCTACCGTGATCCGGACGCAGGCATCGATCAGAAGCTCCTCTTCCCGTTCTTCTATCGCAGGACGAGCCCGCGCGAAGACAGCTTCGCGCTGTTCCCGTTCTACGGCAGCTTCCACCGCTTCGGCATCGAGCGCGAAACCTGGATCACTCCGTTCTTCAAGCACGAGCACGGGCTGACGGGCTGGAATACGAACCTCTATCCCTTCCTCTTCTTCGGGCGTGACCGGCACGAGTCGCACTCGGTCGTGGCGCCGATCTTCTGGGATTTCACCAGTCCCAGCTCTCGAGTCACCATCGCCGCGCCGGTGTACTGGCGGTTCGCCAAGCCCAACAGCCTGACCCAGCTCGTCGGCAACTTTCTCTATTCGGAGAAGAAGGTTGCCCACGGGCTGGATTGGGAATTCCACGTGCTGCCGGCCTTGTCCTACGGCGAGACTCCCGACGGGCACTTTTGGAACATCCTCTTCGGTCTGGTGGGCTACGAGCGCAAAGCCGACTATGCGGCGATGAAGCTCTTCTGGATCCCGATCACTCTGGCTGGCGAAGATCCGGATCCGTGATGAGGGGGAGTGTCCGCGAGCACGCTCCCAGCTTCCGAAACGCACGATTTGCCGAAACGTCGAGCCCGCGGTCACGAGGCGCGGACTGCCCTCTCGGGTGATCCGCGCTACACTGACGGCGTGAAGCAATTCAAAGCCGCAGTGTACGGGGCGACGGGGTTCATTGGCGCCGAGATCTTGCGTCGTCTGCTCTTGCACCCGGACGTGGAATTGGTGCGAGTGGTCGCAGGTGACCACGTGGGGGAGCCCCTGGGCGCAGCTCAGCCTCACCTCGAGGGACTGAGCGACCTGAGGTACGAAGGTGTCCTGGAAAACGAGGCCAATGGCCCGGTCGTCGATGTGGCCTTCCTCGCCCTGCCCCACGAAGTCAGTTGGAAGGTGACCTCGGCACTGCTCGAGAACGCGACGCGAGTCATCGACTGCTCGGGAGCGTTCCGCGTGCAGACGGGCGCGGACTACGAGCGCTTCTACGGTAAGGCACACCCGCTTCCGGAACTGCTGCCCCAGTTCGTCTATGGCCTGAGCGAGTTCAATCGGGAGCGTATTCGAGCCTCGCGCACGGTCGCCTCCCCCGGTTGTTTCGCCACCACCATCGAGCTCGGATTGCTGCCGCTGGCCAAGGCCGGTTGGCTGGGGGGGGCCGTTCACACGGTCGCCGCCACCGGCTCCAGCGGCGCCGGCGCGAGCCCGCTCCTGACGACCCACCACCCGACACGGGCCGGGAATCTGCGCTGCTACAAGCCGTTCACTCACCCCCATGTTCCGGAAATCGTCGAGACGCTGACCCAAGCCGGCGCCCAGGACTTGCAGCTGAGTTTCGTGCCGATTGCCGCTCCGCTGACGCGCGGCATCTTCGCCACCTCGTTCGCCGACGTGCCCGCGGACGTCACACAGGAAGACCTCGACGCATTGGTCGACGAGACCTACGCCTCGAGTCATTTCGTGCGGCGCCCGGCGTCGCGACTGCCGGAGGTCGTCGCCGTCGCGGGATCGAACTATGCCGAGGTCAAACTCGTCGCCGGGCCGGTGCGAGACGGGAGCCGTACGGTGACGGCGCTCTCCGCCTTGGACAACTTACTCAAGGGGGGCGGTGGCCAAGCCGTGCAGAACATGAACTTGATGTTGGGATTGGACGAGACGACGGGCATGGGGGACCCGGGACACTACCCGTAAACCCAACGCGTGCTCCGTGGTCAAGCACGCGGGAGAGTAGCGGCGGCGGGCGCGTCAGCCCTGAGGCGTCGAACGGCCACTTTGCCGAGTAGCGTCTCCAGCAGGCCACCAACGCTCTTGTCGTTCTCCAAAGGATGGCGCAAACGGCAACTCAATTCGATGTGATAGCGGTTGCGCCGCCCTTCTCGAGTGCGGCGCACGACACCGGCATCCTCCAGCTCCACGACGATCTTGTGCGTAGCACGCTCCGTAATACCCACCTGCTCAGCGACGTCGCGAAGCCGAGCATTCGGATCGCGTGCCAGGCAGACCAGGACATGGGCATGGTTGCTCAGGAACGTCCACGAGCTGGTCTTGCGGCTCTTGCGATTCTCGCTCGCGGATTTCATCGACGAATCTCCTTGCGCTTTCCTAGCACGTCATTACATGAATTCATGTTCATGATTTAGGTTTCATGATATGAGTGTCAATACTTCAGTACCGAAACCAGAGCCCGACACCACGGCTCGAGAAACCGGAGCACTAGCGCGCGCCGCGCAACTGGTGTTCGAGCGCGTGGAGCGCGAAGGTGACTTCGATCCGAGACGCCTGCTAGCAGCCGGGCCCGTGCGCGCGGAAACCGTTGCACGCGAATTGGAGCGTTGTGGTGACTTGCTGGCGCGCCCGCGACGCATGCCGAGAAGCAGCGTCCTCGACTTCGCCGGGGCTGGAGGCGTCGTCTTGGCCAAGACGCCCGACGGCTGGCTCGTTGCCCACGGCCGCGCCGCCTGGCTGGTCACCCCCGCTGCAGAAAGGTCCGTCACTCTGAGCGGATACCAACTCGACCGCCTAGGCCTGGGAGACGAACTCGAAGTCGTCATCGTCGAGGCGCGACTGGGACTCGAACCGCTGGCAGGGAGTGCGGCCACTCCGAAGCGTCCCTGGGCACGCTTGGGGAATCTGGTACGCCTCGAGGCATCCGACGTGCGGGCCATCGCGGCCTACGCCGTCGTGCTCGGTGGTCTGTCTCTAGCGGTGCCAGTGGCCGTTCAAGTCTTGGTCAACACCATCGCACTCGGCTCGTTGCTGCAGCCACTCGTCATCTTGTCGGCGCTACTGTTCGGTACGCTGCTGCTCGCTGGCGCACTACAGCTGCTGCAATGGTACGCGACGGAGGTATTGCAGCGGAAGCTCTTCGTTCGGGTCGCCGAAGACTTCGCGCGGCGCTTGCCGACGGTGCGCTACGCCGCTCAAGCCCAGCTCGATCTCCGCGAGCTGGTCAACCGCTTCTTCGAGGCACCCAACCTGCAAAAGACTGCCGGCACCCTCCTGCTCGACGGTCTTTCGCTAGCGCTGCAAACGGTGACAGGCATGCTCCTGCTCACCTTCTACCACCCCGCCCTGCTGGCGTTTGCGCTGGTCCTCGTCGCGGGATTGGTACTCGTCGTGGCACTCGGCCATGGCTCCGTCGCCAGCGCGATTGCCGAGAGCAAGGCCAAGTACCGCCTGGCGGCTTGGCTCGAAAACGTCGCGGAACGCCCGACCCTCTTTCATCGGCAAGAAGCAGCCATGCTCGCCACGATCACTGCCGATCGGCTCACCCGCGACTACCTGCGAAAACGCAAGCAGCACTACGCACGAGTATTTCGGCAGTTGAGCGCTGGGGTCGCGGTTCAAATCGTCGCCATGGTCGCGCTGCTCGGCCTGGGCGGGTACTTGGTGATCGAGGGTCAGCTGACGCTGGGACAACTCGTAGCCGCCGAACTCGTGGTGGGCCGGGTTGCCGGCGGCTTCGCCAAACTCGGCAAACACTTCGAGGGGTTCTACGACTTGATGGCCAGCCTCGACAAGGTGGGCAGCGTGTTGGATTTGCCCAAGGCTCCCCCGCCCCTGTCGCCCCAGTTCGAACACTCCCGGGCCATCCTCGACGGTATCGTCGTCGGCAGCGGCAACAACCCGTGCAGCGCACTACAGGCCGAGTGCATCCCGGGGCGGCACATCTGGGTGACTGGCGGAGATGGCGGCCAGCGCGACGAACTACTCGAGGTCATCGGCGGCTTGCGTGAACCCCTCGCCGGCAACGTGGTCATGGTCGACGTGGATTCCGCCGCCCGCACGACGCGCCGCGAAGAGCGCGAAGCACATTCGCTGCTGCTCCGCGCTGGGGAGCTGGTAGACGGGACGGTTGCAGAGAATCTGCGCCTGTTCGCCCCTATGGCGTCGGACGGTGCTCTGCGCAGTGCGCTGCTGGCGGTGGGCCTGGATCAAGTGGTCGACGAACTCCCGCATGGAATCGACACCCCGCTACTCATGTCCGGCGTGCCGTTGACGCGCCATCAAGCCGCACGTCTGTGTCTAGCGCGCCTGCACCTGATACGCCCCACGCTCGTGGCCTTGGACGGCATCATCGACGACGCCGACTACTCACCGGAGGAGAAAGAACGCGTGCTCGATTGGGTGCTCGGCCCCGACGCACCCTGGACGGCATTCGTCAACAGCCGAGACCCCAACCTGGAACGGCGTTGCGCCACGACGCTCCTGCTGGCTCGCCATGAGGTAGCGGCATGAGCCAATTGAGCCTCGAAGTGCCGACCAGCGCGCTGGCGTCCACGGGCCACTTCCGCGCGGTGCGGGTACTCGCGTGGCTGGTGATCGTCGCGTTGGTGGCAGCACCATTCGTGCTTGCATTCACTCCCTGGCAGCAGTCGGTGCACGGCGATGGTCGAGTGATCGCCTACGCGCCTTTGGAGCGGCGGCAGACTATCGAAGCGCCCATTGCGGGCCGAGTCGTGCGGTGGCACGTGCAGGAAGGCGACGTCGTCGGCGCGGGCGCTCCCATCGCCGATCTGGCCGACAACGACCCCGACATTCTGCAACGTGTTCGGCGCGAGCGAGACGCGGCGCGCGCTCAGGTCGACGCGATATCTCTATCGATCAGCTTGACTGAAGCGCGTATCGCGTCGCTGAAGGCGGCACGGGAGGCTGCAGTGGCCAATGCAGAACAGCGTGTGTCCCAATCGCGGAGTGCGGTCGACGCGGCCGAACGAACCGTGGACGCCGCACGAGCAACGTTGACTACGGCGGAGCTCAACTTGGAGCGCCAACGACGACTTCACGAAAAGGGTCTGAACTCGGAACGAGAGTACGAACTGGCAAAGTTGGAGGCCGAACGCGCCCGCACCGAGATCGACCGCGCGAAAGCGTCGCTGCAGATGGCCAAAGCGGAAGTTGCCGCCCTCAGGGCCTCGCGGGGCAACGTCGCGTCGAAAAACGATGCTGACATCGAGTCTACCAAGGCCACTCTGGAGAAGCTCAAGGGCGATGAGGCAAAAGCCGTGACGGAGTTGACGAAAGTCGAAGTCAAACTGGCGCGACAGGAACAGATGCAAGTGCTCGCTCCTCGCTCCGGTGTCATCCTGCGCTTGGTCGCCAAACAGGGCACGGAGATGGTTGAGGCAGGTGATGCGCTGGTCGAGCTCGTGCCCGATGCGGGCTCCCGCGCCGTCGAGCTCTACGTCGACGGAAACGATGCGCCCTTGGTCGAAGCGGGACGCCAAGTACGGCTCCAATTCGAGGGGTGGCCCGCCGTGCAATTCGTGGGCTGGCCGTCTGCCGCCGTTGGTACCTTCGGAGGACGAGTAGCGTTCGTCGATGCCCACGGCGACGCCAAAGGACGCTTTCGCGTGGTCGTTCTGCCAAACGACGGCGAGGCTTGGCCGCAAGAACGCTACTTGCGCCAAGGTGTGCGCGCCAACGGCTGGGTGCTACTCGACACGGTCAGTCTCGGTTTCGAACTGTGGCGACAATTCAACGGGTTCCCACCCTCCTTGATCGCCCCGGAAGCGGCCAAAGAGACGGCCCCAGGGGGGGACCGATGAATCACGCCGCGCGCCTGCTCGCGGCCTTGTCTTTGGTCTTGGTCAGCGGCCTGAGTTCCCTGGTCGAGGCCACGCCGCTGACGCTCCGCGAGCCTGAAGCCGGGGGTCGCGCCGCGGGACCTCTGACCCTTCGTCAGGTGATTCGGAGCACCGCCCAACACCACCCGGAGGCCTCGGCTGCACTGGAGAAACGCCAGGGAGCCTTGGCTGCCCAGGACGCGGCGACGGGCGTGTGGAACCCTCTCTTCGAGGCGGAGGGCGCTGCGACCGAGGTCGGCTACTACCGCTATCGCCAGCTCGACATGACGCTAACTCAGTACACGCCCTTGTGGGGCAGCTCACTGTTCGCAGGCTATCGCGTTGGAACTGGTGACTTCCCCGTGTACCGACTCGAGCATGAGACGCTCGGCGCTGGCGAGTTGCGTGCAGGAGTACAGGTACCTCTGTGGCGAGACGGTCCCATCGATTCGCAACGCGCCTCGCTCGAGAAATCCGAGCAGCTCGCCTCCGCGGCTCGCTGTGAGGAGTTGCACAAGCAGCTATCGCTACAGCGACGAGCAGCGTTCGCCTATTGGGGCTGGGTCGCCGCCGGTCGGGTCGCGGACATCGAGCGCGAACTACTCTCGGTGGCCGAACGACGGCAGGAGGCCATCGCCACGCAAGCCGAGTTGGGCATCTTGGCCCCGATCGTGGTGCTGGACAACGAGCGCCTCGTCTTCGACCGCAAGCTGAAGAAGAGCGTGGCAGAGCGGTCGCTGAGAGAAGCAGCCATCACGCTGTCCTTGTACTACCGTGACGAGTCTGGGCGCCCCGTGTTGGTGGGCGATGAACAGCTGCCGAACGAACTGCCCACACCCGGCCGCCCCAACGCTGTCGTCGACATCCGGGTCCTGCGGGAGGCGGTCGACCGCCGCCCGGAGACTTGTGTGCTCGGGCGCCACCTGGCCACAGCGGAGGTGGACGTCGAGTTGACGGAGAACCGTGTCGCCCCCAACATCGACGCAAAGGCGTACGCCGCGCGCGACCTCGGGGCTGGCCGCGACGAGTTGCGTCCTACGGAGCTTGCGGTCGGGTTGTCCGTGAAGCTGCCAATTGGTCTGAGCCAAGCACGAGGTGAACATGAAGTCGCGCGCGCCAAGCAACGGGAACTCTCTGCCCAACTTCGAAACCTGCAGGACTTGATTGCAGCTGACGTGCGCACGGCGCTGGTCAGACTACAAACTGCATTCGAGCAGTGGCAGTTGGCGCACGAGCAGCTGAGCACCGCCCGTCAGCTCGCCGAGGCCGAGCGCGTGAAATTCCAACAGGGAGCGAGCGATTTGGTCGTGGTCAACCTGCGTGAGCTGGCAGCAGCGGATGCCGCCAAGCAGGAAGTCACCGCTGCTGCGGAATACCAAAAAGCCCGAGTCGACTACGAAACCTCGCTCGGGCGCAGACTGTGATCCGAGGCACCTCTGGGTTTCCGACACCAACGCTCACTCCCAGCCCCGGCGTCGCAAGAAGCGAGACAAACGGGGATCTCCCAACGCAACCGCGGGCAGGTATTCACGCGCGTAGTGCCGTCGCCACCAGCCGACCTGCCCCGGCTTCGTGAACTCGTAGCGAAAAAGTCGAATGCGCACGTAGGCGGGAGGCCGATCCGGAAAAGGGTTTCGTTCGACGAGGCGGAGGGCAGACTCGCGCCCCTCGAGCAGCTGCTGCACCAAGTGCACGATCCACGGCTCCCGCCGTGGGTTGCCGAATCCAGCAAACCACAACTGCCAATCGAGCCGGTAGTGGTAGGGGGTGATCAGGCACGGCGCGCGCATGGGGTCCGTCGGTTTGCAGGGAAACTCGTACGCGAGCCAGGCCGCATCGATATCGTCAGGATCGCCGTCCGTGCCTTCGATGACCACCTCGTGACGCACCCTGCCGACGCTTCCGAAAGCACCGTAGGTGTTGACCAGATGGAGAGGGTCGAAGGACGCGTTCATTCGCTGGTGCGGGTCGAGCATGTTGAACACCGGATTGAGGCTGAGCAAGCCGACCAGCATGCAGAGTCCCGTGAGCACCCACCGGCGGGTCCTTTCGAGCGGCGTCAGTTTCTCGTGCAGCAGTCGCGAGACCCATCTCGTCGGGAGCAGGCGTGACAGCAGCGAGTCATCGAAACACGACAGCGCGATGACGATCGTGAGCCAGTTCAGAAACGATAGATTGCCGCTGAGGATGATCGTCGCTTGAAAAGCGATCGTGATTGCCCCCGCCCAATGTCTCAGGCGCCGTGGCCCCAAGAGCCCAAACGGCACGACGAGTTCCGCGAAGTGATTGAACAGGACACCCCCTTGGTGAACCCACTCGGGGGCCTGGTGGATCCACCAGCTGAGAGGGTGCGGATTGGGCTGAGTCTCGTAGTGGTAAACGAGGCAGCTCAAGTCGCGCCAGCAAGCGTCCCCCCGGATCTTGATCAGCCCCGCGCCGAACATCAAACGGAAGGTCAGCCAGCGATAGAGCCAGATCACGGGTAGCGGCGGGACGTCGGCCGCTTTGATACGCAGCCGCCACGGCGAAGCCAGAAACACGCCCAAGAAGCCCGCCTCCAACAGCAGCATCTCCCAGCCGTAGCCGTAGAACGTCTGGCCCACGTGCACGAAAGCCCCATAGAGCAACCACAACACGAACATCAGCGGCGCGTTGGCGAAGCCTGCCACCACGGCCAGAGACAGCAGCAGTCCGACCCAACCCAGAGCCAGCATGAAGCCGTCGGAGGCATCGAGCCAAAACAGGCTCGGCGCACGCCAAAACGCCCCACTGGTCGAGCCCACGGCCTCCCTCAACTGCCCGAGGAACGTCGTGACCGGCATCAGGCCTTGCTCACCTACCAGCGGCAACCACTGCTGTACGATGATGAGGAAGCCGATCAGGTAGATGCCACCGAGCCCACGCAGGAGCACGAAGCGAGTCAGCTGAAAGCCCAACGCGTCGCGGCCGAACCAGTCACGGCGAAGGGCGAACGGGGCGCGTTCATCACTCTCCACGGAGGCGGTGTCCGGATCTCGTGCAGCCGCCTGTTCCTCGAAGTCGGTGGACATGGGCTGCCTTGCCTGGGCTCAGCGGCGCTCGTTCTTCCACGCCCAGGGCACCTCACCATCGGGTCGACGGTTCTCGGCGAGCCAGCGCACGACGGTTTGGGCCCAGAGTTTTCGGGCGGAGAGTGAAGGGTGGATCTTGTCCTTGGCGCGCTGCATGTCCGGAATCAACGCGTGGGAATCGATGAACTGGCAGGGGGCGGAGTTGTCCTCAATCACCCGCATCAGGGTGGGATTCGCCCCTTCCCAGAGCGGGATGCCGACCCAAACGCACGGGATGCCATCGAAGCGTTTGACCAAGCGCTGCACCGTCTCAGCCCGCTTTTCGGGATTGGCGATGCCCAGCTCGTTGCCACCCAAGGTGACCACAATCAAGTCCGGTTTGTACTTCCAAAGGTAACTGGGAAAGTCCTTTTTCCACGCCCAGGTGGGAATGTAGGTGCTTTTCTCGTACTTCAGAATGCCCTGAACGCCCGCCTCCTTCAGTTGACTGTTGAGCTCGTAGCCGAGCGCCCCGGCGAAACTGTCACCGATGTGAAGCACGGTGGTCCCACTCGGGAGCGGCGTGGTTTTCGGAGCTCTCGCCTCGGCAGGTTCCTCGGCGGCAGGCGCGGGCTCCGGTGGCGTCGCCACGTCAGTAGTGACCGCCTCCGCCGCTTCGTCCGGAGCGGAAGTCGACGCTGGGCTGTGTTCGTGGGCGCGTTCACTCGCCACCGACGGCGGACTCCCTTCGGAACGCGGAGTGGCGCTCGATGCGCCACCGGTACCGGCACAAGAGACGACGCAGGACAAGAGCAAGGCCGCCACTGAGCGAACAGCGGGGGCAACCGGTTCGATATCGCGAAAACTCACGGACAACATGCGGAGTTCCATCCAACACCGACGTCGCGGTTTTTGCAACCGCGTGACTGCCCCACGAGATTGCGCCCTTCGTGTGTCCCTCCTTCCAATCGGTAGGCCTTGGGACGCGAAGCTTGGTGCTTCTCGCAATCGGGGTCGAAGCGTGGGCTGCGCGTCATCGTCACTCCGGCCGTGCCGTCTCCAGTCCCAGCCAGGTGGCGCTCGAAGGTGCGCGGCCGTATGCACCCCCAACCCGGCGTGAAGGTCGCCCCCGAGGGACACTGCGGGGCTCCTTCTTTGGCGCAGCGAGCGCCGTTGAACGCCTGCTTGGGCGGGCACTCGACGTCCTCCACGCCGTGCGGACAGCTACCGTCGTCGAGGGGCTTTCCGTAAGCACAGCGTGCCCGTTCTGCCAACTGGGCACAGCGGAAGCCCAAATGTGAACCCCAACGCTCTGGTCCCCAGCGGTTGCGCAAGGTCGGGCTCATCCACTTGTCGAAGCGACGGCTCCAACTGCCCCCGCGATAAATCTTGTGTGGCGCCTGCTCTGGGGGCCACGGATACTTGCCGTGGTTGCTGGAGGTCCATTCCCAGACGTTGCCGATCATGTCCTTCAGCCCGAACGCCCCCTCAGGGAACTGACCCACTGGACACGAGCGTGGACGCTTCCAGCAGGTTCGCTCGACGCTGGGTGGCTCGTCACCCCAGGAATAGGCCCGATACTCCGTGCCACCCCGGGCGGCGACCTCCCACTCCACTTCCGTCGGCAGCCGCGCACCGTGAGCTTTGCAGAACTCCACGGCCTGCTGCCAGGTGACGCAGTTCATCGGGTGGCGCTCGCGGCCAGGACGGCCGTAGTTGCAGTTCAGTTGCGGCTTCTGCTGCACGGAGCAGTCCCCGGCCGCAACGCAAGCGGTGAACGCTTCGGTCGTCACCTCCGTCTCGTCCATGCAAAACGCCGCAACCCGAGTGCGAAAGCGCGGGTGTTCATCCGGCGGACCCGCCGTCCCGGGACTCCCAATCCAATACTCCCCAGCCGGGACGAGACGCATGCCTTGGGGGCAGGCGTCGTGAACGCTGGAGGAGCCACCATCCCTCGACGGCGCGCCAGAACCCAGCGACGAAGCAGCTCCAGACACACTCGGACCTGACGAAGTCGACGTCCGCCCAGCGCTCGCCCCAGAGCCGCCGCTCCCCTCGCCCATCGACGTCACGTCAGCAGAGCCCGCAGGCGTCGAGGGAACCTGCGCTCGGACCGAAGAAGAGGTCCCCTCGCGGGTCGAGCGCTCGGCGCGCTCGACCCCGCGTTTACAAGACGCCATTAACACGGCTGCGATGAACAACCCCCAACTCCATCGGACATAGCTACGACTCACTGCTGCTTTGCTCCGCTCTTTTCCTTGCTCCCGTTTTCGTCCGCCTCGGGCTTCGTGGCGACGCCGCAGCGTTCGGCAAAGCGCCGCAAATCCTCCCGTCGGGCACGACTCGGGCTCTTGTCCTCGAGATAGAGCTGCAGAGCCTCGCGCACGACTTCACGCTGACCGAGCGCACAGCCGAGATAGACTCGGGTTCGCAAGGCCTCCGATTTGACGAGAGGTGTCGACAGGCCCTGTGAGAGCGCCCGGTCCAGCGCGGCGGCGGCGGCGTCCCAACGCCCTCGAGAGAAGAGGTTTCGCGCCACCAGGTATTCGGCGAGCCCGTCGTCTGCCAGGGCCTCTGCCCAGCTTCCGAGGGCGACGGCCGCAACGGACCAATCGGTTCCGAACAGCGGTTCACCGATGAGCAAAGCCTGGATCGATTCGCGAGCGAGCGACTTCGCCGCGACTTTGCCGGTCGCGAATCGTTTGACCTCCAAAGTACGAGCGTGGTCTTGGTCGACCACCCACTTGCTCGTCTCACCGTAGCGGCTCGCTGCCGTTTGGAAGTGTTCAGTGACGAACGCCAAGTCTCCCAGTCGTTCCGTCACGGCGGCGCGCTGCAACGACGACAGTGCCTCTTCTTTCGCGAGCTCCTCGTAGACACGAGTCGCTTCGTCGAGCTTGCCTGTACGGAAGGCACATTCACCCATACCCGTCCGAGCGGTGAAGTTGTTGGGGTCCATCGAGAGCACCTCCTCGAAGTGCGCTCGTGCCCCCGTCGGATCGAGTCGAGCCAGCAGGCCGTGTGCCTCACCGACCAGAGCGTCCACCTGATGCGGACAGCGACGAGCGAAGACGGGAGGACGCTCGAAACGTGCTTTCGCCACGCTCATCGCTGCGGGGCTGACCTGGATGCCCTCGAGGTGGGTGTGAAAGTCCTTCTCCAACTCAGCGAGTGGTTTGCCGGCAGCTTGTTCCAGGGTTTCGCCGCCATACCAAGCCTGGAGCGCAGCCACCCCGTGCTCTTCGCGCAGCCAATGCACGAACGCCCCAGCCACGGTGTACGCTTTCGACGAGTTCTGCGCCAGAAACCCCAGTCGAAAGATGCTGTCCAGTGGCGGCAGGATCTCCTCTTGCTGCATCGCGCGAGCCCACTCGAGCAGCGTCAAATCGTCACCCTGGCGCGGTGCTGCCGCGACCGCCACTCCTTCGATGCGCCCGGGGTCGGGGATCCAGCCGCCGGCCGGACCAGCTACTCGAAACGGTCCACGTGCAAATTGGCCCGCCATGACGTGAGCGAGTTCGTGACCCAACACCGGATGCGGGTAGCTCCTGGCCTGGATGTAGATTTCGTTGCGCCACGGCTTGGCGATGTAGACGTCTCGGGCGCCCATCAGGTGCGCCTTCTGGGCGCCGTTAGCGAACAGGTACACAGTCACCAGCGCGGGGCCATCGTGTTCGAAGAAGTGCTCCTGTTGTCGGATGTGCCCATCGCAGTCGCGGGCCAGCGCGTGCGCGTCACGCTGTGCGATGCCGGTGGCGTAGACGACTTCGCAGCGTTCCGACTGCGCCACGTGGCCCAGCTCCTGTCGGATCGACGCCACCGTTTGGAAGTGCCCCAGGGCCGCTCCCTGAGACATCAACGCGACGCCGATCGCCGCACCCAGGATGCCGAAGCCGAATGCGCGACGTCGTTCCTTGATGCGAATTGCCCAGCCTCCTTCTGCCGGGCGGTAGACCACCGCACTCGCAGCATACAGGGCGAGCCCCCAGCCCAGCGTGCCAACACGGTAGGTCAGCAAGCGGTCGGTGCCGTCGATGATGGTGTCGTACAGGGTGCCGGAGAAGAATCCGAAGAAGTGATCGAACGCGAAGATGATCGGGCTCGTGTAGTAGCGCGCCAAGCTCAAGACGATGCCGGCCACGGGGGCCGCCGCGGCCAGCATCGACGCGATCAGCAGGCGCATGCGGCGCCCCGTCGAACCGCTACTGGTGAACGAGCCACACGTCGCACCCCAAATGCATCCGAGCAGCGCGCCGGGCAGCGGACCCAAAACGAAAAAAGCAAAGTCAGCGAGTGGGTCGCAAAACCCGACCCGCAGCCCGTGCAGCAGCGCGACGGCCACGGCTATGCCACACAAGCGCGCGCCCGACGACAGCCCCCGGAAGAATGCCTGCTCGGGTAGGCAGCCCCGTGCATTTGCGTCGAGCGCATTGAACACCGCTCCGAACAGCGGCAAGACGACACCGCACGCGAGCGAATACTCGTAGCTCGGGCCACCAAAGAGCGGCAGCAACCCCACACAAAACAAGCTCAGCCCCACGAGCGCCATCAGCGCCATTTGGAGCTTCGAAGTGAGCAAGTCGTTCATCGTGGCCATCAGACGAAAACCAGGGCCGGTTCGTCAACCGCAGCCACCTTCGTCGTGGCGGCGCGCCTCCGAGCTAGTGCGCTCGCGAGCTCACGGGCTGGCCGCGAGCTCGGGATTGCCCTGACGAGGTTCGGGGTTGTCTTGGAGCACCTGCCGCAACACTTCGTCGACGTGGGAGATCGGCAGAATGTCGATTTCCCGTAGCACCTCCTCGGGGACTTCCTCGAGGTCGGGCATGTTCTGTTTGGGCAGGAGTACCTTGCGGATCCCTGCGCGATGAGCAGCGAGGATCTTGGCTTTGACTTCCGCGATGCGCAGCACTCGCCCGCGCAGGGTGAGTTCGCCACTGACGGCGATGTCCGGATGCGCCGGGATGCCGAGCAGCAAGGACGCCACCGCCACGAACATCGTCACGCTCGCCCCAGCGGCGTCTCGCACGACGTTGCCCCGAGGCACGTGCAGATGCAGGTCGATCTTTTCGAGCCAGTTCGGGTCGAGGTGCAATCGGTCGGCGCGGGAGCGTACGTAGCTGACCGCCGTGACGGCGGACTCCTTCATGATCTTGCGGAGATTGCCGGTGACGTGGATGTCGCCCTTACCGGGCATGCGCGTGGCTTCGATGATCAGGATGTCGCCACCCGCGCCGGTGGAGCACAACCCCGTCGCGATACCCGGCACGTAGTCACGCTCGACCATCTCCAATTGGTAGCGCCGGGTGCCGAGCACGTTCTGAACGTGTTCGGCGGTCGCCACCTGGGATAGCTCCAACTCCCCTTCGGCCAAACGCACGGCGGCGTCCCGGCACACGGCCCCGATCTCGCGCTCCAAGCCGCGTACGCCCGCTTCTCGCGTGTAGTAGTCGATGATCGTCGCGACGCCTTCTTTGGGGAAACTGAGCTGCGTCTCGCTCAGTCCGTGGTCACGCAGCTGCTTGGGCACCAGGAACTGCTCGGCGATGGCCAGCTTGTCGTTGCGCGTGTAGCCGGGCACGTCGATCAGTTCCATACGGTCACGAAGAGCGACGGGAATGCCGCTGCGCTCGTTGGCAGTCGCGAGGAACACGACCTGAGACAGATCGAATGGGATACCGAGATAGTGATCGACGAAGGTGTCGTTCTGAGCTGGGTCCAGCACTTCGAGCAGGGCGGAGGCCGGATCACCCCGTACGTCCGCGCCCATCTTGTCCACCTCATCCAGCACCAAGACGGGATTCTTCGTGCCTACCTTCTTCAGCGCCTGGAGAATGCGGCCTGGCAGCGCCCCGACGTAGGTCCGACGGTGTCCGCGGATCTCCGCTTCGTCGCGCACGCCACCGAGCGCGATGCGCCCATAGCGCCGCCCCATGGAGCGAGCGATCGACTTGCCCAGCGAAGTCTTGCCCACTCCGGGAGGCCCAACGAAGAGCAGAATGGGTCCGCGCTTGTCGCGTCGCAGCTGCCGAATCGCGGCGTACTCCACGATGCGTCGTTTGACGTTGTTCAGACCGTGGTGGTCCTCGTCCAGACAACGAGCGACGCTCTTGACGTCATTCTGGTCGGGCGTCACGCGACTCCACGGCAGGTCGGCGATCCACTCCACGTACGTGCGAGTGACGTTGTACTCCGCTGATTGAGGCGCCATCGCGCGCAGACGCGAAAGCTGCTTGCGAGCGACTTCCATCGCTTCGTCGGGCACGTCGGCTCGCATCAAACGAGCCCGCAACGCGTCGACCTCGTCTTCGTCGGCACTCTCACCGAGCTCTTCCAAAATGGTCCGCATCTGCTCGCGCAGGACATACTCCCGCTGCGACATGCTCATTTCGTCGCGGATCTCCTCCGCGATCGCGTCTTTGGCGCGGAGCAGACTGAGCTGCTTGTCCACCACGCCCTGCACCAGACTCAAGCGCTCGGATATCGCCAACGCCTCGAGGATCTGCTGTCGCTCGGCAACCTGGGCCTGTTCTTCCGAGAAGTTGGACGCGATCAGATCGCCCAGGGCGCCAGGGTCTTGAACGTTGTCGAGCACACTCGCGGTCTCTTTCGGCAGCTCCGGGGTCAGGTTGAGTACCTCGCGGGTGCTTTCACGCAAGCGCTGGGTGGCAACCGTCAGCTCGTCGTGCCGTACACGCTGTTCCGTCAAACGCTGAATGTCGGCCTGCATGTAGGGCTCGAGCGACACCGGTTTGATGACCCGAAACCGCCCCAGCCCGTTGAGCACGACGCTGTAGTTGGCCGGGCCCAGGCGGATCACCTTGACGACCCGCGCCAAGGTACCGACCTCGTACACCTCCGAGAACGTCGGCTCCACGGTATCCGCGTCGCGTTGCGCGAGCACCCCGACCAGGGCGCGCTCCTTGCCCGCGAGTTCCTCGACGAGCCGTACGCTGCGAGGGCGCCCTACGTTGATGGGCACGACGCTCATGGGAAACAGCACCGAGTTGCGCAACGGCAACACTCCGATCCGCTCGATGGGGTGCTCGCTGGGGGTCTCCACCATGCGTGAACACTAGTGCATCGATCCCACCGAATCGATGCCAAATGACGGGGACGTCACGGCGGGGACCCAACGCGGTTCTGTGGCAACGGGCTGCGTTGTGGTAAAGCCTGTGTCGTGATGCGACCTTGCACACTCGGGCTGCTGGCCCTTCTGCTGACCACCCCAGGCTGCGCCACTCGCGCAGCCTCTGCAGACCCCCAGCAAACGTTGCAGCGCTACGCCGCGGCCATTCGTGCCAAAGACGCCGAAGCAGCCTACGCCATGCTCAGCGAGCAGGCCAAAAAGCGCATGACATTCGAGGCTTTCCGAAGGACCTTAGAAGAGAACCCGGAGGAGCTGGAGCCGCTCGCGGATGCCCTGTCGCGGCAGGCTGATGCGGTGGAAGTGACGGCCACGGTCACCACACCCGAAGGCGAAGCGCTGGAGTTGGTGCTGGAGGACGGCGAGTGGAAGGCGGACATCTCCTCGGTCCAACTCTACAGCCAGGCGACTCCGGAGAAGGCGCTGCGCTCGTTCGTCAAGGCGTTCAAGGCTCAGCGCTACGACGTCCTGCTCAGGTTCGCGCCCGCGGAGCATACCGAGGGGCTTACTGAAGAACTTCTCCGCAAGGCGTGGGAGGGCGACCAGAAAGAGGAAATGAGTCAGCTGGTCGCTGCGCTGGAGGCCGCGCTGCCGACTGCGCGTGCGGAGATCTTGGGGGACAACCGAGCCACCGTGCCCTACGGGGCGGCCGGCGCCGTCCAGATGCTGCTCGAAGACGGCGCGTGGAAGATCGAGGAGTTCTGAGTGAGGACCGCGCGCGTACACCGCAAGACATCTGAGACGGACATCGAGATCGAGGTGAACCTCGACGGAACGGGGCAAGCCAACGTTCAGACACCCCTACCGTTCCTCTCGCACATGCTTGAGCAGCTGCCGCGTCACGGGTTGTTCGACCTCAGCGTCAAGGCCGAGGGTGACGTCGAGATCGACGGGCATCACACGACGGAAGACGTCGCCATCGTCCTGGGCAAAGCGTTGCAGCAGGCGCTCGGTGAGCGGCGCGGCATTCGTCGCTACGGCTCGGCAACCTTGCCGATGGACGAGGCCTTGGTCACGGTGGCCTTGGACTTGTCGGGGCGTCCGTACTTCGTGTGGCGGGTGCCGATGCCGAAGGCGAAAATCGGAGGCTGGGACAGTGAGCTGGCAGAAGTATTCTTCGAGGGGCTGTGCCGTTCCCTCGGCTGTAATCTCCACGTGCGGCTGCACGAAGGCGACAACCTGCACCACATCGTCGAGATCAGTTTCAAGGCGCTCGCCCGTGCCCTGCGCGATGCTTGTGAACTGGACCCGCGCGCCACGGGCATCCCGTCCACCAAAGGCTCGCTGGATTGAGCGCGCCTCCGCGGGCCACACGAAGTCGAGAAAGCAGCGCGTTCAGTGAAGTCGCTACGCCCCAGCCAACGACCCAGCCAAGCACCGATGAGCCAGTCGGACGCGCCGCCGTCCGCCGGTCGCTACGACCAGGAGTTCCTCTACCACCTGTACCGAGGCAGCGAACTGCTGCAGGACAACTCCGTCGACGAAGCCAAAGCCGAACTGGAGCGCGCGCTCAAGCTCCAACCCAAAGATGCGGAAGGACAGGGCCTGCTCGGAATCGTCTACTTCCGCCTCGGGATGTACCCGCGGGCTATCGAAATCTACGAGCAACTGGAGCTCACCGCTCCCAGCGAGATCACACCGAAGATCAATCTGGCCCTGTGCTACCTCAAGACAGGTCTGGCTGAGCGCGCCCGCGACAAGCTGGAACAGGTGCTGGAACGAGCTCCGGAGCACAAGCGCGCCTGGGGCTACTTGGGCTTGGTCTTTCAGCGTTTCGGCGACTTCGAAAAAGCACGTGTCGCTTTCGAACGGGCGGACCGCCCGCGTTTGGCCGAACGCATGGCGGCGCTCGTCAACCAGGCCAACGAAGCCGCCCTCGCCGACATCCCCGAGCTCGGCCCGCAGCACGGCGTCTCTTCGCAGAACCTGAGCGGCCCACCGACATCCTTTCGCCCCTCGTTGATGCCACAGGTGCCCGCACCGGCACCGACGCCCTCCCTCGTCTACCCCACGCGGCCCCCGCCTCCAGCCGACGTCACCGTGGCGCTGCCGGTGGGGCGACTGGTGCGCGAGGGCGAACTGGTCTTTCCCGAGCACCCGCGGGTCGTCCTGCAGGAGTCCGGGGACGTGTTGGCGCGCATCGACGCCTCCCTCGCCTTGAGACCCGCGTGCATCGCTGCGTTGTCGTACGACAATGCGCCGTTTGCCACGCTGAGCTTGCGTCGCCGCTCGCCGGCGCGCAGTGAACAGGAAGCACTGGGCGGCTCACAGGATCCGCTGGTCTCGCTGATCGGATCGGGCCGAGTGATCCTTTCCCCTGCGGCTGGCACACGGTTGTTCCTGGCGGACGCCGAATCCCAAGACCTCTACCTCCTCGAATCGGCACTGGTCGCTTTCGAACCCGAGATTGACTACGAGACTGGACGTCTCGACCCGCATCGTGAAGAGGCGCCCGTGGTCGTGCGCCTTGCCGGCAAGGGTACGGCCATTGGACGCAGCAAGAGCCCCATCCGCAGTTTCGCCGTCAGCGGCGAGCGCCCGGCGTTCGTCCAAGCATCGGCCGTCGTCGGCTGGGTCGGGCGGCTCCTGCCGCGCATGGTGCCGTCAGTCGAAGCCCCAGCTGGGTTGAGTTCCCTCGTTGGCTTCACTGGCGAGGGCGCCGTGCTGCTCGATCTCTGCCCAACCGACGGAAAGGCGACACGATCGTGAACGTAGACAAGCCTCGCACCCGACGTTCGACGCTCAAGCAGGATGCCGTGAACCTCCCCAACCTGTTGACGATGGCGCGTGTCGCCATCATCCCGGTGGTGCTCTGGTTGCTCGACGAAGGCACGCCCAAGGCGTGCGTCTGGGCCGCCTTGGTCTATTCCGCCGCCGCGCTGACGGATCTGCTCGACGGCTACCTCGCGCGTCGTATGAACATCGTCAGCGTGCTCGGCAAGTTCCTCGACCCACTCGCAGACAAGCTGCTGGTGATGGCCTCCCTGATTTGGATGGTGCCGATGGGGCGCATCGCCGAGTGGGCCGTCGTGCTGCTGCTGGCGCGCGAGATATCCATCACCGCTCTGCGCTCGATCGCCAGCAGCGAAGGCATGGTGATCGCCGCGGCCCGTGGTGGCAAGTCCAAGACGGCACTGCAGATGGCGGGCATCCTGTGCTTGATGATCGGCTACCCCTACCACCTGACTTTGGGTTTCTACGACCTCGGAGTCGTCGACCTGGTGCCAGTCGGGCGAGTGCTGATCTACATCTCCCTGATCTTCTCCCTGACCAGCGCATTCCAATACGTTGGCGCGTTTGCCGACGCTCTGGAGGCCCGAGAGCAGGCCGAATGACGGCCTCCACCGCTCGGGCCCGTGCGGTCTGTGTGGACAGCTGCCGACCCGAGCTGGTAAAGCCGAGCGGCATGATTTTCGGCAGGTTCTCAGGCCAGTTTTCTCGAAATTGGGCGCTCAAGGCAGCAGGTTTGGTGGCATTCGCTGCGTTGTGCGCCGGCTGCGCCAAACAAGGCGAAGGTGAGCGCTGCGACACCCGCAACGACAACCGGGATTGCGAGTCGGGACTGATTTGCACCTCTCTGAGTTCGTTGAACCGCGGCAGCGAAGGTGCCGTGTGCTGCCCGGATGATCGTTCCAACTCGTCTGCGGCCATCTGCGAGACGCTGCCGTTGAACTTCGGGGACGAAGAAAGCACTGACGGCGCCATGACGACCGATACCGCGAGCACGGACGGCGCTGCCACCGACGGCGCCGCTACCGACAACGCAATGTCCACCGACACCACGGCATCGGACGTCTCCGCGACGGACGCCACGGCAACCGATGCCGCAGCGACCGACGCCACGGCAACCGATGCCACAGCGACCGACGCCACGGCATCGGACGTCTCCGCGACGGACGCTACGAGCACCGACAGCGCCGTGACCGATACGACATCCCTCGACGCGGGCGCCGCCGACGCTGGCGATGCCTCGGACCAGATCCCCCTTCCCTGATGCTGTGAGGAGCGCGAGTGAGCGACCCCACGACCTTGGCCCAAAACGCCCTTTGGCTCGCCGTCGCGCTCTCGCTACCTGTCGTCGGGATCGCCGCCCTGGCAAGCTTGGTGATGGCCCTGTTTCAAGCCATGACCCAAATCCAAGACATCACGATCGCCCACCTCCCGCGCTTCGTCGCGGTGATCCTCGCGCTGGCGCTCTTGGGTCCTTGGATGGGCACTCACCTGGCGAGTTTCGCCGCGCTGGCTTTCAGCGGTGGTTGACGCGCCTTGCGAGGAGCTGCTCTCGTGTGGGCAGCTCACGGCCCGAACACTGCTGGAGCGCTCGGACTGGGTGCGGGTCCATGGGCGCTTGCTCGCCCTGACTGACGGACGTTGGGTCCTGGCTGATGCCTCCGGCAAGGTCAGTGCACGAGCCCCCGAAGGTGTCGCCGCGCCGAGCATCGGGAGTTGGGTCCTGTTGCGCGGCCACCCGACGGCCGCTGGCCTATCGGACACCAGCGTGCTCAGCGTCAGTGCGGGACAATTTCGGCCTCGGGGAGAGTTCACGCGCTTTACCCGGATTGGCGCAAACCTGGCCAAACTCGCTCGCGCGAGGCGTCTGGTGCGCGACTACTTCGACGGCTTCGGTTTCGTCGAAGTGACCACGCCCACGCGCGTGGCGTCCGCCGGCACGGACCCGTTCATCGAACCCTACTCGGCGGGAGACGAGTGGCTCATCACCTCCCCAGAGCTGCACATGAAGCGGTTGCTCGTCGGTGGATTGAGCCGCATCTATCAACTAGCTCCCTGCCATCGCCAGGAAGAGCACGGCGCCTGGCACGAGCCGGAATTCACCATGCTCGAATGGTACCGAGCCTTCGAAAGTGTGGAGTCAGTGATGGCAGACACCGAAGCCATCGTCTGCGAGCTCGTGGAGGTCTTGGCGAGCGACTCCCGGCTGATCGTCGGCGAGCGTTCCATCAACGTCAGCGCGCCTTTTGCCCAGCTCAGCGTGCGCGAGGCTTTTGCCGAGTTCGCCGACTGCAATGATGTGGTGGACTTGGCGGCGAGTGACGAGCAGCGCTATTTCGAGCTCTTGGTCGAACGGGTCGAGCCCGGATTGGCAGGCATCGACAAGCCCGTCTTTCTGACGGACTACCCGAGCAGTCATGCGGCTCTGGCAAGACGAAAGCCGAACGACGAGGCCGTCGCGGAGCGCTTCGAGCTGTATCTCGGGGGTGTCGAACTGTGCAACGGCTACGGCGAGTTGACAGACCCAGCCGAACAGCGTCGCCGCTTCGAAGACGAGCAAAGCATCCGCGCACGACGCCAGCTTCGGCAGGTCCCCATCGATGAAGAGTTCTTGGGCGCGCTCGTCGAGGGGCTGCCACCCAGCGCCGGTAACGCCCTCGGTTTCGAGCGTCTGGTTGCCTTGGCGTTGGGCGTTCCGCTCCAGGATGTCGTCGCGTTCCCCGCCGGGTCCCGGGACTCAGGCTGAGGGGCGGCCGAAGGGAAAGACCGAAGAGAAAAGACCGTCTAGCTCGCCCAACCTCGTTCCACGCCCGACACGTGCCGAGCACACAGGACCTCCCCCACCGCGCCGCGAGAGGCCAACGCCACGAGCCCCAACCATACTGCCGGTTGAAGCGCCTTGCTTCGCGACAAGTCCGCGGGAGCGGAACCCGGCTTGCCAGTTGCATCGAACAGGCCTGCAATGCACAGCGCGCGCACGCTACCGGGACCCCGCCCCCGGGCCGTCCGGGTCATCCAATCCAGAGATGACTCATCCCCCGCGCGCGCAAGGTGAACACGTGCACGAACGCCGATGCATTCGTCGTCTCGGGTCAGCAATTCCTCGAGCCGCGGGCGCACGTAGGCAGCGTCGTGGCGCGCCAGCCGAAACACGAATGCCGCCCCTCCGCGACACCCAGAACGCCCGTTGAGGCGATCGAGCTGAGACAAGCTGGGCACCCGCACGGGCAGGTCGTCCTTCTTGCCACTCAGCGCCCAACAAGCCAGCTGCCACGCCGCGAGCGAACCGCGACTCGATTGCTGCGCTCGTTGCCGGGCTACCCGAAGGGACTCATCCAAACTCGACGCCCCCCCCAACTCCGCCCAAGCCAGCCAGCGCCCGACGTGGCGCTCCGCGTCTCGCAGGATTCGCAGTGCCGGCCAAACGGAAGCCGGCATGGCTTTGGCGGGGTCACTCAGCACCAACAAGCTGTCGAGGAGTTGTAAGCGGTCGGCTTCCTTCATTCGGGTAGCGACCTCGACCAAACGTGCCCCGCGACTCTCCCCTCGGCAGGCCCGTGCCAGCTCGGCGCAAAACGCTGCTTGAGCTCGACCCGTCGTCGCAATGTGTTGCAGTGGGGCCGCTAACCTGGGCGACTTCACCCCTCGCGCAGAGACGAGAAGCTGCGGGTCTTCAGTAAACGCGAGACTACGGCACAGGAGTTCGTCCGCTTGTGGAGCTCGCGCCACGAGCAACGCGTGCAGCCCCGCTTTGAATAGAGGTCGCTCGATCTGCCGGCGGCTCAGCAACACGTCCACTCCCGTCGCCACTTCGTCGAGCAATGCCTGACAATGGGGCGCTACGACCGCCAGTGCGCCCGCAACGCGACACTCCGTCGTCGAACGTCGCTTGAGCGACGCTTTGAGCGAGGCAGTCAAACGTTCGACACAACGCTGCTCCAGACTCGCTCCCAATTCGGACATGGGTCACGGATGCTATCGGTGAGCTCGAACAGGCGTGTGTCCAATCGCAGCCAAGTGCGTCGAGCCACAGTCGCCTTGTATAGTTTCGGGTTGACCATCGCTTCGCTGCAGCGCTAGCCTGACTCACGGAGGTCATTCCGATGCAGCAGCCTTGGATCGTGGCAGGTGTCATCTCAACTTTGCTCTTGACGAACGGGTGTGGCGGTAGCGAACCGGAACCGCAGCAGCCTGCACCGCCACCACCGACGCCAGCAGTTCCACCGCCGGCCCCAGCCCCCGCGCCGGCACCTGCCGTGCCTGCGCCCAGCCCCGCTGGAACGATCTCACAACCGGGCCCGATCGCTTTTCCATGTCAGGCCGACGCGCAGTGCTTGGCGCATCGCTGCAACGTTCAGGTGGGCAAGTGCGCTTGGCCGTGCCAGAGTAACGCCGACTGCCAGCCAGGTTTTCAATGCATGGCACCGGCCTGCATTCCCGCTCCCCCAACGCAATGATGGAACTTTCAGAGAGTCGCTACCTGGCCTTGGCCAGCGCAGAACTGGAGCAGTTGCTGACTGCGCTCGACGAATTGGGAGACGACATCGAGGCGGAACTCGCCAGCGACATCCTCAGTATCGAGTTCACCGACGGCAACAAGTTCGTCATCAACAGCCACCGTGCTGCACGACAGATATGGATGGCCGCAGGCACCACTGCCTGGCACTTCGACTACGATGGCGAGTGTTGGCTAGCGACGAAGACCGGACGAGAACTCTGGGCCGTCATCGCGGAGGCCCTGACGGAACAGCTGGGCCGCCCGGTGAAACTCGACAAGCCGAGCTGACCCAGCCGGCACGAGAAGTGCCCCGCTCGATCTGTCAGTTCGCCCCGACCGCCGACGATGGCTCCAACGGCTCCGAACTCGGCCACTCACTTCAGCGCCCGCAGCAACGCTTCGGGGTCGTCGTAGGCGCAGCCGATCACGGCGATGCCTGCGCCCCCCTGCTCGACCGCGTGCGTGACGTCAACAGCTCGTGCCCCGCCGAGAGCATAGACAGCCCGCCCGCCAGCGCGCTCCACCCCGCGCCGGAAACCGTCCCAGCCGAGAGCGGGCCGACCTTTGCGCGCCTCGACGACGGGCGACAACAACAAAGCGTGGGCCCCAGCGTCGACAGCACCCTCGGGCGAGTGCCACGCGTGAGTCAACCACAGCCCACGTGCCGCTTCGAAGCGACCAACGTCGGAGGCACTCACCGAACTCTCACCGAGATGAAGCCCATCGGCAGCGGCCAACAACGCGAGGTCCAGACGTTCGGCGATGCTCAAGACCTGACCAAAACGTCGCGTCGTGGCACGCAGGCGATGGGCCCAGGCCAGGCGCTCTCGCACGGCGAGTTCCTTGTCCCTCAGCATGACGGCGACGGTACCGGGCGGGGCACCGGCACACAGCGTGGCGACCATGGCGTCGGTGGCGTCGGCCCCACGCGCCTGCAAATCAGTGATCGCGATGAGACGCGGGTGCGGCAGCCTCATGCGCCACACCTCGCCCGAGAGCTCGCAACGAGCACCAAGCAAGAACCCAACTCGCTGCCATTCCACCGACGAGGGCCCCCACTGCGTCCGCCGCCAGATCGAGCAGCTCCGCGCTGCGGTAGGGCAAGAAGTACTGCCAGAGCTCCAGGCCAGCGCCGACCATGGTGGCTGCCGCGAAACTCCAACCGGCTCGCGCGACCGCGCCGAGCTTCGGCGCGAAGAACCGCACCGCAGGCACGACGAGGGCCGCCAGCAACCCGAACCCCAGAGCGTGGGCCAGCTTGTCGTTGATGCTCGGCCCCGCAGACACCCGCATCGTACCGATCACGAGCAGCCAGCTTGCATACGCTGGCGCAGGCAGAACCTGCAATGCCCCGAGGAACAAGCGCTTCATTCACACAGGCCGGACACACGCCACCCACCGTTCCGCGATCGGAAGGTTCGTCAGATCAGCCCCGTTTCCGGGCTGGATGCCGAGGCGTAGCGACGTCGGGGCATGCGCCCTGCCTTGAACGCCAAGCGCCCAGCTTCAGTCGCCAAGCGCATCGCTCGTGCCATCTGGATCGGGTCTTTAGCCTCCGCGATGGCGGTGTTCATCAGCAACCCGTCACACCCCAGTTCCATCGCCACCGCAGCGTCACTGGCCGTGCCCACACCGGCGTCCACGATCACCGGAACGTTGGCTTGTTCGAGAATCAAGGCCAGGTTGTAGGGATTGCGAATGCCCAACCCACTTCCGATGGGTGCCGCAAGGGGCATGACTGCGGCGCAGCCGACGTCCTCCAGCTTCCTGCACACCACGGGATCGTCGATGCAATACGGCAGCACGGTGAAGCCCTCCTTGACTAGGACTTTGGCGGCCTCCAGTGTCTGTTCGTTGTCGGGATAGAGGGTACGCTTGTCGCCGATGACTTCGAGCTTGACGAGGTCGGCGATACCCAGCTCCCGCGCGAGACGAAGCGTGCGAATCGCCTCCTCGGCCGTGTAACAACCCGCCGTGTTCGGCAGGATCGTCCAGCGTTTGCTCATGACGAGCTGCATCAGGGAGCCTTCGCCCCGCTCTTCGAGGTTCACTCGCCGAAGGGCAACGGTCACCACCTCCGCTCCCGATTCCGTGAGCGCGGCCTCCGTCTGGGCGACGTCCGCGTACTTGCCCGTCCCCACGAACAGCCGCGAGTCGAATGTGAAGTTGCCGATCTTCAGAGGGTCGTTGGACATGCGCCCCGCATAGCGTCATTTTCGACGCCAGACCAGCCCTGGCACGCCATCCGCCGACAGCACACGAACCCCCGCCGCGAACGACGGGGCCCCGCCCTCAAACGAAACCGGCTTTGCGCGTCGAGCGCTTCTCGACGTCCTCGAATGCGCAGGCAAAAACGTCGGCCACGGAAACGACGTAGGTTTCTTCTTTGGACGTGTGCACCTGAACCTGTGCCCCATGGGCTCGCACCTTGACGATCCGGCCGATGGTCAAGCCCACGCCCCCCGCAGCCAGGTGTACCGTGAGATGGCGGCCTTCTGGGACCATTGCCCAACCGTCCTTCTCTTTGGCGCCACACAGGCTCAACACTTCCGAAAACTCTTCTGTCGTCATAGTCTCCTCATGAAGGCGTTCCGCTCGTCGAGCCGCACGCCTCAATCTGCCAGGCTGCGATAGTAGCGCGCCGCATCGGCCAAGGTACAGAAGCTGTACCCCGCTTCTCGCAGCGTGGACGTCACCCGCTCGAGGGTGTCGAGCTTTCTGCGCACTCCGACGCGAACATCGGGCTGATGACGCGCCAGACTCGCCAGGCCGTCCGTCTCGTCCAGAACGTCGATTCCGTGCAGTTCGAGATTGACCAGCTCACTTCCGCACACTCGGCGCGTGAGCCACGCGGCCCCGGAAGGTCCAGCCGCCATCAAGCTCGTTCCGATGTAGGGAAGCCGGAATCCCGGAGTGACCTGGATCGGCAGCTCCGTGATGCCGTCACCACGGCGATAGTAAGGCGTCCCGATGCGATAAGGTCGCCTGGGGGCGCTCAGCACTCGAGGATCGTCGATGAGACTGGCGGAGCGCCGCCCCAGCACCCCCTTGAGCCCGATCGCCGCCGCCTTTGCGCAGTAATACCAAGGACATGGAAACACCGACGAACTGTACTCGACGCCACATTCCGAGAGCACCTCATACAGCTTTTGCGTGGTGACGTAGCCGGGGGCTCGAAACCCAGTCGGCCTCTTGCCCGTCGCATCGAAGATCAGCTCCTGGGCCCCCTGCACCTGTTGCTTCATCACCTCGGGCGTGCGGCGCGTCAGATCGTAGAAGTGGTCCAGGCTGTGGTTCGCGACTTCGTGACCAGCGCGACTCATCTCCGCGAGTACCTGCGCCGCATGCTCCCGACGTAGGTCGCTACCCACCGCAAATAGCGTCAGGGGAATGTGTTGGGAATCAGACCACTCTCCCAATCGACCCAACGCACGATCGTAGACGGCGTGGGTGTCCACGTCTGGCAGGCTCACTCCGTGAATCGCGCAGTAGTTCGGGATCTCATCCAGATCCACGGAGATGGCGCAGAGAAGCATTGCCGGCACCCTAGCCCCACAGGCTGAGCGTGTCGATCAAGACCGACGGTGGAAGGCGAGCACGGCGTCCAGGACACGGGCCTGTTCGTTCTCGCTCATCTCGGCCGCTACCGGCAGTGCTAGCAGCTCGCGGCACAACTGCTCCGCCACCGGGAAGTCTCCCGCAGCGTAGCCGAGGTGCGAAAGTACGGGTTCGAACGGCAATGGCCGTTGGTAGTAGACGGCAGTATCGATGCCACGCTCGTGTAGAAACGCTCGCAGCTCGTCGCGCTTTCGCACCACGCGCACGGCATACACCGACCAAGCGTGCTCGATTCCGCCAGCCTCGTCGGCGTTGGGCGCGATGAGCTCCGAGAGCCCGGCGAGCTCTTGGCGGTAGGTCTCGGCCAGCTGTTGGCGACGTTTGCGCCGTCGCCAATCGAGCGGCAGCAATACGCGGAGCACGGCCGCCTGCACCTCGTCCAACCGAGAGTTGCTACCCAAACGGTGGTAGCGCCCGTCGTCCTGCCGACCATGAGAACGCAAGGAGCGACACTCGTTCGCGAAGTCCTCGCGCCGCGTCGTCACCAAGCCGGCATCGCCCATCGCCCCGAGCGGCTTGGCCGGAAAGAAGCTGAATGCGGCAAGCTCCCCCTGAGCCCCAACGGGACCGTCCTCCGAACTGGCCCCAAACGCCTGAGCAGCGTCTTCGACCACGATCGCCCCAGGACAACGCCGTCGCAGGCGCCCAACCTCCGCGGGACGTCCGAACAGGTGAACGGGCACCAAAGCCTTGACCCCGAGTGCCAGCTGCTCGTCCACTTGGTTGGGGTCGATGTTGAAGGTGACCGGATCGACGTCGCAAAAGCGTGGGCGTGCCCCCAGCCGAACGATGGCGGTCGCTGTCGCGACGAAGGACAGCGGCGTGGTCAGCACCACGTCCCCTGCTCCCACCCCGGCGGCGGCCAGCGCCAACGTCAACGCGTCGGTACCGCTGGCTGCGCCGACCGCGTGCTCCACCGAGAGCATGCTGGCCACTTCGCTCTCGAAGGCCGCCACCTGGGGACCGAGAATGTATTGGCCCGAACCCAGAACCTCTTCAATCGCCGCCAAGAGCTCTGCCCGCAAACGTTGGTGCAAGCGCCCCGGGTTCGCTAGTGCGATTCTTTCGTCGTTGCTCGTGCTGCTCATGGATGAACGAAGACGACCGTGCCCTTCAGCGGAAGCAAGACCCCGTGCCAGCCGAGTGGCAAGCGCGGCTCCGTCCAATGGAAGATGCGGCGTGCGTCCTCCGGAGCCAGGTTGATGCAACCGTGGCTCTTGGGCGTTCCGAAGCGGTCGTGCCAGTACGCCCCGTGAAGTGCGTAGCCTTCCTTGTCGAAGTACATCACGTAGGGCACGTCCTGCAGTTCGAACTCCTCCCCGATCTCTCGGGAGCTCATCGTGGCCGTGACGTGCTTGGTGTGAATGCGGAAGATGCCGCGCTTGGTGGCCGTCGTCGTGTCGGGGTCTTCGAGCCCAGCCTCTCCGCTCGAAATCAACGTCGCGAAGACCGGCTCGGTGCCCTCATAGAGCATCAACGTCTGCTTGGTCAGGTTGACGTCGATCCACTTCTCTCCCTTGCTGCCCCAGCCCGGCATGCGCTTGGCCGGGTCGAGTCGCGAGGCCACACGATCGGCGATCCACTTGCCGTCCTTCGTTTCGTAGTGCAGCACGTCGTCGTAGAAGCGCTGTTTGCCGGTTAAAGGTAACACCGCGCGGTACTCGGCTTTGCTGCCGTCGCGAAAGCTCGCCCCGACTCGACGCACGAAAGCGAATGGGAATTGCACGTCCTTGCCGATCTCGACGCCGTGAAAGTCCGAGCCGCGGATCGGTCTCAAGCGGTCGGTGGGAAACACCTCCAAACGGGTAGAGACGCCATAACGACGCCCCCGCCACAGAAAAGTCTGCAAGAATGCGTGCCCCGCGCGGGGCATCATGGTGCCGATGCGTACGGGGCTGCCTTCCCTGGTCTTGCCCGAAAGCATGGGGATGGTCCTGCCTTCCGCGAGAAACCACGGCACGTCGGCTGTCGTGCGCTGTTCCCACGCGGCGCGCGGATCCGGCACGTCGACTCCCTCTGCTCCGAGCCACACGTCTTGTGCGTAGCTGGCGCCGACCTCTCCCTCGGCGTCGAGCCAGCGGGGGATGCGCTCGTCGACGGTTGCTTCGAGCTGTCGCAGTTGCTCATCTGTGGGCAGCGTCGCGAAGACCGGGCCCGGGTTGCGGACGGTGCCGTAGATGTACGGCAGTTTGCGACCGAAATCGGGAGGAGACTCTTGCACCGCTCGCACCGTGGGATCTTCGGCATCCAGCGTTGCTCGCTTGCC
Organism: Polyangiaceae bacterium; assembly: GCA_050290545.1. Lineage (GTDB taxonomy): Bacteria > Myxococcota_A > Polyangia > Polyangiales > Polyangiaceae > SZUA-265. The sequence continues at coordinate 323,882 of JBNKHV010000036.1, read as the reverse complement.
GAGGCAGACGTAGCCGCGTGGTTCGATCGGCTGCCACCCCCCGGCGCAGCCACTGCCCGAGATAGCCTCACCACGCGTGGGGGCCGAACCGCCAACCCGCAAGTAGCCCAAGCGTTGGGACCCGCGATCTGGACGCTCGTGGATCCAGGAGCGTAGCGAGCGACTGTAGAGACGCGAGCCAGAAGAGACACGCGTGACCGGATGCGGGTGTGTCACACCGTCCAAGGAAACGATCGGCAGGTTCTCCTCAGGCGGCGGGGGTTCGGGCGGCGGGGGGGGCTCAATCTCAGCCTCCGCCTGCTGAGCTTTGGCGAGCGCCCTGGCACCCCACCCTTCGGCGGCGTCCGAACCAGTGGTACGTTGCTCACACGCCGCGACCAGGGCGATGGCGAAACACGCAAATGTGGTTGGAAATCGCATGGCTCGATCGTGTGTCAGGCAAGGCGCTCCGGCCCACTTCTCGGCTTTCGACGCTTGTCCGACTTTCCGAACCCCTGGTAGACCGCCCGAGCCCCTGCGCCAAGTGGCGAAAAGCCCCAGGCGATGTCATCACTGTGATTTCAGTTCGAAAGTATTCCGGCACGGTCGACGTGCAACAGCCCGCGCTGCCCAGCTTGAGGGTTGCTGGCGGGTTGTTCGGCTTGTTGACCGCAATCACGCTGCTGGAACAGGACCGCGCCCCGATGACTTGGCTCACGACATTGGCGTTGGCGACGGTCGCGCTGGCGTGCGTCGGGGCCAGTCTGCGCAAAGACACGCTGTGTCGCGTCCGACGCGGGGAAAGCGAGCGCGGTATCGTCGGTGTCCGACACCGGCTTTGCGTACGCTGGAGCCGCCCAGACGACAGCCGCGTCGAAGTCTGGTCCGAGCACGAACAGCTTTTCGGCGGCACGCGCATCATGCAGGTGTTGCAGGCCGCCGAGGAGCTGGCCCAAGCGCTCGAACTGCCACTCGACGTCGAGACCAGTCTCAGCCACACCACGCCACGCTCGATGCCACCTGCGTTGCTGAGCCCCAATCAACGCGGTCCGTGGCACCTCGCTCGCTCAGGAGCACTGCGACGCGCAGAATACGCGACCTGGGCCGTCGGTATCTTCGGCGCGATTCAGATGGCGGTCGTGGTCCTGAGCGAGCGCAGCTCGGTGGCGCACTTCCACCCGCTGAGCCTGAGCCTGGCGATGGCTGCACCACTGCTGCTGATCGGCATCGCTCTCGGGCTCCGCTCTCGGGAACCCCGGATCGACGTCGGCGAGAAACTGGCGGTGGAGAATCACTTTTTGGGGCGGTGTTGGAGCCGCACGGTTTTCGAGCGCGCTACGACAACCTACACACTCCTGCAACACCCGCGCTTGGACTTGGGTTTCGTTTGGTTGCGCTCCGCGCACCAGTCGATGGTGTTGTCGAGCAATGCGGGGGCGGCAGCCGCGCTGGCCGCGTACTTGACGTCTCATGACGTCCCTGACTCCAATCGAGGCGACAAATGAAGAACTGGACCCCCCTCTTTTGCTTGGCCGTGTGCTTCGGCTGCGACGACCCCGCGCCCCAGGACAAGCCCGCTCCGGCCCCAACCGCCGACTTGCCCCAAGCGACGGCCAGCAGCGCGACGGCCGCGACACCGAGCGCCGCGACCAAGGCCCCGCCGAAGCACGCCCCAGCCGAACCCCTCAACGTGTTGATGCTCACCGTGGACAGCCTGCGCGCCCAGATGCCGTGGACGGGCTACGACCGAGACATCGCGCCGAACTTGACGGCGCTGGCCAAGGACTCCGTCGTCTACGAAAACGCCTACGCCGTCTCGAGCTACACGGCCAAGAGCGTCTCGGCGATGTTCACCGGTCGCTACCCCTCGTCGATCTACCGATCGGGCTGGTTCTTCGCGACCTTCCCAGACTCGAACCTGTTCTTCACGGAGATCCTGCAGAAGCGCGGCATTCGCACGATGGGCGGCCACGGACACGCCTACTTCGACCGAGGCAAGCTGCTCGATCAGGGCTTCGACGTGTGGCAGGTCGTCGAAGGCATCGACTTCGACAACGAAACCGACAAGCACGTCACCAGCGACAAGATGACCGACTTGGCCATCAAGATGCTCGATGACCCGAAGAACACGAACGGTCAGTTCTTCCTCTGGTTCCACTACATGGATCCGCACGATCAGTACATCCAGCACGAGGAGTCCCCCAAGTTCGGCAAGAAGGCTCGCGACCGCTACGACTCCGAGGTGTTCTACGCGGATCTGCACATCGGGCGGCTCCTCGAATACGCGAAGAAGCAGCCCTGGTGGGGCAAGACGGCCGTCATCGTCAGCTCCGATCACGGCGAGGCTTTCGGTGAGCACGAGATGTACAAGCACGCTTTCGAGCTGTGGGACGTGCTCACGCACGTACCGTTGGTGATTCACGCTCCGGGCGCCAAGGCACGCCGCATCGAACAACGACGCTCTCACATCGATTTGGCGCCGACCGTACTCGAGCTGATGGGGCTGGGCGAAGATGCCGAGAAACTCGTCGGCTACGACGCGGACACCTTCGAGGGCAAGTCGATGGTCCCCGAACTCTACGGGGCCGAGCCGGACAATCGCGAACCGATCGTGCTCGACCTCCCTGAGGACCGCAACAACCCCGAGCGCCACGCGATCATCTCTGGCGACTACAAGCTGATCGTCAAAGGCGACGGCAGCCGCCAGGAACTCTACGACCTGTCGAAGGACCCGGCAGAAAAGACCGATCTGGCGAAGAAACAACCCGAGCAGCTGACGAAGATGCGCAAGCTCTACGACGAAACCTGGAGCAAGATCGACGTGGTGGCGCCTTATGGCGGCATGAAACTTCGCACTGGCACCAAGGCCAATGGCCCCAAAGGTCCTCCCGGTTGGGAAGGCAGAACCGAAGGCGAAGGAGCCAACTCCGCGGCAGGCGAAGAATAGAGCCTCTAAGCACTCTCCCAGCCACGCGCCTGGCGGCGCCGCCGACGGCGAAGTGCCACCAGAACGCCAGCCAACAACGGCATCAGCGAGCGCGGAGCCGGGGACCCGACTCCGACGAGTCTGCAGCCGCACCCACGCCTCTTGCCCCGTGCGGTGACGCCCGCGTCGCCCGCGTCAGCACTGGCGCCAGCGTCCGTCGGTCCATCAGCGCTCGCGTCGGGTGAAGCTGCGTCAGCCGCGGGGACACCTGCCTCAGGCCTGGAGTCCCCAGCGTCGGGTCGGACGTCTACCGCCGCATCGCGCACGACGCCGACCCCAGCGTCAGCACTCGGGGGTGCACCTGGACCACTCACCGGACCTCCCGCGTCTGGAGTCGGGGGCTGGTACTCGATAGGCTCGATGCCACCTTCCCATGCCGCTGCGGGCGGCAACGGGTCGGGTTGCCGCCCGCAGTCCCGCGGACAATCGCCCAGCGCTGGCCCGTCGTCACATTGCTCCGAGCTATCGACAACCCCGTCCCCACAGCGTGCGCTGCGGCAGTCGACGCGGCACGCATCGGCCACGCTGTCGGAGTTGTCGGCCCCGTCGTCGCAGCCCTCTCCTGGTTCCAGCTCGCCGTTTCCGCACTCCGAATCCGCCCAACCGACGTCTCGCAAGAGCTGCACCGTCAACTCGGAGACGTCGTTGTCGACCAGTTCACGCACCACCGGCTCCATCAGGAGTCCAGTCGCTTCGCCTTCCGCACCAGGACGGCGAGTGGAGCCATCCCAATGCGCCAACGACGAGCCCGCCCGGACGGGATCGGACGCGTTCATCAACACCCTGCCCTTCGAGTCCGCGCCAGCAAAACGCGCTTCATCCAAGCCCAGCAGCACACCCACGAGTCCTGAGTTCGCTAGCTCGGCGACGCGCTCGAAGTCCTCTTGGCCCAGCACCAAGATCGGCATCGCGATGCCTTCAGCCTGCAAGCGCGGCGGCGACGGCGGAAGCGTCGTCCCATCTGCCTGAAGCAGGACAGCCGCGGCCCCCGCGTCCGAACACGCCAAGAGTTGCTCGTCCACCGCGCACGGCGCATCGGCCGTGAGCAAGATCACGGCACCGCCCACGTCACCCAACGGGCCGCAAGCGGCACCGCTCGGCAGCACCAACAAGGGTGCCTGTACCGGTGGCAGACTCACTCGAGGACCCCGATTGACTTCCGCGACCAGCGACAGAACAACACGCGCATCAACCTCAGACTGCCCAGGGGACACGAACACGGAAAGGTCGACGTAGGGCGCGCCCAGCGCCAAAACCTCCGCAGCTCGACGATTGACCTCCGAGCCCGCCCACACCAATTGCAGTGGCTTGCGGGCGGAATCCATGCGCTCTTGTGGAGTCATCTGGTCCCAGTAGCGCCCCAATTGCCGGTCGAAGAGCAGACCGTCGAAGGGAGTGAATCCCGGATCTCCACTGCCGGAGAGTGGGTCAACGCCGTTGGTGAACCCCAAGCCGTGTGCTAGCTCGTGCAGGGCAGTGTTGACGAAGTTCGTCGTACCCGTGGTCGTCCCGAGCGAGTAGTCCCAGCCCGTGCCCGCAAGACACGAACCTGCGTCCAGCGCGGGATTGAAGCTGGCTGCGATGTCGGCGTTGCCAGGGTCGAGATCCCTCCCCGCAAGGCGGTCAGCTAGAGCGGAGGCGTAGTAACGATCCCCTCGCGGCGCTCCAGCAAAACCGCGCAAGAGGCTCGTCGGCGCAGCGCCTCCCAGCACCGCGGAGGACTCGTCACAGCTCAGCACTTGGGAAAAGCGCGCTTCGATCGCGATGGGGACCGCGCTGTCGAGCGCCTCCGCCCAAATCCCGAGCGCGTATTCGAACGCGGTTCGTCGCTGCTCGCCGAGGGTGGACCCAGGGTTGCCAGGAGCATCCGCCACCGGCGTGTCGTCGAAGAAGCCCGTGCCGGCCGAGTCGGCGTAGCTGACTTCGAAGCTCAACTCGGCTGCGACGTTGCCCGACAACGCTGCCACCGCCGCCCCGACCGCAACGGCCCCAAGCAAGGCGGGCCGCAGGACTGCATTGAACGGCGTCGACTTCATGCCAGCGAGTCGGGAGCGGCCTCGGAGGTCCGTTCTGAATGGGTCACCGCGCCACGTCCGGCCGACATCGACCTCTCGAAACACGCTTCGATCTCCGTTGCCAGATCGACGAGGAGCCGAAGCAGACGCTCCGCATCAGCGGTCGGAATGTAGGGTGGGCTGCCATAGTCGAGCACGGCCTCGATGCGCTGCGGCTCCACCGTCAGTTGCTTGAGATGATCCGTCATCGTCGAGAGCTCGGAGAGCGTCGTTGCCAGCGTCTCATTACCGGCCAGCTCATCCTCTGCCCCCACGCCACAGTACCGGTTCGGCAACCAACGGTCGAGTTTGCGCTCTCCCAAGGAGAAACTCGCGAAACCGTCCGGCGTGCGCTTGTAGTGAGCGTAAGAGCGGAGCTCGATGGGCGGCTGTCGTCCCAAGTAGACGACGATGCGTGCCCGCTCTTCGGACTGCACCAAGACTTCGTGGCCGCGGAGCTCGCCCTTGAGCCGCCCTGCCCAACCTCGATAGCGTGGGGCTTCGAACTGCAACCCCAGCTTCTCGGCCAGAGCGGGAAAGCCACGCTGGGCCAAGGCCCTTCCGGCGCGCCGACGTGCGAAGCCGAAGAGCGTGCCGAGGAACATCAAGATCCCGATGGGCAGGGCGTCGGTCCAACTGAAATCCATGTGCGCCCAGTGTATCCCGCTCGAGCCACGAGGACCCGCGAGATTGCCTGGTCGACGTCCCTCCTACACAGAAGGGTCCTCATCAACGAGAAAAGCCCCCAACAACAGTGGGGGCTTTTCTGCGCGGCGGACGGGACTCGAACCCGCGGCCTCCGGCGTGACAGGCCGGCGTTATAACCAACTTAACTACCGCCGCAAACGGGAGCAGCTTCCTAACACACTCGACTGGCTCCGCCACAAGAAGAAACGAAAAAAACGAGCAAAGCCTCCGAAAGCACAGCCCTAACGGCCGGCAGCCTCGGTTCACGCCAGCACACGCCCAGCGTTGCATCGGCCCGCATCACCGCCCAGGCTGGGCCGATGTTCTCGGGTCGTCGCCGCCTCGTGGTGGGAGTGCTCGCGGTCGCTGTCCTGCTCGCCGCGGTGGCGGTCTCTGGCACGGTGCGCGAGCAGGTGCTTGGCTTGGCGGCCTGGTTTCGCGACGCGGGGAGTCTGGGTGTCGTGACCTACGTGGCACTGTTCACGTTGAGCGCTCTAGCCGTCCTGCCCGCTTCCGGCTTCACGCTACTCGCGGGCTTCGCCTACGGCCTGGGCCATGGCTTCGCCGTCGCCCTCCCCGCATCGACCATTGCCGCTGGAGTGAACTTCTGGTTCGCACGCACCCTCGGAAGACAGCGCATCGAACAGGCGCTGCACCCCACTTCTGCGTGGCGTGCCGTGATGAACGCCGCCTCGACCCGTGGTTTTGGTTGGGTGCTGCTGCTGCGGCTCTCCCCGGTCGTGCCGTTTTCGGTGTTGAATTACCTCGTAGGTGCCTCGCGCATGAAGTTTTGGAGCTTCATCGTGGCCTCGACCCTCGGCAAGGCTCCTAGCGCGTTCGCCTACGTTTACTTGGGAAGCGCAGCCCGACAACTGTCCACCTCGACACCGGCGGAGAACGTGGGCACGCGCGTCCTGTTCTGGGTGGGGCTCTGCGCAACGTGTGTGGTCGTGTTCCAGGTCGGACGCCTTCTGCGTCAGCGCACACGCGAGCTGCTGAAGGCCGTGGACGAAAGCAACGCCTGAAACGTCCACGGGCGCATCCAGGCACACCCGACTGCCGCGCAGCGATCTCCGAGCGCGCGATCCGCGGACACCACGCACCCATCCCCACCCGCCAACTCCGCCAAACGCACCAACTCATCGTCGGCATGAGAGGCAAAGCGCACCTCGGCGCGAGCTCGAGATGCGTCCACGCGCTCCGCCCCCGCCTTGGAGTCGAACACCACCACGACGCTGTTCTCGCCCGCAAATCCATCGACCCAGGATAACACCTGAGCTTGTGCCGCGGGGCGCCACCACTCCGCTCGCTCGCGACCACGCAGGATGCACGCGTGTAGGACGTTGTAGCCGTCGACCAGCCAACGCCGTACGAAGCCCGTTTCTTGTGCGACTCGAATCAACATCCTGCTGCTCCGGTCTACCGCCCCGTTGCCGGTGAGGGAACCCTCGATTCGTCTCGTTCTGACACGTTCTCCCAGAGCTCGCGCCCCAGGTTCACGGATCGCGCAACCCGCTCCACTGATCAACACGGGAGCGAGTGACCGCGCACGTCGCGCCGTTGCCCACCCGACAACAAGCTCAGAACTTAGGAGAACAGTACATGCGCCTCGAGACTACACCCTTCCCTCGTGTGGGACGATCCTTGGGATGGTTCGCCCTCGCGGTCGCACTTGCGACAGCTTGCGGCAGTGATAAGGGGGACGCGCCCAGCGTCAACGACCTGGACGAGCTGGAGATGGACGCCAGCGCCGGCGATGCGACCGACACTTCCGGTTCCGATAACACCGCCACCACCGATTCCAGTTCCTCTGGGGGCAGTACGGAAGGAGCCGGTACTGACGTCGCCGCGACGGACGCCCCCGCCGACGGCATGCAAACCGGAGACGTAACGGGCGACCCTGGCTCGACCATGGACAGCCCCGACGCGGGCGCTGGCGGCATGGACATGGCCGGACCGAGCGACCCCGGCAACATGAGCATGACTGATGCGGGCATGACTGACCCAGCCATGGACAGCTGCGGCGCTGCAGGCGAAGCCTGTTGTGCCGGAGGTCAATGTGATGACGGCACGACGTGCAATCAGGACGACCTCTGCGTGGTGTGCGGCGCTGCAGGCCAGACGTGTTGCGAAGGTTCGACCTGCAGCGCGGACGGCACCATCTGTGGGGATTCGGGGTTGTGTGAAGCCTGTGGCGGAGCCGGTCAAGCTTGCTGCGCGGATTACACCTGCGCCGATGGAGGCTGCTGCGTCGGCAACGCCTGCGTGAGCAATGGCGCGGATTGTGGCGGTCAAGCGGGAGCCTGCGTCGATGGGGGCTGCGACAACTGCGGCTCCGCTGGCGAAGCCTGTTGTGCCGGGCGGATCTGCCAAGATCCGGGAACGGCCTGTGAAGGTGGCCAAGCCGGCATCTGTGCGCTCTGCGGCGAGGCCGGTCAAACCTGCTGCGCTGACGGCAGCTGCGCCGATGGTCTGGACTGCAACGCCGACGACCTGTGCACGGTTTGCGGCGGCGAGGGCGAGGACTGTTGCGCCAACCGAGCTTGTAACGATGGGCTGAGCTGCTTCGGGAACGCTCCTGGCAGTTGTGAGACATGCGGCACTCTGGGTAACCAATGCTGCCCGGGTCAGCTGTGCGAGGGCGCCGATGTCGCCTGTGACGGTGACACTTGTGTTGCGTGCGGGGCAGCAGGGGAAACGTGCTGCGACGGCGACGTTTGCGCAGACGGCACCGTCTGTAGCGCTGGTAATCTGTGCGCCGTATGCGGTGGCGCTGGCGAGCCCTGCTGTGACGGCAACGCTTGCGACGCCGGCGGGTGCTGCGTGGCCGACCAGTGTGTAGCCGATGGCGATAGCTGCGGCGATACTGCTGGAGCCTGTGGTGCCGGCAGCTGCGAGAACTGCGGTGGTCCGGGACAACCCTGCTGCCAAGGTCGCATCTGTCAGGAGGCGGGGCTAGTGTGCGACGGTGCCAATGGCGGCTTGTGCGCCAGCTGTGGTGGCCCCGGAGAGCCCTGCTGTGACAACGACACGTGCGACGGCACAGGCTGCTGCGCCATCGACGCGCAGACCTGCGTCGCTGACGGCGCAATGTGCCCGGGCGGTGGTGGCGCGGTGTGCGCCGACAACATCTGCCCCGATCTGTCCCCGACGTGTCAGGACGGTCAGAGCTGCCAATACGACTTGGGCGACGGCGCCAACGTCTCGTGCGACAACAACAACACCTGCGAGGTCGTGTGCGCTGACAACTGCCAAGCCGACTGCCAAGGCTCGACGTGTGCGATCACCGCAGGCAACGGTGCCGACATCGCGTGCGACAGTAGTTCTTCGGATTGCATCGTCGAAGCGGGCACGGGTGCCAACATCGACTGCGAGAATGCCGGCACTTGCCAGCTCACCGTCGGAACCGGCGAGATCCGCTGCCAGGACGCACAGGTCTGCGAAGTCGTGTGCACTGGCGCTGAGTGCCAGGTCGACTGCAACGACGCGAACGTCTGTACCTGCACCGGCGACGGCTGCGACGTCAGCAACTGACGAGCGTAGCGCGCCCTCTTAGCGGGCGCGCCGCGTTAGTTCATCCAAAGCCCGGAGCCTCGGCTCCGGGCTTTTTTCATGTTGCCTTCGCCTTCAAGACGGTGCCACCTGCTGGTCGGCTGCGGGCAACGCGGGAGCCGCCGCGATGTAAATCACGACATCGCCGCCACTGACCCTGGTGCCCGCGTCGGGGTTGATGACCTCGTTGCGCTCTCCACCGCGCAACCCCAACAGCAGGATGCCGTACTCCTGCTTGAGCTGCACCATGAGCTCGCCGAACGTCGTCTGCCTCATATCCGCCGGCAGCCGCCCGACGTAGGTGCTCATGCCGCGGGGCCGCGCGACCACACTGAGCGCGCGCCCCGTGCCGTGAGCAGAGATGGCATGGGCTAGCAGCGAGTAGGTGAGCTTCGTGCCTTCGATGACTTCGTCCGCCCCCGCGGCCCTGGCGTGCTCGACGTTCTCGGCGTCCATGATTTCGGCAACCACGTAGAGCGGGACCATGCGAGGCGCCTTGGCGATCGCTTTGGCCATGAACGAACGGATCGTGAACAAGGTCATCAGCGTCACGGAGTCTGCCAGCGCGGGACTGAGAGAACGCCGCCCCACGACGACGGCGCCGTTAGCGCGCGTCAGACTGACCTTGCTGAGCTCACTCTCCTTGGTGCAGTCGCCCGAAACCCAAGTGAACCGCGGTTGCACGTTCGGCGGTCGATCGCCCGCGGCAAATAAGACCACCTCGGCCGCGGAATGCCCCATCTCTTCGATTAGAGAGTCCAAGAGCAAGTGAGCGTCCGGCTCATAGCCAAAAACGACGGTGTGACCCGATCTTTCAGACAATCGAAACTGCTCCTCTCTGATCCCCACGACCGCGTGCAGCAAGGTGTGACCAACCACGCCCGCGAACAGGGCCAGGCAGAACATACCAGCTACCATCAAGAAACCGCCCACGAGACGGCCCAGGCTCGTCGTCGGCGCGATGTCGCCAAAGCCAACGGTGGTCAACGTGACCAGCGCCCACCACAGGCCATCGCCCAAGTGCGTCACGGCCGGGTTCTTGGCCCTCTCCACCAAGAACAACGAGACCCCACCCACGAGGGTGCTCAGCATCACCGCCGACAACGCAAAGCCGAACAGCAAGCCGTTGTCCGAAAGCGACCGCCCTATGGACGCAAACACGTCGTTGTAACGGAATATCTTCGACGTCCGCATCAGGCGGAGGAGGCGCAACGCCCGCAGACCGCGCAACGCAGGAACCAGCGCTGCCACCGTCAGAATGTCGATCAGATTCAGCGGCCGCAGGCAGTACTTCAAGCGGCCCCAGAGATGCACCCGTGCTCGCTCGGCCGGCGACAGCTCGAACACGTCCAGGTAAGGCGGACGGTAACTCAAGACACGCAGCGTCACCTCGATCGCAAAGACCGCCAACAGGACGTCATCCACACGCCCCAAGGCTTCGCGGTAGGCCCAATCTTCCGGCACCGCCAGATCGACCCCCAACAGCGTGATCGAAATGACGATCAAGCCCCAAATCAGGCTGTTCGTGACCTGATAGCTCACGGCATCCGGCACGTGGAATGCTCGATGGAAGAAATTTGACTCGCGGGACACGACGGGCACTTCGGGTTGGAGTTGCCCGTTCTACCAGAGGCAGGCCAAACCGGCATCGGATCCGCTTCACCCGCGCCCCCCGCCCAGATGCGCGAAAGCCCCGCGGGCTTGCACCTGCAGGGCTTTGGGTGGGCGGAGTCGGGGTCGAACCGACGACATCTGGCTTGTAAGGCCAGCGCTCTACCACTGAGCTATCCGCCCTAGGCGACCGGACTTCTACTGCTTATCGGCAGACAATGCCAGTCTCTGCGTGACGGGCTGGGTCAAACGCCCAGCCTGTGCGGCCAATCCACGACTGACGAGCACGGAGTGAAGCTGGGCTCCCTCCCGCAAAGGAGGGAGCCTCGACGTCATTGCCCCGAACGCACCAACAGTTCGATTCGATTGTTGCGCTTGCGGTTGCGGTCGTTGCTATTCGGCACCAGGGGCTTCTCCGAACCGGCTCCCTTTGCCGAAACGCGCCCGGGGTCGACCCCATTGGCTACCAGGCTCTCCCGGATCGTACTGGCACGTTCGGTAGTGAGGGTCAGCGCGACCTGGAAGGAGGCGCTATCGTCCGTATGCGAAACGACCTCGATCGAAAGCTCCGGCTTGTCCGCTAGGAGCGCAGCTAACTCGTCCAGCAAGCCCTGAGACCCAGCCGCAAGTCTGGCAGAATTGGGCTCGAACTCGATCGGCTTGCGTAGCTTGATCTCCTTGGCCCCCACCTGGAAGCTCGAAGGCCCCTTGGGTTGCAACTGGAATCCCGCACGGGTCCGCGTTTCGGCTTCCACTTCGACCGCACGTGTCGTCGGGTAGTAACCTTCGGCGGATACGCGCACGGAGACGGGCCCTGCGGGCACGTCCGCCACGACGATTTCACCTTCCGAGTCTGCCGTCAGAGTGATCGAGCGACCGTCCTTCGAGGGCACCACCGTCGCCTCTGGCACGGGTGCCGAACTCGTCGCGTCGACCACCGACACTTCCAAAGTGCCGAGGGCGGGCTTCGCTTCCAGCTCGCAACGCGCCTGAGTCACGCGCACGTCTTCGGACTTGTCGCCAGCCGTTGGCTCGGAAGCTGCCGTGCTCGGTGGTGGGGCCGCGCCTTCAGCCGTGGGTGCCATGTCCGGCGTGAGGCCCGGCTTGCCCGCGTTGGGATCGATGGTGATGGTGCACGTGCTCTCGGTGTAGCCGTCAGCGGTCACCTGCAAGGTGTAGGTCCCTGGCGTCAAGTACGCGCTGCGGAACGCGCCTTGCTCGTTCGCCACCATGCCCGTCAACGGCTGACCCTGATACCTGAGTACCGCGTTTGGCACGAACGTGCCGTCGTTGTCCTTCTCGACCACCAGACCCTCGATGACGTAGAACGTCGGAGGCGGTGCCGGCTCCGGAGGCGGCGGCGCCTCCGCCTTGACCTTCACGCGCTCGATCTGTGGCTGGGTGTCGGCCGTGTAGGCCACGCCGAAGTAGAGATTCCACGGGCTCTCGGGTTGAACCTCTTCCCAGAATGGAGGCTTCATGCCCCCAGTACCGAGATCCAGCGCCACGTTGAACCCGAGACCGTCGAGCAGTGCGAAGGCCCGTGCCCCCAACGTGAAACGAGAAGGGGTACCAGTGAACGACGGTGCATCTCGCAAGCACGCGTCACTGGCGTGCACGTCGTTCTGCAGGCAGGTGTAGTCCTGCCGATTCGACGGAATGTCGATCGACCACTCGAGGTATGGGCGAACGACGTCGAACATTCCTTCGACGCCCAGAGCCGGCACGAGACGGTCCAGCTTGCTGATGTTCAAGCCATAGCGCTCGATGCGCGTGATCACCCGATTTCGCTGGTTTTCGATGTCGCGCACGAGTGCGCCGGAGTTGTCGAAGATGTAGCTGAGCCCGAAGTTGATGCGCACCGGCGCGCGAGCAGCGGGATCGGAGCGGTTGGTGAGGTCGAACGTGGTCAGACCGCGCAAAGCAAAGCTGCTGCCGTCGATGCCGACGCCACCAGTACCGTTGAGCATCCACATCTCGAGTGCGCCGCCTGCGCTGAACACCGAGTCCGGTTGCCGCGGCATGAACGCCTTGAGGCCCCAGGTGGTATCGCCCAGAACCTGTAGTAGCTCCGGATCGCCGCGGGTGTTGGATGTGGCTGTCGAGTGGATGCCGAAGTAGGCCTCCATGAAATCGAAAGGAGTCGCACTGAGCAGTACGTGAGCGCCCACTCGGCTCACGTCATCAGGCGTCGCTCCTGGCCCGCCTGTAGGATCTTCGCACTGCGGACACAGAAACTCGTCCGTGCCCATGTAGCTGCCGAGAACTCCGAAACGGAAAGTCCCCACCGGTCCCGAGCCGGCGTAGTGCGTGCGCATCATGCCGGTCGAAGCGCGAAAACTCGACTGGGTCTTCAGCTGCTGCCTGCGCTCCTCTTGCTTCTTCTGGAGCGCTTCGAACTCCTCCTCGCTGATGGCGTCGGGGTCGTCGGCACTCGCAGCGCTCTGCTCGTCGGACGCGAAGTCATCTCCGTCAGCCGGCGGTGGAGCAGCCGATGGCTGGGCTGCGTCTGGCGCCGCCACCGCCGCGCCTGGAGGCGGTGGTGGTGGTGGGTTATCGACTGGAGGCGCCGGCTCCGCCGCGGGTGGCGCCGCCGGCGGCGGTGGCGGTAGCGGTTCGGCGGGACCGGGAGGCGGCGGTAGCTGTGCGGCGGCGCCTTGCGCGCCCAAGAGTAGGCAGGTGGTCAGGGCCCATACACGGGCGTGGCGATTCATCGTCGTTCTATCCCCGGGGTACTTCGGCTGCGAGGCGAGCTTCAGCCTGCTTGTAACATCCCCTTTGGAGCGCTGGAAACGCCCGAAATGACGCCATTTTCGGTGAAACACCCGGCCAACAGACCTGGCCGCAGCGGCTCACTCCTTTTTCCCACTGATTCTAGTGACTTGACAGCTTTTCGCCCCCTGAGCCCCCTGCGGCTAGACTGGCGACAATGAGCACCGCACTGATCGAAGTCGAGGGTCTCGAGAAAACCTATCGCCAGGGCTTCTGGATGCGTCGGGTGCCCGCAGTGCGCGGCATCTCCTTCCAGGTCCACGAGGGGGACATCTTCGGCTTTCTGGGTCCCAACGGCGCAGGCAAGACGACGTCCATCAAAGTGCTCACCGGGCTCATCGCTGCCAGCGCTGGCAAGGCGCGTCTCTTCGGCAAACCCGTCACCGATGCAAACGCGCGCCAAAAGCTCGGTTTTCTTCCGGAAAACCCGTACGTCTACCCCTACCTCACGCCCAAGGAGTTCGTGTCCATGTCGGCGCGGCTCGCAGGCCTCAGCGCCGGCGCTGCCCGCAGTCGCACGCGCGCCATGCTCGACCGCGTCGGGATCCTGTACGCCGCTGACCGCCCGGCGCGGCGGCTATCGAAGGGCATGCTCCAGCGCACGGGCTTGGCAGCCGCATTGGTCGGGGACCCCGAGTTGCTGATTCTGGACGAGCCGATGAGCGGGCTCGACCCCGTTGGTCGCAAGGAGGTCAGAGACCTGATCCTCAGCGAGCGAGCCAACGGGCGCACGATCTTCTTTTCGACCCACATCCTTTCCGACGTGGAAGCGATGTGCGACAGGGTCACGATCCTGCGCCAAGGTCGTGTGGTGGTCTCGGGGTATCTGAAGGACTTGCTCAATCGCGCCGTGAAGTTGACGGATGTCGTCATCCGAGATGCCAGCGCCTCTTTCGTCTCGGTATGCAAGGAAAGGGGCTGGCCGTCGGAACAACGTGACCACCGGACGTTGATCAGTGTGGAAGGTGAAGAAGCGCTGCAGTCGTTGCTGAAACTCGCCGTGGAACGAGCGGAAATCGTCGTCGAGGTGATCCCCCATCAGGAGTCTCTCGAAACCTTGTTCGTGCGCAAAGCCATCGACGAGGCAGCATCCGATCCCCCGCCGAAGCCGGAGCAGGCAGCGTAGAGCAGTCGCCCTTCGTCGGCGCGAGAGCGCTCCATCTCTCAGCGGCACGGCCCTCGGGGTCCAAACGCGTGCCCGCTCGCTGCAGCTCCGTCACTTCCCGCCGAAGATCGCGCGCACGCGCCGCGCGTCGCGCGTTCCGAGTTCGCGCAGCAACACGAGCAACACGACGTAGCACGACGCGACCCCGAGGCTGGCACCCACAGTCGCGACCTTGCCCAGCGTGGGTAATTGGCGGGCGGCAAGCACCGTGAGCGCCAAAGCCAGACCCACGCGCAGGAGCACCGAAGGACGAATCACGGCGCCAGCGCTGAGCTTGACGAGAACGGCAGCTCCCAGCGCCGCGCACACCATGCCTATGCTCGTGGCCCTCGCAGTGGCAAGGAGCAGTTCGGGTCCGAACGCCGTATCCTTGACCAGCAGCCAGTTCAGTCCAAACACGAGCGCCGTGGCGAGCGCTGTCACGGACAAGGACTGCCACTGACGGCCCAGTCCGTTGAGCACGGTCGTGAACACTCCAAACAGAGCGAACGCCCCCAGCCCGAGAGTCAGTAGCTGCATGCTGGCAGTCCCGACTTCGGCGAAGCGCGGCGGAAATGCCAAGCGCAGAAGACTTTCGGAAAGCCCGGCACTGACGGAGACGACCAGTCCCATGACGACGGTTGCGAGGCGCGTGCCTTCCAGCACGTATTGTTCGACCGCCTTGCGGTCGTTTTTGGCCTGGGCAGAGGCCAAGAGCGGAAACAGGATGAACGTGAGGCCGATCAGCAACTGATATGGCAGAAACCCGAACAGCTGCCCCGCGCTGTAGGCCCCGACGAGGGTGTTGGCAGCGTCGCTCGAAAGGCCAGCTGAAGCTGCTGCGCGACTGGCGAAGCCACGCAAGGTGTTGACGTCGACCTGGAGCAACAGATTGAGAACGGCCTGGGCGACGATGACCGGCACGATGAACCACAGGTGCTCCCCGACGCCCAAGCGCGTCGCTCCCGCTCGCCCGATGCCCACCAGCCCGATGCTCACGAACACCATCACCAACGAGACGCCAGCGAAGCCCCAACAGGCCCCTTCGACGGCTCGCAGCGCGCCCTGCGACAAGAACCAATAGGCGCCCGCGAAGAGTGCCGCCGTGCGCAGCGTTGCGGACAGCACGTCCAATACCGCTTGCTGCCCAAAGCGGCGCAGCCCGTTGAGCACACCTACGAAAGGGGCATAGATGCCGTAGAACAACACGACGATGGCCAGCACGCGAAACGGCGGCACCAAATACTCGGAGTGCAACACCTTACCGAGCGCTGGCGCCGCGAGCCAAAAGCCCCCGCCAACGACGAACGCCAAGGCGAAGTGCAGCAACAAGCCACGCCGCACGGTGGCCGCTCTTTCTGCTTCGGGCACCCGGCTCACAGCTCGGCTCATGCCCTGAACGCCGGCGGAAATCAGCGGGTTGTAGGTGATGCTCGCCGGGGACATCGCCCCGCGCAACGCGCCGTAGCCGTCAGCCCCCAACAGACTGCCGAGGACGATCTGCTGCGCGAAGCCGAGCACCAGAAAGTAGAGCTTTGCCGCAGACAGAGCCAAGCCGCCCCTTCCGGCTCGTCGCGTCGCGTCCGTCGCAGGCGCGGCGCTCTGCGCTTTGGGGTCGTCCACCGAACGCCCTACCCTTCGTCGGGCTCTCGGTCGGGCGACTCCTCGAGCGGCTCGGAGCTGGAGCGCTGATCATGCTCGATTTCCTGCAGCAGCTCGTCGACGCGTGCCCGCGCGTCGGGGCCTTCGTCGTAGTGAAAGCGGAGCTCGGGAACCCGCTTGAGTCGAAGTTGCCCGGCGAGCCGCCGACGGAGGCGTCCGGAGGCGCGTTCGAAGGCCCGCAACAGTCCATTGATCGACCGCGGCGTCACGGGCTGCAACGAGCGGAAGTACACGCTGGCCAAGCCGAGATCCGGGCTCGTCTCCACGCGAGAGATGACCACCCCAGCCAAGCGCGGATCGGACAGCTCTCGCGTCAAGCTCGACGCGATGCTGTCGCGAATGTCCTCCGCGACTCGTCGCGGTCGTCGCCCGTCGCTCACAGCTCCCCCCAATCGTCACCCACTGGATCGAGCCCCGAGCCGTCACGACCGAAGGAGAACACCTCCGTGCGCACGTCAGCAACCAACGCATCCGGGAGTCCCTCCGCCATGTGACGAACGCTGGACAGCAGTTCGTGACACACGGCGGAGTCTCCAGAGACGACGCTCACGCCGAGGGTCGCACGTTGGAGTTTTTCGGGATCGCCGATCTCTGCGGCACTGATCCCCAAGCGAGACTTGACACGATCTTTGAAGCTCTTGACCACTCGACGCCGATCCTTGAGCGAGCGCGCGCCCGGGATTTGCAGAACGATGCGTGCTGCACCCACGAACACGGCGGCCCTCGATGCTCACCCGCGCATCACAGCGTGGGGCGAACTTCTTTGACCTCGAAGGCAGCGATCACGTCACCTTCCTGCAAGTCGTTGTAGCCGGAGAACGAGATACCGCAGTCGAAGCCCTCACGCACTTCCTTGGCGTCATCCTTGAAGCGCTTGAGGCTGTCCAGCTTGCCTTCCCAGATGATGTCGGAGTTGCGACGGAGACGCACCACGGCATTGCGTCGTACGACGCCGCTGGTGACCATGCAGCCCGCCACGACCCCGGCCTTGCTGACCTTGAATATCTTGCGGACCTCGGCTTCGCCGATAGCCTCTTCGACGAGCTTGGGCGCGAGCAACCCCTCCATGGCCAACTTGACGTCATCGGTGACGTCGTAGATGACGGAGTAGTTGCGGATCTCGACGTCCTCTTTCTGGGCCAAGGCTCGAGCCTTGCCAGCCGGGCGGGTGTTGAAGCCGATGATGATGGCGCCGGAAGCGACCGCCAAATTGACGTCGCCCTCCGTAATGGCACCCACGCCAGAGTGCACCACCGTGACCTTCACCTTGTCGGTGCTCAGCTTGTCCAGCGCTGCGACGACGGCTTCCACCGAACCCTGAACATCGCCTTTGACGATTAGCTTCAGGTCTTTCTGGTCGGTTTGGCCCATGCGCTTGGCAAGCTCTTCGAGCGACACCTTGCTCTTGGCGCCAATGGTGCTCTGCACGATCTTGGCGCGACGCTGCTCGGCGATCTGCTGCGCCTTCTTGGCGTCTTTGACCGCGTCCACGGTATCGCCGGCGCTGGGAACCTCGCTCAAGCCGATGACGGCCACCGGCATGGATGGCCCAGCTTCATTGACGTTTCTGCCAGCGTCATCGAGCATCGCGCGCACACGACCCGACGAATTGCCGATCAACACGCCATCGCCTTTTCGCAGCGTACCGTCGGTGACCAACACGGTCGCCACAGGACCTCGACCTCGGTCGAGCTTAGCCTCGATCACCGTGCCGCGAGCGTGACGCTTCGGGTTGGCTCTCAGATCGAGAACCTCAGCCTGCAACAATACGGCGTCCAGTAGACCGTCGATGCCCTCGCCGGTGTGCGCTGACACCTCGCAGAACAGCGTATCGCCGCCCCACTCCTCCGGCTGCAGACCCGCTTCCGAGAGCTCACGACGAGCGCGGTCGGGCTGCGCCTCGGGCTTGTCGATCTTGTTGACGGCAACGACGATGGGACAGCCCGCTTCCTTGGCGTGACTGATGGCCTCTTTCGTCTGAGGCATCACACCGTCGTCAGCGGCGACCACCAGAATCACGATGTCCGTGCACTGTGCGCCACGGGCGCGCATCTGCGTGAATGCCTCGTGGCCCGGCGTGTCGAGGAAAGTGATGCGGCCGTGTTTCGTCTTCACCGAGTAGGCCCCGATGTGCTGCGTGATGCCGCCAGCTTCGCCGGCCGCCACCTGCGCACTTCGGATCTTGTCGAGCAGACTCGTCTTGCCGTGGTCGACGTGACCCATGACGGTCACCACTGGAGCGCGCGGCTCGCGATCCGCGTCATCGGCTTCACTGTCGCCACCCTGAGCCGCTGCAATCGCTTCGTCTTCGCTGACAGCGACGTCTTCGACGTTCCAGCCGAACTCACCAGCCACGATCTTGGCGGTGTCCACATCCAGTGTGGTGTTGATGTTGACGCCAGTCATGCCGAGGCTCATCAGCTTCATCAGCAGCTCGGCGGCCTTGATGCCCATCTTGCCAGCGAGCGCCTGCAGCGGAACGCTGCCTTCGACCTTGACGACCTTCTTGTGCGCCGAACGCTCCTGAGTGACGGGCGCTCCACTGCCACCGCGACGTTGGCCAAACGAGCCGATACCACGGCGCGGACCGCGCCCCATGCGACCGCCGCCCATCATCGGACCGCGACGTCCACCACCACCGAGCTTGGCGTCGTATTGGACGCGACGCGGCGTCAATCCGCCGCGCGGGGGTTTCGGCATCGGTACCCCAGGCCGACCCTCCCACACGTCGATGCCCGTCTTCGGGGGGCTCGACGGACGCGACGAGGTCGGCGCGGGCTCAGGAGGAGCACTGGCAGCAACGGCAGGCCGCGCTGGCTCCGGCTTGGGCGCGGGCCTGGCCGCTGGAGCCGGAACGCGAGCGGGAGGTGCCGCCGGCTGTGCCGGCGCTGGAGGGGGTTCCGCGACGGCTGCGGGTTTCGCCTCGCTTGGCACCGGGGCCGGCTTTGGCGCTTCAACAGCTGGCTTCGGCGGTTCCTGCGTCGGTTCCGGCGGCTTGGGCGCGGACTCTACCGGTCCTGCCGCGACGGGCTTCGTCACCTCGGGCGCTGCCGGGGAGGTGGGCGGAGCTTCGGGTGCCGGCGGCTCCGCCTTCGGGGGTGCAGCAACCGGAGCAGGTGTGGGCTCGACCTTGGGTGCAGCAGCTCGGACCGGCTGGGCCGGCTCCGCCTTCGGAGGCGCCGCTCGCCGTCGCACTGGCGGCGCGGCCTCGGGCGCCGGCTTGTCGTCTGTCGCGCGCTTCTCCTCGCCCCCCTTTCGCTTGCCACGGCGGATGATCACACCCCCCGCGCCGCCGCGAGGGCGCACGCGCTGCTCGACGACCTTTCCGCCATCCTCCGACTGCTTGGAGAGGTGACGCCGCACCCGGTCGACCTGCTCGGGCGCCACGGCGCTCATGTGATTGCGCACCTCGGTGACACCCAGGGACTGGAACAACGCGACCAGGGATTTGTTATCAATCCCCAGTTCTTTTGCGACCATGTAAACGCGAAGCTTACTCATCGATCCTCCGACGAACTCATGCCCTCGGCTGAGCTGCCTGCTCTGCCCGAAACGGAAGCCAAGCGCAATAGCGCAACGGCTTTGGCGACCTCGTTGGCCAACCCACTTTCCGTAATCGCGACAATCGCGACATCACCCCGGCCCAGCCACTGCCCGAACCGTTGCTTGTCGCCCCAAATCATCAACTTGCCTCGCTGCCCCAGTTCCGTGACGAACGCCTCACGCTGCAGTGAGCTGACGTCCGTCGCGAGCAGCGCTACCTGCACCCGAGCCAGATTTTCACGAACTACGTCGCGCCCGAAGAGCAGCGCACCGCGAGCCCGAGACGCTTGAATCAATCCGCCGACGCGCCGAGTCGCAGCGTCGGTCAGTAGAGTATAAAACTGCTCGGCGTCAGTCTGGACGTTGGCGCGGAAGCTCCGGGCGAAACCTCGGGTCAGCGCGCGTGCGATGCACTCGGGCCGAGGATGAACCCACGCCCCACGCCCGAGGGCGCTGGATTTGAGATCGACCACCAACCCGCCGTCTGGCGCGTGGATGCAGCGCAACAACTCCGACTGACACGCCTGTTGACCACACCCGACACACGTGCGCGACGGGGCCTCAGCTCGCGCTCGCCGTTCAGCGCGCGTGAGCTGGCCTGGCGAACGCTGGCGCGCAGGCCGCTTCGATGGCGGTCGCTCTGCGCGCACGCGGCGCGTGCGGCTCGTGCCTTGGGTTGTCGTCGCGCGTCTATCCATTCAGTTCGATTCCGTCGTAACCATTCTTTGGGCAGCGTGCTCACGCTCCCGCATCGGCAGCCGGTGGCTCGCCGTCCTCTTGCGCACTCTCCGCTGCCTGAGCCGCGACGACGGCAGCCTCGCGAGCTGCCTCCTCGCGAGCGGACTGTCGATCTCGTTCCAGTTCCGGCAGATCGCTCTCGATGAAGACCTTCGCGGCCTTCTGTACCGCGCGAGCCTTGCGATTGAGAAGCCCCGTCTTGATCGCGAGGCGATCTGGGTCCTCCCGGAGGATGTCTCGCAACGTGCGATAACCGCCCTCTTCCAGGAATTGCAGCGTCCGAAGACCAACACCGCGCACCAGACGCAGCAACTCACGCTCGGTCGGGGGTTCGCGTCGCGTCTTCAGCTCCGTGAAACGTTCCTCCCGCATTCGCTCCATGGTGTTGGTCGCGTTCTGCTTGAGGCTGACCGCCCCAGCTTCGTCGTCGACACCTTCGATGCCACGAAGCTCCTCGACGGAGGCTTCCGCCACTTCTTCCAGAGCACGGAACCCGAGCCGATACATCGAACGAGCGATGTCTTCGCTCACGCTCTCGATTTCGCGGAAAGCGGCCAGCGCCTCCTCCTCGAGGGCCTTGAACTTGCTTTCGCTGATGATGTCGAGCTTCCAGCCGGTGAGCTGCGAAGCGAGACGTACGTTCTGTCCCTTTCGGCCAATCGCCAACGACAGCTTTTCGTCCGGCACGACCAACTCCATGCGGTTGTCGGCTTCGTCCACGATCACCTTGTTCACCTCGGCGGGCTGAATCGCCGCGATGATGTAGCGAGCCACGTCGTCGTCGTAAGGAACGATGTCGATCTTCTCGCCGCGCAACTCTTGCACGACCGCCTGAACGCGCGACCCCTTGATGCCGACGCAGGCACCCACCGGATCGACATCAGAGTCGCGCGTGGCAACGGCGATCTTGCTGCGGGATCCCGCCTCACGCGCCACGGCCACGATACGCACGATACCCTCGTAGATTTCGGGCACCTCGGACTCGAAGAGCTTCTCCACCAGCTGTGGGGCGCTACGGCTGAGAATCACCATTGGGCCGCGCGCTTCGCGGTCAATCTCCTTGACGTAGGCAACCACGCGGTCCCCGGGGCGATACGTCTCGCGCGGAGTCTGCTCGCGGTACGGCAGCACGCCCTCAGTCTTGCCCAAGTCCACGATCACCGTGTGGCCTTTTTCGAAGCGGCGAATGATGCCCCGAATGAGCTCACCGCGACGATCCTTGAACTCGTTGTAGATGAGGTCTCTTTCGGCGTCGCGCACCCGCTGCAACAGCACCTGTTTGGCGGTTTGCGCCGCAATGCGGCCGAAGGTCGAGCGCGCCTGCTTCAAATCGAGCAGCGATCCGTATTCCTTGTCTTGCTGACGCGCACGTTCTGCGTCGTTCGGATGCCAGAAGATCTGAAACCCGATTTCCTCTCCCACCTCGACGTCGGGCCAGTACTCCTGAGCGACCGCCGCCGGGATCTCGGCGGCGGGATTGTCCACCTCGTCCACTACCGTCATGTATTGAAAGAGATCAATCGCCCCCGTCTCGGTGTTGAAACGGGCTTCCAACTCGCGCTCAGCTCCGAAAGCGGCCTGGGCGGCCTTGAGAATGGCTGCCTCCATCGTCTCGATGAGGACTTGGCGGTCGATGCCCTTCTCTTGGGCGACCTGCTCGACGATGTGGCCTAGGTTGGCTTCGAATCCATCTGATGCTGCCATGGGTTTTCACTCCGTGTGTCGTCAGCTACGACGCGTGGTTACCTCTGTTGATCCTTGCCTCGTTTGGGAGCGTGGGACTTGCGCCGTCCCGCGGGCTTGGGAGACGGGCCCCACCCTTCGAAGACGAGTTGCGCCGTGTCGATGTCGTTGAAGTCCACGCTGAAGACGCCGGCATCTGCCTCGATCTGCACACGGCCATCCTGCTCGACTCCCAGCAGCCGTCCTCGCAACGACCACTGGCCCTCCATCGGCTGACGCAACTTCATGCGGGCAGTCTCTCCCGCAAACCTCTCGTAGTCCGAGAGCTGGTACAGATGCCGCTCCAAGCCCGGGGTGCCGACCTCCAAACGGTACGCCGCCTCGATGAGGTTGGCCACATCCAGTGCCGCCGACAAATCCCTGGACAGCTCCGAACACTCGTCCAACGTCACCCCGGCTCCACCCGTGCGATGCTCCGGACGCTCCACGGTGACGTAGAGCACCCAGCCGCGATTGTCCGTGCGCCAAATCAACTCCACCCCAGAAACGCGGTGTGCGCGCAGCACCGGCTCGATGGTGGCCAGCAGCGCTTCGCGATCCAAACCTTTCAGTTTTTCGAAGGCAAAGGACATGGGGGTTACGCACGGGGTTGAGGAAATTTCGTGAGGCGGTTGGCAGATCCAGAAAACAAGAAAGCGGACCCAAAGTCTGGGGTCCGCTTCTGGACTAGCCCAAGTTTTTCGGCCGTGAGCCTAACGTAGGCCCCGACCAGACGCAAGGAGCCGAACGAGGCGGTCGTGCGGAGACTGAACCGGTGTCCGGTAGCGTTGGATTCAGAGCACCTCGACCCAGGCTCAGCCGGAGGGTGCGTCCTCCTGGTTCTGGGGCATCGGATAGACCTTCTGCCCGATGCGCAATCCCACGCCCCCGTCCGGCAGTTCTTCCAGAGCACGTTCCAGCGAGAGCTGCGCAAAACGCGAGAAGCGCGCCTCGAATTCGCCGCCTTTGACGGCCGCGTAGAGCGCGTCCGCGGCCCCCAAGCGAAGCGCACTCGGCTCCAGGCGCTCCTCCGTTCCGTCACTCAAACGAAGCATCGGCCATCGTGCGTCCCAGTCCACCGAGCGCACGGCGAAGGGCACGTCGTCCACGACGACGTAGGTCCAGTCGTAGCCGTTGCTCAGGATGTACCGACCATCGTCGGGATGCCGACGCACCCAGCGCGCGAACGCCAGCTGCATCCCTGGGTGCGCTATCCTCTCTCCATCGTGCCAAAATTGCCCCTCACGATCGATGCGCAGCGTGCTCTCGCGGCTGCGCCCAGCCGGCGCAGGAAAGCGAAAGAACTCGGGATGATCGCCGGGCTTCATGGGACTGGAGCGCGATCTAGCACGTATCGAAAACCGCGCGGGGACGTGATAAGGGCGAGGCTTCATGGTCAACAGCGGCAGTGAACGCGACAACCGCGCCTACTACGACGTCTTCTCGAAACAGTACGAGCGCTCGCGAGGCGAAAATGCACCTGGCGGCTATCACGAGCTGCTCGACGAACTCGAGGCCGACATCGTGGCTCGCTACGGCACCGGCCGGGACGTGTTGGAGGTGGGCTGCGGGACCGGCCTGGTGTTGTCGCGCATCGCGCGCTTCGCGAAGAAGGCCGTCGGTGTCGACCTCTCGCCAGGCATGCTGGAGAAAGCAAAGGCCCGCGGTCTGACCGTGGCTGAAGGCTCCGCCACCGAGCTGCCCTTCGAAGACGAAAGCTTCGACGTCGCCTGTTCGTTCAAGGTCCTGCCGCATGTGGCGGGAATAGAACGCGCCTTGGCAGAAATGGCGCGCGTCGTCCGCCCCGGCGGACACGTGCTTGCCGAGTTCTACAATCCGCACAGCCTGCGGGGGTTGATCAAGCGCTTTGGGCCCAAGGGAAAGGTCGGTGACGATACGACCGAAGGAGACGTCTACCTGCGCTTCGACACCCCAGCCGATGTCGCACGCTGGGTGCCCGACGACTGCCGCTTGGTCGCCTCCAGGGGCATCCGCATCGTCGTGCCGCTGGGCGCAATGATGCGCGTTCCCGTGCTGGGCAGCCTGATGCGCAAAGCAGAATGGGCCCTGTGCGACACCCCGCTCGCTCGTTTCGGAGGTTTCTGGGTAGCCGTGCTGGAGAAACACCGATGAGCCGCAGTGTGCGGCAGCGACCAGGAGCTTGGTGGCTGCAGACGCTGCGCAAGCGCGCCGAGGCCCGCCGCGGCGGCTGGACGAGCGCCGAGACGAAGCCCAGCTTCGCCAACGAGGAGCTGCGCCGAGCGACCGTCAAATACTTCAACGCTGCGTTCCGCGCCGAGCAATCCGGCGCGGGCCAAGCCGAACTGCTCGCAGAAGCCGTCGGCGAGTGGGACCCCGAACTAGGCGAGATCCTCGAGCTCTACGGCAAAGAGGAAGATTGGCACCGCCAATTGCTGACGGGCTTCCTGCGTGACATCGGCGGGGACGTGCAGCCGATGGGCAGAGTGACCAGCCTCTTCTTCCACGCCTACGCTCGCGCCAAGCGCATGGAGTCGATCGTGCTGACGAACCTGATGTTCGAGACCATCGGCGCGACGACCTATCGCCTGACGTTGCCGAAGGTGACGGATCCGACCATCCGCCGGATGTTGAGCACGCTGGCGAGCGACGAATCCTTCCACGTGCCGCTCAACGTCTACTTTCTGAAGCGGGTGTTGGAGCGCTGCTCCCCGGCCGACCTGCGACGCCTCAAGCTCGTGCACAAGCTGCTATTCGTCGCACTCGTGCTCTTGCCCACGGCGAGTCGCCCCAAGTCGAAGACCTTCGACGGACTCTCGACGCTGGAGTTGTCGCGTGCCTACGCGCGCGAGCTCGACCGTCTCTTCGCGGGTGAAACGAGCGTGCCCCTTCGCTCTCCGCGATGGCTACTCGCCGTGCTTGGAGCGAAGCGTTCGAACCAAAGGCCGATCGTCGAGCACGACCCCGAGGCGCTCAACCACACCGGCTGACGACCACCGCGCGTTGCGCAGCGCTCCGTCGCCATGCGGCGACCAGCATCGCCGTCGCTCGTGCGCGTCGACGGCAGGATTCTCAGAACACGCCCCCGAACCCCAAGCTCGCGCCACCGGGAAGCCCACCCACCGTCGGTCGAATGGACGCTCGCTCGCGGACGCGCTGCGACGGAGGCTGAGCCCGGCGACGGCTCCCGATCCCCACCTCTTCGACGAAGCTCAGCTGCGCTTCGATGATTCCGATCGCGGACAGCGCTAGAAAGCCCACCCCGGCCCAAATCTCGACCGCGTGAGCCGTGCGGATCTGGTTGTTGAAAGGATCCGGATCTCGGACGTTCGCCCCCCCGTCAGCCTGGGAATGAATGCTCAATTGGCGCGACACGGACACGATCGACGCCGTCAGGAGTGCCAACTCCGTCGTCAAGAACACCGCGCCCAAGGTCTCGTCGCCGTTTTGGAATTGGCCCGCCCCGAACGGCAAGGCTGCCACCCAGCGCCGGTTCTGGTGCACCAAGGTCTCCGTGGCCGCCAATCGTTCCAACCGCCTCACTCGGCGACGTTCCTCGAGTGCTTGCCGCTCCCGGCGCTGTTGTTCTTCTTTCGCGGCCTGCAGTTGCGCCTTCAGCTCACGCTCGGCCTCATCCTGAAAGTCCGCCTTGGCCTTGAAGAACAGGTCTCGAAACGGCTGTGGAAAGACGACTTGATCGGGGGCTCCCATCAGTGGGTTGTCCTCAATCGCCGAACGCAGCTGCGTGTCGGCTCCGCTCTTGTCACCCAAAGCGAAGAGACAAGCCGCATAGTGGACGCGGCCCTCTTCGATTTCCTCCTGCGTCACCCCTTCGTGCGTCTTGGGGAAGTGCTTGAAGAGGTCTTGGTAGGCTTCCTTGCACGAGGCATAATCGCCGCTTTGGTAGTAAGAGCGCGCGCGCTCCAACTCCGCGTCCAGGCTGAGCTCGCTACTCGACTCGCGCTCTTGCTCTTCTTTGGCGTCAGCAATGCTTTGTTTCGAGCTACCGCGGCGGGCCGAGCTCGAATCCTCCTGGGAGGCTTCGGTACGGCGAGACTCCTTCGACCCGACGTTTGACTGGGACGGCTGCGCCTTCGCCAATTGGCTCGACAACAGCAGCAAGGCGATGGTGATAACGAGACGCGGCATTCTCGGGTGACCAGGCCGCGAGACTTGCTACGGCCAGGGCAAGATGGTCGTTTGACCTGCGAACAGCGTAACAACTTTCTTGCGGGTAACGGAACCCTCCAGCGTATTGGTGAGCACACAAGTTCCGGTCGCCTTGACCTGACTCATCGGAACCGCGCGCAGCCCCGGCAGCGGCATGCGCCCCGCAAACAGCGTCGGACAGCTCACCAACCAGCCTTTCGCATCGCCCGAACGCATGTCCAAACGGGCGTCTTTGAAAGGGATTTTTCCGACGACCTGCTGCGCGCCAGAGCCTGGAACGATCGCGATGCGCCGGCTGCTGCCCTCGCAGCAGCTGGTGTTCGGAGGCACGAACTCGAACAGATGCTCCCCCAAGGTCAATTCGTGCACGACCCCGCCGAACCAAGGCTTCTCCTGGCCGTCGATCTTGACCGACCCCCCAGCAGCGCCGCGAATGCGAATCGATACCTTCCGGGTCTCCAGCTCCGCTGTTTCTTCGGGCCCAGGAGCGATCGGCGGCCTGGCGTTGACGCGGCGGACAGGCTTCTTGGTAGTCGCCTTCGCAGAAGGAGCCGGCTTTTTGTCAATCACGCGGGCGGTGGTGACGGGTTTGGACGCGCTGGCTAGAGGCTTGGTGGGCGCGGGAGCGGTAGTCGGTGCCGCCACGGTTCGTTGCGATTGTCCCTCGCCATCCGTAGGCCAAGCGCGGACCACCATCACCACTAGCGCGATCAAAGCCGCCAAACCAGCAACGACCGCACCGATGCGCCATGCATGCTGCCGTCGACGCAACCCAGACACGTGGCGCAGCAAGTCGGGATCTGCTGGACGATACGCCAAGGCGCGGTTGAATTGCGCGGCGGCGAGGGGCACGTCGCGGGCGGCTCGCGCCGCGTTCCCGCTCGCCTTCAACCCCTCCACGATGCGCTCGACGAAGGTCCGCTCGTACTCTTCGGGCTTGGCGAGATAGGCCGCCACCTCGTGTCGCACGGCATCCATGCCTACCCGGTCGAGCTCCTCTTTGACCGCCTTGGCGAACTCGTGGATGTCGTGCTGACGCTTCTCCGGGTCGCGCTGCAAAGCCTGAACGATGATTCGGTTCCAACGCTCGCCCACCGTCGGACACGCACTGACTGGGGGCTCGTAGTTGCTTTCGAGGACGTTGCGCAACACCTGAGCGGGGTTCTTGCCGTCGAAGGGCAGACGTCCGACCACGCACTCGTAAAACAGAACGCCCAAGGAGAATATGTCCGCCCGCCTGTCGACGGCGCCGCCTTCGATCTGCTCCGGCGCCATGTGCGCTGGAGAGCCGAGAACCTGACCGGTGGAGGTCACCCCCTGTGCGTCCAACAACTTCGCGATACCGAAGTCCGTCAGCTTGATTCTGGCGGGCTCGGCGTCCTGCCCCGAGCTCGGCCCCGAATCGCTCGAGTCGATGAGCACGTTTTCGGGCTTGATGTCGCGATGCACGACCCCCTCCGCGTGCGCATGCTCCAACGCGGCAGCGAGTTCGAGCACGATGCCCGCGGCGACTTCGACGGGCAGCCTGCCGTGCTGCTTGAGCAACTCGCGCAGTGTCGGGCCCCGCACGAGCTCCATCACCAAGTAGTGCTCCGGCTCGTCTTCCGTGGAGACGTCGAAGACGGCGACGATGTTCGGATGCCGGAGTTTGGCGACCGCGCGCGCCTCGGCGCTGAAACGGGCCTCGATCTCAGCGCTCTCCCTCAGGTGCCGGTGCAGCAACTTCAGAGCAACGTCGCGCTCCAGCCGCTTGTCGCGCGCCCGGAAAACCGTCGCCATGCCGCCATGCCCGATCTCCTCGATCAGGTCGTACTTGGCCAAGTCAGTTGGAGCCGGTACCAGCGATATCATCTTCGAATGGACGGGTGGCTACTCTCCCGCCTCTCCATGCTGCTCTACGACCAATCTCGGCACGTGAACAACCGTAGGCTTGGAAGGCCGCGTTTCACCGACCGGCCAGCACGAACGGAGATTACTCGGCGTCCAGCTCCTGTCGCAATGCTGTTGCATGGTGCCATCTCCACGGCCGCGAACGGATTCGGCCGCGACGCTGAGGGCCAGGCGATTTTCGCAGGAGAACACCTCGAAAACTTCCTGGTAGAGCACAAGATTCCCACCCCAGTCTTCGTGTACGATTTGGACGCGATTTCTGACACATCCGCTTAGCTGGTCGAGGCGCTGGGGAAGACCTGATTGGCGGCGTATGCCCGTCGAACCCAACTCTGCGGGTTCCATTTTTGCGCGCGGTGCTCCGCGCCGGCGCAGGTGCCGATGTGGTCTCCGGTGGAGAGCTCGAACTCGTGCTGCGGTGTGGGTTCGATTCCGACAGAGCTGAAGAGCTGCGGCGGCTCGCACGCTTTGCGGAGCACGTGCCTGCGGCTCAACCTTCGTTGGAGACGCGTGGCAAGGTTGCGCAGTTTTCCCCAAGCACGGGGCGAGAACGCACCGCCTCACCCACGCACCGCGCGCAGTCGCTGGCTGGCCCCCTCGGACAGCAACTCGATGCCATAGCGCCGCAATCGCAGGCTCAAACGCTCGCTGGACACCCCCGGCGAGACGAGCAGCCCGCCTGGTGGTGACGGTTCGACGAACAGCTTGGCGAGCGCGCGCCGTTCCCGCAGCTCGTCCAACAGCTCGGGGTCGTCGACCCAGACGAAGCCCGAAGCAGCAACGTATTCGACGCGCGCTCGAGCCTGGGCGACGGACTGCAGTAATCGCTCGGCTTCGTCGGAAAGTGGCGCCAACGCTTCGAGGTGCTCGCGGAGCAGCTGTGGCGAGCCACCACCCAGAACGGCTTGTTCGACTTTGGCGCGACTGATGATCAGCTCGAGCTCGCGGTCCGTCCGCCCAGGCTCCAGGAGTTCGCCCGCCGCCAGCACATCGCCGACCGAGGCTCGTTCTCCCAAGCGCAGAGTCAGAGCTGCCACGTAGCGGGTCGTTTCATCTTGCGGCGGGATCGGCGGTCCAACCCCGAGCCATGCGAGGACACGCGCAGAAGCGCGGATCGACAAGCCGCCCCCTTCACTGCCAGCGTCGGAAGGTGACTCCTCTCCGATGTCGACGGCACCCAGCAGCGGCAGACTCTCGAGTAGCATCGTCTGCACGGCTTGCTGGGGAGCAACGACGTCGATGCCCGTGCGCTCGACGAACCGCTCCAGTTGACGCTCCAAGCCGGCAGCACGAACGTCTGCCAGGCAGTACTCGACGAAAGTCGCGAGCGGCACCCAACACGACGCCGCCAATTCCACCAAGTCCTCCAACACGACTCTGCGAAGGGCGGCGCTCGGGCTCGGCTGGCGCGCGCCCGGTGCTGCCCGCAGCAGCTCGGGCTCCACGCGCCCTTCATCCCACCCCACCCCGCTCAGCCACAGCTCGAACAAGGCCGCAGAGAGCGCAGTCAACTCGACATCCACCATGCGCTGAACTCGGGTGGCGTCCCACAACCCCAACTTGCGGCTCAACGTCGCCAACAAGGCTGCCGATCGTTCAGAGAGCCCAACCCCTTTCGCGAGCTGCTTGACGAGGGTCTTGGGCGTGCCCACCTGAGCCCGGACGGGCTTGCGTTCCGCGACCAGGAGCGCGAGCGCGACGGTGACGGGTGCCGGGTCCAGCGAATACCGCGCGCGGGCTGGCTCGACGCGTTGCTCTTCCAAGGTGCGGCGCAACTTCGTCCGTTTCAGAGCCAGAGCGCGTTGCTGCCGCTCACCAACGACGTCGCGGACCTCGCTGGCAACGAGGTGTCGATTCGGCGGCAGTCGCAGCAGAAGGCCGCGCCGCTCCAATTCGAAGCTCGCCCCGCCGCTGCGCGGAGCCATCGAGCCTGCCACCTGGAGCCGCATCGGTTCGCGCGCGAGATCGAGCAACTCTTCGGTGTCCGCCTCCCCCCCCTGCCTCACAACAGCTTTGAGCAACTCAGCCTCGGCGGGAGCCAACTCTCGAACCATACTGCGCACCAGCTTCGGCTGCCGCAGACTGACGAACGCCGGCTCGAGCGCGAGAGACGGCGGTAGGTTCACCCCCCGGGGATCGAAAGTTCGCGCCAACTGCGAGACCTGACTCCGGTCCAACGAGCCCAACAAAACCCGCACCGAGCGACGGTCCTCTCCCTCCCAAGGGGGGAGTTGGAGCACGTAGGCGGCGGGCAACACCAGCTCGACGCCACGGGCTGCGGGCCGCGAGAACAACCATCCGCCTTCAATCAAGGGGGCGGCGGACTCGATCACACGCTCCACGACGAGCCGCCCTCCGGCCGCCGCCAATTCGATGAGTAGCGCCTGTTGCTCAGGCTCGTACTTGTCCGGGTAGGCCAATTGACGGCGACTGGCAAGCCCGCGAGCCAATTGCTGAGTCGGAGTCAGCCGCTTGCTCTCGTCGATCTCCAGCCCGGTTCTTCGAGCCAAACCCTCGAGCTCGCGAGGACCGAGTTGATCCAACACGACCTCGAGACGCACTGGCGCCAGCGGCGGGGAATCATCCAGCAACCGCGACATCACGACGTTGGAGCCGAGTACCGCTCGAGGACGATGGGTGGCAGGGGAAAATCAAGTGTCAAATCCTGTTATTGTGGCTGGCTTCGGGATTGAAGTCCATGCTGGCAAACCACTCGGCGACTGAGGCTTGAAAACGCCCGCACGGACTGGCTCAATCGCCGCCGGTCGGCGCTGCGACGCACGCGCCGCTCACCGCCTGAACCCTCGACACTGCTTTTGATACTTCCTTGATACTTCGCGACCCCGTTCACGGCCTGATCTCGTTCGAGTCAGACGCCTACCGCATCGTTCCGGATCTGTTGGAGACGCGAGAGGTTCAGCGTCTGAGGCGCATCCGCCAGCTGGGACTGACGGCACTCGCGTATCCCGGCGCAGACCACACCCGCTTTTCGCACGCACTCGGCACGGCCCACGTGATGCGTTTGTTCATCGAGCGCCTGCGTCAAATCCACGACGGTCTGCCCTATTGGCAACGATTGACGACCGAACGAGCTCGCGATGCTCTCGCCGCCGCGCTGCTCCACGACATTGGGCACGGACCATTCTCCCACCTGTTCGAGGAAGCACTACCCGATGGGCCCCGACACGAGGCCTGGACGGAACGCCTCATTCTCGACCCGAGCACCGACGTGCATCGGGTTCTCGAGCGCGCCGATCCCGGCATGCCGGCGCGTGTCTGCGAGCTGATCGCTGGGAGACACCCCCTGACCTACCTGGCACACACGGTCAGCGGAACCTTCGACGTCGACCGCTGCGATTACCTGCTTCGAGACGCCCTGTTCACCGGCGTCAACTACGGACGCTACGACCTCGACTGGTTGCTGCGCAGCTTGCGAATTGGCGAACCGAATGGTGACGAAGTGCCGCCGCTGGCCGTCGACGGCGCCAAAGGCATCCCTGCCATCGAGTCTTTCGTGTTGGCGCGCTTGTTCATGTTCCAACAGGTGTACTTTCACAAGGCAAGCCGAGCCAGTGAATGGCTGCTCAGCCGTGTCCTACAGCGAGTCGCGCAGTTGCTCGAGGATGGCACGCGCTTACCCGCAACGCCCGAGGGGGTCTCGTCGTTGGCGTTGAAGGGCGATGCCCAGTTGGACGCATACTTGGCGCTGGATGACAACGTGATGTGGGAGGCGCTCCGTGCCTGGCAGCAGGTCAAAGATCCCGTGCTCTCCGACTTGAGCCGCCGTCTGTACAATCGGCAGCTGTTCAAGACCATCGAGCTCTTTGGCGACGAAGCAACGGAAGAAACGTACAACCAGTGGTATGATGCAGCCCGCGAGCTCGCCCAGGGCCGCGGGCTCGATCCCGATGTCTACGTCGGACTCGACCGTTCGACCCTAGCGCCGCTGGACGATTCCCACGGAGAACTCTGGGTGCTATTCCCCGACGGCAGCAAGAAGCGGCTGCCCGAGGTTTCCTTCGTACTCGGGAGACTTCAGAACGAGAAACTTCACAAGGTGAGATTGCTCTACCCAGCCGAGATCCGCACTGAATTGCGCGAGTGCATGGCCCAAGGGAAAGCCCGTTGAACGCCATTCGACCGTCGAGCGCCTGTGTGGCGGCATGCCTGGCTCTGGGCTTGCCACAGCTGGCGTGGGCCGGGTTACCGTCGCAAGTGGAACCCATCGACACCCGTGCTGATGGGGTCTACGGGCGACTCGACGGAGACGTGTCGCTGTCCGGCGAAGTCCTGATGGAGGCCTCACGGGGAGGGCCCGCGCCCGGCGTGCGCGTCGCGGCTCACTACTACTGGATGGCTGGAGCCTACGCAGGCTTCAGTCGACTGCTGGAGTCAGGCGCCAGCGATCGCGTGCTTTCCGTCGGGCTGGACTTGCGCCCCGCCTTCCTGCCGCGTTGGAGCTTGGGACTGCAGACGGGCCCGAGCTGGCTCGACCTCACGGTGGATTCGATCGCAGTGTGCGCGGGCGGCTACTGGGCGCAGCCGGAAGACAGCAAGTTCGGTCGTGAACGCGGTCTCGAATTGGGCTTGGGCGTGGGCTTTCCGCTGATGGCCGAAGCTGAAGGCGCGTGGCTGTCGCTTCGGGGCCTACGTCGTTTCGCCGATGAACGGCGAGACACCTGGGTGCTACACGCTGGGCTCAGTTGGCAGTTGCCGTGGCAGTCCCCGCTCGTCGAGTGAGCGCGACGCGTTGCGTGCGCGACGAGGGACGACTACTCGTCGGTCGAGGCATCGGCGGGCTTCAGGGGGCCGCAGTCGACTTCCAGTTCACGCCGCACCGCCTGTCCTTCACGCCGCAAGAAGTCGTTCACGGCGCGCTCCAGAATGGGGTGCCGGAGGTGATGCGTGCTGTAAGTGATCGTCGGCCCGAAGCCCCGGACCACTTTGTGCTCGCCCCCAGCACCTGGTTCGAACGTGCTCAAGCCGCGCTCGATGCAGACGTCGATGCCACGGTAGTAGCAGACGTTGAAGTGCAGAAAGCGCCGTTCTTCCGTCGCTCCCCAGTAGCGGCCGTAGAGTTTACCTCCACCGAGCAGATTGAACGCCCCGGCGATCGGCACCCGGCTCCCTTTTTCGCGAGCGAAAACGACCAACACGTTCTCTCCCATCTTCGAGCAGACTTCGTGAAAGAACGCGCGATTGAGGTACTGCCGCCCCCAGAAGTACTTGTGGACCGTCTGGCGATAGAATTCGTAGACGTGGTCGATCTGATCGGAAGCGAGGTCGGTGCCTGAAATCACGTCGAGCTCCAATCCTTGCCGCTCCATCTCTCGGCGCTCGCGACGGATCTGATTGCGCTTCTTGGAGTTGTATCTGCCCAAGAAGTCTTCGAAGGAACCGTAGCCGGCGTTCTGCCAGTGGTACTGAATGCCCAGGCGTAGCGACATGCCCGCTCGCGCCAACGCCTCTGCCTGTTCACGCTCCGCGAAGAGCACGTGAGCCGAGGACAGTTCGCTGCTTTCGGCAAACTGCTGCACGCCCGACGCAAGCGCGGGCAGCACTTCCGTCGCGTCCGCTTCTGGAGCGAGCAGCACCCGGGGGCCGGTCGCCGGCGTGAATGGGCAAGCGACGATGAGCTTCGGATAGTAGTCGAAGCCCAACCGCTCATAGCTGAACTGGGCCCACGAGTGGTCGAAGACGAACTCCCCTTCGCTGTTGCCTTTGACGTAGGCTGGCGCCACCGCAAGCCGTCGCTCCCCCTCCCTCAGTTCGAGGTGTGCGGGAGCCCAGCCCTTCTCCGGTTTCACGCAGCCGGTCGCTTCGAGGGCATGCAGGAACGCCCAACGCAAGTAAGGGGGCCCATCGCCGAGCAGCGCGTCCCACTCCGCTTCAGCGAAGTCGTCGATCTTGGGATGTACGGCTAGTTCGACCACTTCGAGTGAGGTTGGGCGGGTGTGCGAGCACCATCGGTGCGGACCAAGTTAGTTATGGCGCGACGAGCGCATCTGACCAGGCTGAAGGAACGAGCAACGCCTGTTTCAGTCGTTTTGAAGAACCCGCTCGCCCTCGCTGGACGCGATCACCACCGCAGCGGTAGAGTCACTGAGCACGTTGACTGACGTGCGGCACATGTCTAGCAAACGGTCGACGGCCAAGATCAGCCCGATGGCCTCCATCGGCAACCCAATCGTCGTCAGGATCAGCGTGATGGCGACGAGGCTGGCCGAGGGAATGCCGGCCACGCCGATCGAGGTCAAGAGAGCCACCAACACGACCGTGAACTGCTCGACCGCCCCCAGGTGCACTCCATACGCTTGCGCGATGAACATCGCAGCTACGCACTCGTAGAGCGCCGTGCCGTCCATGTTGACCGTCGCCCCCAGAGGCAGCGTGAAGCTGGTGATGCGACCCGACACTCCGGCGTTGTGTTCCACGCGCTCCATCGTCAACGGCAGCGTGGCTGAGGACGACGCGGTCGAGAACGCCATCAGCGCCGCGGGCAGAACCGCCTTGTAGTGGCGCACCGGGCTCACTTTGCCCACCAGCGCCAACAGCAGCGGTAAGGTGATGAATACGTGCACTGCCAGCGCCAACAACACGGCAAGCACGAACGCCGCCAAGGTCGAAAGCGCCGCCATCAGGTCGCTGGTGGAGATCAACACCTTCGCAACCAAGCCGAAGACCCCCACGGGAGCGAAGAGCATGACCCAATTGGTCATGCGCATCATCACTTCGTTCAACCCGCGCCAGAAGCGTCGCTGGGCAGACCGCAAATCCTGAGGCAGCTGGTTGATGAAAGCGCCGAAAAGGATGCTGAAGAAGATCAGACCCAACATCTGCCCTTCTGCGGCAGCCTGAACGACGTTCTCCGGCACCATGCGCAAGAAGACGCCCATCAAGTCGCCGGCACCTCGACCTTGCACCTTGCCAGCGACGCTCTCCGTTTCCGCGTGCAGCCCAATCAAGTCCTTCACGGGTTGTCCGTCGACCACCCCCGGCTCAATCACACTGACGACGACGAGGCCCGTGACCACGGCGAGCAGCGAAGTCAACACGTAGTAACCCGCAGTCTTCGCCCCGAGGCGCCCCAATGCCTTGCCCCCGCCGACGCTGGCCACCCCCATCACGATCGACGAGATGATCAAGGGCACGATCAACATTTTCAGGGCCCTAAGGAACCAAGACCCCATGAAGTCGCACACGTCCACCACGGCGACGCCGGCCAGAGACGACTCTGGCCCCGCGACCACGCTCAGCAGAAGCGCGAAGAACAGCGCAATCAGTATCTGCCAATGCAGGGCGAGCTTCGTCACGCCCCCGAGTGTCGTAGGCTGGCCAAAGAAACACAAACCCACACACCAGACTCCAAGCAGGAAGGCCGGTCAAATACTGCCTTCACGCCGGCAGAGACGACTAGAGCTTGCGGTCTGCGGCCGTCCGATCACAGATGCAACCAGCGGGAGGGCCCGCGGGCAATTTCTGACCACTCCAATCCATGCTGATCGACTTCGGCCTACTGCTGCTGGGAGGACTATGCCTCTACTACGGGGCGGAATGGCTCGTCTCCGGAGCCTCGGGGCTGGCGCTGAAACTCGGCATCGCTCCGCTGGTGATCGGCTTGACCGTCGTTTCCTACGGAACGTCTGCACCGGAGCTGGCCGTGAGCTTGCTGGCCGCCACCCAGGGGCAGAGCCCCATCGCCCTCGGCAACGTCGTGGGCTCGAACATCGCCAACATCGGCTTGATCCTCGGGATCACGGCGCTGCTGAAGCCCCCACGAGTGGATCGTCTGTTGTTCAAGCGCGAGGTGCCGTTCTTGCTCGTTGCGACGCTCGCGGTGGTGCCGGTGTTGTGGAACGGCGTGATCAGTCGCCTGGAGGGAGCTTGCTTCGCCGCGGGGGCCGCTGGCTTCACGTGGGCGACCTTCATCTGGGCCAAACACCGCAAACCACGGACGCCGGACGCGTCGGGACCCGCCAGTGAGCCCGAACGTGTGGACGTCGAAGGAGAGATAGCCGCTGAAGCAGCTCACAAGAGCACGTGGATTCTGTGGGCGCTTCTGCTCGCGGGCTTGGCCGTGCTGCTCGCCGGCGGGCAGAGCTTCGTCAAAGGAGCGGTCGGTTTGGCACAGGCGCTCGGGGTATCCGAACGCATCGTGGGATTGACCGTGGTTGCCTTCGGAACCTCGCTGCCTGAACTCGCCGCGTCCGTCATGGCCGCCTACCGCGGCCATTCGGATCTAGCCGTGGGCAACGTCGTGGGCTCCAATCTGTTCAACATCCTGCTGATCCTGGGCACCACCTCGATGGTCATGCCCATCAACGGCAGCTTGGAAGAGGCCAAGTTCGACATCTCGGTCATGATTGGGCTCACGTTCGTGATGGCCCTCAGCATGTGGCGCGAGCGCCGCATCACGCGCTGGGAGGGCGGAGGGCTCGTCTTCACCTACGTCGCGTTCATCGCGGGTTTGGCCATCATGCAATGACGACGGATCACGGCTGCCCGTGAGACCCAAAGCGGCTATGGTCTCGCCCATGGTCCGACACCCCCTCTCGTGGCTCACGTGGGTCCTCCTGCTGCTCGCCGGAGCGTGCAGCTCCAGCAACCAGCAGAACGCGCAGCAGCCAGCCGCGCCACCGCCGATGGCATCGCCGCCGCAAGGGACGGCGGCTCCTCCGGTGGCGCCAGCTCAACCGGGCGTACAGCAACCGGCGGCGCCACCGCCCGTAGTCGCTGCGCCAACCAACGACCCCATCTCGACCGCGCAACTGACGTTCTTGCGTCAGCGCGCGCAAGACACACTGCTCGAGCTGGTCGCCGCGCTTCCGCCCAACAAGCAGCAGCGCGTTGCCGGTATCCCCTTGGTGGTCGACGATAGTCCGGGCGAAGTGAACGCCTTTGCCGCTTGCGCCAATGGCAAAAGCGCGATGGCCATCACTGATGGGCTGCTCCAGATCCAAGCGGCGCTAGCCCAGGCGCAAGCGCACGACGAGATCTTCGGGACGGCCACGGTCGATACCTACATCCGCTCGCTGGCGACCTCCCTTCGCCCGGGACGTCCCGTGCCGGCGCCGCCCGTCGGGCTATTCCCCGGCGCTGGAGACCAACGCGTGCTTGCTCGCCAGCACCAAGTGTTCGACGAGCAGGTCGCCTTCGTGTTGGGGCACGAACTCGGACATCATCACCTGGGCCACCTGCCCTGCACGGCAGGCAGCGATCCGCTCGGCGCCGGTGAAGTGGCACGGGTACTGTCCAGCTCGGTACCGCTGTTCAATCAGCCCAACGAAATCGCTGCCGATCTGGCGGGCACGTACAACGTGCTGGACGCTGGGCGCGCGCGTCAGGCCCGCGGTCTCGCGGGCTGGTCCGAGGGCGGTGGGCTCTTGACGATGCGCTTCTTTGCCGGTCTCAGCCAGCTGTCGCCGGCCGACATCCTGACTTCGTTCGAGCGCTCCCACCCGCCCCCTCAGCTCCGAACACCCATCATCCAGCAAGCCGCGGCCGCCTGGCGCAGCTCGGGCGGCAACCCGTTTCCAGTCCCCGGCTTCTGAGCCGCACCCCGCGCGGCCGGACACGCAACCCCACTTCCGTGAGGCCGAAAGGCGAGCATGAGTTCGGACAAGACGGAAGAGCCCACCCCAAGACGGCTCCGCAAAGCTCGAGAACAAGGTGACGTTCCGGTCTCCGGAGCGTTGAACCAAGCCGCCGGGCTCGCGGCTGCCGTCGTGTTGATCCCGTCCGCAGCCGGTGTGACGGTCGAGATGTTTCAAGCGGGATTGCGCGATGCTCTGAGCGGGGCCGCGCCATCTCCGTGGGCGGTCGTGCAGCAAGTCTTCGCCGCGACTCTGCCCGTGTTGGGCGCTGCGGCCTTGGCAGCCGCAAGCTTCGGCGTCGCCCAGACCGGAGGGCTCGTGACCTTCGCCCGGCTGCAACCCAAGTTGGACCAGCTCAATCCCGCACAAGGCATAAGAAAGCTGTTCTCACTCGAGCGGGTCACTCAAGTGCTCCGAGCGTTGTTGACGGCACTGTTGCTCACTTGGCTGTGCATGACGACGCTCGAGCGCGAGGCACCGAGTTTGGCAGCGACGAGCGGTGATGTACTGAAAGCCGCCGTGGCGAGCTCGACGGTGACGATGCGCCTGTTGTGGCTGGCGTTGGGGCTGACGTTGGTGATGGGCGCTGTCGACGTCGTCGTCACCCGCCGGGCCTGGCTTCGGCGAAACCGCATGAGCAAAGACGAGGTCAAGCGAGAATACAAGGAGTCTGAAGGCGATCCTCAGATCAAGCAGGCGCGACGCCGCGCCCACCAGGAGATGCTCGACAACTCGTCGCTGCTCGCGCTCAAGGACGCCAATGTCGTCATTGTGAACCCCACACATCTAGCAACCGCACTGCGCTACGACGAGGACCGCGATGAAGCCCCCACGGTCGTGGCCTGCGGTCAGGGTGAGTTTGCGCGGCAACTCGTCGAAGCGGCGCGCGCCTACGGCATTCCGGTGGTGCGGGACGTGCCCGTGGCCCGAGCCCTGCGCCAACTGCAGTCGGGCGACGAGATCCCCGAAGAGCTGTACGAGGCCGTGGCGGAAATATTGCGCGAGGTGTGGGGCCAGACTCACCCCGAGAGCGCTGACGAACTCCCCTGACCCATCGCGTCGGCGCGGCACGTTCCCGCCGCGACGGTCGTCGCCGTCGGCCGAAGGATCCACCCTATTCGGCGTCGGGTCGTTCTTGATCCGCGGCAGGTTCTTCAGTGGCCGCAACTGGTTCGGGGGCCCGCGCTAGCTCGTCCCACTTCTGCCCGAGGTCGTCCCGGTCCGCGGAACGCGCCAACTGGGCCAAAAGCCGTGAACAGGCCCGCTCACCCTCCGCATCGGCGGCACTACGCGCGAAGGCAAGCGCCTGCATCGCCTCCAGGAGGGCTTGTCGTGAGCGCCCCGCTTTGACCAAGCCGGCTGCCAGCGTCAATCGTGCACGGCTTTCCTGAGCTGGCCCTTCCGCCGCAGCAAGCGCCACTGCCTCGTGCAAACGCAACAAGCCCGCCTCCATCTCGCCGGCGGCGAGTTCAGCGTTGCCCTCCAACCGCGCAACCAGGTCGCTATCCCTGTCTGCCTCATTCGCCGTGGAGGCCTCAGGCGCGTCGTTCAGCGCCGCTAGCTGCGGCGGTTGCAGCTCAATCCCCCCTGGGTAGGTCGGCCGTTGCTCGGGTTGCACCGCCTGCGTCACGGGGCGCGACTTGCGTGTGTGCAGCTCCGGTTTGGGCGGGGGTTCGCTCAAACGTGTGGAACGCGCGGCAACGCTCGGACGGGGCTTCGGCGGTGGCTCGCTCAGTCGACTCGGCGGTGACGAGGTACGAGGTTTGGGCGGCGGCTTGCTCAGGGCTGGCGGCGACGAGGTACGAGGTTTGGGCGGCGGCTTGCTCAAACGCCGCCCGACTTTCTTCGGCAGCTGGGGAATTTCGTCTGCGGGTGGGATCGACCCCGTCACGCTAGGACGAGACGGGCGTCGTTCTTCCGCGTCCTCGTCGCTCACGGCCACCACTCGGCGAGTCACCTCCTCCGGAGCTGGTGACGGTCGGTATGGCGGCACCTGGAGCGCGACAGCCGTGTCCGCATCATCATCGTCCGCGGGCGCGCCGTTCGCAGCGGCGCCTTCTTCCGGTGCGCTCCGCTCGCCCCCTTCAGGTTGGGCGTTTGCATCCGAGTCCGTGGTTGCGGCGTCGGCCCCGCCGGTATCCTGCGTCTCGTCTTTCGTGTCTGTCGCTTCGCTGGCATCGGGATCGAAGAGCGCGTCCACCGAGGGTTCCACCTCGTCCGGCGCGATTGAAGAGTAGCTGGCACGCGGAAAGTCGGAGACCGTCGGACGCTCGACGACCTCGGTGTCCCCTGACTCTTCGAAGTCGGTCGTAGGCGCCGCGCCCGGGGGAGGATTCGAGGCGCGCAATGCGACCGGCGTCGGCACGCCACTGTTGGCCACTTCGTCGTCATCGAGCAGCCGGGGCACGTGCTGCGGCACCTCCCCGTCCCAACGTCGCACGGTCTCGGGATCCGTGGGTTCCTCGGGCGGCGACGACGCGCGTCGAACCGGTCGCTCCGACGCGGTGGCCACCATCAATGCAGCCTCCACTGCCAATTCCCCGATGGGCGCCGAGAGCATGCCCACCGTGGCGAAAATGCCTGCGCGAACCGCTTCGACGTCCGTGTCGAGCAACAGCTCCCGATGCCTCGCGGATAGCGCCAAATGCTCGGCCACCATCAAGGCCGGTCCCCATTGCCGCTGCCCTTCATCGAACAGCCCACGGCACGACAACCCCGCCGAGTGAGCCGCCTCCGCCCGAAGAGCAGCGAGTACGGCAGTAACCAGCGTCACCACGTCGCAGTCGGGTTCGAAAGCGAAAGCATAGCGGTCCGCACCCCATGACACGGACTGACCGCCGAGTGCTGTCATGCTCTCTGCCACCACGGCGTGGTGGCTCATGTAGAGCTCAGGAGGAGTGTCGCGGTCCCGCCAACAGAAGCAGACCACCAAGCGGTCTGTCATTTGATGCGCACTCTCATTCGCTGCTTCAGCTCCGCCAACTCCGAGTCCAACTCTCCTCCCGAACTGACGTCAGACCCGCCGCTGACACTGCCCTCGAGTTCCTGAAACTTCAGCTCGACCTCTTGCCGAGTCATGCCTCCGGGACTGCCCCCAGTCGCCAACATCTGGTCCACTTCTCGCTGAGCGTCCATGACGTCGTCGACCCCATCGATGCGGTCTTCGATAGCCTGAAACTCGGTGAAGGCGTCACCCCCACCGCCCAGGTTCTCCACCCCGCCCCCGGCCTTCGCCTGCGTTGCGCGAGCAGCGATGGTGTTCTTGCGGTTGCTGAAGTCACGGAACTTGGCTTGCATGCTTTGCCAAGTCGACTTCATCTCCAAGGCATTGCCTCGCTGTGCAACCCGAAGCTTCTCCGTGCGCGCCTGCTCGTCCGCGACTCGACGCTTCTGAAGCAATGCCTGCCGGGCGAGTTCATCGTCGCCATTTTCGACGGCCAGCTCGGCGCGCTTTTCCCACCTGGCAGACTCTCGTTCGAGCTCTCCGACCTTGTTCTTGAGCTGGCGCTCCGCCGCGACAGCGCGCACCAGCTCCTTCTTCGCGAGACGCAGCTGGTGCTCCATGTCTCGCAACGTCTGGGCCAACGACTTCGCCGGGTCCTCCGCTTCGTCGAGCAGTGCGTTGAAGTTCGACGATATCACGCGGCTCATGCGGTCGAAAATGCCCATAGGGAAAGCCTCAGTATTTCGGAATAGCTTCGTGTCTCGAGTGAACTCCGCTCATCAGCGGTTGGCGATGTGGATGGCGTGTCCGAGCGAGGCCGCGCTGGCCTCCATCAATGCCTCGCCCAGCGTTGGGTGCGGATGAATCGACAATGCCAGGTCTTGCGCCGTGGCAGCCATCTCCAGCGCAAGCACCGCCTCACTAATCAAGTCGGACGCCGACGGCCCACAAATGGTGATGCCGAGAACCAAGTCCGTCTCCGTGTCGCGCACGACTTTCACGAAGCCGTCCGTCTCGCGGATGCTCATTGCCCGCCCCAGCACACTGAAGGGAAAACGGCCGACCTTGACCTTCTTGCCCTGTTCCTTAGCTTGCGCCTCAGTCAAGCCGACCTGGGCGATTTCAGGATCGGTGAAGACGATGCCGGGAACGGTGATCCAATCCTTGCCGGCCTTTTCCCCAGCGATGACCTCGGCACATATCTCGCCCTCCTTGCTGGCCTTGTGCGCCAACATCGGAGGACCGCTGACGTCGCCGATGGCGTAGATGCCGGGCACGTTCGTCTGACACGTGTCGTTCGTCTTGATGAAGCCGCGCTGGTCGATCTCGACGCCGAGCTCCTCCAAACCGAGCCCCTTCGAACGCGGCTTCATGCCAACAGCGACGAGCACCTGGTCGCAGTCAATCGACTCGCTACCGCTGGTGGTGGTCACCTTCACGGTCGCGCCCGTCTTGGTGCGCTTGAGGCTCTCGGCCTTGGTGTTGAGCATGACCGTACCGCCACGCTTCTTGATGGTGCGTTCCACGACGCGAATCGCATCGGGGTCCATCCCCGGCAGCAGACCCGGAGTCAGCTCCACCACCGTTAGCTCGGAGCCAAAGGCCTGGTAGACCATGCCGAGTTCGAGCCCGATCACGCCACCGCCGATCACCAGCAAGCGCTTGGGAACCTTACGCAGGCTCACAGCCTCCCGCGCCCCGATCACGACCTCTCCGTCGAACTCGAAGCCTGGCACCTGAATCGTGGCCGAGCCCGTCGCGATGACGATGCCGCGGGTCGCGCTCACGCGCTTCTTGCTCCCGTCGCTGCCCGAGACCTCCAGCGTCTTGGCGTCGACGAAGCTCCCCATACCTTCGATCAGAGTCACACCGTTGCTCTTCAACAGGCCCCGGACGCCTCCGGTGAGCTTCTTGACGATGCCGTCCTTCCAGTCCTGCATTCGATCTGGATTGAGCTGGATGTCACCGAAGGTCAGGCCGACCTCATCTGCATGTTGCGCCTTGTGGTAGAGGTGCGCGTTGCTAATGAGCGCCTTGGAAGGGATGCAGCCCCAATTGAGGCAGACGCCGCCAACTTCTTCAGCCTCGATGCATGCAGTGCGCAGCCCGAGTTGCCCTAGCCGAATCGCGCAGACGTAGCCTCCTGGGCCACCGCCGAGCACGATCGCATCATACGTTTCTGACATCGAACCTCGTGTACAGCCAATTGGCGATGGCGACAAGGCGCTCTGCCCCACCGGAAGACACCTCCGACGAGGCGCGCTCGCGTCCACCCAACTCGTCGAACGGCTGGCCGCAACCGCCCCAAAGCAGATGCCGCCAACGGGGTCACGAGCGTGCTTCCAAGCTCGCGGCTTCAGTCCTGCGCTAGCAACTCGAGCGCTTCGGTCAGGGCCTCCGGTTCAGCCAACCCTGCGCGCTGCATACGCTCCAGCTCGGGGCGCAGCTCGACCCAGCGTGCGCGACCAACCGCCGCCACAGCAAGTGTGCGCGCATCGCGATTGCGCGAGTGGAGCCCGCGCTGCAGCTGCCTACGCGCCGCCGCATCACCCAGCCGCGCCAGGGCAACCTTCGCGTGCCATGCGAAGCGCCCCGGTACCAAGCCAAAGCGTCCCCAAGCCACGCGTCGCAAGCCGGGAATGGCCTTGTCCAACGACAGCTCACCGCACAGCTCGATCAGCGTCTGCTCGTCTTCAGGCGCTGGTAGGCGCAAGCCCTGATTGATAGCATCCACCAAGCGCTTGCGCGCCGCCGACAGCCCGGAAGGAGCTCCGAGCATGGCGGCGGCGGCAGCCACTTCGGGCTCGGGATCGGTCAGTGCCG
This sequence comes from Polyangiaceae bacterium, assembly GCA_050290545.1. Lineage (GTDB taxonomy): Bacteria > Myxococcota_A > Polyangia > Polyangiales > Polyangiaceae > SZUA-265. The sequence goes on along the minus strand of JBNKHV010000036.1, from coordinate 280,033 downwards.
AGACGATTCGCGACAACACGAAGTCCGGCGGGCGCTCTCCATCGAAGTGCTCCTCCATCAGACGAAAAGCCAAGTAGCGGATCTTGGGGTCGGCGTCGCGACTGGCCGCTACGAGCTTCTGCTCCCACTGCGGGAGACCCACACGCTGGGCGGCCACGAGCGCTTGAAAGCGCACCGCACTGGAACCTGCTTGCAGGTTTCGCTCGAGCAGCGGCACCACCTCGCGATGTTCGGGGGGACTGAGCTCTCCGATAGCCAGCAAGGCCATCTCTCGCACCCGTTCGTGTGCGTCGGACGCGGCCTCGAGCAGCGCCGGCAATGCTTCGCGCCCATCGACGTCTGCCAGAGCGACGGCTGCATCGGCGCGAACGTCGGCGTCGACGTCGGAGAGCAACGCCTCCTGAATCGCCTCCAAAGCCGACGAACGACTCTGTCCTTCGGCGAACCGCGCCAGGTCGTTCAAGGCAGAGCGCCGGACACTGAGCTTGGTATCCCGAACGTCTCGCAGAGCAGCATCGATATTTCGTGGGAGCGGCTTCGGGAGGAACACGAGCTCCGAATCAGAGCACAACGAGCAAGGCCCTGCACTGCATTCCGCCCGGACCACCAGCCATTCGCGAACCACCCACGCGCTCGTCAATTGCCCCCTTGCCCCCGCTCGCAAGGGCTGCAATAGCTCCCGGCGCATGCCAGACGTCCGCTCTCGCCGATTGAGCAGCCCCGACCTCACCAAAGAGGACGAGCTTTCGAGCTACATACGGCGCAACCTGCTGCGGGCGGTGTTGGTATTGATCGCGTTGTTCGGCGGACTGAGCGTGGTCGGCTCGATCTTCCAAGAGCAACTGCTAGCCGTCACCCACGGCATCTACGCCACGATTGGAGTGGCTGGGTTGTTGGCGACGCTGTTCATCACCGACGCGATATTCTCGCCGCTTCCCCCGGACTTGGTGCTGATCGTGATCGCCAACAGCGCGTTGAGAGACCAGTGGCCCTGGCTGCTGCCGGTGATTGGGCTGCTATCAGCCTTGGCGGGCAACGTCGGGTGGTGGTTTGGTCATCGTTTCTCGAAGTTCGAATGGTCGACCCGCTTCGTCGGCAAGTTGAGAGACAAGTACGCCAAGCAGGTTCTCAGGTACGATCGCTGGGCGGTCACTCTGGGCGCAATCACCCCTCTTCCCTTCAGCTTGATCTGCATCAGCTCGGGGGCCCTGGGTATGCGCTGGCGGCGGCTGGCGCCGATCACGCTGCTTCGCCTGCCTCGTTTCGCCGTCGTCTACGCCGTGATCGCCTACTCCGCGGCGATGTGAAGCCGCGGCTAGCCACGCCGAAAGTCACGAGGCACGATCGTAGCCCGGTGGGTGAAACGACCTCACGGCGCGGCGTCAGCTGCGGCGTCGCCGAGCTGCGCGCTGGACGCCGCATCGGCCCCCGACATCCCGTTCGACGACGCGTCGGACATGTCCAGCGGTGCGGTCTCACCACCATCCCCCACGCCGCTGGGCCCACCGTCGGCGAGCGAAGCCGCCGCATCGGTTGCGGAACCAGCAGCGTCCGCGGGCGAGGCATCCATCACTCCGCTGCCTGAGGGGGCAGCAGCGTCGCTCACGACCGGACGGGGGCCGGAGCCCGCATCGGGCGTGCTGACGGCTCCTGTATCCCCGCTCGGCAGCTGCCACGAACACACGTCTGCGCTACGATCGGGAGCGTCTTCCGGCTCGGAATAGGGCACGGCGCAGATTTTCGTGCGGCTCGCGCGCTTGCCTTCCTCGAGAACCGAAGCCCCCCAGGGGTTTTCTTCTCCCATGTCGATGCAGGCGTATCCCGTGCGACAGTCGCCGTCCTTGCTGCAGGTGCGCATGCAGTACGTCTGCTGCAGTCTGGCCCGTGCGGACGGGTCCTGGCACTCGGGCGCATTGGCCAGGGCCGTACGATAGCCGACGCACACAGACTCGGACGGGCAGCTTCCCGGCTGGCAGTTGAACACCGTGCAGTAGCCCCCGGGGAAGCTCTCCAACGCTTCCGACAGACACAGCCGACTCTGGTCCGTGGTCGCGCAATCCGCAGACGTCGAGCAGTCGTCCCCGATTTCCGGGGCGCAGGCTCCGAGCAAGCAGCAGAGTGCCGCCAAAGTGCGAAAATGCGAGGGCATGAGCGGGCGGAACTTAGTGGGCAGACCGATCCCAGGCAAACCCACAGAAACCTCCCTCGGACAACTCCGGTCAGCCGACCCCGAAACACACCCTTTGACCTGTGCCCAGCCACTGGCTAGCCCCAAGCGCCATGGCACGACGAGTCCGCGCATCGGGCGCCTGCTACCGGCTTGCCCCGTTCGCGTGGGCAAGTCTCGCGGCGCTGCTGATCGGCTGTGGCGGGGGCCTCGTCGGCATGCATCCGGCGCAAACGCTGCCGCCTGGTGCGGTCGAAGCCGGCGCGGGCGTGGTGAGCCAACTGGTGGTGGGGAAGCCAGCGAACGAGATCGAGCGCGCCCGCGAACTCGATACCGTCGGCACCAACGATACGCTCAATCGACAGTTCGTGAGGGGCGCCATCCAAGAAGCGATGATCGCGCCAGGTCTATCCCCCTGGATTGCTGGTCGCGTGGGCATCGATGGCGGCAACGAGGGCAGCCTCAGCTACACCGGTCGCGCGCTTCGTGTGGGCCTGCGCCACGCGCTGGGACTGGAGGCTTTCGCGCTGAGCGCGGGCGTCGGAGCCGCGTCCATACTGACCCATTCGGCCCAATCGCCCGTGGGCGATGTCTCGGGAGAAGGCTTGTCGAACGAAGGTCTCGATTGGTCCGGCCGAGGCTTTTCGGTGGACGTTCCGCTGTCATTCGGCTGGCAAAGCCCGGGCGAGATTGTCGCTTTGTGGCTCGGAACCCGGCTCGGCTACGAGGTGGTCAGTGGGGCGCTGCCCTTCGTCACGGGGGGCCGAGAAATCGACGCTGAAGCTGAAGCGAGCCGCTGGTTCGCCGGCGCTTCCCTGGGTGCGTCCGTGGGGGTGGAGCCCGTGTGGGTGAGGGTCGAGCTGGACGGCACGTTCCACGACGGCCAGGGCGCAGTCGAACTGCCGTGGCAAGACACGCCCGCCGAGCGCCTGGAAGAGAGTTTCGACGGCATTTCATTGACCCCAGCGGCGTCTCTGGCCGTGAGATTCTGACGGATTCTTCACGTACCTCGCCTTGCTGCGGACCACACCTCGTCGTATGGTTGGCAGGTGTTGAAGCTTCCGAAGAGAGCCAGGCTCGGGCTGGTCGTTGGAGCGGTGGCGGCCAGCGCTTGCTCCGCCGCCGGCGAGGCCCCCGCGGAGGCAACGGAGAGCGACGCTGCCCCGAGCATCGAGGCCCGAGTGGTCGTTTCGCGCACGACCAGTGCCGAGACGGAAGCCGGAGAGGCCATGGCGCACTTCGCGCAGACCACGACGGGCAGCAACGAGACGCTGGCCGCGGCGGGGCTGGTCGAACCGATACCGGAGATCGGCAGTTGCGAGATCCCCACGACTGCGGCGGGGGCGGCTTTCGCCAACATGGGCGAGGTGCGGCTGCTCGACGTCGGCGAAGTGACGCTCTCCGCAGAGAGTGACGGCAACGCGAATCCCGCGAGCCTATCGCTCGCCCCACACGCGTTCCCGAGCATCTCGAGTTTCGCTTCCGGTGTGGTCTACACGAGCCGCGACCGTTCCGCTCAAGCACTGCCGTCGGGGGTCGACTACCGCATCGCTGTCAGCGGGGGCAGTGAGTTGCCGGGATTCGAGCTGCAGAGTCCGGCGCCATCGGAGCTGCGGGACGTGACGCTGGGCGGCGAGCCGCTGGCGCTCGTGGAAAGCGTGTCGACGGAGACCCCGTTGGACGTCACTTGGCGGGTCGAATCACAGTCGGAGGCCGACGTCGTGACCGTCGAGTTGACTGACGACCAAGCCGTGAGAGTGCGCTGCGCGTTCGCCGACGAAATCGGAGCGGGCACCATCGCTGCCGATTGGCTGCGTGAGCTGGACGGGCCGGGCCGTGTGTCGGTCCACCGACAGCGAGCCAGCGTCGCTTCACTGCCCGCCCCTGAAGGTGGCACCATCCGCGTCGGCTTCGACTTCGAACTCAACGTTGCGGTGGCGTTCACTACCCCCTAGCACGCGCTGGGTCGTAGAGATTCGCCGCGAGCACGGGCCAAGGCCAGGTTGAGTCAGCTCCACCGTCTCTACCTCGTACCCGGCATGTTCGGGTTCTCCCAACTTGCTGGGTACGACTACTTCGGGCACCTGCGCGGCGAGCTGACGCGTCACTTTCGCGCCAGTGGCTTTCGCCTCGAAGCCGACGTCATCGCGACGCCACCCACCGCCAGTGTCCGGCATCGGGCGAGGATCCTCGCACGCACCCTGAGCAAGTTGTGCGTCGGGCAGCGCGAACCCGTTCACTTGTTGGGGCATTCGACCGGAGGCATCGACATCCGCTTGGTGCTCTCGGCTAGCGCCGATCTCGGCCTGGATGACGAGCAACTCGCTTGGCGAAAGTGGGTACGCTCCGCCGTCTTGATGAATACGCCGAATCACGGCACACCGCTCGCGACCTACTTCACCACCGTCGCTGGCGGTCGCGTGCTGTACCTCGTCAGCCTCCTGACGGTGCTCGGCTTGTCGATTGGCGAGCCCTCGTTGGCGCTGTTCTCGCGCCTGCTCGCGTCGATCGGCAGTGTGGACCAACTGTTCGGAGGAGACGCCCGCGTCTTTCGACGTGTGACTGACGCGCTGCTTCGCTACGTCGACCGCGACAGCCGCAACGCCTTGATCACCTACCTCAACAAGCTGCGCGAAGACCAAGGGGGGCTGATCCAGACAACCCCTGAGGCCATGGACTTGCTCAACACCACCATCGTCGACAACCAGCACGTTCGTTACGGCTGCGTCGTCAGTGGCTCGAGTCCGGCGAGCTTGCGGCGTCTAGGCACTCGCGTGGTCTCCCCCTACGATGCCTTGAGCGCGGCCCTCTACCGAGCACTGTTTCGCATCACCAGCGAACCTCACCGGCATTATCGCTACGCCAAACCCAGCGACGAGGAGCTGCGGCAGTTGAGTCGCAAGCTCGGCAAGCAAGTCGATGCCACGACCAGCGACGGCGTGGTGCCAACACTCAGCATGCTGCACGATCAGGTCATCTGGGCTGGCGCCGCCGACCATTTGGACATCATCGGCCACTTCCAGGACCGTTTTCGCCCCTCCGCGCACATGGACTGGATGGCCAGTGACGCCCAGTTCGGGCGCAGCGAGTTCTCCCGGATGACCGCGGCGGTCGCTCGGTTCCAACTCGAATCGGTCTACTGAGCGCACCGACAGAACGTCGGCATTCGAGACCCGATTCGGACCAGCAGACCTTGGCCCGTTGGCCCAGCACGAAACCCGGCGGCAAACCCCGGGATCCATCCACGCGATCGGCGCTGTCACACCGCGCAAAGTCTGGCATTCTCCGGTGTCTGATGGTGACTTACATCGATGGACGTTTCGTCGACGACGGCGATGCCACGATCAGCGTTCGTGCTCGCGCGCTGAACTACGGCCTGGGTTGCTTCGGCGGGATCCGTGGCTATCTGGCGGATGACAACGAGCAGGTGTTGGTCTTTCGACTCGAAGACCACATTCGCCGCCTCAGCCTTTCGGCCCGCATGTTGTTCCTACGGCTACCGTTGGGTCAGCGAGAAGCGCGAGAAGTGGTGTTGGAGATCCTGCGCAAGAACGACGTGCACCACGACGTCTACGTGCGTCCTCTGATCGTCAGCGCTTCCACTCAACTCTCCCCGGTGCTGCGGGAAGAAGACAGCTCCTTCATCGTCTACACCCTGCCGCTCCAGCGCTACATCGACAAGGAGTCGATCAACGTATGCGTCTCTTCCTGGCGCCGCACCAGCGACAATTCCATCCCCGCCCGAGCCAAGCCCACCGGGATCTACCTCAACAGCGCCCTGGCGCGACGCGAAGCCTTCGACAACGGCTTCGATGAAGCCATTCTGCTGACGGAGCGCGGCTACGTCTCCGAGGGCAGCGCTGAGCACGTCTTCATCATCCGTGATGGGCAGCTGATCGCCCCGCCCTCCACCGAAGACAACCTGGATGGCATCACCCGCAGAACGCTCATCACGCTGGCCACCGAAGACCTGGGCTTGTCCTTCCAGGAACGACCCATCGCGCGTACCGAGCTGTACGTCGCCGACGAGCTATTTCTGTGTGGTACAGGCGCCGAGGTAACACCTGTCGGTTCGGTCGACCGTCGCACCGTCGGCGAAGGCGGTGTCGGCCCCATCACAGCCCGACTGAAGCAACATTTCAACGACGTCGTGCACGGACGAGTTGCTTCTCGCACCGATTGGCTCACCCCCGTCTGGGGCTGAACGCGCCTCGTCAACCCTTCTGCGGCTGGGGAGCCGGCTGCTCCCGATCGTTCGGAGCGCGCTTCGGCTGCGGCGCACCCACGATCGGGAAGGTCAACTGGCGCCGCTCGCCGTTGCGGATCAACGACACACTCAGAGCGTCGACCGTGCGCAGAGACTCGAACACCTCGAACACCTCGGTCGGCTTCTCCACTGACTTGCCGTTGACGGCCGTCACGACGTCCCCGGCGCGCAGATCAACGTCCCGCCAGAAGTTCTCAGGTTGCAAGTCAACGATGCGAAAGCCTTCGAAGCGCCCGTCCTGAAGACTCGCCTCGACCTCCACCCGCTGAAGAAAGCGGCTCATGCCTTCGTCGACGATGGCGACGACCTCGCCCCGCCCCAGGGAGCCCTTGGGTAGTTGTGGCGTGGCCGTCGCTGCCTTCGCGGAAGCGGCGTCCGATGCCGCCTGCCCTCCAGAGCAAGCCACGAGCGCGAAAAGACTGGCGCCAACGAGCGCTCCCAGGCGCGCGGCGCGAAAAGGACCTATCCCGGCAGCGTCAGCGATTACCACGAGCGTATCTTACGAGCGCCTCGCGCCCCCGGCAAAATTTGGGGTCAGCTGCGGTCATGCAGCAGCGCCGTCACAGCGCCCTGGACGGCCGAGCTTACCGCGGCCACGTCGCGACTACCATCGATGTGCTCCACCCGCTCGCCCGCGAGGATCTCGTGGGCGTCCGCATAGCCGCGCGCCAACCGTTGCTGCAATTCGTCGACCTCGTAGAGTTCGGCTGCCTCACCGCGCTGCGCCCGCCGCTGGGCCGCCGTCTCAGCGGGAATGTCGAGCACCAACGTGAGATCGGGTCGCCGCGCCGTCGCGTTGATCTGCCTGAGCCAGGGCAACCAGTCGCGCCCCGAGGGCGCCGTGAGCGACTGGTAGAGCAAACTCGAAAGTGTGTAGCGGTCGCTGACGACGACGGCCCCCCGGGCCAAGTTCGGTTCGATCAAACGCCGGTTGTGATCCGAACGGTCTGCGGCGAAGAGCAGCGCCATCGTGCGGAAGTCCAGCCGCAGCTCGTCTCCCTGCTCTGTCCGCAGCTCACGCTGGAGAGCCTGACGGATCAGGCGTCCGACGGGACCCGCGGTGGGTTCACGGCTCATCACTGCGCTCCGCCCCTGGGCCTGGAGCCATCGGACCAGCAGCTCCGCCTGGGTGGTCGTACCACTGCCGTCGATCCCCTCGAGCACGATGAGTACGCCCGGCGCTGTCACGAGTTCGCCCCCCCGCCCAACACTCGGTTGTCGATCAGTCGCGTCTTGCCAGCGAAGGCGCCCACGGCGAGCAGCGCTCGGGGCTCCTCGATGGCTGCCCCCGCATAACTGGTGAGCTCCTCGGCGTGCACGCAGCTCGTGTAGTCCTCGACCAAAGACGCGCGACGGAGCTCGTCTCGCACGATCTCCTCCAACACCGCCGGGTCGCGTTCACCTGCGTCAAACCGCATCGAAGCCGCCGCCAAACCGCGGCTGAGCGCCAGGGCTCGTTGTCGTTCGTCTGCCGTGAGGTACCGGTTGCGGGAACTCATCGCCAAGCCGTCGGCTTCCCGCACGATGGGGTGGCCTACGATATTCACGGGCAAGAACAAGTCCCGTGCCATTCTCTCGACCACTTTCAGCTGCTGGTAGTCTTTGCGTCCGAAAACGGCCGTGCAGCTCCCCACCAACGAAAAGAACTTGGCCACGACGGTGCACACGCCGTCGAAGTGTCCGGGTCGCGTGGCCCCACAGAGTCCCTGGGTCAACGCGCTCACGCTCACCCGAGTGCGCTCGTTGGGAAGGTACATGTCCTCAGCGCGAGGGGCGAACACGAGGCGCACGCCCACATTCTCGCACTCATCCATGTCGCGCTGCAAATCTCTGGGGTAGCGCTCCAGGTCCTCGTTGGGGCCGAACTGTGTCGGGTTGACGAAGATACTCACCACCACGTGACGCGAGTGCTCGGCCGCCAAGCGCATCAGAGAGAGGTGCCCCTCGTGCAGCGCTCCCATCGTCGGCACGAAACCGACGCCACCTGAGGCCCGCAGAGTCTCGCACCGCTGTCGAAACTCCTCCGGATCGGTGATCAACTCCATGCGCAGTCTCTCCGACTCAATCCTCACCGTCCTCGCTCGCCGGGCCGTATGCAGGAGCGCGTCCATCGACGACGGGCTTGGCCCCCGTGGCTTCGGCTAGCGCGGCGGTAGCGTCGGGCCGACGCCGTGGGGCGAAGCTGTGCTCCGGCGCCGGGAACTTGCCGGAACGCACCTCCTCAGCGAAGGCCGCCGTGGCCTGAACGACCTCGTCTCCCAGGTTGGCGTAGCGCTTGACGAACTTCGGCGTGAAGTCACGAAACAGCCCGAGAAAGTCGTAACACACCAGCACTTGACCGTCACATTCGGGCCCGGCCCCGATCCCGATCGTCGGAATCGACAGTGCGCGGGTGATGTCCGCCCCCACGTCGCTGGGAACACCTTCGACGACGATGGCGTAGGCCCCCGCCGCCTCGAGAGCGCGCGCGTCGTCCAACAACGCGCTGTATGCGGCATCCGTTCTGCCTTGCACCCGAAAGCCGCCCATCGCGTGCAGCGACTGAGGAGTCAAGCCGACATGGCCCATCACGGGGATGCCGGCCTCGACGATCCGTCGGACTGCGTCCGCACTGCGCACTCCGCCCTCGAGCTTGACGGCCTCGGCACCACCCACCTTGACCAGTTCACCTGCAGAACGCAGCGCATCTTCCGGCGAGGTCTGGTAGCTCAAGAACGGCAAGTCGGTCACGATCTGGGCACGCTGCACACCGCGCGCGACGGCGCGCGTGTGGTATGCCATCTCTGCCACGGTTACCGGCAGGGTCGACGGCAGCCCCTGCACGACCATGCCCAACGAATCACCGACCAAGATCACGTCGGCTCCGCCCTCATCGAGCAAGCGGGCAAACGTTGCGTCGTAGGCGGTGACGACGACGAGTTTGTCCCCGCGTTCCTTGGCGGCTCGTACGGCGCTGGCTGTGAGTTTCTTGGACAAGGGGCCACTCCGTGGTCAGTTGCGTCGTCCCAACATAGTGCCACCGAAGTCGAGCTGACCACACAATTCTCCGCCCAAAGCGCGTCGCTCGCGCCGTGCTAGCCTACACGGCAATGGCAGACGATTTCGCGGTCCGCTTCGGCAGCGTGTGTCGTACGACACGTCGACGCTTGTGGCTACGACACGTGCTCTCTGGCCTGTGTTGGGGCGCAGCCGCCGTCGCTGTTGCGCTGCTTTCGAGCCGCATGGTCGGGCCAGGTTGGGGTCTGCCTGCCTGGCTGCTCACTGCCAATGCCAAGCTCTGGTCGGCGCCGAGGACGTGGGCCTGGATCATCGCTGGACTCTCGCTCGCGGGCGCGGGCACGGGCGCGTTTCGTGCTTGGAGGCTACGTCCGGACGACGAACAGATCGCTCTCTTTCTCGACCACCGACTCGGTGCTGCCCAAGAGCTGCCCGCCGCCCTGCAACAGCATTCGCCCCAGTGGAGCGCACACCTCCAACACCGAGGCGGCGTGAAACTCCAAGAGGCACTCGATCGGCGCCTCTTGCCGAGGGCTTGGACTCCGCGACTGTGGGCTCTGCCTGCGGCCGTCGTCGTGTCGCTCCTGGCCCTGCAACTCCCACGAAGCCTTCCGCCCGTTTCGGCGGAAGCAGGCACGAACCCCTTGAAACTCGACGCCGATGAAGAGCTCGCGACGCTGGAGCATCTCGACGAAGCCCCTGGGTTGAGCGAACGAACCCGGGCCGAGCTACGTGCCATAAGCAAACAGTCGCAGGAACTTCGAATCAAGCTGGAGCGCGGCGTGGACCAACGCGAAGCACTGGCCGACGTCGCCCAACTTCAGAACACTGTCTCGGAAAGTCTTGCGACGGTGAAGTCGAGCGAGCAGCGCGCCGGGTTGGAGGCAGCGGTAGCGGTCTTGCGACAACACCCCGCGACCGCGGCTGCGGCTTCCGCGCTGGAGTCGCTCGATGCGGGCGCCTTCGACGACGAAGTGCGACGTTTGTCCAGTGCGGAAGAACGCTCCGCGCGACGCGAGGCCGAACGTGCGCTCGAGAAAGCCGAGCGCGCAGCGCTGGCCCACGAGGCCGAAGGGCTCGCCCGCCAGCTGTCGGAGCAACGACACCTGTGGCAGAGCCGAGTGGACGCCGCGCAGCGGGTGCATGACCTGATCCGCGAAATCGAACGCTCCGCGCCGGCGAGTACCGACACCAACGAACGCGCGCCCGCCAACACGCAAAAGCCAGCCACAGGCAATGACGATGGCCCCGAAGCAAACCTCTCGCCCGGCAGCGAGACGACTCCGGCACAACGCCTGGCAGCTGGCTTGGAGCACGGGACGGCGGACTTCGAGGCGCCCTCCGCGGAGCACTTGGAGCGCGCCTCTCGCCTCGCCTCGAGCGCTGAACGACAAGCGCTGACCGAAGCGCTTTCTCAGTTGAACGAGCCGAGCCAATCCGCACGCCGTCAGCAAGCCCTCCTCGACGCAAGCCAAGCGCTCGCTCGATTGCAGAACACGTTCTCGGACCGCCCCACTCCGCTGTCGAGCCCGATGCCCGGACCGGAAAACCTTTCGGCACGCGGCCACGACGAGCACGGCGCTCCGAGCTCGGGAGATAGTACTGCTCGCGGCGAACACGCGGGGAGCAGTGTGCGCGTCGAAGCTGACGAATTGCGCGCGAAGACGGAACAGTCGATGGACCTGCGCCAAGGGCGCGTGACCGCCTCCGTGGGGCGTAGCGTCGGAACGGCTACGCGGGAGATGTTGGTACCCACGCCCAAGGCCATTCGCGCTCTGGGGCCGGAGCAGATCGAGAGCGTGGAGAGAGCTCGGGTGCCAGCCGAATACCGTGAACAAGTCAGCCGCTACTTCTCCGCCGACTGACAGTTTTTTCTGCTTTTTCTGCACCTTGGCGCAGAAGCGGCCGTAAGCTTGGCGTGATGACGTCCATCGAGCAACGCCTGAGCGACGCGCAAGAGGAGCTCCAACGTCTACGCAATGCCGTCGCCCAAGTCGTCGTCGGGCAAGAGGAGGTCCTCGACGAAGTCATGTGGGCGTTGCTGGCGAGGGGCCATGTGCTGCTGGAGGGCGCACCCGGCCTGGGCAAGACCCTGCTCGTCAAGACCTTGGGGCGTTGCTTGGCGCTCGACTACTCCAGAATCCAGTTCACCCCAGACCTGATGCCGAGTGACATCACGGGCAGCAACGTCCTGGTCCTCGACGCGGGGGGCCACTCCACGGGTCGCTTCGAACTGCATCGGGGCCCACTCTTCGCTCAACTCGTGCTGGCAGACGAGATCAACCGCGCGTCCCCCAAGACGCAGAGCGCCCTGCTCGAAGCCATGCAAGAGGGGGCCACCACCATCTCGGGGCAACGTCACCGACTACCCTCTCCCTTCATGGTGTTCGCCACCGAAAACCCCATCGAGATGGAGGGGACCTACCCCCTGCCGGAAGCGCAACTCGACCGCTTCCTGTTCAAGACCTTGGTACCCTCCCCGCCACAGGACGTGCTCGAGCGCATCTTGCGCGCAACCACGGGTCACCCACAGGCGGAGCCCGAGGTGGTGCTGACGGCCGAGGAACTCGAGCGGCTTCAGTCGTTGTGCCGAGACGTCGCAGTACCAGATGCCGTGTTGCGCTACGCAACGACGCTGACAGCCTCGACGGACCCCGACTCCGTGAACGCATCGCCCCGCGTGCAGTCGGCCATTCGTTTTGGCGCGGGAGTGCGCGGGGGCCAGGCCTTGTTGCTCGGCGGCAAGGCGAGAGCCCTGAGTCAGGGTCGCGCCAACGTGTCCTTCGAAGACGTGCGCGCCGTCGCCAAGCCCGCGCTTCGACATCGGCTACTGTTGAGTTTCGAGGGGGAAGCGGACGGCCTCACCTGTGACGACGTTCTCGACGAGTTGCTCTCCGAGGTGAAGGTCCTGCCACCCGAGGTGGAGCGCCGGCTGTGAACGGCACTCGACGGGCGCGAGCGCCGCGACGGCCCGTTCGACAGGACAGGCGCTCGCCGTCGCGCCGCTGTCGAGCCGCGCTCGTGACGGTCGTGTGGGGCGTCGTGGCGCTTTGGGCTCCCGAGGCCGCAAGCCTCGATCTTCAGAGCACCTTGAATCAGGACGCCGAGCGGGCTGCCGACCCGCTGGGGGTCACAGTCGTTCCCATCCTCGGGCAAGCCGCGCCGGCGAGTTCGGGTTGGACGACCTACCTCGTCACGATCGAAAACCGAACGCAGTACGAACAAAGCGGGGACGTGTACCTGACACCAACACTCGGTCTGTTCCGCGAAGCGGAAGTGGACGACGCTTTCTCTCAGACCCGGCTGCGTGTTGCCGCCAACGAACGCGTCACTCTGGAACTCCCAGCTTTCGGTTTTGCCGGTGGCAGCGTGGACGCAGTCGTGATCAGCCCCGACGGCAAACGACTGGGGCTGGGACGCGCCCACGCATCGAGCGCGAACGTGCCTCACCTGCTGGTCATCCAGAGAAACAGCCGAGTGCGGCAGCAGGTCAAGGATGCCGCCCTACCCGAAGTCGCGGACCCTGCCGCCGGCAGCAGCTTGCCCGGCGGCCTACTGCCGCCGCAGTCCCCGACCGAGGTGGTGACCTCCACTCCAGAGTGGGATCTCGCAGCGAACCAGCCGCTGCTCCCACGCCGTGCTGCCGGCTATGCGCCTGCGACCCTCGTCCTGTGTCCCAGCAGCGTGTTCTCCGAGCTAGCGCGAGAACAACAGCGAGCCCTGTCCGCTTGGGTGCTGACCGGTGGCACGCTCGCATTCGTCATCGACCGAGATGCCGACCTGCAAGACCCGGCCCTGGTGCGCTTGGTGGGGGGCAACATCAACCCGTCGCCGGCCTCGATGTCTCTGCGGGACCCTGTGCCGACACGCGTCAGCAGCGGCCGAAACGCGCCTACCGCGTCCGTGCAACACGTCACACAAGAACTATCCGCCGCGGCACAACCGCTGCTCCGCGGTTTCGTCAGCCCAAACCTACAAGAAACGCGCTGGGGCTCGACGGCAACCTATGGCCTCGGCGAAGTAACGCTGCTCGGTTTCGATCCCGAGCGGCCAGAATTCGCCAACGATGGCTGGACACGCCTCAAGCTGTTGGACCTTCTGGGCCATGCCTGGGACCACCGCGCGGTGGCGGCCGTTCCCCATGCAGCCACGCCGCTGCGAGATCATCGCACCTACTCCGTGCGACGGTTCTTGTTGGGTACACGACACCAGCATTGGGCGATCGCGGCCGCGGCGTTGCTGCTGATCGGTTATGCGGTGCTCGCGGGTCCGGTGAACTTCCATCGAGCCCGTTCGAGCGCGCGCCCTCTGCTCGCCTTGCCCCGGCTGGCGGCGCTGTCGGTCGCTTGCCTGGCGCTGGTGCTTTTGGTGGGTACCATCAGTCGAGGAACGGGGAGGCGTTCGCGGCACTTGTCGCTGATCGACTCTGGCGCTGGCATGCCCTTGGCCGCCGCCACCCGCTTTCGGGCGTTCTACGGCTCGTCGCTCGACGAGCTGACGATCCAGCCGACCACTGCCGGCGGCGTCTTGGCGATCGTCAACGAAGATGAAACGGTGCGGGGCCGACTCGACGTCACGAGTGATGGTCTCCGAATAACGGAGGTCGTTGCCAAGCCGTGGCAGACTCTTCACGTCCGCGAGGACGGATTTGCGACCATCGGCGAAGGCGTCAGCCTCGTCCTCGACGCAGGCCGGCTCGACGTCGTCAACCGCCTCGGGCGCGACCTGACCGGCGTCCTGGTGCGAGACCACGAAGGACGGCTCGTGTTCTTCGAACGCATCGCAGACGGACAGCGTGTGAGCACCGACACCGGTACCGAACTGACCCACGCCGTGGTTCGCTCGGCCGCCGGCACCACCGGTTTGCTCGCCCACGAGCACGAACTCCTCGTCGACGGAACGAACCCCGGCGCAGCGCAAGCTTGGACGGCCTTCGAGTGGCTGCGTCAAGGTGAGGTCGATTGGTGGCCCGCTGGCGTGCCGGTCCTCATGGGCCAACTCGAGGGTGGCGAAGGAATACCCACTGACGGCGGCTTTCCCTTGGAGGCCGACCGAGCCATGCTCAGGGTGACTGGATTCGGAGGACGCCTGTGAGCGAGCCGGCAATCGTGATCAAGGACTTGAGCCAAGCCTATGGCGACAAGGCCGTCGTGCACGAGCTGTCGTTGGAAGTGGAGCGCGGGGCCATCTTCGGCTTCATCGGCCCCAACGGTGCCGGCAAGACGACCACCATCCGCACGTTGGCGACACTCGTGCCACCGTGGCGCGGCAGCGTGGAGGTGTGTGGGCTCGATGTCGTGGTCGACCGCGAGAACGTGCGGCGCAAGATTGGCTACATGCCCGACCACGCCGGGGTGTACGAGCGATTGACGGTGCTGGAATACCTCCAGTTCTTCGCCAACGCCAACGACGTTGCCGAACCCACGGCAACCGAGGCAGTCTTGGAACTCGTGGATTTGCACACCACCCAAGACAAGCTCGTGGCGACCCTGAGCAAGGGAATGCGCCAACGGCTGCAACTGGCTCGCGTTCTGTTGCACGATCCGGAAGTCTTGATCCTGGACGAGCCGGCGAGTGATCTAGACCCGAGAGCGCGCATCGAGATCCGCGACTTGTTGCTGGAGCTGCGCGAACTCGGCAAGACGATCTTCCTATCGAGCCACATTCTGACGGAGCTGAGTGATGTGTGCACCAGCGTCGGCATCATCGAAAAGGGCCGCCTGTTGCTGAGCGGCTCCGTCGGAGAGATCACCGCCCGGCTCGGTGAACGTCACAGTGCCGCGCCGGGCACGCCGCAGGCCGCACCCTTCGAACCTGCCGAAGCTGGCGACCAACTCCAGGCGCCCGTCGAGTTTACACCCGCAGGGGTCGAAGTTCCAGCCCAAACCCAGCGACGCCTGAAGCTCCGAGTCCTGACCGAGGCCCGGGCCGTGCGACCGCTGCTCGAGGCCTGCCCACCCATCAAGTCGATCGAATCCGAGCACGGCAACTTGATCGTCGCTCGCTACGTCGGTGACGAGCGCTTCGTCGCCGAACTAGTCCGATACTTGGTGAGCCACGGCGTGGGCATCGTCGGCGTCGAGCCCGAGCGCAACGACCTCGAACGCGTCTTCTTGCAAGTCACCAAAGGAGAGGTTCAGTGAACGCCTCCGCGCAGGCTACCGCACCGGAGGCGCCGGCCACATCGCCTCCGCACGACGCGCCCCCAGCCCGCTGGACCTTGCCGGGTCGGCCCAACCCCTTGTGGCTGCGGGAGATGATGCAATCCTCGCGCCTGACCCGCACCCCGCTGATCCTGATGACCATCACGATCCTGTTGACGGTGATTACGTGCTCGGTGGGAGGCATCGCCAGTTCCAGCGTGGACCCGACCGAGCTGGGCTCGCTCCTCTTTCACGTCTTTTTTTCCCTTTGCTATGCCGTGGTGTGCTGGATTGGTCCCGGCGTTGGAACGTTGCTGGTAACCTCCGAACACAGCAATCGCACCTGGGAGGCGTTGGTGCTCACGAACCTGTCTCCCGAGCAGATCGCCCGCGGCAAGTTCCTGGCCGCGATGACCTACGTCGGGATGTACCTCGTGATGCTGGCCCCGATCGGCGCGGTGCCCTTCGTCGCCGGAGGCGTGTCGGCGCTGGAGGTACTCCTCGCCTTCGGCCTGCTGGGCGTCTTCTCCGTTCTGGCCGTCGGCTTCGGTATCGCAGTCGGTTCCTCGGTGAAGAAAGCTGCACCGGCGATGATGGTCAGCATCATCGCCTCTGTGGGTGTATCGTTCGCGGTCTATCTAGGCCTCGGGGTCTTCGGAGCCGCCGCGGCCAGTGAACAATGGCACGCAATCACGGCCGGAGCCCCCGTATGGTTACCCACGGCCTACACGCGTGCTGAATTCGGCCTCCAGTACCTCGTCACCCTGGTCTTCGCGCCGCTGGCGAGCGCCAGCATCATCGGCTGGCTGTTCTTCGAAGTGGCCGTCGCCAACATGAGCAGCGCAGGCGATGACCGCTTGTTCGGCATGAAGCGTTGGTTGGTCGTCGCCTTCCCCTTCTTGACGTCGATCGCGCTGACACCCAGGGTTTGGCTCTCCGCTCGCGACGATGTGTGGGGGGCACCTGCGCTGGCGCTGGTCGCGCCGTTCGTGCTCTCCATCGTCGCGGTATTCATGTTCGCGGGCGACGACCTGGCGCCCTCCAAACGCGTGACGACGACCTTCGCGAGGCAGGCTGCGGGTCTGCTTCGGCGTTTTTTCGGCCCTGGGATCTCGAACGCAGCGGCACTGGTAGTCGCGCTCCACGTGGTGTGCTCCCTGGCGTTGGTGGTCTTCGGTTGGTTGCAAGAAGAAGACAACGCGCGAGTGTTGGGCACGACGCACCCCGGTCGCTCTGCTAGCCTGGTGGCCATCGCAGTGGCCAGCTGCGCCTTCGTCGTATTCACGGCGGGACTCACGGTCTTCACACGTTCGAGGTCGCGCAACGGCACAGTTCCCCGTGTCGTCTCTCTAGCGGCGGTCTTCGTCGGCTTGGCAGGTCCGTGGTTGGTGCTCGCGATCGCGGGCGTGGCAGGTGGTGGGTTCCGCCAGTCGCTGTGGATGGCGAGCCCGTCCCCCCTGTTCGTCTTGGTCGTGGTCGACGAACTGCTCAAGCACGGCACCAGCATCACAGCCCACGGGCTGTCGCACTTCCTCGCCATGAGCGTCTGGGCGTTGCTCGGCTGCGTGCTTTGGTTTCTGGGAGTGCGTAGGATGGCATACCTGCGCCGGGAGCAAGCGGCATGAACCTGCTCAGCCCCACGCAACTGAGGGAGGTCGAGGCGCTGAGCCGTCATTTCCGGCAAGGACCAGCCTCTGGCGACTACGGCGGCCAGGTCGCTCGACGCGCGGGTGGCCACACCGAGTTCGCCGAGCGCCGCGCGTACGCCCCGGGAGACGAAGCGAAGTCGATCGACTGGCTCGCCTATGCCCGCACGGGTCAACCCGTGGTCAGACGCTTTCACACGGAGGAGACGAACACGTTGCGTCTGCTGCTGGACTGTTCGGCATCGAGCGGATTGGGTTCGCCGGAGAAACTCGGCACGCTCAAGCGCATGGCCGCCGCCATCGGCTATCTGGGCCTTTGCGCCGGGGCACGGGTGTCCCTGATCACCGCGCCTGGACCCAAAGGTGAGCTCACGTTGCAGCCCTACCCCGAGCGGCGCGGACGAGGCGCGACCTCCGCTCTCTTCGACGAGATCGAGCGCGCCGGAGCCGGGGGGCGAACGGCGATCGGAAAGTGGGTGACGCGCTTGGCGACGGCCAGCCAACGAAGGAGCAGCCTGGTACTAGTGAGCGACTTCTTGGACGAGACACCGTTCGTCAAGACCCTGGCCGCGGCAAGTCGTCGTGGGCAAGACATCCGCCTCGTCCAGGTGTTGGCACCAGAAGAGCTGTCACCTGCAGAAGGTGGTGACGCGACTTTGAGCTGCGCTGAGACGGGCCAGGAGTTGCGCCTCACGTTGGATGCCCACGCCGTCAGTCGCTACGAGCGGCGCCTGTTCAGCTGGCTTGGAGAGCTGGCGGAGTGGGCGCGCAGCCACGGCCAGACCTACGTTCGGCTGCGAAGCGATGGTGACCTATCCGCGGCGGTACGACGCTTCGCCAAAGGGAGCATCGACCTGCCATGAGTTCCGACTTGGTTGCCGAAACCCTACGCCTCTACCAGCGCTATCAGCTGGAGATCGTCGAGGCGCTCAACCTCTGTCCATGGGCCAAGCGCGCTCGCCTCGATGGCCACGTGCGACAATGGGTCTCCGTCTCCGAAGCTCCGACGACGGACGAAGTGCTCGCCAAGATAGACGAGTGGACGCAGGACGAAACCGTCGAGATCGGCCTCGCCATCTTCCCCCGCTACTCCGTCTCGAGATCGGAGTTCGAGCGCTTCGCCAACAGCGTGATGGATGCGGACGCGAGGCGCTCGGGCCTGCGCAGTCCGACCTTCGTCCTAGCCGCGTTTCATCCGGACGCCGATTGCGACACGAACAGTGCCGAACGCCTGATCCCTTTCTTGCGGCGCACTCCCGATCCGACGCTGCAAATCGTGCGTGTCAGCGCGTTGGAACGCGTGAGGCACGGCGAGACCGCCGGCACGCAGTTCATCGACACGAGCAATCTGGACCTGAGCACGTTGTCGTTCACCTCTGGCGGCCCGCCTCTGAGAGATCGCGTCGCGAGCGCCAACCTCAGCACCATCCAACAGCTGGGCGTCGAGCGCGCACGCGGGCTGATCGAAGACATCCATCGCGACCGGGCTCGTTCCCGGCGAGCACCGTCGGCGCAGGCCTCGGACGAAGACGATGCATCTCAATGACCTCTCCGGCCTGTGGTTGTTGGGGCTGCTCGTCCCTCTGATTGCACTCTATCTGCTGCGCTCACGTCCGCGCCGTGTACCGACCGCAGCCCTGTGGCTTTGGAAGGATGGCAGCGCCGAACAGCAAGCAAGTAGGCCGCTGAAGAAGTGGCTCACTCAGCTACCGTTGCTGCTGCAGGCTGTCGCATTGCTCGCCCTTGCGCTCGCCGCCTCGTTGCCGACACGAAAGGGCCACGCACTGGCGACGCACGTGGCGTTCGTGCTCGACGTCAGCGCCTCCATGCAGAGCCGCGTCGACGACGACCGGACGCGCCTCGACGTGGCCAAGTTCCAAGTCGAACAACTCCTCGACAACCTCCAACCCGACGCCCGGGTGCTGCTGCTTGCGGCAGGGCAAGACGTCGACATCCTGAGCCCGTTCGAACGCGACCGGCAGCGCATCCGCGAACGGCTGGAGGCACTCCGAGCCACAGATGAGGAAGGTCACCTGGCGCCCGCCCTGGAGCTAGCTGCCGACAAACTGCGCAGCACGAGCGGTGAGCGGCTGCTCGTGCTGGTCACCGACGGCGTGTTGGCGGATGAGGCTCATCCGCCTCTGGAAGGCGTGCCAGTCCAAGTCGTGGAGATTGGTGAAGCGATCACGAACGTCGCGCTGACCCAAGTCGACATCCGGAGCGACCCGCCCGTTGATCGGGTGAGCCAAACGGCGGTCTTCAGCACCGTGGAGAACTTCGGCGCGGAGCGCCGCAGCGTCTTCGTCACCTTGCGGCAACGCAACGTTCGAGAGCTACTCAGTTCGAGGCACCTGCAGCTCGACCCGGGTGAAGCGCGCTCGGTTCAGCTCCAGTTTCAGGCAACCGAACAGGACCAGGGCACGGGACTGATCGTCGAAGTCGCGGCCAACGATGGGCTGCCCGTCGACGACCGAGCGCACGTCGTCGTGCCGTTGCATGGCAAGCAGCCGGTAGTCCTCGTCGGGGCTTCTCCCAATCCGTGGCTCGAGCGAGCGCTGCGCGCCGATCCAGGAGTCGAAGTGCTCGTCGCCGGAACGGACACCGACGAACCGGACCAGCTACTGCGAACCGGCAACGTCCCACCCGGTGCTCTCGTCGTTTACTCGAAGGCCTGCCCCAGCGCCACGCCAGCCCAAGACTTCTTGATCATCGATCCGCCGCCGGGGAAATGCCTGGGCGTCGAGGTAGGCGACGAAGTGCGCTACCCGGAAGTCACCCACTGGGACGAATCCGATGCCCGGTTTCGTTTCGCGGCGCTCGGCGAGCTGCGCATCACGCGCGCCAAACCCCTTCAACCGGAAGGCGACGCGAGTGTCTTGCTCTGGTCGCAACAAGCAGCGCTGATGACGCGCTTCGCGTCCGAAACGACAAACGGGACGTTGGTGGGGTTCGACTTCGACGACAGCAATTGGCCCCTGAGAGCCTCCTTCGTGCTTTTCGTGCGTAACCTCGTCGACCTCGCCCGGGAGCAGCGTGAGCGCGCCGGACTCGCGAGCGTTCGCACCGGGCAACCCTTGAGAGTCAAGGTACCGCTGGACGTCAGCGACGTGAACGTCATGCTACCAGACCAGAGCACGCGACGCCTGCACGCGAGTCAAGGCGTCGTGTTGCTGCCCAAGGCTCACACGGCCGGGTTCTACTACTTCGCTTGGCAAGGCGCCTCCCCAGGCAGCACACTCGTCCCCGCCAACGTCACGAGTCGGCGCGAAAGTGACCCGCGCAAAGACGAACTCGCTCTCGGCCCAGTGGGTGACGCCGCAGACCCGGAGTCGCTCGCCCGTGACCGGGACTTGATGCCGTGGTTTGCCGCCTTGGCGTTGCTCTTCGTGTTGCTCGACACCGCCTACCTCACGTTCGCGCGCAGGCGAACCCAAGGTGGAAGGGCCGCCGCATGACCAGCGAGCCGTGGCTGTGGCTATTGCTGCTGGCGCAATGTGCAGCGGTCGTGTTCGGGGCGCGCTGGGCTCTTCGGCGTGCCCCAACGCTGCCCAAACTGCGTGCTGTCCTTCTGGTCATCGTGACTGCCCCGCTCCTGCTAGCCAGCTTGGCTTGGCTCGACTGGCTCCCCTCTTGGTTGCTGCGAGTCGAGCGTCAATGGCTGGCTGGGCTCCCGGGCATTGCGGGGTTGTGGACCTGGTGGCGCTTGCTGCGCGTCGCGGGAGACGATACGTCGCCGAGACGCGCCATGCGAGATACGTTCTTGTGCCTCGCAGCGGTATTCACCGCCACGGCCGTGTGTGGGCTGCAGGTCGTCGCAGCACTGGACCGGCTCGCGATCGTCGTCGCGATCGATCAGAGTCGCAGCACCGAGTTGGTGCCAAACGTGGAAGCTCGCGTCGAGCGCGAACTGACCGCGGCGCGGACGTCCATGTCGGAACAGGACCGCCTGGGGGTGCTCACCTTCGGCGCCAATGCGGTCGTGCAGCTCCCGCCTCTGGAGCGAGCGTCCTCGGCAACCCCCAGTCTGCTACCGGTCGTTCGCGACGGGACCGACATCGAGCGCGCCTTGCGCCGCGCACTCGCCGAGCTACCTGCAGACGCAGCCGGCAAGATTGTGCTGATGAGTGACGGCGTGGCTACCCGGGGTGACGCCGGGGACGCCGTTGCTGCCGCGGTGGCGGCGGACGTCCCCATCGACGTCGTAGTCTTCGACCAGGGGTCGCTCAGCAACGTTCGTATCGTCAAACTGAATGCGCCCGCCAGCGTCAGCGAGGGAGAAACCTTCGAGGTCAGGCTGGTCGTCGAGGCACCGACCACCGTGGATCTCACCGTACGGCAGCTCGAAGATGGACGCCAAGTGCGGGAGCGCGACGTTCACGTTGGCCCCGGCAAAACGCTCCTCAGCCTGAGACAGACCGCACAGAACCCTGGTCTGCACCGCCTGGAGGTCCGACTATCTACACACCAGCCAGAGACGGATCAGCTCCCAGAAGACAATCAGATGGCCACGTTCGTGCGAGTCCGAGGCCAAACGCGCGCCCTGCTCATCAGCAGCATCGGACAGTCGCTCCTGGAACCCATCCTGGCGACGGGCAACATCGCAGCGAACACCGTCGCGCCTCAACAGGCACCAAGAACACTATCCGAGCTGTCCGCCTACGACCTGGTCGTGCTCGAGGACGTCAGCGCCGCCGAGCTTCCGAGTTCGCTACTGGACGCACTTGCCAGCTTCGTTCGTGTCGCAGGCGGGGGACTCGTGCTGATGGGATCACCGAGCACTCTGGGCCCCGGTGGCTACGCGCGAACCCCGGTCGAGGACGTCAGCCCGGTGAGCTTCGATCTGAAGCAGGATCGTCGACGCGGGCAGCTATCGGAAGTGATCATCGTCGACTACTCGGGCTCGATGGGAGCGCGCGCCGGAGCTCACAGCAAGCTCGATCTGGCCAACGAAGGCGCGATTCGCTCGCTAGCCCTGCTGAGCGGCGGCGACCGACTGGGTGTCTTGCACGTCGACACCAGCCCCCGATGGACACTGGCGCTGGGCCCACTGGGAGACAAGCGTGCCAGCGCGGAAACGATCGCGCAGGTCGAAGCGGGCGGCGGTGGCATCTTGCTCGACCCGGCATTGGCGACCGCCTACGCGGCGCTGCGCACTGAAGCGTCCGCCATCAAACACGTCCTGCTGTTCGCTGACGGCAGTGACGCCCAAGGCTCGTCGGCAACGGTCAACCTCAGCTCCGCAGCCCACTCGGCCGGCATCACGACCAGCGTCGTTGCTCTCGGCAAGGGGGACGACCTGCCCGTACTCGAACGGATCAGCCACCAAGGGCACGGACGCTTCTACGTCGTGTCCGACGCCAGTCGCATTCCGGCTGTCTTTGCCCAGGAAACCATCACCGCGGCCCGTGCCGCAGTGCGCGAGGAAGCGTTCATCGCCAGCAAGCACGCCGGCTCCTCCGTGGTCCGAGGTATCGACTTCCGACAGTCACCCCCACTGGCGGGCTACGTCGTGACACTGCGCAAGCCCCGCGCCCTGGTCCCTCTACGCGCCAAGGACGGCGACCCGTTGCTCGCCATCTGGAACGCGGGACTCGGACAGTGCGCGGTCTTCACCAGCGACTACGGGGGGCGCTGGGGCACGAGCTGGACGAAGTGGGCTGCTGGTGCGCAGCTCTTCGTTCAACTCGCGCGTAGCGTCGCCCGCAACGAAGACGACTCTTCCGTGCGCCTCGACGCCAGCATGAGAGACGGCCGGCTCGAACTGAGTGTGGACGCGCTCAGTGCTGAGGATTCACTCGACAACTTTCGCAATCTATCCGCGACGATCGCCAAGCCCGACGGGCAACTCCAGGACGTCACTCTGCGCCCGAGCGGCGCTGGCCGCTACGCTGCCTCGCTTCCCGTGCAGCGCCCCGGCACCTACTTGGTTTCCGTCGTGGACACACTTACCGGCACACTACTGGCGACCACGGGCCTGGAAATGAGCACGGGGGACGAGCTGGAACCAACGGGAACCGACCGAGCGGCCCTGCGCGCGATTGCCGAGCGAAGTGGCGGAACTCTCCGGGAAAGCCTCGCCGGCATCTTCCGAGAGCGATTGCAGCGTCGTCCCGCCTACCGAAGTGTCGACCGAGCACTGGCGTGGCTGGGCGCGCTCTTCCTGCTTGCGAGTGTCGTCGCCCGGCGGCTGAACTGGCAGCCTCGCCCGACACGAGTCCCGACGGCAGATAGACAGCCAGCCTCCGAATCCCGCGCCGCCCACCCGCGCTCGACGGTGCCGTCCCTCCCGGGCCAAGGGGCTCTGCCCGCGAGTCCAACGACGGGGCGGCACGACCCTCCGCCCGAAGCCTTCCCGGACCTGCCGAAGGCGCCCACGACGGCGCAACTACTGCTCGAACGTCGGAGGCGACGCCGGCAGAGTGACGATCGGTGAACGCTTCGCGGTCCGGAGTCCGCGTGATGCTTTGTCCGGGAGGAGCTCTGGGGTTATGAGTCAAGCGGTGCGTTGGACGACGAGCAGCCCCCGGCACGCGGCAAACCCGCCCTCAGTCTCAGGTCCGAACTCGGGCGGGAGACGCCCTCGCGCGCCCGCGGGGCGACTGACCGCATTGTCGACGCTGCTGTTCACCGCGTTGTCCTGCGCTCGATCGCCAACCCCCTGCCAGGCCCCAGGCGATTGCGGCGAGGGACAAGAGTGCCTCGCCAGCCGCTGCAAGCCGTCTGGCGGCGTCGTGGTAGGCGAGCACAGCGAACGGCGCGTCGTGTTCCCGAGTCGCATCGTGACCGGAAATGCCACAACGGGCGACGCTGTGCTGCAGTTGGGCGGGATGCGGGGCGCGCAAAAGGTATACATCGAGTTCGAATTGGGCGCGGACCTCGAGGGCAAGCCAGAAATGGTAGAGGCCGCGTTCTTGGAATTGACCTCCCCAGTTCTGGCGCCGCTCAGCGACGAACGGGTGGAGCTCGAGATAGGCTTGCTCATCGACATGCCCGACCCGGACGGCGTTGCTCCCCGGAATGCGCTGTCGAAGGCACGAGTCTTAATGCGACCAGCGACGCGCTCGCGCGTGGACGTAACGGAGATGGTCCGCACGTGGGTTCGCGCCCCCGAGCGGCGTCATGGCTTCGTCGTCGAAGCCACCGGCCAGACTTCTCTGCTGCTGGCGACCGGCGCTGAGGGAGCCGGCCCGCGGCTGGACATCTACTGGAAACGAGGCAGCGAGCCGTGAGTGAGGCACTTCGGATCGAGCACCTCACTGTTTCCGTCCACGACTCGCACGCTTGGCGCGTCGTGTTGGACGACATCAGCCTGACGCTCGGACCTTCCCGCGCGACGGCTTTGGTCGGTGAGAGTGGCAGCGGCAAGTCGTTGCTGGCGGCGCTCTGCTTGGGGTTGATCCCCCGCGGTGTTCGGGTGGACGGGGGCTCCGTGCGCCTCGGAGACACCAACGTCCTCGACTGCAGTGCGTCCCAGCTCTCGCGTATTCGAGGCGCGCATATCGCGCTGGTGCCCGAAGATCCACGGGCCTCTCTGGACCCGAACTGCACCGTGGGAGCGCTCATGTTGCGGGTCGCAAAGATGCACGGGTTTGGTCGAAGTGACGCCAAACGGCGCGGACTGGCCCTGCTGACCCGCTTCGGTTTGGCAAACCCCGAAGAGCAATGGACCGCTCACCCTGCGGCGCTATCGGACGGCGACTGCCAACGTATGTCGTTGGTGCTGGCTCTGCTCAACCGTCCCCGCGTGCTACTGCTCGACGAGCCGATGGCGGCCCTCGATACGACTTCTCAGAGCTTGGTGACCGAAGCGCTCTCAAAGCTTCAAGTCGAAGAGAAGCTGAGCCTGCTGCTGATCAGCCACGACCTCGGTCTCGTCGCGGAGACGGCCGAGGACCTGGCGGTGATGTACGCCGGCAAGCTGGTCGAAACCGGCCCCTTGGAGTTCCTATTCGAGCGCCCTGGTCACCCCTACACGCGCGGCTTGCTCCAAAGCATTCCACCGATGGACGTCACGGGGCCCCCCGAGGCGCGTCGCTTGCCGACCATTCCGGGCACGCTCGACCATCACACGGCGAAAGCAGGTTGCGCATTCCGCCTGCGGTGCGCCTACCGCGAAACCAAGCCGCCGGGGCACGAACGCTGCGACGCGCAGGCGCCCGAGTTGCGCCAAGTGCGGCCAGCGCACAGCATCCGCTGCCACTACGCCGAGGAGCTTGCGTGACGTGAGCGACCCAGTGCGCCCCTCGCTGTTCTCGGCACCGACCGCGACGAACGCTCGAGCAGACGCGCCGCTGCTTCAGATCGACAACGTCACCAAGCTGTATGTGCTGCCATCAAAGTGGGGCAGAGCACGCCGCTTCGTGCGTGCCCTCGACGACGTTTCACTCTATCTGCACGAACACGAGACGTTGGGAGTCGTGGGCGAAAGCGGGAGCGGCAAGTCGACCCTGGGCCGCGTCGCGTTGCGCTTGACCGACGTCGACTATGGTCAAGTCGCCTTCAACGGCGAGCTTTTGACGGGCCTCACCGAACGTGCCCTGCGCCCCATGCGCCGGCATGCCCAACCGGTCACCCAGAACCCACGTCTCGCACTGGACCCCGCACTGAGCGTGCTCGACATCGTGCGTGAAGGCGTGCTGGCATCGGCGTCTGCGTCGCGGGCGGAGGAACGTTCTCTGACTTGGCTGAACAAAGTCGGATTGAATCGAGAGTTGGCCCATCGCCACCCGACTCAACTCAGCGCTGGCGAAGCGCAGCGCGTCGTGATTGCGCGGGCGCTCGCCGTCGAACCCAGACTTCTGGTCCTCGACGAGCCGGTGGCAGCGCTCGACATCTCCGTGCGCGCTCAGGTGATCAACCTGCTGTTGGATCTACAGGCGGATTTGGGCCTCAGTTACCTGTTCATCTCTCACGACCTACGCGTCGTTCGTTACGTCAGCCATCGCACCGCGGTCCTGCACCTAGGACGCGTCATCGAGACAGGGCCCACGCAGAGCGTGTGCGACTCTCCATCTCACCCCTACACACGCGCATTGCTCAACTCCGTGCCGCGCGTGGAGCACGGCCGCAAGTACTTGAAGCTGCTGCCCGAAGTCTCGGCACCGGGCAGTTCCACCGACGGCAACGGTTGTCGGTACCGAAGCCGCTGCCCGAGGGCCGAGCCGGGACGCTGCGACGAAGAAGTCCCTCAACTGCGGCCACTCGCCGAAAGCAGCGAGCACCTGGTCGCCTGCCACCATCCCTTGCAGCGGGCGCTTTCGCTCTTCCCGATGCCCGTGGAAGCAGACGGTACCGCAGTGGCGCACTCACCTACGCCCGCAAGCAACGGTGCAACACCGGACGACACCGAAGAGCCCGCGGCTCCCGAGTCAGCTGGTCATCCCAGCGATGACTCCGAGTAGCTCCTCGGCATCGAACGGTTTCGACACCGTGCGATTGGGCACGCTGGCGAGAAAGCTCTCGATTTCGTCAGTGTAGGCGCCGCCGGATAGAAAGATGACCTTCTCGGTGGCGTCCGTACCCAACTGCTGAAGCTGAGAGTAGAATTCACGGCCGCCCATCCTGGGCATGAACAGATCACAGAGAATGACGTCGAACCTCTGTCCGTCACGGATTTGCGCCAAGGCCTGGCGCGCGTCCGTGAGACCAACGACGTCGTAGTGGGCTCCAAGCAGCCGAGAAAAAGCAACCACGATGGCTCGTTCATCGTCGATGACGAGTATGCGTGGCTTGGTCCTGTTGCCCTCGGTAGTCACTTCACCTGCGGCCAGCTCCAAGTCGACGAACGCCTCGTTCGCCTCGGCCCGTGAGAGCCCCTGCTGGCGGTTGACTGGCAGTCCCCCTCTGAGAACCACCCACAGTGTTAATAGATACCGAAAGGGAGCCGCCCCTGCAAACAATACCGCCCCTGGTTCCAAGCGACCGCACCCGCTCGGAACGCCTGACGCGCTGAGGGCCGATCGCATCGTGACGAAACCGCGACGGAATCAGGCGAGTTCAGGCAACCATACCCGTGCCCGGGCTGTGCTCAGTCACGACTGTGCAAGGGGGTGACCGAATCGTCCCTCAAGCGATAACCGGCCCCGCTGGCGGGACAATGCGCGATACCCGCGTCGTCGAAGGCCAGGGATTCCCCCCGCCTGCTGACCCACCCGCGTTGCACCGCAGGAATGCCTGCCACCAGCGCGAAGGGAGGAACATCTTTGGTGACGACCGCGCCGGCCGCGACGAAACAGAACGCTCCCAAGGTCAACCCGCAGAGCACGGTGCAGTTTGCGCCCAGAGTCGCACCGCGACCAACCCGCGTATCAGCATAGACGCCCATCTTGGGATAGGCCGCGCGAGGACGACGCACGTTGGTGAACGTTACCCCTGGGCCGCAGAACACCTCGTCATCCAGAAACACCCCATCGAATACGCTAACCCCATTCTGCAGACGCACGCGGTTTCCCAACACCCCACCCCCTGCAACGTAGCAGCCCTGTCCGATTGAACAGTCACTTCCAATTCGAGCGCCGGAAGCTATGTGAACGAAACGCCAAATTCGGGTCCCTTCACCGATGACGGCCCCAGGTTCACAGTCGGCCGTGGAATGAATGTAGGCCATCCCCCACCCCTCAGCACTGAGCACCAGCAGCATGCCCGGGCATGCCGACCCACGCGCCACCGGCATCCAGTGAACGCTGCCCACACTCCAAGAGCTCGACGACGGCACTACCCTCGTCCGCACCGGTCTCGAAAGGAGTGCCCATGCGCAGGGCGCTGGCGAAGTGACGGAGCTCTTCATCCAACGGCATCTCGCAGCCGACCATGACCGTGCGCTGCCGCCCTGCCCTGCACTCCAGCAGACGATGCTCCGCTAGGTCATCGAGCACCCACTGGACACCAGTCGCCGCCACTTCGAACCTGCGTACCTTGGAGTCGCCCTGGGTTCGGTAGGCCAAACGAGCACTCGAACCTCCGGGGAACTCGATGAGCGCGACCAGCTCGCCGAGTTGTGCCGGACCCTCCCGAAGCACACGCAGGCGTCGGGGAGCTGGCAGCAAGCGACGCAGCATCGACAGGTCATGCGGGGCCAAGGTCCACCACGGACAGCGAATCGCCCGGCCCAGGGAGGGGCTCCGACGTGCAGCACTGATGGTCAGCGGGGAATCGGTGGTCCTGCCCCGGACGCACCGTACCAAGGCTCGGAAGGCGGGATCGTACGCCAACAGGTGCCCGACCATCAACCTCGGTCCAGCGCCCGAGGACAATGCGACGAGGCGCGCCGCCTCTTCCGAGTTCGCGCACATTGGCTTCTCCACCAAGACGTGCGCCCCAGAGGCCAACACCTGCTCGGCGTGTGGGGCGTGCAGCTCGGGAGGTGTCGCAATGACGACAGCTTCGCAGCGCCGCTCGGACAGCAGCTCCGATAGATCGGTGTAGTGTGGCACCCCCGCCTGGATTGGGCGGGGGTCACACGTGGCACACAGCTCGAACTCTGGCAGTCGCTGCAGGGCTCGCAGGAGGTTGTGTCCCCAGCGACCAGCACCCGCTAGCGCTACGGGGATCACCCCTGAGCCATCTTTTGGGCTTCTTCGGCGAAGTCGTCCTTCTTGGTCTCGACGCCTTCGCCCCGCTCGAAGCGGAGGAAGCCGGATATCTTGGCGCCGCCCACCGCATCGGAAAGTTCACTTTGAAGCTGCCGAACGGTCTTGTCGGAGTTGAGCACGCTGGGCTGCTCGAGGAGGCAGACCTCCTTCATCCACTTGTTGATCTTGCCTTCGATGATCTTGGGCCGAACCGCTTCCGGTTTGCCCTCATCTGCCAGCTGTGCATCGAATATCTCCGCCTGGCGCTTCTTGTCACCGTCGTCCACGTCGCTCGGGTCCAGATAGCGCGGTCCCATGGCGGCGATGTGCATCGCCGTATCGTCAGCGAACGCTTTGACCTCTGGATTGCCAGCGGAGCCGGTTTCCACCGCTAGAAGCGCGCCGACCTTGCCACCCATGTGGATGTAGGCGTGCACCAGGCCGCTCTTGACGGCCTGACGTCCCCAGCGACGCACTGTGACGTTCTCACCAAGGCGGGCCACCAGGCGCTGACGCGCTTCTTCGACCGTACCCCCTTCACCCAGGAATGGTTCCTGACTGAGGTCGGCACCGTCTTTGGCGTTCATTGCCACGTCGACCACCTTGCCCACGAAGTCCAAGTAGTCTTGGTTTCGAGCGGCAAAGTCCGTCTGAATGTTGACCTCGACAATCACACCGGTGAGGCCGTCATCTGAGACCTTCGCCGCGACGACGCCTTCCGCGGCGACCGCGCCCGCGCGCTTGGCACTCTTGGCGAGGCCCTTCTTGAGAATGATCTCGACCGCCTTTTCCATGTCTCCGTCGGCCTCACCGAGTGCGTTCTTGCAATCGTTGAGCCCGGCCTGGGTACGGTCGCGCAACTCCTTGACCTGCTGCATGCTGATCTGAGCCATTGTTCTGTTCTGCCTTTGTTCTGGAGTTTGGTTCGGATCAAACCCTGCGGGGCTGACCCATTGGAGTGCTGGGGGTCGGCGCCGAGCGCGGCGCGTCGGAGTCAGCGTCGGTAGACGACGGTGTCCGCGCCGGGACGCGACTCTCGATCCTTGTGGGCGACTTCCTTGCGGCGGGCAGAGCCGTGAATGCACGCATCTGCCAACGCACCCGTAATGAGGCGGATCGAACGGATGGCATCGTCATTTCCGGGGATGGGATAGTCGACGACACTCGGATCGCAGTTCGAGTCGGTCACCGCGATGATGGGGATGCGCAGCTTGCGAGCCTCCGCGACCGCGATCGACTCCTGCGCGGGATCGATGATGAACACTGCAGTCGGCAGCGAGCCCATGCCCTTGACGCCGCCGATGTATTTCTCGAAGCGGGTGCGCTCTTTTTCCAGCTGCGAGATCTCCTTCTTGGAGATGTTCTCGTAGGTGCCGTCCTCAGCCATGCGCTCGAGGGTCTTCAAACGCTCCAAGCCGCCCTTGATGGTGCGGAAGTTCGTCAACGTTCCTCCGAGCCAGCGGTTGATGACGTAGTACTGACCCGCGCGGGTCGCTTCGTCGCGCACGATGTCCTGTGCCTGACGCTTGGTGCCAACGAAGATGATGTGACCACCACGCGCCACCGAATCCATGGCGAAGTGGAAAGCGCGCTGGAACAACCTCGCCGTTTGATCGAGGTCGATGATGTGGATCCCATTGCGCGCGCCGTACAGATACGGACGCATCTTGGGATTCCAGCGTTTCGTCTGATGACCGAAGTGAACGCCTGCTTCGAACAGCTCTCGCACGGAAAGCGGATCGTTCGGGTCACATATCTCTCGGACGGGTTCTTGGGGCTGAACCGGAGCAACGACTGCTTCGCTCTCGGCGACTTCGGAGGTAACTTCTGACATGCGATGACTCCTTTCGGTTGAGCATCCACCTCGCTTTCGCTGCCAACCGCGACCCAACTGGATAGCGCGGCACCGGGCAACGAAGCTCGCTTTGCGAGGTGTGAATTTGGGGGGCGAAAGCTACGGCTCTAGCTGCTTGGAGTAAAGGTCCCGCGACCCGAATCCTCGTCCCGGGTCGGCCCCAGAGCCGCTTTTGCCGCGGAGCCTAAAACCCAGGGATCCCGGATCCAGGGAGTCGACGCCGGGGAGGCTCATCGCGCGGCGTCTCGGCCTCATTGGCCCGAGGCGTCACCGGCTCGATCACGGCGGGTTGATTCGGCGGATTGCTCGGCTCCGGTGTGGCGATGGTGCCAGACTTGGGGGCCGGCACCGCCGCGGCCGCTTCCCGACGCGTCGGGACCTCGCCCTTGGCTTCCTTGACGATCGCGGACAACGAGACGTCTGAGTTCGAATCCGAGCTCTCCGCTGCCGGCCTGGTCGCCTTGACCGGCTCATCCTCAGGCACCGCAGCCACCTCGGGCGCGACTGGGGCGCCATGCTCGGTGGCAACGGAGAGCCGCTCCTGACTCGTCGTCGGGGACTCCTCCGCCCGTTTCACCAGGGGTTTCGGCTCATCCACAGCGACCAACGCGGCTGTCGTCTCTGCCGCGGCTGCGCTCGGGTTCGGCTCGTCGCGCGGGACCAGTGCCCAGACGCCGACGACTGAGAGCACCGCACCGATCACCCCTGCGGCGACGGCAATGCCCGTCACCGAGGCGGGCCGGTGAGGAGGCGTCGGCTCCGAGACGCCCCAAGGCGGCGCGCTGCTGGACACCGGTGGCGGCGTTTTCGGTGCGGGAGCGGCCGTCTGCGTCGCCGGTAGCTGGGCGTCTAGATGCGAGAGTGCCTCCGTAGCCGCACCTCGAAAGCGCACGAGCGGCGTGCGACCGGAGTATGACGGACGCGATTGGGTTGGTCCGTGACCACTGGCCCCGGCGTCTACCTCGACACGCGCGGCTCCGCCCCGACGAGTGGAAGGCGCGGCAGCATCCGCAAGCGGCGTCAGAGCGTCGGACAACGGCTGCGCCACGGTATTTGTCTCGCCGGAAGCGGCGCACAGCATGCGAACGACGGCGCGCAGCGCCCCCGCGACGCCACGAGCGCTGTTGGGCCGATCCTCGGGCTTCTTCTGCAGCAGGCGCGCGACCAGGTGATTCAGCTCCGAGGGTACCCCAGGAACGCACTCCGCCAGCATCGGAGCTGGCTTGAGAATGTGGGCCATGAAGACCTCTTTGGAGTCACAGCCCTCGAAGGGACTTGCCCCAACCAGCATTTCGAAGAGCAATAGCCCGACCGCGTACAGATCCGCACGGGCGTCGACCGCACCGCCGGAAGCCTGCTCTGGAGACATGTAGCGAGGCGTCCCGATTGCGTAACCGCGAGCCGTGATGGATGCGTTGCCCCCGAGCACCTTCGCGATGCCAAAGTCCAGGATCTTGGCGGTTCCGGCCTTCGTGAGAAAGATGTTGGGCGGTTTGACGTCGCGGTGCACGACGCCGATGGCGTGCGCAGCTGACAACCCCTCGAGAATCTCTGCCGCAATCGAGCACGCCTCTTCCATCGGCAAGGCACCGGACTGTCTCAAGCGTTCCCCGAGAGTGATGCCGTACAGGCGTTCCATCACGTAGAACGGGACACCAGCCTCAGTGACCCCCGCGTCCGTCACGCTGACGATGTTCGGGTGCTCCAGCTTGCCCAATGCCCGCCACTCGTTGCGGAGACGCTGCACGAGGTCGTTGCGCGTGACCAGCTCGCTCAGAAGCGCCTTGAGCACGAAGCGTTTGCCCAGCTCCCGGTGCTCGACCTCGTAGACGGAGCCCATCCCGCCTTGACCGATCAAGCCCACCACCCTGTACGGGGTGCCGACGATGGCTTCGCCGATGTCGAATTCCTTGTACATGTCCAGGCTTAGGGCGAGAGCACGCGAGACGGCCCCCGAAAGGCCCGGAACTTTATCCCGCGACAATGCTGGTGGCGAGCGGATCTTGCCCCCTTCCGGCAGAGTGCAACCACGTCCCCGTTTGGCACGATCTCTGCGCCCGCCACCCGCCGTACCCGACGCTGGGATCCACGCCAGAAGTCCGACGGCACACGAGCGCGCCGCCTTTTGTGTGGCGGATGGCGGAGCCACCACACTAAAACGCCCCCGATGTCATTGACGAAGGAGCAGGTGAAGCACGTTGCGGCGCTGGCGCGCCTCGAGCTTTCCGAGGATGAGGTGGCTCGCATGACCACGGACCTCGGCAAGATCCTGGAGCACGTGCAGCAGCTGAGCGCACTCGACACCACCGACGTGGAGCCCACCGAGCACTTGGCCGTGGAGCGACTTCCGCTGCAGGCGGACGAGCCCCGCCCAGGACTCAACCACGAGGCCGCGCTGGCGCCGGCGCCTCGGGTCCTCAGTGATGGCTTTGCGGTCCCCGCATTCGTGGACGAGGAGTGAGTGGGATGAGCGAAGTACCGAGCACCGTCACCGCACTCGTCGAGGCCGTCACGACTGGCAAACTCGACCCAGTTGCCGTGGTCGAGGAGTCCATCGCCAAAGCCAAACGCAACACGGACTTGAACGACTTCTTGTGCGTCAACGAATCCAGCGCGCTGTCCGCCGCCGGAAAACTGCGTGAGCGGCTCGGTCGAGGAGAAGCGCCGGGCCCCTTGTGCGGCTTGCCCATCGGCATCAAAGACGCGATCTGCACCACGGATGCTCCGACGACGGCAGCGTCCAAGATCCTGACTCAGGACGGAAGCCACGCCTCCGGCTTTCGACCAGCCTACGATGCAACGGTCGTCACTCGCTTGCGCGCTGCCGGAGCGATCGTATTCGGCAAGACGAACATGGACGAGTTCGCGATGGGCTCGTCCAACGAGAACAGCGGCTTCGGCCCCGTGAAGAACCCATGGGACTTGACCCGCATTCCCGGCGGTTCGAGCGGTGGCAGCGCCGCGTGCGTCGGAGCTGGTACCGTCCCGGCGTCCCTGGGAAGTGACACCGGCGGCTCCATTCGTCAGCCCGCCAGCCACTGCGGCGTCGTCGGCGTGAAACCGAGCTACGGCCGCGTCAGCCGCTATGGCTTGATCGCGTTCGCCTCCAGCCTCGACCAGGTCGGGCCGCTCGCCAGCGACGTGCGCGGAGCCGCACGTGTGCTGGAAGTGATCGCCGGGCCGGACATCCACGACTCGACATGCGCCGATCACCCCATCGGAGCCTACGAGAAGGCATGCCAGGACGAACTCCGCCCGCTCAAAGTGGGTATTCCCGAGGAGTACTTCGCCGAAGGGCTCGATGCCGACGTCAAAGAGTGCGTGGATGGGGTGATCGAGTTCCTGCGCAAGAGCGGGTGTGAAACCCAAGAGGTGTCCCTACCCCACACGGAGTACGGCATTTCGACCTACTACCTAGTGGCCACGGCTGAAGCGTCCAGTAACCTTTCGCGCTTCGACGGGGTGCGCTACGGCTCACGTGCCGGCGACGCGCACGACCTGCTTCGGATGTACGAAAAGACGCGTGGTGGCGGCTTCGGGCCGGAGGTCAAGCGGCGCATCATGCTGGGAACCTACGCCCTGAGCTCCGGGTACTACGACGCCTACTATCGTAAGGCGCAGCAGGTGCGCACCTTGATTCGGCAAGACTTCTCGCGCGCCTTCGAAGAGGTGGACCTGCTGCTGACTCCCGTCAGTCCCAGCGTCGCCTTCGCGCTGGGGGAGCGTGTAGATGACCCCCTCAAGATGTACCTCGCCGATGTGTACACGCTGCCCGCCAGCCTGGCCGGCTTGTGTGCGCTCTCGGTGCCCGCCGGGGTGAGCTCCGTCGCCGGCAACCGACCATTGCCCGTCGGAGTGCAGTTCATGGCACCGGCTTTCGCGGAGGAACGTCTGTTCAACGTGGCCGCAGCTTGGGAGCGCAACTCCCCCGTGGCCAACCTTCGCCCCGAGCGCTGACATGAACGCGACCAGGACCGTCTCAGGTCCCACAGGAGTCCTCATCGTCGACAAACCCCAGGGGCCAACGAGCTTCGACATCGTAGCTCAGGCGCGGCGGCATCTGGGCACACGGCGAGTTGGGCACTGCGGCACCCTCGATCCGATGGCTAGCGGCGTGCTCGTGGTCGTCGTGGGCGAAGCCACCAAGCTTTCGGGCGCACTGACCGGCGCCGACAAATCGTACCGGGCCACGATCCGCTTCGGATACAACACGGACACGCTGGACGCAGAGGGCGAGGTCACCGAAGAGCGAGCACTGACGCCCGGTTGGGCCACCGCAGCGCGCCTCACCGAGGCTGCTTCGGCCGAACACCAGCGTGAGCTTCAAGTCCCCCCGGCACACAGCGCGATCCGGCTGGAGGGCAAACGCGCCTATGCGCTGGCGCGCCAGGGAGCAACGGTCGAGCTCGCGCCCCGCCCCGTGCAAGTCAAGAAGCTGGAGCTGTTGCGCTTTGACGACGAGTCCGCCGAGCTCTTCCTTTCCGTCTCCAAGGGCTACTACGTTCGCTCGTTGGCGCGCGATTTCTGCGACCGACTCGGCGTGTGCGGCCATCTGAGCAAGCTGCGCCGAACAGCCAGCGGCTGTTTCGAACTCGCCGACGCCGAGCCCTGGCCTCCCGTTGGGACCCCGAGGCTGATGTCGATGGCAGACGCCGTGCAGCGGGCGCTCCCGTGCGCGTCATTGACGGAAGTGGGGGTTCAGATGGCTCGCCACGGCAAGGCGCTGGCCGAGGAGCACTTCTCCGGCGCCCCTTGCGAGACACTCGGCGGCTGGCTCTCCGCCGAAAACGAGCTCGTAGCGCTAGGTGAACGACGCGACGACGGCTATCGAGTCGTGCGCGGTTTCGCGCACTGAGCGCTTTCAGGCGCCGGCAGAACGCCGCTGCAACCTGCGCTAAGAGCACTCCAATGACGCGACCGACAACCCACGCCCCTGGAGTCGTCGCTTCAGCCGCTCAGCCAACCCCGTGACATCGACGCCAGGAGGGGCGTCCACTTCGATGCTCAGTTGCCCATCCTCACTGGAAACCAGGACGCTACCACCCTGCAATCGCCCTTCGCCAAACTCCAAGCGCACCGCGGAAGCGCGGCCGTTGCCTCCCACCTGAAAGCGACGCACGAGCTGCAACGCGATCTGATCGACGACGGCAGCAGGTGCCGCCGCCGGCGCTGAGACGACCTGATGCGCCAAGGTTCGTAGCAACGGCTCCTGCAACAAGGCCAGCTCTCCGGGCTGAGCCAGGACCGGCTCGTCCGAATCGAACACGCTGCCTCGAGCACCGGGCTGGTCATCTTCCCAAGCTGCCCCCACACCGGGGCCGCCGTCCGTCCGCTCGCTGGACCCTCCGGGCTGAAACGGGCTCGGAACAGCAGCCGATACCGGCAGGCGGTGCATCGGCGGAGCACCCTCAACCGATTCCAGGTTCAACTCGTGGGCTGGGACGCGGGTGCCTTTTCCAGGCGCCTCGGATGCCGCTCGCGGGGCGTGCTCACGTCGAAAAATCTCATCAAATCGGTGACTTCGCTGCCTCTGAGGTGGCAGCTGCGGGCTCGATTGCGGGTCCTTGCATGGCGCAGTGCAGCGTTTCGGAGTGGTGACCGTCATGTCGCAAACATCGGACAACACCCAACTCAGTTGCTCTGAACCTCGAGTGGACCTAGTCTCAACAGTTCGGGGCTGGCTTTCACCCCAGTTTGACGGGTCGCTTTGGAACCACCAGAACCTAGTACTTGGGTCGTCGGGCTACTGCCTACCGTCGCTGCCGCGCTGGTAGCGATTGCTGCAGCCACGTTGACCAGTGTCTCGAGAGCTCGGCTGGGGGCCATGCTCGAAAACTCGCGCGGATTCAGCCGGCGCGCCCTTGATCGCTACCTGAGCCGAGAGGCCTACCATCGTGCACGATGGCGTGTGTTGCGTGCCGTGGGGCTTTGCGTATCAGTCGCAATCCTTGCCGGGCCCGTCGAATCCTGGGTGGTGTTGGTCACGGTCATCGGCGTCTACGCCGCGATATCACAGCTCGGAACGGCACTGCTCTGCGGCAACTCGG
Source organism: Polyangiaceae bacterium (assembly GCA_050290545.1). GTDB lineage: Bacteria > Myxococcota_A > Polyangia > Polyangiales > Polyangiaceae > SZUA-265. The sequence goes on along the minus strand of JBNKHV010000036.1, from coordinate 243,341 downwards.
AGCGTGCCGCGCCCATGCTCCTGGCCGCCATCTACCCGCTGGAGGTGCTGGTCATCCCGGTCACGGATCCGCTGGTGATCCTGACCCGCTTGCTCGCGCGCCCCCTCAAACACTCCATCCCCAGTCCGGAGTTGGCGGAAAGCGAGGTCGAGATGGTCGTCAACCAGGGCGAGCAGAGCGGTGCTCTCGACCACGAGCAGTCGGAGATGATCCGCAACGTTCTGGACTTCGGCGACACGGAAGCCTCCGAGTTGATGGTGCCACGCACTCAAATCCAAGCTATCGACGTCAATACGACGCCAGAAGACGTACTCCGGCTGATCGTGGAAGAGGAACACTCGCGCTATCCGGTATATCGCGACAGCATCGACAACATCGTCGGCGTCCTGCACGTCAAAGATCTGTTCCTGTTCACTGCCTCGCACCCGCTGCCCGAGGTTCGTTTGGAGGACCTGCTGCGCAAGCCGGTCTTCGTTCCCGAAACGCAGCGTGCGGCGAGTGTGCTTCAGGAGCTCCGAGCGGGGCACCACCACATGGCGCTCGTGCTCGACGAGTTCGGTGGGGTATCCGGGCTGCTCACCCTCGAGGACTTACTCGAAGAGATCGTCGGAGAAATCGAAGACGAGCATGACCACGAGCAGCCTCCCATCGCACAGCTGAGCAACGGTCACTTCATCGTGGATGCGAGCATTCCCGTAGCCGATCTCAATCGCCAGCTCGGCCTCGAGCTGCCCGATGACGAAGAGTACAACTCCCTCGGCGGGTACATCGTGGAAGAAATGGGTCGCGTGCCAGAAGCGGGAACCGAACTTCGCCGCGCTGGTCACCGTTTCTTGATCCGAATGGCCGACGAGCGTCGGGTCGCACAGGTGGAGATCGCCCCACCCGCGCTGAGCGCGTCCGCCTAGCTCACGCGACTTTGCCGCTACCGACCGGCTACCGGTTGTGGGGAAAAGCCTCCCGACCGGGAGCCAACTCCGTGCAGATGGCCCAGCACCGCCGCCTTGCAGCGGGGAATCAAGCGCCTGCGCGGGGTGACCCTCCCTGACGGCTCACGACAGAGCTGAGGTCCCCTGACGGCCCACGATCGGAAAGCAAGCAGCAGACCGGCACAGCCGCGCCACCTCACAAACGAAAAACGCGGCGCCTCGTGAGCGCCGCGTTCCTCTCGTCGATCGAGCAGATGGCTCTCAGCCAGGTCCGCCAATGCGACGCAGTTGATCGAGCACCTTTTCGCCCATGTCGACCACGCCATCCTTCTCGTGGCCTGGCGTCTTTTCTCCCGCGATCTGGTTGCCCAGGTCCATGAGAGCCCCCATCAAGCGCAACTGCAGGTTCTGGGGACAGACGGCAGTCTCCGTCGTGGGATCGACGGGGATGTACTGACCGCTCTCTGGATCGCCCTTCTTGTAGAGCTCCAGTTCGCTCTTGCCGACTTTCAGCTTGTCGGGCCAGCTCTTGGCTTTCTTGTCGTTGGCGAGGAACGCCTTCTCCACGGGCTGCACCTTGGCCCACTTGCCCTTGGGACCGTCATGCACGGCAACTGCCCAGTGGACTTTGGGCTCCTTGGCCTCTTTGGCTGCTTCTTCGAACTGGGTCTTCACCGCGCCAAAAAGCCGACGAACCTTGTCCTTCTGGTCCTTCACGTCCGCAACCGCGCTCGAGTAGGACAGCAGCATCGTCACCGCAGTCGGGTTGTAGCGGCCGATGCCCTTGTTCATCAGGTTCGAACCGTCGAAGGGGATTTCCATCCCGCCGAGCTTCTCGATTTCTTCCGCTGGAAATTCGTTGTTCCTGACCTTGGACGCGGCGGCTTTGAGCACGTCGTTCAGCTCAGACACCGCGGTGTTCGCCGCGTCGACCTCTTTGACGAGCAACTCCGCGCCCATCACGGCTGCCTGAGCACCTTCGTTGGCTTCAGCCAGGCCACCCACGCCGTAGCCAATGCCGAGACCGACCACGGCAGTGACCGCGGCCAGGATCATCGTCTTCGACCTGCCAGCCTTCTGGGCTTGCACGACCTCCTCGCTCATCTCGATCTTGATCGGACTCGGACCAGCGGGCGCCGCGGGCCGAGCCGCGACGGGGGCCTGGGAAGCCATCGGCCTGGCCGCCGGCGCCTTAGGGCCGAAGCCGGGAGGCGGCGGAATCGACGGACCGAGCACGCCAGGCCCAGCACCGCCGGGCATGGGACGCGCTGCAGGTGGGCGCGACGCAACGGGTGCTGCCGCGGCGGGCGGGTGTGAAGCGGCGACGGGGGCGGCACTGGGCCGTACCGGAGCCTGAGATGGGCTCACTGCCGGCATGGATCCGGAAATGCCAGCCCCCGGAGGGGCAGACGGTGACGCCGGAGCGCCCGGTGCGGGACCGGCAGGTGCGGCGGATTTACGCCCCAGGCGGGCCTTCAAGTCGATCTTGGGCTTTGCTGCAGCCATCTAGCTCCTCAGCTCTTTGAAAACGTTGGCCATTACCGCCAGAGTAGAATTCGGGCGGGGCCGTGACGGTAGCGATGCGACTTACTTAGAGCAACATCGAAATGGGGTCGTTGACCGGGGCTAAGTTCCGTACCCAACGGCCGGACACTGGCTTTCGCCAGACCTTTCCAGTGTGGCGCGCCAGCGCCGGCTGCGGTGATCGCGGAAGACTGTCAGGCCGCGGCCTCTAGCCATCGTTGCAGGTGCTTCTTCGCCCCCTTCGACATCGAGACGAACTGGAAGGCTTGGGTCTTTCCCGAGCTGCGCACCGCCTTGGCCCATAGCCACAGGGAATCCCGATCGCCCGGAAAGCGAAGTTCCAAAGGGAATCGCTCCGCCTCCATTTCGGGCTCCGCGAAAGTCTCGACCAACACCCCGGTCTCGGAAACGTCGATCGAGCGACACAGGTACGGGTACCCTTCGAGGAACTTGTTGAAGAAGACGTCGAGTTGCTTACGGTGCGCTGTGCGTCGCTCTGTCATGGGCGGCATGCTAACTCGACGATGGATTGGAGGCGAAATTCCTAACCATGCGCCCGCTCTCCAAGCCCTTGCTCGTCGTCGACAACTACGACTCGTTCACCCATAACCTCGTACAACTGCTGTCGCTGGTGGGAGCCCGCTGCGAGGTGGAGCCGAACGACTCGGAAGCGCTGCGCAGCGGCTTCGACAAGTGGGAACGCTACGCTGCCATCGTCATTTCGCCGGGCCCAGGGCGCCCAGAAGACGCGGGTGAGAGTGCGACTGTGGTGCGTGCGTGTGAACGCCAATTGCCGATCTTGGGGGTTTGTCTCGGTCACCAGCTGATCGCGCGCCTGTTCGGCGCTCAGGTCGTGCGCGCCCGAAGGCCCGTCCACGGCAAGGCCAGCCCACTGCGCCACGACGACTCCGGTCCCTTTCGAGGGCTCCCTCAGAACTTCCTCGTCGCGCGCTATCACTCGCTCGTCGTCGATCCGCGCTCGCTCCCCGCGGAACTCGTACCGTGCGCTTGGACAGAGCACGACGAACTGATGGGCCTACGTCACCAGAGTCTGCCGATTGTGGGTATTCAGTTCCACCCGGAATCGATACTAAGCGACTACGGTAAAGAGCTGATCTCGAACTGGCTGCAGGAGTTGTGAGGATGTCGACGGAAGCGACTCAATTTCCCCAAGTGTTCACCCAATTGGTCGAGGGAGCACTCGACCCGACGCTCGCCGGACGAGCTTTCGACGCGATCCTGGGCGGCCAGTGGTCGCCCGTCCAAATCGCCGCGTTTTTGGGTGCCCTGCGCGCGCGGGGAGAGTCCGCGGACGTGATCGCGAGCGCTGCGCGTTCGATGCGACGCGCCATGGTGCCGGTGGCTCACGCTTTCGACGACGTGCTCGACACTTGTGGCACCGGGGGCGATGGCACGGGCAGTGTCAACCTATCGACGGGTGCAGCGATCATCTGCGCCGCCCTCGGACAGACTGTCGCAAAGCACGGCAATCGAGCGGCCTCCAGCAAATCCGGCAGTGCCGACGTGCTGGAGGCCTTGGGCGTACCAACGAACCTGTCCGCAGAATCGAGCGCGGAGGTGCTGGCGGAAGTGGGCATCACCTTCATGATGGCCCCAACGCACCACCCGGCGATGCGTTTCGCGGGGCCGGTGCGCAAGGAGTTGAAGGTCAGAACCATCTTCAACTGCCTCGGCCCTTTGGCGAACCCTGCGGGCGCCACCCATCAGCTCATCGGCGCTTTTGCCGACGAGCTGCGGCCCATTCTCGCGCAAACCCTCCGGGCGCTGGGCACACGCCGGGCTTGGATCGTGCGCGGGCACGATGGCATGGACGAGCTCAGTCCCTACGGACCCACCGCCGTCACCCAGCTGGATGGCAGGGAGCTGTCGGAATTCACCGTCGACCCGACCACGTTTGCTTTACCGATCAGCCCTGCGGGCGCCGCCGCGGGAGGCGATCCAGCGCACAACGCAGAGATCCTCCAACTCGTGTTGAGCGGCGGCGAGCACCCCTCACGGGACGCCTTCGTACTCAACGCCGCGGGCGCCATGGTAGTTGCCAGGGCGCTCGAGCCCAAGCAGGCGGCGCGGCTGGTCGACGAATGTCTCAAGAGCGGTTCCGCTCTGGCCAAGCTGGAAGCTTGGCGCGCGGCTGCGCAAAAACGCGTGAAGCCGTGACGTCACCGAAGAACGCGTCGATGGCGGGCATCCTCGATCAAATCGTTGCGCACAAACGGCAACAAGTAGCCGTCTGGCGGGCTCAGGGCGACCTCTGGCAGCGCCAAGCCGCCGAGGTGCGCCAGCGCGTCTCCGCCTCGGCCGAAGCTTGGTCTCCACGCCCCATTCATCTGAAGCGCTCCATCGACGCCAGCGGCACGGCCCAAGGCCCGTTGCACCTGCTGACCGAGATCAAGTTGCGGTCGCCGTCAGCCGGGCCGCTGTCTCGTACACTGAGCGTGGCCGAGCGCGCTCGGCGTTACGAAGCCTGCGGAGCCAGTCTCGTCAGCGTGCTCTGCGACGAGCAGTTCTTCGACGGTTCCTACGTGCACCTGACCGAAGTCCGACAGGCATGCTCGCTGCCCATCCTGTGCAAGGAGTTCGTGCTCGACGAAGTCCAGTTGGATCGCGCGGTCGCATTTGGAGCTGATGCCGTGTTGCTCATCGTGCGCTGCCTGACGGACGCGGAACTCCAGCGCCTGCTCCGAGCCGCGACCAAACGCTCGCTGACGGCCCTCGTCGAAGTCCATACCCCGAGCGAGTCGGCGCGAGCACTGCGTGCGGGGTCTCGCGTCGTCGGAGTCAACGCACGAGACCTGAACACCTTGGAGATGGACGCCGAGCGCGCGCGACGCATCCTCGATGAGCTTCCGCAAGAAGTGACCGCCGTCCACCTGTCCGGCATCAAATCCCCCGAGGACGTGCGCGCGACGCGCGATGGCCGGGCGGATGCGGCGCTCATCGGCGAGACCTTGATGCGGCAAGACGACCCGAGCGAGCTGCTCAGCGACTTGGTCGCGGCCGCCCGCCCACAGGGGCACTGAGTCCAAACGACCGAAGCCAGTCTCTGCCACCCAAGTCGCCGCTGGGAACCAAACGCCACCGCGGAGCGCTCCTGTGTGACCTTGCTCAGAACGCCGTCCTCGCTGCGTTCCCAGAGGTTTGCCCCCCTTCGTCGCGACTGTTACCGTGCCCGAACCCATGGCACTCGCGGAGCTCGTCGACGGCTACTTGGATCACCTCAGAGTGGAACGGGCGCTCTCTCCGCACACCGTCTCGGCCTATGGACGAGACCTGAACAAGTTCGTCACCTTCGCCGACGCACGCGGCATCGAGCAAGCCGATGACATCGGTCTGACGCTGATCAGCGAGTGGATGAGTACCCTGGGCGAAGCTGGGGTGAGCGCGCGAAGCGCGGCGCGCCACCTTTCGGCGCTACGGGGCTTCTTGAAGTTCCTCGTCAAAGAAGGGTTGGCCAAGGCGGACCATTCCAAGCTCATCGAGCGTCCGAAGACAGGCCGCCGCCTCCCTCGCCCGCTGTCGGTCAGCCAGCTGCTGAAGATGCTGGAGCTGCCGCCAGAGCCCACACTCGTGCAGCTCCGCGACCGTGCCCTGTTGAGCTTGTGTTACGCCGCGGGACTGCGAGTGAGCGAGCTGTTGGGAATGAAGTTGGGAGACGTCGATTTCTCTCGGGGCGTCGTGGCAGCCTTCGGAAAGGGCCGCAAGCGCCGCCTCGTGCCGATCGCCGGGGTCACGCTGCGCCATCTCGAAGAGTACCTCGACGCCCTGCGCCAGGCCCAGGAGACGAGCCCCGCTGGGCTCCTGTTCCCATCGCGCAAGGGCAAGCCCTACAGTCGCCAGATGTTCTGGAAACTGGTCAAGCGGTGCGCGCTGCGCGCGGGGATCCCGGAGCACGTTCATCCCCACCGGCTGCGTCATTCTTTCGCCACCCACCTCCTTTCGGGCGGTGCGGATCTGCGCACCGTGCAGGCCCTCTTGGGGCACAGCGACGTGGCCACCACCGAGGTCTACACGCTGGTGACGAAGGACCACCTGCGCGAGACTCACGATCGTACGCACCCGCGCGCCTAACGGCAGCCGCGCCCACTCACGGGCAGGCAAATCGGCCGATGAGCGCTTGCTCACACCCTCAGCCGGCCTGTGGTAAGTACCCAGCAGTGCCTTTCGAAGTCATCGAGCCCACTGGTGCTGAAACTCCGCTGGTGGTTGAAATCCCCCACGCGTCAGTACTTCTGGATCCGTTGAGCGTGGCGACGCTGAAGATCCCGACGTACTGCATCGGACAAGACGCCGATCTGTACGTCGACCAGCTGTACGAGGACGCTCCTGCCTGTGGCGCGACGGTGCTCGTGTCGCGTATCAGTCGCTACGTCTGCGATCTCAACCGCAGCGAAGCGGACATCGACGAAGGTGCCGTGACCGGCGCTTCCAGGGGCAGCCGTCCTGCGCCCCACGGCTTGGTTTGGCGGCAGTCCACCGACGGCCAGGCAGCGCTGCGGCAGCCGCTATCGTGGCAGGAGTTCGAGCGTCGTAGGGACACGATCTACCGACCCTACCACACGCGCCTTCGTGAACTTCTCGCAGCGAAAGTAGAACGCTTTGGGGTCGCCGTGTTGCTCGCTGCCCACTCCATGCCGAGCAGCGGACGTCACGGCCACGTGGACACGGGGGCGCGTCGCGCGGACGTCGTGCCCGGGAGTCGGGGGCGCACCACCGCCGCGAGCATCGTCATTCGACAACCCGACGAACTCGCGCGCAAGCGCGGCTGGAGCGTCGCCCACGACGACCCCTATCGCGGCGGCTTCGCCACGGCACACTACGGAAGACCCGACCAGCGCGTTCACGCGGTGCAGGTGGAGCTCAATCGCCATCTCTACATGAATGAGGACACCTTGCAGAAGCTGCAGGGCAAGTTCGAAGCCACCAAGACCTACTGCCGCGAGCTGGTTCAGCACCTGGCGGCGCTGTCCGTGGCCGAGCTCAGCAGCTGAACGAATTCGGCCGACGAGTCAATAACGAAGTACCCGTCTGCAAAGCGGGTTGAAGGGGCTCGGGGCATGGGCTAGCTTCCGCGGCCCCGTCATGGCCAGAAGTGAAATCACAGGTCGACGTCGGCTCAGTGCGCGCCACGTCTCTCACTCCAACATCAAGACGCCGCGTTGGCAGAACGTCAACGTGCAGAAGCGGCGACTGTGGGTGCCGGAGCTGGGCAAGTACGTCACGTTGAAGGTGACCACCCGCGACCTGCGCACGATCGACAAGATCGGCCTGATGAACTTCGCGCGCCGCCACGGCGTTCGCGTCAGCTAATTCCCACAGTTTCTCGGCGATTCTCAGCGGGTCGGCGGCGTCACCGCCAACGCGGTGAACTGAGTCGAGCCGCTTTGGCGTGCCCGAAGCACGCGACCGGAGGCGTCGACGACGATCTCGATCGGGGCTCCGGTTGGGAGCGGCGTACCCGGCCGCAGTCGAGGGGTCCCACGCAAGACGGGCACAGCCCGCTCGGGGGCCGTCAGCTCGAGTTCTTCCACGTACACGCCACTCGTCGCCTCCTCGAAGCAAGCGATGGCAGCAGCCCCGGTTGCGTCGATGGCGGCTATCACGTGCTGCTCGGGACGCAGCTCGTCGTCCTCTGATGCCCAGGGGCAGCGAAGGAGTCGACCCTCTGCACTCTCCACGCGGGCAACCTCATGGTCCACGTCCAGAACGCCGGTGAAGTCGCCGCTGGTGAGCGTGCCCCCGACGCTGGGCCCACCAGAGTGAACCAGAGGGCGAAACAGGGCTGGCTCGCTGAAGGCCCCTGCCCCTTGGTCGCGCAGGCGACCCAACACGTCTGCTCGACTCTGGGCACCGATGCGTTTGGCTTGCGCCAGACCCGCTTTGACGATCGCCGCGGCACGGCGTTCTCTGTCGTACCCCAGTGCCACGAAAGCTGCGACCGTGGCTGCTGGTACGGCAACTCGCGCCGCGGGAGGCACGTCGTCCTGACGCAGGAAACCACGCGGACGTTTCCCACCCTGCCCGGGCTGTCGACAACGCCCATCGAACGCCCTCGCGGCGCCAAACCCCACGACGATGAGGGAAAACGGCCCGAGCAGCACGCCGGGACTGGCACCCGCCGCCGCGAAGAAACCACTCAGCACGCAGCTGAGGGCGCTGCCTCCGACCAATGCCATGTCCTCGGCCCCCTCCGCTGCGACGTCCGAGGTGGAGGCGAACGAACAAAGCGAGCTCATGCCGACTCCTCGGGTTCCCCCTCACCGGCGAGGACCGTAGCAGCATCGCTGTCCACCGCAGCCTGCAGGCCTGGGTCTTCGTCTTCCGACAGCGCACCCTCGTCGAAGTCGGCATCGAGGTCGTCCTCCGACTCGTCGAGCCCATCGTCTTGGGACATTTCGACCATCAGCTCCTCGAACTCGCGCTTGACGGGCAATGCTGACCCCCCATCCACCACCAGGAAGGCCTGCTCAGCCTGCAAGAAGTTCAACGCCAGGGACTCGAGCAAACGGCTGCCCATGCGAGCGCTAACGCCCAGCCGCATCAGGCGCGCGTAGATGCACGGGGCAGCCGAGACGTCACGCGCGTCGACCACCGGCTGGACGCCGAAACGTTCGGCGGCTCTCGACAACGAAGCTCCACCCCACAAGCCACGCGGCTCCCAGGCGATAGTCGTCGGCTCCAGGTGCTCCTTCATCGAAGCAAAGATCGCACCGAGACGTCGCTCGCTGCTGCTGGACGGCCGCAACGTCGAAGGCGAGCGCAAAACGACCCAGCGAGGCGACAGCACCTCACAGACCTTGAGCCCGTAGTCCAGCGCTTGGACCGCCGCGTCGTCCTCCCCCACCGCTGCGGGCGATAGCACCACGCTGAAGACGAACCCCTCGGGAGCCGCCTCTCCATATTGGCGCAGCTTGCTCAACTTCGGAAGCCGCTGGGGTTCGGCCAGAAGCTCCAAGAAGTCGAGCTTCTGGGCGTATTGAGCGAACGGTCCCTTCAGGGTGGATTGACCGATGTGCAGTTGCATGAAGTCTCCGATGAACACGGACTAGTGTGGCGGGGGCGATTGCTCGAAGTGAAACCATTGCCCGGGGTATCGACGAACGAAGTCCTGAAGGCAGTCAGCGACGTATTGGGCAGCTGCTTCGAGCTCAGTGGCGGGGCAGTCAGCCTCGAGGAGAAGCTCCGGGTATATCCGAACCCGATAGCGCATGAAACCCGCGCGCGCGTTGAATACGGGCACGATCGGCACCCCACACAAGCGGGCGATCCGAAACGGTCCTTGGGGCACTTGGAAGGGGCGACCGAACAGACGCACTCCAAAACAACGCCCCGACGGAGCCGCCCGGTCGATTTGGAACGCCACGCAGGTGCCGTGCTGGAGCTCACTGAGCAGTCGTACACCGACCTCGGCCCGTTCACCCACGTAGATGGTGCGCACGTCTTGCTGTCGTCGGATGCGTTCGTGCAGGTGCCGTGCGTGGCTATCGGCTTCCGGTCGCATCACGATGGCGAGGGGGCGGTCGAGGCGTCGCGCGAACTCGGCGCCCGTGACCTCCCATGAACCCGTGTGGGCCGTCAGCACGACCAACCCGCCACGCGCCGGGGGGAACGACGAACTCCCCTCGACTTCCACTTCGGGGACGAGGCCGCGCGGCAAGGACAGCCCCTCGGCCAAACAGTGAGCGTAATTGGCGAACAACTGTTGCTCCAGCGCCCGGCTAGCGTCCCCACCAGACCACTGCAAGAGCTCTCGCGCTCTGGCCCGTAATCTCGGGTTGGCAACGGCGATCAACCGCCCGATCGGCCCTGGACTGTATTGCAGCCACCAGCGAGGTCCGTAGCAAGCCCCCCAGTGTGCCAGCTTGCGCAACGTGGCGCCGGTGAGCTTCGGCCAGGGCACGTCACTCACTCACTCGACGGAACGCCCAGCAGGCGATCGAAGAGAATCGCCGCTGCGGCGCGCACACTGAGGTGGTTGTAGCCGTCGGACCTCGGCGATGCGATGGGTTGCAGGTGTCGACTCGCACGCTCGTGTACCGCAGGCGCTAGTCCCCAGCCGGTGCCGAAACAGAGCACAACCGGGGGGCCGGAGCGCTTCAGCTCCTCCCGCGCAGTGGAAAGCTCGGTGGGTTTGCCCCCCAGACGTTGGGCACTGGTCGACCACAGCTCGGCCCCCGGCCCCAACGCGTCGAAAACGGTGTCTAGGTTCGGAACCACTCGAATGATCTCCAGCGCCGGCTTGCGGTCGGGAATGCGCTGTCCGCCAGATCCCTCCACCCAATGCCAGCGGATCCTCTCGGCCAAGGTCCGCTGGGCTTGCACCGGGTGAATGACGAACAAGTCACTGAGCCCGAACGTCAACGCACTTCTGGAGATGTCGTGCAGATCGATGTTCGTGATCGCGGCCGTCACGATCGACCCCTGCCTGTCCAACACGGGGTGATGAACGAGAGCCGCGGCGATGCGCCTCATGTGCCCTCCTCCCCGCCCGAACGCAAGTCTGGGCGGCGCTCGAGGGTTCGGTCTCGCGCCTGTGCACGACGCCATTGGGCGACCTTGCCGTGATCCCCGCTCTTGAGGATCTCGGGCACTCCTAGCCCACGGTACTCGGCGGGCCGAGTGTACTGAGGGTATTCCAGGCCGCCCTCCTGGGCGGGACTGAAGGACTCTTCGTGCGGCGATTCTTCGTTGCCCAGCACGCCAGGTCGAAGTCGCACGGTTGCTTCGATCATCGCCATGGCGGCCACCTCTCCTCCGGTCAGCACGAAGTCGCCCAAGGAAGCCTCTTCGTCGACGAACTGGCGAACTCGTTCGTCGAACCCTTCGTAGCGCCCACAAACCAAGACCAGGGCGTCCAAGGCGGCCCAGCGTTGGGCAGTACTCTGGTCAAAACGCTGCCCTTGAGGCGAAAGCAACACCACGTGCGCGTTGGGGGTCGTCTGACGCGCGCTCTCGATCGCCGATACGACACAGTCCACACGGAGCACCATGCCCGACCCACCGCCGTACGGCGTGTCGTCGACGTTGAGGTGCTTGCCCACGCCGTGCTGACGCAGGGGTTCCGTGTTCAGCTCCAACAAACCCGCGGAAACGGCGCGGCCCACCAGACTGGTGCGCGAGAACTCCTCGAACAACTCGGGGAACAGAGTAACGACGTTGACCCGCATGATCGTCAGGGCTCGATCAGCCCGTCGCGACTCGCAAGCACGACGCGCTTTTGCTCCGGCTCGACCGCTTCGAGCCACTCGTCCACCAGGGGCTGCTCGAGCAATCCACCATCCGGGGCGCGAATGACGAGAGCGTCGACACTGGGATGGGTGGCGATGCTTTCGACCTGTCCCAAGAGCTGTTGCTCGACCCACACTTCTGCGCCCACCAAGTCAGCGAGGTAGTACTCGTCATCCTGCAAGGGCAGTTCGTCGCGATCAGCGAACACAGTCGAACCCTTCCAGGTCTCCGCTTGCGCCCGATCAGCGATGTCGGCCAGCGCAACCAGGGTGGTCTTGCCCGTCCCCCGAACGACCTCGATCGCCGTGCACAGCGAACGCTCGCCCCGCACCAACTGCAGTTGGCGCCCAGGCACCAGTGCCTCGCTATCTCGGTGGTGCAAGGCAATCGCGAGCTCCCCCTGAAGCCCGTGCGCCTTCGCCACGTAGCCGATCTCGATCGGCCTCAATCCAAAATGTCGAGGTGAACCCGTCGACCCGACTTCGCAGAGGCCGCGGAAAGCAAAGTTCGAATCGACTGAGCAGTGCGACCGTCCTTGCCGATCACCTTGCCGATGTCGTTCTTGGCAACCCTGAGTTCGAGCGTGGTCGTCGAGCCCTCGTCGATCTCCTCGACCTCAACCTGATCGGGCTCGTCCACCAGGGACTGAGCGATGGTCTCGACCAAATCTACAAGCGCCATGGTACAGCTTCTGTGGCTCAGCCCTCGGCCGAGGCAGCAGATGCAACGTGCTTCTTGATCACTTGCACCAAGGTTGCGGACGGTTTGGCACCTTTGCTCTTCCAGTACTCGAGCCGCTCCGTGTTCAATTCCACCTTGGGGGGCTCCACCACGGGGTTGAACGTGCCCAGGTTCTCGATGAACCGGCCATCGCGCGGGTTGCGGATGTCGGTCACGACGATGCGGTAGAACGGGGACTTCTTGGAGCCATGGCGGGCGAGACGAATGTGTACTGACATGCTGTTTCTCTGGGAAGGGATGGCGTGACGCGTGGATTGGAGCGGCAGCCTGGGGTCGAAAGCGCCGGCAAGCTAGCACCAATTGGGGCGCACGCCAGCGAGGGGCCGGGAACGTAGAGGAAGAGTCGCCGCGAGGTCAAGGTCCGTGGTAAGCTCTGGATTCATCATGGGATCGGCGCTTTCGGACGTGCTGCAGAGGGTGATCGCCCCGTTGGTGCTTCAAGACCAGGGGGAGCTGTTCGTGGGACGCCTCGACGCGGAAGCGGTGCAGCTGCACCTGCGCGGGCGTTTCTCGGGTTGCCCAGGAAATGCGCTGGCGATCCAAAGAGTTATCGAACCGGCACTGCGAGCCGCGGCGCCTGGAGCAGAAATCCGCATCTCCTCGGGGGAGCTGTTGCCCGACGGCGTCGAACCCTGGGAACCGCGTAGGGAGCCGGATGACGATCCTCAAGCCGGCTAGTCGATTGAAGCTTCTGGGGGTGTTGCTGGCGGCCGTCTGCGTGTGCGGCTGTTGGGGCAGTACCAATCCGAGCGAGCGCCCCCTGGAGGAGCTTCCGAGCTACGAGGCAGAGCCCGCTCAATGGTTCGACGACTCGCTCTCGCCAAGCATTTTTGGTCTGCCCGAGGGCCCCGACGTGACTCGTGCCAGCTACTGGGAGCAGCTCGTGCGCTCCGCTGACTACGTCAGCCGCGTGAGGCTCACCACCGTGACGCGTGCTCGAACTGGCGATCAGGTCAGCTACCGAGTCGTGCTCCGACCCATGGGCAGTGCCATCCGAGGCCCTGAGATGGATGACGAGATCGAGGTGCGCGTCGGCCTGGACAGCCCGTCGATCGGTCTGCTGCACTCACTGGATACCGAAGCAGTGGGCAAAAAGTTCATCGTTTTCCTCAAACGCTTTCGCACAAATGACCAATCTGCATGGCATTTTCGAGGGGTCTCTGAGTCCGCAAAGACGCTGGAGGCCATTGAGCTGGTGAATTGATCTGGCCAAGCGGCTATGCACTGCACACCTTAGGCTTTCCGATGTTGCTCCGTTCCCGCTCCGTACAAGTCAAATCCCCCCGTGAAATCGACCTGATGCGCGAGGCATGTCGCCTCGCGGCCGACACCCTGTGCCTGGTGGACGAGCTCATTCGCCCTGGAGTGACGACGGAGGAGATCAACGCTTTCGTGCACGAAGACACACTGAAGAAGGGAGCGACACCCGCCCCCCTCGGCTACCACGGGTTTCCGAAGAGCGTATGCACCTCCATCAACGAGGTCGTCTGCCACGGGATCCCGGAAGAGCGACAGCTCGAAGACGGGGATATCATCAACGTCGACGTCACCCACATCTATAACGGCTATCACGGGGACACATCGGCGACATTTTATGTCGGCGAGCCTTCCGACGAAGCGAAGAAGGTGACGGAGGTGGCCCGCCGCAGCTTGGAGCTGGGCATAGCCGAGGTCAAGCCGGGCGCTCGCCTGGGAGACATCGGAGCCGCCATTCAGGAATTCGCAGAAGCCCAGGGTTGCGGCGTCGTGCGCGACTTCGTGGGCCATGGAATTGGGCGCAAGTTCCACGAGGAACCCAAGGTCAGTCACGTGGGTCGCCGCGGGCGCGGCGAACGGCTGCGTGCTGGCATGATCTTCACCATCGAGCCGATGATCAACCTGGGCGGATACGACGTCGAAATCCTGGAGGACGACTGGACGGCGGTCACTTGCGACGGCTCCTTGTCGGCCCAGTTCGAGCACACCATCCTGGTTACCAGTACCGGCGTCGAGGTGCTGACCTTGCGCGACCGACCCCTACCCCACAGTGAGCGCTTCGAAGACTACTGGCGCTGAGACCCAGGGCCTGGGGAGGTCGGCGAATTTGACTGGCAGCTAAAGCAGTTGCGTCGGTTCGCTTGGACTGCTCAACACTTGACCTTTGTCGGTTGTCGCAGGTACTTTCGCCACCGATTCTGGAGCGCCTACAACCGGGCTTCAGGCTTTGACTGCAAACGCCTGAAATCGCTTACCTTCTGAGTGAAGCTTCCGAGTCCCGGACGAACTAGGAAATGGCTGCCGCATCTAAGAAGACCAAGAAGAAGGTCGCCGCCTCAGGCGCGCCCAAGCGGCGCGCCGCGTCAAAGAAGGGGGCCGGAAAGTCTCGCTCTGCCAAGCCCAAGGCGAGCAAGAAGGCCACGACTTCGCAGAAGAAGTCAGGAAAAAAGGCGGGAAAGAAGACCACGGCAGCCTCCAAGGCACAGCCGAAGTCCAAGAAGCCCACCAAGGTCCCCTCGAAGAAGGCCGGAACGACCAAGAAACCCGCCACGGCCGCCAAGCCTTCCACTCGGGCGCCAAAGAGCGCCTCGAAGAAGGCTGTGGGCAAGGCCAAGCCGCCCAAAACAAGCGATCGGGCTGGACTGAAAAAGGCAAAGGCTCTCCAGGAAGCCGAGCGCAAACGTCTCAAGGCCGAAAAGGAAAAAGAAAAGGCCCGCAAGGAGAGCGAACGCGACCGCCTCAAGGCCGAAAGACAAAAGGCAAAGGCTCTCCAAGAAGCCGAGCGCAAACGTCTCAAGGCCGAAAAGGAAAAGGAAAAGGCCCGCCTCGAAAAAGAGAAAGAGCGCGAGAAGCTCCGCCTCGAAAAAGAGAAAGAGAAAGCCCGCAAGGAAAAGGAACGCGAGCGCCTCAAGGCCGAAAAGGAAAAGGAAAAGGCTCGCAAGGAGAGCGAACGCGAGCGCCTCAAGGCCGAAAAGGAAAAAGAAAAGGCCCGCCTCGAAAAAGAGAAGGAGCGCGAGAAGCTCCGCCTCGAAAAAGAGAAAGAGAAAGCCCGCAAAGACGCCGAGCGCGAACGCCTGAAAGCCGAAAAGGACGAAGAAAAGGCCCGCAAGGACGCCGAGCGCGAACGCATCAAGGCTGAAAAAGAGAAGGAAAAAGAGTTAGCCCGCAAAGCGCGTGAAGAAGAGGCGGAAGCCAAGAAGCGCGCCCGCGAGGAGGAGCGTGAACGCCTGCTACAGGAGAAGGCTGAGCAGAAAGAGCGCCAACGCCAAGAGCGGCTCGAAGAGAAAGCACGCCAGAAAGCAGAGCGCGAAGCGGAGCGCGAGCGTCTGCGGCAAGCCAAGATCGCCGAACGTGAACGCATCAAGCGTGAACGCGAGGCGGAGCGGGAGCGTCTGCGACAAGAACGTGAGGCGGCTCGCGAAGCGTACCGCAAGGCGAAGGAAACAGAGCAGCAGCGGCTTCGCCAGGAACGTGAGGCGGCAAAGAAGGCATTGGAGGGTCGCATCGCGCGGCAAACCTCTCGGATGCGGTCCGTCGGGTCGCGACTCGCCACGTCCGCGCGAGTCTACAGTCCCACCTCGATCCCGGATCAGTCGGGCACGCGTGTCGGTGGAGCCATCTCCACCAGCAACAAGTTCGCCAACCTCCGCACCCTGCCTCCCCCACCCATCACCCAAGGCGAGCCGGAGCCACGGACGCCGACCATACCTCCGCCGCCACCGGCACCCAAGCCGAAGAGCTTCGAGGAACGGTACCGGCTGATCGAGCAGCGGCTGACGAAGACAGACGAGGCGTTCCGCCGAGACTACGAGCAGAGCTACTTGATGTCGTGGATCTATCACGACAGCGCTCTCGAAGGCGTCGTTTACACCTACGAGGAACTGCGCACGGGCATCAACCCCGAGGTCACCGTCGTGCCGGACTCCAGCCTGCAGTCTGTGTGCGAGAACATCCGCCGACACAAGGCCGCGATCGACCTGGTTCGCGAGTTGGGCGAGAAGAAGCGCCAACCCGTCACCATAGACATGCTCAAGCGCATCTATCTCACTCTTCATCCCGAAGAGGGGGATCTCAAGACGCTCAAGTACCGCCGGGACGTGCCGCAGCACCGACTCTACTTCCACGAGTACGCCGCCCCCGACAAGATCGCGTACAAGGTGAGGCAGGTCTTCGATTGGCTCAACGGCCCCGAGAGCAAGAAGGTCAAAGGGCAAATCAAGATCGCGGCGCGCGTGCACTACGACCTGCTGCGGGTTTTCCCCTTCGAGAAGGACAGCGGCAAAGTCGTACGGCTGTTCATGAACTTGCTGCTTCTGCGCGCCGAGCTGCCACCTGCGCTGATCCATCTCACGGAGCGGCAGCGGTACTACGAGGCGCTCAAGGGCTCACTGGCAACCCTGGGGGACATGATGTCCGAGTCGATTGACAACGCGTTGATGAGTATCGAGAAGAAGCTCGACGAGCGCGATACCCGCACGCGGGCAATCGTCTAGCCCCGACGCGAGGCGATATCCCCCACCCATTCCCCCGTCATTCGCTGGGGGATACTCCTTGCCAGCCAGTCGCAAGCGCCAAGCCCGCGAGCGCCATGTGATAGTCGTAGGTCGCGGATAGTTCGCTGAAACGTTTGAGCGCGTATTCTTTGGCGGGCTGAACGATATCGTCCGGTTCGTACGTGCCGATGTCGATCCCTTGCTGCACGGTGATCAACCAGCGACGGGCGTATTCTGCTGCCTCCGCAAACAAGCTCAGCCGCTCGTGTGCGGCTTTCGTCTCGATGTAGGCTTTCTCTACTTCGACGGCGACACCGCCCAAGGCGAACTGCTCCGTGGCACGCATCTCTTCGAGCTTTGCCGAGGCCTGTGCGTAGCGCGCGTGCTGAGGCAGAAAGTCGAGCTTCCAGCGCAAACCGACTGCCACCCCGTACCTCAGGTAGTTGCCCGGGTCGCGAACGAAAGGGTTGAGCTGATCCGTGACTTCCGGAGCCTGTCGGTACCCCGCCGACAGGCTCACGCCCACATCCGGAAAGAAACGTGCGTGTTCCAATCGCAGTTGAGCTTCCCGAGCCAGAACGCCTGCGCGCGCCATGTTCACCTCGGGGCGGTGGATGCGCGCGGCACCTAGGTAGTGGCTCAAAGGGGCGATCTGGTGCTCGGGTCTCGGCATCGGCTCGTCGACCACGTCCCACGCCTCTCCTCCCCCTACCAACAGGCGAAGACCGGCGAGCGCCACTCCTTCTTCGCGTCGCACCTCGCTTTCGCGAGCCAGAAGCTCGACGCGGTACATCTTCATCTTGTAGAGCTGGGTCTCGTCCGCGTCGTCGTCGTCCAGCGCGCCCTCGAGCTTGCGGAGCTGCTTGTCGATGCGCTTTCCGGCTTCCTCGATGATGCTGAGTGCGTCGCGAGCAAACAGCACCGCATAGTAGGCCCGTTTGACCGAACGGCGAAGCTCACCACGGACCTTGGCAACCTCTTGCTCCTTGACGCGCACGTTGGCCTTCGCGGCGTCCACGACACTGTCAATCTTGCCGAAGGTCCACAGCGGCAGCGTCCCCGAAAGGTTCACTTCCCAGGCCAATCCCATGTTGTCACTGAGGGAGATGTCGTCTTCCTGGCTGTAGATTTGAGTGCCGCGCAGCGTGGGGGCCAGTGCCAGGCCCGCGTCGGTCTTGAAGTCACTGAATGGCGCGGTGCGAGCCTCGAGCAGCTGCGCTTGAACCTGCCGAACGCGAGCTTTCGCTTCTGCGACCGACGGATAGCGTCGCTCCGCGCGGCGCAGGCACTCGGCCAGGCTCAACGTCGGCTTGGCGAACCTCGCGCTGGTCGCTGCTGCGGGCGGCTGTTGACCAGCCACCTCAGACGGGAGCCCGAGCGGTGCGGCGAGTGCAGCGAGCGTCAGCACCCAACGTCGACTTCTAAGAACGTCGAGCCAATTCCGCGCTTTGTTCATCATGCCGTGCGACCGTCGCCCTGGAGCGCTCGGGAGTGTTACCCTCAGTCTCCGGCCCCCGCAAGTTCGGCGCGTCCAAGGAAAACGTCGTTCGGCCGCCCCACTCCGACCCTTCGTCGGGGGTTATCACGATGTCATCGGTCGTCGGCTTTTCAGCGCGGGACGCCCCCGGATGGCGGTGAGTCCCCATCGTCTTGCCGCCAGCGAATGCCAGCTCGCTTGACTGCGCGACGGAAGTTCGAGCGGTCCAAGCCCGCCTGGCGAGCAGCCTCGGAGACGTTGGCTCGAGTGCGATCCCGCAGACTCGTGAAATACCGGCGTTCGAAATCGGCGAGCGCCTGCGCTTTGGCCTCTCGATATGGCAAGTCTCCCAGGTCGCTCACCAGAGAGGAATCCGAATCACCCTCGGGACGGAAGGAACGGCCCATCACAGCCGGCATGCTGCGGCTGAGCCCGAGGTGCTGCGGCTCGACCGTGTCGCGACAGAACACGACCGCTCGCTCCATTGCATTCTCCAATTCGCGCACGTTGCCGGGCCAGCTCTCGTTGCTCAGCAATGCCATCGCGTCCGGAGATATCTTTCGTACGTTGCGGCCAACTCGCTTGGAGTGCTTCTTCAGGAAGTGATAAGCCAGTGCAGGTATGTCCTCTTTGCGCTCGCGCAATGGAGGCAGGTGAATGGCCACCACGTTCAGGCGGTAGTACAAGTCCTCACGAAACGTGCCGGACTCGATCTTCCGTCGCAGGTCGAGATTGGTCGCCGCGATCACCCGCACGTCGACGACTCGCGTCTCGTTGGAGCCCACCCGCTTGACCTCGCCTTCCTGCAAAACGCGCAGCAACTTGACCTGGGCCTGCGGCGGCAAGTCGCCGACCTCATCGAGAAAGATTGTCCCGTGATTGGCCGCTTCGAACAACCCGGGGCGCGGGGACGTGGCGTTGGTGAAGGCGCCTTTGACGTGCCCGAAGAGTTCACTTTCGACAACACCTTCGGGAATGGCTGAGCAGTTGACCGCCACGAACGGTCGATTGTTGCGGGGAGAATGCTCGTGGATGGCGCGCGCAGTGAGCTCCTTGCCCGTACCACTCTCGCCGAGAATCAAGACCGTCACCTTCGTCGCCGCCACGTCGTAGGCTCTGCGGTAGACGTCTTTCATCGCCGATGAGCTGCCGATCAGGGCGCCGAAGCCCTCGCCATCTGCGCTGAGCTGTCGCTCGAGGCGCTCCGCGCGCGCCTTGAGATGACGTCGCTCCGCAGCTTGACTGATGACGTGACTGACTTCGTCGTTGGAGCGGAACGGTTTGGTGAGGAAGTTGTAGGCCCCTGCCTGCACCGCTTTGACGGCCGTTTCGACGTCGCCGTAGGCAGTCATCATCACGACCTCGACGTCGGGATGCTCCTTGCGGAGCCGCTGCAGAAGCTCGAGTCCCCCCATGTTGGGCATGATCAGATCGATCAGTGCGACGTCGAAGGGCTCGCTCGTCATCAACTGCAGCGCGCGGGGTCCGTCCTCGGCGGTCACCACCTCCATCCCCTTGGCCATCAGCATGCGGAGCACGCTGCGTCTCAACGCCGGCTCGTCGTCGACGACCAAGACTCGGACAGGGGCATCGACGACTTTCGGAGCAGGCTCCGTCTCCAACCCCTCTTCCGAAACAGCTGGCCCTCCCGTCGCGCTCATGGTGCAAATCTTACCCAGGTTTGTGCCTCTTGCCCCGATCATTGAGCAGCAAAAACCCAGGAACATTTGATCAGCACCTGACCGAACCAGCAGCCCTAGTTCCAGCCCGGGACGAACTTCGAGAGTGCGTATGGCAAATTGCCAACCGGCGTCAAACGAGCTACAGGGAGCCTGTCGAAATGTCATTGTCTCTCCCCTCGAACGAGCTCACGGCCCTCCTTGGTCGCGGTACGCGCTTCGACGGCAAGCTGCACTTCGAGGGCCGCGTGCGCGTCGAAGGCTCGTTTTGCGGTGAAATCTTGAGCGACGACACGCTGATCATTGGGGAAGGGGCCGTCGTGGACGGTGACATCCTTGCTGCAACGGTCATCATTCGCGGCGGTAAGGTAACTGCCAACGTGAGAGCTACTCGCTCGATAGAGCTGCACGTTCCCGCCGAGGTCAGTGGCAATCTCCGCGCCCCGGAGGTGTTCATCGACAAGGGCGTTCACTTCACGGGCAATTGCTCGATGGCCCCCGTCAATCCAGACGCTCCGGCTCATTTCGAGCACGTGGGCGAACAGGACAACGACGGTAGCGCCTGAAGGCGCGGGCTGGGGCGACCCGCAGACGCCCACGGGGCTGCCCTCCAAACGACCAATCGCCGAAGCTCGGCGCCGGTGATGACACAACGCTCAGCGACCGCCGCGATTTGCTATGGATTCCGCGGATCACCCCCGCCGAAGGCCTGTCTGAAACAGTGAGGAAACATCGTCGACCTCGGAGCCGGTCACCATTGTTTCGCTTGAAGAGACAGCACTGAACGTACACAATCCCGCCCCTCGGGATGCGCGCCACTAGGTCTCATCTGGAAGGACCACTAGTCATCTGGAAAGACCACTAGGAGCCACTCCCGGGTAACAGGTGGACACGCTCGGGCCCGTTCACCGCGACTTTCTGACACTGGGCTGAAACCCCGGTCGGCAGAGGGTCCCCCTCCGCCCTCGTCGCGGACGGCTCGCCCGGCGGCCCGCCCCCAGATTCAAAGAAAGCCCAAACTGATGACTCTGCCCCCCCGTTCTGGTCTGTACGATCCCGAATTCGAGCACGACGCCTGTGGTTTCGGCTTCGTCGCCAACATTCGAGGTGAGGCCACGCACGAGATCGTTCGCCAGGGCATCCAGATCCTCCTCAACTTGGTTCACAGGGGCGCGGTCGGCTCAGACCCGCTGACCGGCGACGGCGCAGGCTTGCTGCTTCAGATCCCTCACCCGTTCTTTGCCAAAGAAAGCAAGCGACTCGGCTTCGAACTCCCAGATGCGGGCCGCTACGGCGTCGCCTTCGTGTTTCTTCCAACCGAGCCGGCACAGCAGCGCCAGGCACAGCAGATCCTCGAGGACAAGATTCTCGGCGTCGGGCAGAAGGTTCTCGGGTGGCGTGATGTCCCAATCGACCCCGCTCACTGCGGCCCCGTCGCGCGCCAAACCCTGCCAGCAATGAAGCAGGTGTTCATTGGCTCGACCTGCGACGATGAAGACACCTTCGAACGCAAGCTGTACGTGATCCGCAAGTGGGCGGAGAATACTGCGCGACAGGAGCTCGGCAACAGCGCCTTCTACGTCTCCAGCATCTCGTGTCGAACGATCGTTTACAAGGGCCTGCTACTGGCAGAGCAGTTGGAGAGTTTCTACGAGGACTTCAGCGACGAAGACATGGTCAGCGCCATCGCCATGGTGCACCAGCGCTTCAGCACGAACACGTTCCCGGCGTGGCCGCTGGCACAACCCTTCCACATGCTGTGTCACAACGGCGAGATCAACACCCTGCGGGGCAACGTGGCGTGGATGAAGGCACGCGAACAGATGTTCGGCGAAGAGACCTTCGGTGAAGACATCCGCCACATCCGCCCGGTCATCGCCCCGAATTCGAGCGACTCCGCCTCGCTCGACAACGCGGTGGAGGCACTGTTCCACGGCGGGCGCTCGCTACCGCACGTGATGATGATGCTCGTTCCGGAGGCTTGGCAGAACCACGACCAGATGCCTCAAGCCAAGAAGGACTTCTACGAGTACCACTCGTGCCTGATGGAGCCTTGGGATGGACCGGCGGCTCTAGCGTTCACGGACGGTCGCTGCATCGGCGCAATTTTGGACCGCAACGGTCTGCGCCCAGCGCGCTGGCTCCAAACCAAAGACGGCACCGTAGTCATGGGCTCGGAAACGGGCGTGCTCGAGTTCCCGGGCGACCAGGTGGAACGCCGGGGTCGCCTCGAACCCGGACGCATGTTCCTCGTCGACCTGGTGGAAGGGCGCGTCGTGGAAGACGAAGAGCTGAAACAAGGGCTCGCCTCGCGCAAGCCCTACGGCAAGTGGCTCAAGGACAACAAGATATCGCTCGCCCAGCTGTCGGACGCTGGCCAGGTCCCGCGTGAAGAACTGCCGCTCGTGCAGCAGCAGCGCATGTTCGGCTACACGTTGGAGGACCTTCGGATCTTGATGGGGCCGATGGCGACCACTGGCGCCGAGGCAGTCGGGTCCATGGGTACGGATACTCCGCTAGCCGTGCTCAGTGACCAGCCGCAACTGCTCTACAACTACTTCAAGCAGCACTTCGCTCAGGTGACCAATCCCGCGATCGATCCGATTCGGGAAGAGCTCGTCATGAGCCTCAAGACGTACATCGGTGGCGAAGGCAACCTGCTGCAGGAGCTCCCCGACCAGGCGCAGATGCTCGAGCTGCCCCACCCCATCGTCACCAACGAGCAACTGGCGAAGCTGCGCGCTGCGCGCATCATGCATCAGCGCCAGCCCCCGACGCTCAAGATGCTCTACAGGGTGCGTGACGGCGAGGCCGGCATGAAGGCCACCCTCGACGAACTCTGTCGTCAGGCCAGCGTCGCCATCGAGGAGGAACACACCTTCGTCATTCTCAGCGACCGCGGAGCAAACGAAGAAAACGCACCCGTGCCCGCCCTACTCGCGACAGCAGCGGTACACCATCACCTGGTGCGCGCAGGAACCCGCGTGAAGCTCGGCATCATCGTCGAAACAGGCGAAGCGCGCGAGGTTCAGCATTTCTGCTTGCTCACGGGCTACGGCGCGGGCGCCATCAATCCCTACGTCGCCCTCGACACGATCAAGAGCCAGGTCGACGAGGGCAACCTGCTCGGCGTCGTCGACCCAGAGTTAGCTCAGAAGCAGTACATCAAAGCCATCAACAAAGGCATCAAGAAGGTGATGAGCAAGATGGGTATCAGCACGCTGCAGAGCTACCGCGGCGCGCAGATATTCGAGTGCATCGGCTTGTCACCGAACTTGGTCGAACGCTACTTCACGGGAACCGCCACGCGGATTTCAGGCATCGATCTGCGCGTGCTCGCCAAAGAGAGCGAGTTGCGACACGGCAGCGCGTTCTCGAAGCTCCCTGGCAAGGTGCAGCTCGAACTGGGCGGGAACTACCACTACCGCGCTCAAGGCGAACGCCATCTTTGGTCACCACAGGCCGTGGGCGCGTTGCAGCGTTCCGTCCGACTCGACGATGCCAAGAGCTATCAGGAGTACGCCAAGCTCATCAACGACCAGACCCAAGGCTTCATCACCTTGCGTGGTCTGTGGGAGTTGAACACCGCAGACACACCGATCCCACTCGACGAGGTGGAGCCAGCGACGGAAATCGTGAAACGCTTCGCGACAGGCGCCATGAGTTTCGGGAGTATCAGCGCCGAAGCACACGAGAACCTCGCCATCGCGATGAATCAAATCGGCGGCCGCAGCAACACCGGCGAGGGCGGCGAGAAGCCAGAGCGATTCCTCGACAATCGCCGCAGCTCCATCAAGCAGGTCGCATCGGGACGCTTCGGTGTCACCACGCACTATCTGGTCAACGCAGACGAGATTCAGATCAAGATCGCGCAGGGTGCCAAGCCGGGTGAAGGCGGACAACTCCCTGGGCACAAGGTGGACGAGATCATCGCCAAGACGCGAAACTCGACTCCGGGGGTGACGCTCATCTCCCCCCCGCCTCACCACGACATTTATTCGATCGAAGACCTAGCTCAGCTGATTTTCGATTTGAAGATGGCCAACCCCAACGCGCGCATCAGCGTCAAGTTGGTGGCGGAAGCCGGAGTGGGCACCGTCGCGGCGGGCGTCGCCAAAGCCCACGCCGACGTGATTCTCATCTCTGGCTACGACGGCGGCACGGGCGCTTCACCCCAGACGTCGATCAAACACGCGGGCGTGCCTTGGGAGCTCGGCTTGGCCGAAACCCACCAAGTACTCGTCAAGAACGACTTGCGCAGCCGTGTCGTCGTACAGACGGACGGGCAGATGCGCACGGGGCGCGACGTGGTTGTCGCTGCCATCCTCGGTGCCGAAGAGTTCGGCTTCGCGACCGCACCGTTGGTCGCGTCCGGCTGCATCATGATGCGCAAGTGCCACCTCAACACCTGCCCCGTGGGCATCGCGACGCAGGATCCGGAACTGCGCCGTCGCTTCCAGGGCAAGCCCGAGCACGTGGTGCGCTTCATGTTCTACGTGGCCGAAGAGGCACGACAGTTGATGGCCAGCATCGGCGTTCGTTCGTTGCGTGAACTCGTCGGGCGCACCGACAAGTTGCGGGTGCGTGACGTATCCAAACACTGGAAGGCGTCTCAACTCGATTTTTCAGACGTTCTCAAGCCCGCCGACCGCGGCGAGGGCGTGGAGGTGCTCAAGACCCAAGAGCAGGACCACGGCGTGGATCGTTCCTTGGACGTGGAGCTCATCGCCAAGGCCAAAGACGCTCTGGAGCACGGCAAGGCCGTCGAGTTCGAACAGCGAGTGCGCAACGTACACCGCACGGTCGGGGCGCAACTGGCCGGCGAAGTTGCCAAGCGCTTCGGTGCCGACGGCCTACCCGCGGGCACCATCAAGGTGCATTTCCGCGGCACCGCGGGACAGAGTTTTGGGGCATTCATGATGCCGGGCATGGAGTTCGACGTCGTCGGCGACATGAACGACTACGTCGGTAAGGGCATGGCTGGCGGCGTGCTCAGCGTGCGCCCGCCGGAAGGCAGCCCTTACGCGCCCGAGGAGAACGTCTTGATCGGCAACGTCGTATTGTACGGCGCCACTGGCGGAACGGCGTTCTTCAATGGCGTCGCTGGCGAGCGCTTCTGTGTGCGGAACAGCGGTGCTACCACCGTCGTCGAAGGCGTGGGTGACCACGGCTGCGAGTACATGACCGGCGGCTACGTGGTCATCATCGGCAAGACGAGGCGCAACTTCGCCGCCGGCATGAGCGGCGGACTGGCATTCGTGCTCGATGAGGACAAGACCTTCGAGGCAAACTGCAACGCCGACATGGTCGACCTCGTCAACCCCGAGCCCACCGACCTGGTGAAGATCAAGGCGCTGCTGGAAGAGCACGTCGAACGAACGGGAAGTCCCAAAGGCAAACGACTTCTTGCCGACTGGGAGCAGACCAAAGAACTGTTCGTCAAGGTCTTCCCGCAGGAGTACCGTCGCGTGCTTCGAGAGCGAGCGATGCGAGCAGCTCACTCGGGTGAGCACGCAGCGACTCCAGCCAACTAACTCGGTCCCACCAAGCGAAGGAAGTATCTACCGTGGGCAAAGTCACAGGTTTCATCGAGTATCACAGGCAGAACGCGCGCAAGCGCCCCATCGACCAGCGAGTGAAGGACTACCAGGAATTCGAACTCCCGGTGATCCAGGATGAGCTCAAGGAACAGGGCGCGCGCTGCATGGACTGCGGCATTCCATTCTGCAACACGGGCTGCCCCCTGGGGAACCTCATCCCCGACTGGAACGACCACGTCTATCGGGGTGACTGGGAAGCTGCGTCGGTCTCGTTGCACTCGACCAACAACTTCCCGGAGTTCACCGGGCGCGTCTGCCCTGCCCCGTGCGAAGCGGCCTGCGTGCTGAACATCAACAGCGACGCAGTCAGCATCAAGCTGATCGAAAAATCGATCGCGGATCGCGCCTTCGACGACGGATTGGTCAAGCCGGTCAAACCGACACGCCGCACGGGCAAAAAAGTTGCGGTCGTCGGATCCGGGCCCGCAGGACTCGCCGCCGCTCAGCAGCTCAACCAGGCCGGTCACAATGTCGTCGTGCTCGAGCGCGACGACCGACTCGGTGGGCTTCTGATGTACGGCATCCCAGACTTCAAGCTCGAGAAGTCCATCGTGGAGCGGCGTATCGCGGTAATGCGCGAAGAAGGCGTCGAGTTCCGTACTGGCGTCCACGTCGGCGTCGACGTCAGCGCTGCGGAGCTGCAGAAGGAGTATGACGCGATCTGCCTGTGTGGTGGGTCGCGCAAGCCGCGCGACTTGCCGGTTCCCGGGCGAGAGCTCGCTGGGGTGCATTTCGCGATGGACTTCCTCGAGCAGCAGAACCGCCGAGTGGCGGGAGATACCGTGCCGGACGACGAGGCGATTCTCGCCACCGGCAAGAACGTCGTGGTCATCGGCGGTGGTGACACTGGCAGTGACTGCATCGGTACCTCCCATCGGCAAGGCGCGGCGAGTGTGACCAATTTCGAGATCATGCCTCGCCCACCAGACGAGCCCGCGCTCCACACGCCGTGGCCACTTTGGCCATTGATGCTGCGCACTTCCAGCTCTCACGAGGAGGGGGGACGCCGTGACTTCAGCGTTTCCACCAAGGCGTTCATCGGTCACGACGGTCAGGTCAAGCAAATCCGCTGCTGCAAAGTGGAAATGAAGGACGGTCGTTTCTCCGAAGTGCCCGACTCCGAGTTCGACGTGGACGCGGATCTGGTACTCCTCGCGATGGGTTTCGTGCATCCCGAGAAAGAGGGCTTGCTGGAGCAGCTCGGTGTGGAAATCAACCCGCGTGGCAACGTCCAGGTCGACGACAACTTCATGACCAGCGTGCCGGGGGTCTTTGCTGCCGGCGACATGCAACGAGGGCAAAGCCTCGTCGTGTGGGCGATCACCGATGGCCGCAAAGCAGCCCGTGGAATCGACGAGTACCTCGCGGGCTCGAGCGAGCTGCCCACCGCACGCTCGGCGGGCGTGCTGCGCTGAGCTCCAGGGATTGACACAGCCGAGCGCCCGAAAGTCGGCAAGACGTCTCCTTCCGGGCGCTCGCGCGCTGCAACTCGAATCGAGACCGAAGCACCCGGTCAGCGGCTCGACAAGCCCGACTCGATGTCCCCCCGGACCCGGTCCATCAGGTCGCGAATGCGGGGGCGGCTGTACTTCGTGACGTCGATGGGCGCGTGAATGCTCACGGCTACCGTCTTGCCGCGATTGACGACGGTATCCCCCGAGCGCAGCACGTCGATGGTACCGTCGATGCTGACCGGCAAGATGGGAACCCCGGCGTCCAAAGCGAGATAGAACCCGCCAGTCTTGAACTCTCCCAACTGGCCCGTCTTAGAACGCGTGCCTTCAGGCGCAATCCAGATACTCAGCCCATCCGCCGCTATGCGTTGCTTCGCGACACGCATGCTCTCGAGTGCCCGACGGCGGTTGGAGCGGTCCAGTTCGACGAAGCCTGAGTCCAGCATCGCTCGACCGAAGATCGGGATACGGAACAGTTCGGTCTTGGCGATCATGCGGACCCGAATGCCGAGAGCCTGGAACATCACGGGAATGTCGTAGTGCGACTGGTGATTGCTCATCACCACGTAGTTCTTCGACCGGTCAACGTGCTGTCGACCGAGGATCTGTAGGGTCATGCCCGCTTGATCCAGCAGGGTACGCGACCACGAGTCCAAGCGACCGTCACACACGACGTAGTTGGTCCTACCCACGACGGCATCGACAATGGTGGGAACGCTGATCTTGGCCGTCTCGTACGCGGCTCTGGCCAACACACCGGCGGAAAACATGGCCGGCACAGAAGCATGTCCCGGTTTTCGCGCCAAGCGGCGCAAGACCCGTTGGCGGCGCGAGGCGGACTCGGGGCCGAAACCCCTGCCGAGAAGGCGGTGGGCGTGTTAGAGCGGCTCTTGGAAATCCACCAAACGACAGGGAGAAACATGCGAGTCGCTTGCCACCAGTGCTCCGCCAATCTGGTCATCAACGAGACGCAACTCGAACTCGGGGTCGTGCGCACGGAGTGCGTCGAGTGCCAAACCCGGCTCTTCGTCGATCAGAGCGGCCGTGTCTACGCTACGGAAGCCGAACTTGCGGACGCCAACGACCTAGCTCTGGACCCCGACGACGAGCCGTCGGACGCGTACGCGACGATCCCCCTGCCGTCCTTGAGCGAACTGGGCCTCAATCTAAACCCAAGAGCACCAAGAATGACCGCGGAGGTATCCCGCGACTCCGGCAGGCCCCCGGACATCTCCGTCGCGACAGCGGACTTGGACGCGGATGACGACCAGGTCCCTCTGGCGCCAGAGGCCGCTGCCGGCACCGCGTCGAACACGGAAACGAATCGCGGCACGGTGCCTCCCAGCCGACGAGGCGCACCGCTTCGCGGCCGCTTCAACCTGCCCTTCCCCATAGCCCTGCCTCCAGTGACTCGGCATGGCTGGATGGTGTTCGCGGGACTGGCTTTGGGAGGGCTGCTCCTGGGTGCCGTGCTTTCTAGCGGGGGCTCCGGCTCCGAGCCTCCCTTCGACCGTGAGGCAGGCCTTCGCATCTTGAACGAGGGAACCAAGCAGGCCAGCGCGTGCCTGGAGGGTGACACCACGAGTCTGGAGGGCGCGCTCGCGCTCCGCTTCGCCCCGAGCGGCGACGCGGAGCGTCTCGAGCTATCGGGAGCCGTCGCCGAGAGCCCCGCCAAAGAGTGCATCGAAGACGCGCTGACGGCACTCGAAGTGCCTGCGTTCAGCGGGCCTGCAGTCATCGTCAAGCGTCGATTCGCCAGCCGCTGAGCTTGGACGACGGATACCTCTGCGCGGAGCGTCGCTGCAGGGGCTCAGCTCGAGCCTTGGACCTCCTCCGCAGCTGGCGGCGAGCACGCTTTCTGCTCAAGGCACGATGTGAACGATGGTGCCCTTGTCCAAAGTCTCGCCAGCGTTCGCGCCGTGCCAACCTTCCGGCACGTCTGGAGCGCTCCAATTGAATAGATAGCGAGCGTCGATGGGCGCCATGTTGATGCACCCGTGCGACCGTGGACGGCCGAAATCGTCGTGCCAGTAGGCGGCATGCAGCGCGTACCCACCTTTGAAGTACATCACCCACGGAACGTCCCGTAGCTCGAACTCGCTGTCGGCGACGTTCGAGTCCATGGTCGTGGTGACGTGCTTCTGATAGATGCGAAACGTCCCTTGAGGAGTACTCATCGTCGTCTTGGGATCTCCAACGCCGTCGCGCCCGGTCGAAACCAGCGTCGCGTAGACCGGCGTCGCGCCTTCCCACAAGACCAGAGTCTGACTCAGCAAGGACACTTGGATCCAACGACGCTGCTTGCTCGCGAACCAAGGCAGGTCCCGCGGCTTGACCGCAGTTCTCAGATCATCGCTTCGGAGCCAGCGACCATCTCGCGCTTGAACCATTCGTACCCCACCGATGCGTTGCACACGGCCGCTCAGCGGGATGAATTCGCGGAACTTCAAGTGTGGGCCGCGCTCCAACTTGCCCCCTTCGAGAGTCCAGTAGCTCGCCCCCGCCTTGTTGGCGAAGCCTACAGGCAGACCGTTGTCGCCGAGATGGTAGCCGTGAAAGGGTGAGCCCGAATCGGCTTTGATCTTGTCGGCGGGGACCAAACGAGCGTCCGTCGTGATCGCAAAACGGCGTGTGAACTCACCGTCTTTGGCGACGAAACTGCCGATCAGCGATAGGCCGGCGTGGCGTTTGGAGCGCCCTGCGATGTCGGCATAGCTCGGCGCTTTGAATGCCGAGATGTTTGGGATCTTGCGCTTCGACTCGTCAAGCCACCAGGGAGGTTCGTCCTGCCCCTCGCCCTTGCCGCCATAGCGCTCGCTCATGTCCTGAGGTTTGGCGCTCTCAGGAATCGCCCCCACCGCCACACCGCGTTCGTCCAGAGGAACGTCGTTCGCCCCCACTGCGAGCGCATCCCACTCGTCGGAGAGCTTCTTCCAGCTGCGCAGGTGACGTTCGAGGCGCATCTCTCGCTCGAACTGCTGTTTCTTGCTGGGGACCCTGAGGTAGTTCGGGGCGACCGCCCTGAGGAAGCCGTAGGCGTACGGCATCGGCTTGCTCCGGTCGGGGCCAACGTTGATGGCCCGCGCGACCGGGTGCGAGAGGTCGACCGTCGCTTCGCGTTCTGCGCAGACGAAGCCAAGCGGCCGCACGTGATACCAACCCGCGGGACAGCCCTCGTTGGATACCGGCTGCTCCGAGCGAGGGATGCGGCTTCCAACCCGCAGGTACCCGACACGCTCCGAATCATCGCTGGGCTTCGAGTAGACCGGCGTGTTCATCGCTATCGGCGCCAGCACGGGCGCGTCAGCTGGCACCACGGGCAACGCCTCGAGCGGGTCCAACTCCAGCTCCTCATGCAGCATCTTTGCAGAATTACCTTCCGGCTGATGGGCATCCTCTACCTGCCCACAGGCCCCGAGAAGGCAAAAAGATGCCGGCCAAAGAAGCGACGACCGCAACAAACGCACGAGCATGTTCCGGCCATGCCAGCTCTGACGGATTCGGCCCAGAATTCAGCTGAACCGCTGCCCGAGGCCGATAGAAAGCCATCCTGGGCCCCCTACAGTCCCGGAGTCCTCTACAATGCAAAACCCGGTCTAGCGGCGGCGCTTGAATTGCGAGCTTGGACTGCTTCGCAGAAACAACCGTGAAACTGATGGGGTGGCTGCCTGAACGAGCCCTCCAAAGCCACGTCTCAGACTTGCAGAACGCCCCTCAAAACGACAAACATGCGGGCCCCACCGGCCAGAACAACCTCAGAACCGACGGAAGCTCATGTCTAACAAAGACACCCTCACCATCACCGACAATCGCACCGGCAAGACCTACGAACTCGACATCACCGACGACACGATCCGCGCGATGGATTTACGCCAGATCAAGGTCAACGAGGGCGACTTCGGAATGATGACCTACGATCCCGCGTTCACGAACACGGCTTCGTGTCGCTCGGCGATCACGTACATCGACGGCGAGAAGGGCATCCTGCGCCACCGTGGCTATCCCATCGAGCAGCTGGCAGAGAAGGCATCGTACCTCGAGACCGCCTACCTGTTACTCAACGGAGAGCTCCCCAATCGTGACCAGCTGTCGCAGTTCGCCGACGACGTGAAGATGCACACCTTCGTGCATGAGAATGTCCGGAGCTTCATCAACGGCTTCCGATACGACGCCCACCCGATGGGTATGCTCGTCGGCACCGTCGCGGCGCTGAGTACCTTCTACCCGGAGGCAATGGACATCCACGACAAGGAGAACCGTCGCCTGCAGATGGTGCGCCTGTTGGCGAAAATGCCCACCATTGCAGCGTGGAGCTACCGTCACTCTCAGGGCAAGCCGTTCGTCTATCCTGACAACGAGCTGAGCTATACCGAGAACTTCCTCGCGATGATGAAGCGCGTGGGTGACAACAAATACGTCGCCGACCCCGACATCGTTCGCGCCCTCGACGTGTTGTTCATCCTGCACGCCGATCACGAGCAGAATTGTTCGACGAACACGATGCGCGCCGTGGGCAGTTCCCATGCGGACCCGTACTCTGCCGTCGCAGCGGCCGCCGCCGCGCTCTACGGACCGCTCCACGGCGGGGCCAACTCCGCCGTCTTGAAGATGCTGCGTCAGATCGGTTCCGTGGACAACGTGCCCGCCTTCATTCAGGAGGTCAAAGAAGGCACGGGGGGTCGCCTGATGGGCTTCGGGCACCGCGTCTACAAGAACTACGACCCGCGTGCAAAAGTCATCAAGAAGCTTGCGGACCGCGTTTTCGACATCGTCGGCTCCAAGAACCCACTGCTGAGAGTCGCGCTCGAACTGGAGAAGATCGCTCTCGACGACGAATACTTCGTCCAGCGCAAGCTGTACCCGAACGTCGACTTCTACTCGGGGTTGATCTACGAGGTTCTCGACATCCCGGTGGACATGTTCACCGTACTCTTCGCCATTCCCCGCACCGCGGGCTGGTTGGCGCAGTGGGAGGAGATGCTGCTGGACAAGGAACAGCGCATCGCGCGGCCGCGCCAGATATACACCGGCGAGGTCCACCGCGACGTCCCGCCGCGCGACGAACGTTGATGAATCGGTGCGATACCATGAGCCGGACACGGCTCACCGGTCGTGCCCCGCCCCCGCGTGCATCGAGTACGTCTCCCACATGACCCAAGCATCCGCCACAGAGTTTGACTGCGTGCTTGGTGGCAGTAGTCTCAGCTCATGACCAGCCCGCGGGACTTGATGGCACGACTGCGAGCAGCGCTCGAGGCTCGACCCGAAGAGGCGCGCGCCATCGATGCTGTCTACCGCTTCGAGCTGGACGGGGAGCAAGGGGGTAGCTGGGTCGTGTCGCTGCGCGACCCAGTGGCTGTCACCGAGTCCGACGGCCCCGCCGAATGCGTCATCAGCTCGAGCGCACAAGACTTCGTGGAACTGTTCGAGGGCAGGGTCAACGGTCAGCAGCTCTTCTTCGCGGGTAAGCTACGCATCGACGGCGACATGCAATTGGCGCTCAAGCTCCAACGTCTGACGCAGTTGATGCAGAACTGAGCATCGCTGCTCCCGACTCTTCTCCAATCGATGCCGAAAATCGTTCACTTCCTGGGTCCTGAGGGCACGTTCGCTCACGCTGCAGCGTTGAGCGCCTTTGGTGCGGACGCCGAACTTCGGCCGGGGCGCAGCGTGTTGGACGTGTTCGAGACCGTCGCCTCGAGCTCGACGGACTTGGGTGTCGTGCCAATCGAGAATTCAATCGAGGGCAGCGTCAGCCTCACGCTGGAAGCACTCGCAGAGAACCCTTTGCGAGTCACTGGCGAGATCATCGTCGAGGTGGAGCAGTGCCTTCTCAGCAGCGGCAGCTTGTCGGGTGTCGAGCACGTGCTTTCTCACCCTCATGCGTTGGCTCAGTGCAAGAAGTGGCTGCGCGAGCACTTGCCCAACGCGCACCTCGCGACGACTCCATCGACCGCGGCGGCGGCATACGCGGTCAAACCCAATCCGAACGAAGCGGCGATCGCGAGCGCACTGGCGGGCAAACTTGCTGGTCTGCAAGTCTTGGCGTCCGGGATCCAAGACAGGGCACACAACGCGACGCGCTTCATCGTCCTCGGCCACCAACTGCCGGAGGCTACCGGCAACGACAAGACGAGCATCTTGTTCGACGCGCCTCACGAACGGGGCGCTCTATATCGGGCGCTCGGTGTCTTCGACCGCCACGACATCAACCTGTCGCGGATCGAGTCACGACCGACGCCTGGCGAGATGTGGCACTACGTCTTCTACGCTGATCTGGAAGGGCACTACCAGGACGCGAACATCTCCCAAGCGCTCGAAGAGTTGGCACGAGCGAAGCATTCCGTGCGCGTCTTGGGCAGCTACCCGCGCGCAACCTGACGCCACACCGGCACGCAGACACCCCACCCGCGCGCAAGCGAACGCGCGGGAAACCTACTGGGGGCAGTGACGGGCGTAGGCCTCGCGGGACTCCTCGCAGCGGCGTTTTCCGTCGTGACACTTCGAGCTCAGCGAGCCAGTGCCAGCAATCTCGCAGATGCGCCGGGAAAGGTCGCACACCGCGTCTCGAAAACGTTCGGCAGAATCACAATCAGGTGTCGAAGCCTGCA
The DNA here is from genome assembly GCA_050290545.1 of Polyangiaceae bacterium. GTDB lineage: Bacteria > Myxococcota_A > Polyangia > Polyangiales > Polyangiaceae > SZUA-265. The sequence continues at coordinate 209,611 of JBNKHV010000036.1, read as the reverse complement.
GCGCTTCCGTCAGTTGCTCGCTGAAGCCGCCGAGCTCCAACAGCAAGTCGTCGACCCCCGCCTCGATTTGCAGCTGCGCAGCTCGGCCTTCGCCCCCAGCCACAGACTCTGCCGCCTCTTCGTCAGCGGCAGCGCCATCCACGGCACGAGTGGCGGGAGCAGGCTCTGCCGCTGGCGCACTCGCGGGTGGCTGAGCAGCATCCGACGGAGACTGCGCAGCGGGAGCAGCCTCCTGCTGACTCGGCTCGGGGCTTCGTGGCGCCTCAGCCTCCGGCACCGAAGCGCCGCACGAAGTGACCACCACCGCCAAAGCGATACCCGACCAACGCTCTCTCATCGTCCCTCCAGACTCCGCTCCATCAAATCTTGATTCATCACCAGGGCGCGGTGGTAACTGGTGACCGCTTGCTCTTTCTCACCCAACAGCTCGTAGGCCCGCCCTGCAACCACCAGCAGATTGGCCGCCGGCACGCTGGGTTCGGGTTGAACAGGCAGGACCCGGCTCACCCACTCGAGAGCAGCCGGAGCGTTGCCGCCTTCGAGCTCGAGCTCCGCCAGTCGTGCTCCCAGGTCCAGCCGCACCCAATCACTGCCCGGCGCGCTCGACGGCAACGCCTGATAGGCATCGCGTAACGCCTCCACGGCTCGCTCGCGCTGCGGCGCGCTCTTGGCCTCATCCGCGGCCCGGTGAGCCTCGCGAGCACGCTCAATCCAGGCGCGCGAGCTCTTCTCGACGTGCGAGCTCCCAGACGGACTCGACCGTTCTTCTGCGTCCTGCTGACTACAGGCTACTACCCCAAGGCCGACGGCCAGACAAAGCACCGCGCGGGCCAGGCAGCCCGTATTGCCAAACGCGACACTGCTTCGTCGGCGGAGGCTCATCGATACCTGGCCTCCAGCGAAGCGTAAACCTGTTCACGGTACTGCCCCATCTCTTCCTCGAATGCAGCGCGCTCCGCCAGGCTCGGCGCGTTCAAGAGGCGGGCCTGCGCTTCGAGGAGGCCTCGGGACGGAACGGGCAGCTCCACGGCGAGTTGAGCCGAAGAAGCGGGCGCTTCGTCGTCCCCTCGGCTCATGTAGACGACGACGGCCGCGACGCCCGCCAGCGGCACCAGCGTCCAAAGCCACCGCAAAATGCCTTCGTTGGTCCCGGCCCCGCGCACCTCTTGCCGTCGTTCGAGCTCTCCCTCGAGCTCATCCCAGATGGCCTCTTTTCGTCGTTGCCCCAACGCCGGCTCGGTCGCCACTCGCAGCAGCGCAGCGGCCTCCAACGCATCTTCCGGCGGGGGATGCTCACCCAACGTCCCGCGCTCGAGGGCACGAGCCAAGGCGGCAGCCTCGGCGAGCTCGAGCTCGCTGGGCTCGTCATCGCTCAGCTCGAACGGAGGTTCGTTGTCATCCGGATTCGCCACGAGATCCTTCCTTAGCACCGCCGCTATGCAGCTCCCACTGCTTGCGCAAAGCCTTCAGCGATCGCAACAGCACGACGTCAAACGTACCGATCTTGACCTCGAGACGAGCCGCGCAAGTCTCTCGGTCCAACTCTTCGAAGAAGCGGAGCTCGATTGCTCGTCGGTAGCGCGGGTTGAGCTCCGCCAAGCACGCCTGCAACAGCTCCCGCACGCGACCGTACTGCGCTTTGCAATCGAGAGCGTCATCCGGAGTAAGCGGCGCATCCAGGAGCGGCATCAGCTTGCTCTCCACATTGACCAGCGCGCGACCCGTCGCGCCCTTGGCCCGATGCATGTCCATCGCCTTGTTCGTCGCGATGCGCGCCAACCAAAAATAGATGCTTGAACCGCGATGCTCGAACTGCGAGATGCGTTCGATGGCCATCCTGAAGGTTTCCGATAGAGCATCCTCTGCCGCCGAGCGATTGCCAAGCCGAGGATAGAGCACGCGGCTGAACAGCAAATCCGCGTAGGCGCGGTAGAGCTCACTCCACGCTGCCTTGTCGCCGCCGCGTGCGCGACGTACGACCTCTCGTTCCCACGAGAGGCGCTCGGCGTTGTTGAGTTCACTCTGCACCTCGCCCACCTGCTACGCTCCGTGAGCGCATACATGCCGCAATCTGGGGCCGTTGGGACAAGTCTTCGCCCGAGCGTTCGCTCCTGAAGCGGCACCGACGTGGCGGCAGGGGGTTGCTTCGTGAGCATGGGGCGCCAACGAAGCTGTCGCGCACGGCTTACAGCTGGAGGGCCATCGGGAGCCGACCGACCCGATGGCCCGTCCCCATTTGGCAACCGGGTGTAAGCGCCGCGGAAGCGCGACGTTGGGCCCCGCACAACCCCAAAGGAGACCCCGCATGACCCCGTTTCGAACCAGAACCACCTACCTCGCCGGCTTCATTCTCTTGTGCACCTACGCCTGCGGTGGATGCAAACAAGAGGCCCCAGTCCCGGAGACTCCGGCGACTTCGAGCATGCAAACGGAATCGGCAGCCATCGCGGGCGAAGGGCAAGACGATGCCGAGCTCGCGGCTCCCAGCGACGAGACACGCGACTCTTCGCCCGCGAGGGCCGCCGAAGCACCCGCCGCCGAACCCGCGCCCGTCGAGGCCGTGGAGGAAAAGGCCGATTCGAGTGCGCACCCGGCGGCACGTCGCCCGGCAATGAAGCAGAAGGCGCGCGTCACCAGCAAACCGGGCCAGCTCCAAATCGGAGCCCCGCTACAGCCTGCCCCCGCCCCCCTCGTCGTCGCGCCCGAGTTCAACACGGAGGGTTACGACCACATCACGGAAAACCGCTTTCTCGCGGTGAGTGACAAGCCGCTGTCGACGTTCAGCATCGACGTCGATACGGCGTCCTACAGCAACGTTCGACGGATGCTCAACCAAGGCAGCCCGATCCCCAAAGGCGCAGTCCGGGTGGAAGAGCTCATCAACTACTTCTCATACGACTACCCCCAACCCGAGGGTGACAAGCCCTTCTCCGTCACGACCGAGGTCGGCGCTGCGCCTTGGAACCCCAAACACCAACTCGTTCACATCGGTTTGCAAGGTAGACGCATCAGCCAGGGCGCTCTCCCTGCTCGCAACCTCGTGTTCTTGCTCGACGTCTCGGGCTCGATGGGGGAGCCGAACAAGTTACCTCTGCTCAAGCGCAGCTTTGCGGCCATGGTCGACACGCTGACGAGCAAAGACCACGTGTCGATCGTCGTCTACGCAGGCGCTAGTGGCTTGGTTCTGCCGCCCACTCGGGGAGACGACAAACAGACGATCCTGGAGGCACTCTCACGTCTGGAGGCTGGCGGCGGCACCAACGGCGCCTCGGGCATCGAGCTCGCTTACCAAGTCGCGCAACGACACCTGGACCCCAAAGGAGTCAACCGCGTCGTGTTGGCGACCGACGGTGACTTCAACGTCGGCCCGAGCAGCCGCAGCGAACTCGTCGACATGATCGAGGACAAGCGCAAGAGCGGCGTTTACCTGACGGTGCTGGGCTTCGGAATGGGCAACTACAAGGACTCGAGCTTGGAGACTCTGGCCGACAAGGGCAACGGCAACTACGCTTACATCGACAGCTTCGCCGAAGCGCGGAAAGTGCTCATCGAAGAAGCGGGAGCGACACTGGTCACGATCGCAAAAGACGTGAAGATCCAGGTAGAGTTCAACCCCAAGTACGTCGGGGCATACCGCCTGATCGGCTACGAGAACCGCAGGCTGCAGAACGAGGACTTCAACGACGATAGCAAAGACGCCGGCGAAATCGGTGCCGGGCACACGGTCACTGCGCTGTACGAATTGGTGCCACCCGCCGAGGCCAAGCGCATGGCCGGAGTCGACGCGCTGAAGTACCAGAAGACGGCGCTGACGCGAGACTCCAACGAACTGATGACCGTCAAGCTGCGCTACAAAGCGCCCAACTCCGAGAAGAGCAAACTGCTCAGCGTTGCCGTCGACAGAGGCTCGCCCAAGGCCAAGACCTCCGACGATTTCCGCTTCTCCGCGGCCGTCGCCGCCTTCGGAATGGTCCTGCGCGATTCGGAATACCGTGGCAGCGCGGACCTGAACCTGGCCCAGCGCTTGGCTCAGGGTGCGCTCGGACACGACCCTAACGGACGCCGCAGCGAATTCGTGTCACTGGTAGCACGCGCCCGCCCCTCGAATGACTGAGTGGAGTGGCGCCCGCTCCCGCGCATGGCCCTAGCGGCGACGCAAGAGGGTCAGGCCGTCGCCGACGGGAACCATCGAGAGGCTGACCCGATCATCGTTGGCGATGTGACGGTTGAGCGCTCGAATCGCTTCGGTATCGACGCGATCGTCCTTTGGGTTGGCCACGCTGCCACCCCAAAGGACGTTGTCGATCGCGATGACGCCACCGACGCGTACCAAATCCAGACAGTTCTCGTAGTACGTCTGGATGTTGGCCTTGTCGGCGTCGATGAAGGCGAAGTCGAACGTACCGCGCTCGGTTTCGAGCAGGGCTCGCAGGCTTTCCGTGGCCGGACCGATACGCAAATCGAATTTGTGCGAAAGGCCCGCGCGCTCGAAGTAGCGACGCGCGACCGCGGTCGTCGACTCGTTGACGTCGAGTGCAACGACACGCCCCGAGTCCGGCATCGCCATCGCTGCACACAGGCTACTGTAGCCGGTGAACACGCCGATCTCGAGACAGCGACGCGCGCCGATGAGCTCCACGATGAAGCGCATCAGCTGGCCCTGCTCTGGAGCGATTTGCATCTGAGCTCTGGGCATCTCCGCCGTTTCACGGCGCAACTCCCCCAAGAGTTCGGGCTCGCGTGTCCCGCACTCCAACAGGTAGTCGTACAGCTCCGATGTCAACGGCGTCGGCGAGCGGCTCATGTTCGGGACTTGGCACGGGGCGGGGCGTGAAACAAGCCCATCCCTTGGGTCACTTCAGATTGCGAATCGAGCGCTTCTGCAATGCCATTTTTCAAATGTGAAATATGGACTCTAATGTTCAACACCCATGTCACTGAAACCACGCATGTATGTTCTGGCACACTAAGTGCTCTATTGTAGGTCAGCGTCGCACGACGCACCCACTCTGTCACAGGGGCCGTTCCCCTCCCCTCCCCCCAAGGCCCCTGTGCTTTTTTCTGGCAAACCGACTTCGGTCGGTTTGCCTTTTTTGTTTGTTGGTTCCATCACCTGCAGGGCGAGCCAACGGACTTCGCGGTCGAGACCGAACGGCCCAGAAATACCAAACGCTGGGATCCGTACCGGGCCATCCGCCCACTACGGCCCCGCGTCGCGTGGCTGGTCGGTGACTAGGCAGCGGGCGAGGCCGAACACCGCGTCTCGCCCGCGTGGCCGCACGACCAGCAGCTCCCCTCGCTGCGCAGCGAGCACACCGGCCGTCCCGAGCGTCGAGCTCGCGGTCGCCGCCTCCAGCGGAACACCAAAGGGCGAGAGCCCCGCCAACATCGTGGTGCCCCCTCCAGAAGCGAGAACGAGCCAGCCGTGCGGAGCACCGCCGCCCGGATTGGTGTCGTAGAGCAGGTTCGGAGCACTCGCGCCGAGATGCGGTGCCTCGACCACTTGCTTCGTGATGCTGCCATCCGCTTGAACGCGAATCAGCTGCACTTGCCCGTCGTCGAGCTCAGCAGGCGTCTCGCCATCACGCACGGCGAACAGTACGCTGCCATCGTGTGCGGCAAGCCCATCGTAGGCGACGACGCGCCCCCTCTCATCGGTAACCCGCAGCGGCTCGGCAGTCGGCTTTCCGGAGGCGTCGAGGGGCATCACTTCGAGCCACGCGTGCTTGGGTACGACCAACGGTTCGCTGCTGCTATCCTCACTCGGCTTCGCTTCACCCAGCGCGACCCAGCTGAGCCAGAAACCGCCCGGGCGGGACATCAAGCGCGGCTGCTCGGCATCCGTCGCTGCAGGACTCACGCTGCCCAAGTCCTCGACGCCATCGGGCGCCTGCACGTCGAATCGTACCAACGAGATCACGCTGTGCCCCAAGGCCGTGTCCCAGTCATCCCAAACGAACAAGCCAACGGATTCGGTGGTCAGCAGGGAAAAGCTGGGTGAATCGTCGCCACGCTGATCGACACTTCCGAACCAGTCAGGGCCCGAGTCTCGAAGCAACCCCAGGCGGTAACCTCCTCCCCGCGCGTCGCTCTCCGTCAGCGCCACGAACACGCGCGAGCCGAGCCCCGCCAAGCCCGGAGGGGGGACGTCGCCGATGACATCGCCCAGCTCGGCGAGGCGTGCTTCGAGCCCCGCGCCAAGTCGCACCACGCCGGCGGAACCGCGAGACGAACCCCCACGCACGAAAGGGACCCAGTGCTCGCTGCCCACGGTGATGGCGCGCCCGACCTCGATCCCGAACGGCGCATCGCGCCCCTCTTCGAACGACTCCCCCTCGCTCAACCCGGGCAAGGTGAATTGCTGAGGTTGCTGCGTGCAGCGTGGCTCGCGTACTTCCATTGCGGGCAGCTCTTGTTCCGCCGGCGGATCAGACTCGCAGCGACACCCGATACAGGCCAGCACTGCGAACACTGGGAGCACTCGGGAACGGGTCATGCTTCGTGGGTCTATAGCGTCTTTTCGAGGAACTGTGCTACGAGTCGCGGGCTTCGGACGCGCTCATGGCTTCCACAGACCTGACCCGACCGTATGAGCCGAATCCAGTGCTCAGGGCCCTGTATCGGCGATTCTTCGATCGGATCGTGGTCGACGATCGCTGGGTGGCGACCGTGCGTGAGTGTGCCGGCGCAGGTCAGGTCGTCTACATGCTACGAAGCTTGAACTTCGTGGACTTCCTGGCGCTGGACCACATCACCAAGCGCTATCAGCTGCCTCAAGTGCGCTTCACGAACCTGGGGCCGAGCCTGGTCAATCCGATGGGGCGCAGCTGGTTCGAGCGTGTGATGCCGAAGTCCAACAGCAGCGCGGACGAACTCCAGGATGCGCTATCGCATCCTGATGGGGCCGCCGCCCTGTTTCTGCGCCGACCGCCCAACGTGCTCGACATCGCCGCCGGCAGCGCCAGCGGGAGTCGCGGTCTGCGTGAGGGCGAGGAACTCTTGCGCGCCCTCGTCGAATTGCAGCGAAAGAGCGGACGGCCGATCGTGCTGGTCCCGCAGGTGTTCGTGTGGACGAAGCGCCCCGACACGCGTGGCACGCGTCCTTTGGACATGTTCTTGGGGCCGCGCGAGTGGCCGAGCCCGACGCGCGTCATCGGCCAGCTACTCGCCAACTACCACAACGTGCATCTGCGGGTGGGCACTCCCATCAACCTCCGAGAGTTCCTCGACGAGTGGGGGAATAGTTCCGACACCGCTTTGCTCAACAAGCTCGCCTACACGCTGCTGCGCCGCATGGAGCGCGAGCGACGCAGCATCACCGGCCCCATCGACAAAGCCCCCGACCGTGTGCGGCAGGAGATCCTGCGCAGTCGCAGATTCCAGAGCGCGCTCGACAAACTCGTCACCACGGACACGGAGCGCCGTGACGCGCTATCCAAAGCGGACGACATGCTGCGCAAGATGCAGGCGCTTCCGGATGCGACGGCCCACCGCGCCCTCGAGGTGATCCTGCGCCGTATCTTCGAGCGCATCTATCACGGCATCGACGTCGACCCCGAAGGACTCGAACGGCTCAAAGACCTTTCTCGCGAAGGGTCGTTCGTGCTCTTGCCGAGCCACAAGAGCTACATCGATTTTCTCGTGGTGTCTTGGGTCCTGTTCAAGGCGAACATGCCCCTGCCCATGATCGTGGCGGGCGAGAACCTCTCCTTCTTCCCAATGGGCGCAGTCTTCCGTCGCGGTGGCGCCTTCTTCATCCGCCGCACCTTTCGTGGCGACCGACTGTACGCCGCGGTCGTCGATGCGTACGTTCGCCGATTGATCAAAGACGGCTTTGCGATCGAGCTGTTCCTGGAGGGCATGCGCAGCCGCACTGGCAAGCTACTGACCCCCAAGTTCGGCCTGCTCAACATGATCGTCTCTGCCGTTCGAGGCATGGACTCGCGGCCGGTCTTCTTCGTTCCCATCAGCATCGGCTACGAGCGCATCGTGGAAGCGGAATCGCACCGCCACGAGATCACTGGTGGCGAGAAGATCAAGGAGGACGCCGCGGGGTTGCTCAGCGCAACGGAGGTGCTCCGACACCGCTACGGGAGCATCAACGTCCAGTTCGGCAAGCACATCACGCTGCGCGAGGTCGCCAGCGATCTGGGCTTCGACTCGACCGCAATGACGCCGAAGCAGATGCGCACGACGGTCGTACGTCTTGGCAATCACGTGATGGACGAGATCAACCGGGTCACCGCGGTCACCCCGGGCGCTCTCACCGCGTTGGCTCTCTTGAGCCACCATCGCCGTGGTCTGGCACACGACAAACTGATCCGTCACTGCGAGCGTCTGCTCGTGATCCTGCGTCAAGCAGGGGCGCGTACTGCGCCCGCACTGGCTACCAATACCGGCGTGCTCCGGCGCGAGGCCATTCGCGAAGCCGCACAGATGTTCGTCGACGCCGACGTGATCGAGGTGCACTCGACGTTCGATCTCTCCCCGCGACGCGACCGGGGCGGCAAACCTCATGCGGGGCCCGGCGCGATCTACACCATCGTCGAAAACAAGCGCGTCGACTTGGACACGTCCAAGAACATCATCATCCATTTCTTCGTCGAACGTGCGTTGATGGCGACGACGATGCTGCCATCGAGCGATGGACCACTGACGGTGGAGCTGGTGCGCCGCCGCATGCACGAATTGGCGGGGCTGCTGCGCAACGAGTTCCGTTTCCGCCCTCCAGAGGACTTCGACCAAACGGTGGACGAAACCCTGCGAGCGATGCTCGAGTGCGGTGAGCTCGAGCAATCGGACAGTGGCGCGCTGCGCCCCGGTCCTGGGCACGACGGTTGGAGCGGGCACAAGTGGTTGCTGGCCTACGCGGCGATGATTCGCAATTTCGTCGAAGGCTACCGCATTTTCGTGCGTGCCCTGACCGCCCTGCTCGACGAGCCGTCGACGGAAAAGGACATCATCAAAAAAGCCCTCGCAACGGGCGACCGCATGTACCTAGCTGGAGAAATCGAACGACGGGAAGCCGTCAGCAAGCCGGTGCTACAGAACGCCCTCTTGACGTTCCAAGAACGCGGTGTGTTGCGTTCTGCGCGAGGACAGCTCATGCTTGGAGAACACACCAGCACAGAGGCCGAACTGCTCAAGCTCGAATCGAGCTTGGCGGGCTACCTGGAGCGTGAAGGAGCCCTGTGAGCCGGCCGAAGACATCGCGCATCGCCCACCTGCTCCCATTGCGTCCTTTCTTCTCCGCAGCAACCATCTGGATCCTGGCCAGCGCATGCGCCACGACCCCGACGCCCCTGGCGCCGCAATTTCAGGGCTCCGTCGGTATGCCCCACAACGGCGTGCAGACGCACAGCGTCGAACTCGACAAGCGTGGGCCTGGCTACGCACGCTACCGCCCTTACGGTACGGCCTACTGGGCGCAACCCGAGCTGGTCGACGCGCTCGAAAGCGTGGCCCAGAAAACCCACGCGCACTTCGGCGGCCCGCCGTTGGTGTTGGGCGACCTCTCCGCTCGCTACGGGGGCAAGATCCCGCGCCACAACTCCCACCGCAGCGGTCGCGACGTCGACCTCCTCTGGCACTTGCTGACGCCCCAAGGTCTGCCCCAGCCCTCGGTCGGCTTCATTCGCGTCGGGCCCGACGGATTGGCACTCGACCCGCAATCGGGGCGCATCTACCGCCTGCATGTCGAGCGCCAATGGGAGACCGTCAAGGCCCTACTCCAAGCCGACGGCATCGACGTGCAGTGGATGTTCTGCAGTCGCTGGATCGAGGCGATGCTGATTGAGTACGCCCGGTCCCGGGGCGAGCCGAACGAGTTGGTGTGGCGCGCGGAGACGGTGATGCTGCAACCAGCCGATAGCCTGCCTCACGATGACCACATCCACATGCGCATCAGCTGTACCGGCGAGACGGCACTTTCGGGCTGCGTTGGCGGAGGCCCCTATTGGGAGTGGCTGCCGCCGCTGCCCAGCGTCGAGCTGAGTTCCGAAGATTTGCAGGAAATTGGGCAGCAAGATCCCCTCGTCGTAGAAGTGTCCGACGAGGTTGCCGTCCGTGGATGAGCTGGAAAAACGTATCGCCAATGGGGACTGCATCGATCGCGTCCCAGAACTGTGCCAACGCAACGGCCAGTTCGACCTGATCTACCTCGACCCGCCGTTCAACGCCGGCGGTACCCGCAAAGCGCGTCAGAACAAGGGTCCACGCGTGGACGGCGAGGACGCCTACGTCGACTTTTGGGGTGGGCTCGATGGCTTCATCGACATGTTGCGACCGCGCCTCGAAGTCCTGCACGGGGCCCTGAGCGAGTACGGCAGCCTGTGGCTGCACCTCGACTACCGCGCCATCCACGACGCCAAGGTGCTGCTCGACGACGTGTTCGGGCGTCGGGCATTCGCGGGTGAGATCGTGTGGGTGCCGGGCAACGGTGGCAAGCGTCGCAGTGGCCCTTCGGTCACGCACCAGACGATCTTGGTCTACCGGCGCGGCGCGAAGATGATTTGGAACGGCGACGACCCCGTCCTGCGTGAACCGTTCAGCGAGACGAGTCTGCGCATGCACTTCCAACGGCGTGATGCCCACGGTCGCCACTACCGCGAACGCGTCATCAATGGACGAAGTTACCGCTACTACGCTGACGAAGGCCGTCGCATCGGCAGCGTGTGGACGGACTGTCCCGCGATGACGGCCAACACTCCGCTGACCGACGAAACCACGGGCTACCCCACTCAGAAGCCCGAGAGTCTGCTCGAGCGCATCGTCCGCGCAGCGAGCAACGAGGACGGCGCCGTGCTCGACCCGATGTGCGGCTCCGGGACGACGCTGGCCGTCGCCGCGCGCCTCGGGCGACGCTTTGCCGGCTCGGACAAGAGTGAACTCGCGTGCCGCATCACGCGGCGACGAGTCGCACAGGTGCTATCGGAGCAGGACGTGCCACGCTCCCGCGCGTTGTAAACGCGACCCGACGGACCACTCGCACCTGGGTGCGCGCCCGTCGACCGTGCCGCCCCGCTCAGGCCAGCAAGGGAGTTGGGCCCGCGCTGCTCGTGCGTGCTACAGATCCGAACATGGTCGACTTCAGTCTGAGCGACGAGCAGAAAGCAATGCTCGCCGAGGCGCGCCGTTTTGCCGAGGAGCGCATCATTCCCGTGGCCGCGGAGGCCGACCGCGAGGCGAAGTTCCCCGTCGAGGTCTTTCGCGAGGCTTGGGAGTTGGGCTTCGTCAACGTGACGATCTCCGAAGAGTACGGCGGCGCTGGCTTGGGCCAACTCGACAACGCGCTGTTGTGCGAAGGCTTGGCATTTGGCTGCACCGGGATCCAAACCAGCATGCTCGCCAACACCCTGGCCCTGACCCCGATCAAGCTCGCCGGCACGGAAGATCAGAAGAAGCGCTACCTCGGGCGCATGACGGAGGAACCCATCTTCGCCAGCTACGCCACGACCGAGCCCACGGCGGGCAGCGACGTGGCAGCCATGAAGACGCGCTTCGAGAAGAAGGGCGACGACTACGTGCTGAACGGCGAGAAGTGCTGGATCACCAATGCCGGGCTCGCGTCCTTCTACGTCGTCTTCGCCACCGCCGACCCAGACAAGAAACACCGAGGCATCGCCGCCTTCATCGTCGACCGTGACGCCGACGGCCTGAGCGTCGGCAAACACGAAGACAAACTCGGCCAACGAGCAAGCGATACTGCGGCCGTTCACTTCGACAACGTCGTCGTGCCCAAGGAGAACCTGCTGGCGGAGGAGGGCAAGGGCTTCAAGCTCGCGATGGAGACGTTCAACGAGACTCGTCCCGACATCGCGGCCATGGCGACGGGCTTGATGCAGCGTTGCTTGGAGGAGTCGGTGCGTTACGCCAAGGAGCGCAAGGCGTTCGGCGTGCCCATCGGTGAGCACCAGATGGTCCAAGCGATGCTCGCCGACATGGCCATCGCCACCGAGGCCACACGGCTGCTCTACCGAAAAGCAGCCTGGAACCTGGACCAAGGCATCCGTGACCCCATCGCGTCGGCCTACGCCAAGGCTTATGGGGCCGACGCTGCGATGAAGGTGGCGACGGACGCCGTTCAAGTCTTCGGCGGCAACGGCTACGTGCGCGACTACCCGGTGGAGAAGCTGATGCGCGACGCCAAATTGCTGCAGATCTACGAGGGCACGAGCCAGATCCAACGCGTCGTCATTGCTCGCTCGTTGCTGCGCGATTGAGACGCGCCCGGGCCCGCGCCACCAGCTCCGAGAGCGCCTCCGGGTTCTTCATCGTGCCTGGATTGGCGGCTTTTTCGATGGTGGCGCCGCTCAAGATGCGTTTGACCGGCACCTCGAGCTTCTTCCCGCTCAGGGTGTAGGGGATGGCGGCGACTTCACATATCTCGTCGGGCACGTGGCGCGGCGAGAGTTCTTGACGCAAACGCTGCTTGATGGTGCGCTCAGCCTCCGCGTCCAACATCGTGCCCGCTGTGGGCTGCACGAAGAGCCACAACTTGGAGCCGTGGGCACCGGACGAAAGCTCGACCACCAGGCTGTCGGCGACTTCGGGCAAAGCTTCCACCACTCGATAGAACTCGGAAGTCCCCATCCGCACCCCGCCACGATTCAGCGTCGCGTCCGACCGTCCGTAGATGACAGCCCCGCCATCCGGGTACTGCCTGAGCCAGTCGCCGTGGCGCCAAACGCCGGGGTAGTTCTCGAAGTAGCTCGCGCGATAGCGGCTGCCGTCCTCATCCCCCCAGAAGAAGAGCGGCATCGATGGCATCGGCTGCATGATGACGAGCTCCCCCAACTCGCCGATCACGGGCTGCCCGGCGGCGTCGAAGGCACGCACGTCCGCACCCAAAGCAGAGCATTGCAGCTCGCCGGACCGCACGGCAAGCCAGGGGCAGCCACCGACGAACGCCGTGCACAGATCCGTGCCGCCCGAAACGGACGCGAGCGCCAACTCCGAACCGACGTTCTCATACACCCACTCGAAGCCCTCTGGCGGCAGGGGTGCCCCCGTCGAGCCGACGCCCCGGAGCAACGACAGATCTGCGAGCTGCTTCGGAACCAAGCTGGCATCTCGACAGCTCATGATGAACGGCGCACTGGTACCGAAGTAGGTGACCCCTTCCCGTGCCGCCATGCGCCACAGCGCCCCCAGATCGGGATGAGCCGGGCTGCCGTCGTACAGGACGACGCTCGCGCCGACGAGCAAGCCACCCACGAGGTAGTTCCACATCATCCAGCCGGTGGTGGAAAACCAGAAGAAGCGGTCCGCGCACGACAAGTCGGTGTGCAGCGCCAACATCTTGCAGTGTTCGAGCACGATGCCCCCATGACCGTGCACGATTGGCTTGGGTTTGCCGGTCGTGCCGGACGAGTACAGGATCCACAGCGGGTGCTCGAAGTCGACCCATTCGAAGTCCAGCTTCGCGTCTTCGCGGCGCCCGGCTCCCAACGTACCGTCGTAGTCGAGCGCACCGGCGGGCTCCTCGCCGGAGTCCGGACCTCGCCGGAGCACCACGAGCGCACCAAGCCCCGGTAACCCGCGACGCATCTCCGCCACTTGCTCGCTGCGCTCGAAGACGCGCCCACCGTAGTGAGAGCGATCCACGGCGATGAGCACCTTTGGCTCGATCTGCTCGAAGCGGTCGAGCACGCTGCGCGTTCCGAACTCCGGGGGGCAACTCGACCAAATCGCACCCAGGCTGGCGGTCGCGAGAAACGCCACGACGGCCTCCGTGCAGTTGGGCAGGTAGGCCGCCACCCGATCCCCTTTGCCCACGCCCAACTCCGCGAGGCCAGCTCGACACTGGCTCACTCGGGCACGTAGCTCCCCGAACGAAACCTCAGCCCGTCCTCCCGCTTCATCCAACGCGATGAGCGCCAGATCGTCGTCGGGGCCGAGCAGCGCTTGTCGACAATAGTTGAGACGCGTACCGGTAAACCAATGCGCGCCGGGCATGCTCCTTGGCGACACGACAGTGCCGACCTGATCCGGCGACTGGATCTCGAAGTAGTCCCAAATCGCGTGCCAGAAAGCCGGAACCTGCTCGACCGACCAGGCGTGGAGCTCCGCGTAGGATTCGAAGCGCCGGCCCAGGCGCTTCTCGACGAAGCGCGTGAAGTCCGTCAGGCGGGAGCTTTCGACCTGTTGTTGGGTTGGGGCATGGAGCACGGCCCCCCGAACACTGGCGTCGTCCATGACCGTAGTATACGCCGCCAAAGCGCGGCCGGTAGCGGGCGCACAAATTGGGCCCATCGACGGCGAGTTCGGGACGGAGCACCGGCAAGCCGTCGCGAGCTGTGTTATGTCCTCCGCCATGATCAACAAGCGTGTGCTCCATTTGACCTCAGCCCTGTCGCTGCTGGCGGCGGTGGGCGTCGCGAGTGCGGAACCTGCAACCGTTCCCGCGAGCGCCGAGACCAAAGCAGACGACGGCAGAAAAGCACTCCACGTCGGGATCGCCCGCCACCGCCTCGACAACGGACTGCGCGTGGTTCTCAACGAAGACCACAGCGCCCCCACGGTCGCCGTGTGCGTGACCTACGACGTCGGCTCGCGCAACGAGCAACAGGGGCGCAGCGGCTTCGCGCATCTGTTCGAACACATGATGTTCCAAGGCAGCCGCAACGTCGCCAAGGGGCAGCACTTCGAATTGATCACCGAGCGCGGTGGAACCCTCAACGGAACGACGTCCGTGGATCGCACGAATTACTTCGAGCTGATGCCGGCCAACGCCCTGGCCACGGTTCTGTGGTTGGAGGCGGACCGCATGCAGAGCCTGGCGATCACGAAAGAGAACTTCGAAAACCAACGCCAGGTGGTTCAAGAAGAGTACCGTATGCGGGTCTCGAACGCCGCCTACGCCGAGAGCCTGATGCGCCTGCGGGAGCTGGTATTTCAGGGCTATTGGGCGCAGGCACACGACCCCATCGGCTCGATGCAGGACCTCGACGCGGCCAAGCTCTCCTGGCTACGGGAATTTCACGATACCTACTACGCACCCAACAACGCCGTGCTGACGATCGCGGGGGACTTCGAGCCGAAGCAAGCTCTCGAGCTCGTCAATCAATACTTCGGCGACATCAAGCCCTCCACCCTGCCGGTTTATGCTCCCGGGCAGGTACCGGAGCAGACTCAACCCAGGGCGGTGGAGCTGACGGACTCCAACGCCAAGACCCCGGGCCTGATGTATGGCTGGGTCATTCCCGCCACGCGCGCGCCTGAACACTACGCGCTGGAGCTCGCCACGGTCGTGCTCACGTTTGGCGACAGCTCCGTGCTGGAAGACAAGCTCGTGCGCAACGAAAGCCTGCTGAGATCGGTCGCCTCTTGGACCTACGATCACCGCGGCCCCGACATGCTCGCGCTGCGCGCACTACTGACCGAGCGCGCGGACATGAAAACGGTGGAGCAGCGCATCGACGAAGAGATCGCCGTCCTGGCCAAGAACGGACCGACGGAAGAACAACTGAGCAAAGCCAAACAGCGCATTCAGTCCTACCTGCTGTTCGGAATGGAGGGCAACCTGACGCGAGCCACACAACTGTCGAACTACGAGTTGTTCTGGGGCGACGCAGGCTTGCTCAACACCGAGCTCGGCAACTACTTCGAGGTCACGAGTGCCGACGTGCAGCGCGCCGTTGCCAAGTACCTGACCCGAGCACGCCGCAGTACCGTGTACGTTTACCCAGAAGCAGCCCAACCCACGGCTGCCGCCCCCGCGGCCTCCAACGCCGCAGCCCCCGCGAACGCTGGCACCAACCCAGCCCCGAGGAAGAACTGAGATGACGAAGACAAGCACCCAGAGCCGACTCTCCAAGTGGGCACGCGCAGCTCTTTGCGTGGCTGGCCTCCTCGCCTGCCAGCCCCAGGAACCCGCCCAGAACCCAGAATCAACAGCGACTGGCGCGAGCACGGAGGTGGGCGCCGAGCGCACGGCCGAGCCCACGTTCGAACGTTATACGACCCTTCCGCCAGAACAACGCGAGGCCCCGCCCCCCGCTTCGCCATCACCCGAATGGTCGTTTCCCAAAATCAGCGACCAGCAGCTCGCCAACGGCCTCGGGATCAAACTCGTGCAACGGCACACGCTGCCTTTGGTACAACTCACGCTGCTCGTCCGCTCCGGACAAGCGACGGACGGCGACAAGCCCGGACTCGCCGTGCTGACCGGCGAGATGCTCAAGGTGGGCGGCAGCGGCACCTATACGGGGCCCAAACTCCTCGATCGGATCGAGTCTTTGGGCTCGAGCCTGGATGTTCTGACCTCCCGAGACTCGACGACGATCTCGATGGCCGTCACCAGTGATCGCTTCGAAGAAGCCGTCGAACTGCTGGGGTTGGTCGCACAACAGCCCCAGTTCAACGACGCGGAGTTTCGCAAGCTACAGCGCCGCGAGATGGACCGCGTCAGCAGCCAAGCTCGCACCAGTGCCGGCTGGGCAGCGAACATGGTCCTGTACCGTGAGCTCTACAGACTGCCGCAAGGTCGGCATCCCTACGCAACGTTCGATGCCACCGCCAAGCAGATTGAGAAAGTCGGCTTGTGGGAGGTCAAAGCCTGGCACCGGAGCCACTTCACGCCCCGCAACGCCACGGTGGTGGTTTCGGGGGACGTCTCCAGCGAGCAAGCCCAGTCTGCAGTGCAGAAGGCGTTCGGCACATGGCGCGGAGGGGACGTCAAGCAACCGACGTATGCTCAACCCGCGCTCGAAGAAGGCTTGAGGATCTTTCTCGTCGACCGCCCCAAGAGTTCCCAGGCGGAGGTTCAGCTTGCGTTGTTCGGGCCCATCTACCGCAGCGACGACTACCCGACGCTCAAGGTGGCCAATCAGGTTCTGGGCGGCGGCGTCGCGGGTCGGCTCTTCGGAGACGTCCGCGAGAAGCGCTCCTTGGCATACTCGACGAACTCGTCGGTCGAACGCATGGCACAAGGGCCGCTACCCGTCATCCTGCGCGGAGGCACGCAGACGGCGAAAGCCGGCCTGACGCTGCAAGCGCTCTTGGAGCACGCCGAGGGCATGAGCACCAACCCTCCTTCAGCCGAAGAGACCGCCGTGGCAGCTCGGTACCTCTCGGACACCTTCTTGTTGCGCATGGAGTCGGTGGACTCACTGGGTTCGATGGTGACGAGCCTGGCGAGCTTCGGTCTGCCCAACGACTATTACGACAAGTACCGCGATGCGGTCGCCTCGACTACCGCAGCTACCGCTGACGCCGTGTCGAAGAAGTACTTCGATACCACGCGCCTGCTGGCGGTCATCGCTGGAGACGCCGAACGACTCGCAGCACCACTGAGTCACTTCGCCCCGGTCTCGGTCATCGACCCTGAGAAGGGCTTCGCGGTGGTGAAGGAAGTCCCCCACGACCCAAACGCCAAGATTGAGCTCGAACGCCTCGACGGCACCTGAATGAACGCGCGCGGCTGCAGCGCGCAGGCCGCTCGCGGCCCTCGTCGCGGCCCGAACGCTTTCGACACGACGATAATCGCCAGCCGCTTCTGGCACAGCAACGACCCGCTTCGGTGGTCTCGAGCCTGCGCCGCGAGCGGTCGCGCATGGCGTCATCCGAGCCGTGCTTCGGCGAGTACGGCTTCAACTCCCGCAAACCTTTTCGCACAGTGTGACGCGCTTCCGACGCCGTCGTGCGAGGGATTCGCGTGACGACCGAAAGGGGGCGTCGCGGTCCCCCGACCCGACGACACTTCGCCGTTCAGGGATGACTCAACAGAGCTATGTGAGCGCTCAATTCAACGACAGTTCGCGAGCGCCGACCAACCAACGACACTTCGCAGCATCGGTATGAAGAATCGACGACGTGCGGGGCGTCTTTGCCAACGACACTTCGCGTCCGCTGCAAAATACGAACACTCGCGTTTCTGCGAGGCACGGCCGAGGTGGCCACAGCGCGCGAAATTGGCGGGATCCCGCATCGACCGAAACGGCCGCACAGCGCGAAATCCCCCATCATCTCGACCAGGTAGCGAAACGCGCGAGCTGACCGCCGCCGGCTCAGGTCGCCCGATGTAGGACGAAGTTGCTGCGCCTGCCAGCGCCCTTGATTCAGGTTTGAAAGGGCTGGCTTGCAGGTTTGCTTGATAGGCAGTCTAAGGCGCCGGTGGCGGCTATCAACCGACACTCGAAAGCCAACCCCCAGCCACCAAATCGACGGAGCCCGTTCGGTTCAGCGGTTGTGATTACCAACCAAGATGAGCTACTAATATCCACTATGGTCGATGAACTAGTCAAAAAGCTTCAGAAGAAGGAAGCGGAAGTCGAATCCCTACGTCGTCAAGTCGAGGCTAAGCAGCGCAAGCGCCTGGCGTCACTGCACGCGGAGTTCGGTTTCGCGTCCACTGAAGAACTGATAGCGGCGCTGCGTTCCGCTGGCCGCAGCCCAAGAACCCGCGTCGCAGCTTCCGGCGGCGATGCCATGCGCGCATCCAAGCGCGCGCGCGTCACCCCCGAGATGCGGCAACAGATCGAGGCTGCCTTGCAGGCAGGAGAGAAGGGTGCCGCCGTCGCACGCAAGTTTGGGATCTCGTACCCCACTCTGCACAAGATCAAGACGCAAGTCGGATTGGTGAACAAGCGCCCATCACGTCGTCGGCGCGCCTCCAAGAAGAAGCGCTGAGGGACTCGGCGTTCGTCCACACCAAAGCGCAAACGTGTCGAAGCCCCACCGGGATTCTCGACGCGACGGTCCCCTCGATGTCCACGCCCAACTGAAGGGGGCGACGCGAGCAGCGGACTTGATAACGCGGTACTCATTCCGCTCGACTTGGCGCCTGGCTGAAATAGTGCCGGGCGCTGTCGCGTCGGGCGAGCGCTCACCGCCCGCCACCGCGCTTTCGCGGCTGGCGACGTTCACACGCGGGCGTTGTCGGCGCGCTTCGGCTCAGTCCGGAAAATGTTTGCGGATGGCGTCGATCACCTGTCCGTAGTCTGGCTCGAGGTTGACTGGCGGATTGGCGAGGTGACTCGTCACGTCGGGCAGTCGCCCCTCGTGATAGGCGGACTTGAACTCCGTGAACTTCAGCCCGTGCGCGGTGGAGATGCACACCACGCGCTCGTGCGACTGGATCACCCCGCGCGCGAGCAGCTTCTTCATGGCCGCGAGAGCGACGGCCGTATGCGGGCAGGTATACATTCCCGTCGCATCTGCCTCAGCAGCGACGTCAGCGAGCTCTTGTTCGCTCGCTTGTTCGACGAGCCCGTTCATTCCTTGCAGCGCCCGCATGGCGCGGGGTGCGCTGACGGGATTGCCGATTTGGATGGCACTCGCCTGCGTCGGCTTGGCCTTGACGGCGGCGACCTCCGTCTTGTTCTCTTTCCAAGCCAGGTACAGTGGGTTCGCGGCCTCTGCCTGAGCCACGACCAGTCGCGGAATGCGGTCGATGACGCCCAATTGCTGCATCATCTCGAAACCGGCGAAGAGCGCGGAAGCATTGCCTAGGTTCCCCCCCGGAATGACCACCCAATCCGGCACCTGCCAGTCGAATTGCTGAACGATCTCGATCCCGACGGTCTTCTGCCCCTCGAGTCGCAGCGGGTTCATGGAGTTGGCCAGGTACACGACGCCCTCCTCGGCCAGGCGCTGAATGATAGCCATGCAGCCGTCGAAGTCCGTGTCCAGGCCGAGCACGAGCGAACCGTGGGCGATGGGCTGCAGCAGCTGTCCCGTCGATATCTTGCCGCGCGGAAGCAACACGACGACCGGCAACCCAGCGGCCGCACCATAAGCAGCGAGCGAGGCACTCGTGTCTCCCGTTGAAGCGCAGGCGACGGCTTTGACTTTGAGACCGTTGGCAATCGCTTGCCGCACGACGCTGACGAGCACCGTCATGCCGAGGTCCTTGAACGAACCAGTGTGACTGTTGCCACAGAGCTTCACCCACAGATCCGGCAAGCCCAGCTGACGGCCAAATCGCTCGGCCCAGAACAGATTGCTTTGCCCCTCGCCCATCGACACGATGCTCTCGTCGGGGATCCCCGGCATCACCCACTCGCGCTTGCCCCAGACCCCAGAGCCGAAGGGCCACGTCGTTCCACCGTAGCGCTCGTCGAACAGCTTCATCCAGCCGGCCCCACTCCGATCACGCAGGGCCTCCATGTCGTGGCGAACCATGAGCAGCCCGCCGCAGGTAGGGCAACGGTAGATGGCTTGCGTAACGGGCCAGGAGCCTTCGCAGCCTGCAAGGCACTTGAATTCTGCTGAGTACGGCACGGGCGGACTATATCCGCGGAGCGTCGAAGGTCGAACGCAAAGCGGAACACGGCGGGCGGCCGGCTCGCCCCGAAAACTGGTCCCACACGCGGGAGCTGGGGCTTGATGGGCGCATGTCGAAGGCTGCTCGCTGGCTGGCCGCGTGCGTGTTGTCATGCGGCTGCGCTCAAGGTCAATCCCCGGTGCTCGAAGAGTTCCCGCCACCTCGACTCGCGGTCAGCGCAGCGCTGAAGGAAGACGCGTCCCGCTTGGTGCTGTCCCAAAAGAGCCGCGCCCAGGTGCGCCTTCGTCGCGGACGTCAGCGCACGGCGTGGACGGAGCTCGGACTCGTGGGCTGGATGGAGGGAGGTGGTCCGCCAACGAGTGGTCAGCTGCGAGTGGACACGAGCCAAGCTGCGGGCACGCCGGAGAGCAGAGCGGTACGCAAGCTCGGTGAGCTCGACATCCGGTGGTCCACGAGCCCGCAGGAGGCCGCCCTCGACGCCGACGACGGGGTTCGGACGCAGCTCGAGCTCAACCACCATCGATCGGAGTTGCTGCTTGGCCTGCGCCGCACCCGGAACGCGGCAGGTGAAACCGTCAGCGTACGAACCCAGCACCCCGTCCGTATTTCGCTTCCGGACCATGCGCTGGACCTGGCCTTCGATGCCGGGGAGGGCCGACGATTGCAGGCGACGCACATCGACCTGCAGTTCGAGGCCGAAGTCGAGCCCGAGTGAGGCCGTTCGGTCGCCAGATCCGTGGCAGGGTTGGTGTTTTCGCTCACTTCACGTCACACTTCAGGCTCATTGGAAGGACGGAGCCCCCTCGATACCCCCGAATTACGCGCTATCGATGAGTGCTTGAGTCGGGGCGAACTGCACAGAGCACAACAACTGCTCGGCGAACTGGGCTCGGCAGGCGAGCACGGGGAGGCCACGACGTACCTGGCGACCCGCTTGCTCTACTTGCGAGACCGGCTCGACCCGCAGAGCGTGGCGGAGCGGCTCGAGGAGCTCCTGCGCCATGCCGGTCCGTTCCCGGAAGCGGAGGCGCTGTTTCGCGCCGCGAGTCGGGGCATTCCCGGCCCTCGGTCGATCCCCCCTCCGGCCCCGAGCCAAACCGCGCTGGCACTGGAAATCGCGCTGGAGTCACCGGCCAACGACGCCGTCCCCCCCAGCGACCGCCCAACGGCCACCGATCCGCTGGCCCAAACCGGAAACGCGCCGGTGAAGATCGTCGTCGACACGCGGCACGGGGCGGAGGCGCCGACCCCGGTCGCCAACCCCCTACCGGCGTTGGCGAGCAAGCGCCCCGGCGTGTACTCCATGCACACCAAGAGCACCGCACCCCGGCGCTCGTCACGTGCAGCCACGGGTAGCGCCTCTGCCAACCCGGGGCAAGTGGCCATTCCTGCTGCCGCTCGCGTGCCACGTATCGAGAGTGTACCGCCTGCACCGCATACGCCGCGTGCGGCGTCGAGTGGCCACTCCGAACCCCCGCGCAGCAGTGGACCGCCGTCGTCCATGCGACCCCTGGCGGCGCTGAGCGACCCGCGCGAGCTGTGGCCGGCGGACGAGCTCGCTGTCTTCGCAGGGGACGTGCATCCCGCATTGGAGAGCTTCACACGGGCAGCGCGCTCACAACTGAGCCACCTGCCGCAGACGACCCCAGGCCGTGAACTGGAGCTGCTCGGCCTCAACGGCGCCGAACTGCTGAACAAGGCAGCCGTCACCCACCACTTCGCGCCGTTCGACCTCTCGCTCCACAGCCTGTCGAGACTCGAAGCGGCCATCGCCACGCTGTGCGGCATGCAACCCGTGTTCGAGCCGGATTCCGCCGTCGAGTTGCTCCTGGGCTCGTACATCGGCGAGGTACTCAGGCTCTCGCACCGAGGTGAGTGGGTCGGAGCTGCGACGGATCCAGGCAATGCACGAGTGCGTGCTGGCTCGTATTCGTGGCGCCCGTTCGTCAGTGCTCACCATTGGTTGGCGTCGGGGGGCCGGACTTCACTCATCGGCGAGTTGACGACCGGCCTGGCGAGACCGGGTACCGTCGCCTGGAAGTCCTATGCCAGCGTGAAGATCGCACCGCGGGCCCTGTGGCAAGGGCAACCTGAGACGGACGAGTTGGGCGTGCTCGGAGAGGCCGTTCAGAGTTCGGTGCTCGCCCGAGCTTGCGAGCTGCTGTACGCCCACGCCCTCGACGGGTCGATCGCGAGTCTCGATGCCCTGGAACAACTGCTGCGCACCCTGGTCGCTTCCGCCCACCCACTGACGGGGAAAGAGCCGTGGCTGCAGCGTTTGGTGCTCCTGGGCGGAGCCTACCTGGGTTGGGTGGTGGGCGCCGAAGCTCCCGGGCAATGGCTCTCCGACCCCGTCGAGCCCATCGGGGCGCGCTACAAGCTGCGCTTGCCCTCCGGCAAGGAAGTGACCCCCATGTCCCACATCCTGTTTCGCGCCATCACTCAACGCCCGCTGGATCTCGAGTTGTTCGCGAATCTGTCCCTGAACCGAGGGCTGTGATCCGGATCGCAGGCGCATAGCGCCGATTGTGCGCAGAGGCGCAACCACCTCGGCGTACCAATCGCTATACTGGCGCCGAGCATGGAACTGGGCACCACACTCCCGGTCGAGGTCGGCGATACCATCGCCGGCAAGTACCGCGTCGACGCCGTCATCGGAGCCGGCGGCATGGGCATCGTGTTGGCGGCGACTCACGTCGAACTGGAGCGCAAGGTCGCGGTCAAACTGATCCGCCCCGAGCTGACCGAAGATCCGGCGATCGTCGAGCGATTGATGCTCGAGGCGCGGGCCGCCGCCGGCATCCGCAGCGAACACGTCGGCTCCGTGCTCGATGTCGGCAGGCTGGAGGGCGGCGCGCCGTACATCGTGATGGAGTTCTTGGAGGGAACGGAGTTCGCCGCTCTGCTCGCCGCCCGTGGCAGGTTGCCGATCATCGAGACCGTCGATCTCGTTCTGCAAGTGTGCGAGGCACTGGCACACGCCCACAAGAAGCACATCGTTCACCGCGACCTGAAGCCAGAAAACCTGTTCGTGGTGACTTCACCCGACGGCAGGCAAACGGTGAAGGTGCTCGACTTCGGGATCGCCAAGCAACTCGGAGACGCCTCGGGTCGCGCCCTGACCAATCCTGCAACGGCAGTCGGCTCGCCGCAGTACATGGCGCCCGAGCAAATGCAGGCCAGCGATATCGACGTGCGCGTGGACATTTGGGCCTTGGGGGCGATCCTGTACGAAGCGTTCGCCGGAGCACGGGCCTTCGAAGGCGAAAGCGTCCCGGTGATCTGCGCCAAGGTGTTGTCGCAGGACCCAGAGCCTCTGCAGAGTGCGGCACCGCAGGTACCGGACACACTGGCAAACATCATCCATCGGTGTCTGAACAAGGACCGGCAGGCGCGCTTCGCGGATGTGGCCGAGCTGGCGAGCGCACTGGCTCCCTACGGCAGCTCACTAGCCCAGACCTACGTACCGAGAATTCGCGGCGTCTTGGGCTACACCGGGACGAGCCCAGTGCTGAACGACCCCGCACGCGGGGTCGGCTACGATGGGACCGTGCTCGGCAGCCACGTGCCCGGCACCTCGGCAGCTACCGCAGTCGGCTTGGGTGGTACCGCACCTGGCGTCGTCGGCGCCGTACCCAACATCGCGCCCGGCGCCACGACCCGGGGCGTGACCTTGGATGGAGAGTCTCCAGCAACGACCGCGCACCCGAAGAAGAAGAAGGCGCCTCTGTGGCCCGTCTGGGCGGGTGCCGGATTCGCAGTGCTCGCCGCCAGCAGCATCTGGGTGTTCAGTCAGAAGTGGCTCGAGCAAGAGCGAACGGAGCGTGAAGCAGCGCAGGCAGCCGCCCGGGACAGCGACAACGCCGTCCGGGACAACAACCCCACCGCCCGGGACAGCGACAACGCCGCGCGGGACAACAACCCCACCGCGCGGGACAACAACAACGCCGTCCGGGACAGCGACGACGCCGTCCGGGACACCGCCGCGCCCTCGGCGTCGGAGCGGGGCGCAGGCTCACGACCGCCGAGCGCCAGCGTCGGGGCCGGAATCGATGCCGGCGCGGCGTCCCCGCCCGCACGAACGCCGCCCCGCGGCCAGGCGCCAAGTCCGCGGCCAGCGCCGCGCCCGGCACCGGCTCCAGCCATCACACCCCCACGCCCCCGTGGGCAGAGCGACGGCTCAGATCCGTGGGATCCCGACAATTTCGGTGGCCGCCATTGAGCCACGACCCGAGCCATCCACGCCGCTCCTCGCGCGACGGTTGCGGTTCCGGGACGGAGCCAATAAAGCTAGCGCGGCACGCGGGACGGTAGGAGCGATGGCACGATTGAGAATTGGGATTGGACTGCTTTTGGTGCTGTTTTTGGCGGGCTTGGCGAATGTTGCCGCCGCCCAGCCCGCCGCCGCGGACAAGGCCGCCGCGGAGGCGCTGTTCAGGCAGGCCAAGGCGCTTGCGGACGACGGACGTTACGCCGAAGCGTGCCCCAAATTCGCCGCGAGCCAGCAGCTGGACGCGGGCCTCGGCACCTTGCTGCACCTGGCAAACTGCTACGAGCAAGTGGGCAAGCTGGCGAGTGCTTGGGCAACCTTCGAGGAAGCGGCGTCCGTAGCGGACACTCGGGGGGACGCTCAGCGGGCGGAGTTGGCTCGAGTTCGCGCCGCAGCCCTGCAGCCGCAGCTCGTCAAAGTCACGATCGAGGTGCCGGCTGAGACGCCAGAAGGCTTCGAAGTCACGCGCAACGGAATGAGCATACCGGCACCGTCCTTCGGCACACCTCTGCCGGTCGACCCCGGCGATTGGCTGATCCGCGCTTCAGCACCCGGCTACGAACCGTTCGAGCAAGCGCTGCACGTCGCGGCCGAACAGAAGGACCCCTACGTGGTTCGCATCCTGCCGTTGGTGCCCGTCGCGCCAACCCCCTCCGCGCCACCCGCGGTCGCCCAAACGAGCGAGCAGGCGAACGACACCGGACCGGCCCCCCTCGCCACCGAGACGCAAGCCGACACGATGGAACCGCTGCAAGAGGGCCCCTCGCAGCGCACCCTGGGCCTGATCATCGGCAGCGCCGGTATCCTGAGCGGCGTCGTGAGTGGGATCTTCACCATCATGGCCATCAGCAGCAACAGCAACTCCAAGGATCACTGCACCGTGACGGATCAGAACTCCTGCGACCCGGAGGGGGTCGACAAACGGGACCAAGCCCTCACGCAGGCAGCCATAGCGACGGGGGCAGGTATCGTCGGCATCGTCGGGGTGGGTGTTGGGACAACGCTGTATTTCACCGCGCCACGGTCTTCCGAAGGGGGCCAAGCGGCCATCGTGGGCGTCGGAGGTGCCTGGTGAAACGAATTTTGACGAGCTGCTTGCTGCTGGCCGCCGGCGTGACCGGTTGCGCGAACATCCTGGGTATCGAAGAGGCGCGTTGCGACTCCCGATTCAGCGGTTGCAAGGGCTACGTGGACCCGAGCGCGGAGACGGAAGCGACGGACGGCACGGACGCCCAAGATGCGACGGCCGCACAGACGGAAGCGACCGACACCGCGACACCGACGGACGCCGCGGAAGCGACCGATACGGATCCGATGAGCACCGACGTGGTCACAGATGAGCCCATGGCGCTGACCGACGAGAACACTGTGACCGACGCCGTCACCGACGATACGACGGGCACCGACCTGGAGCTCCCCGACGCGGCGGCAGAGACCGATGCCATCGACATGCTCGATGCCTCGACGCCGCCAGCAGACGTTGTTCCGGACGGCGGACGCGATGCCGCCCCTCCTGACGCGGCCACGCTGAAGTCGCAGTTGTGCGCCGAATACTGTGCGCTCACCCAGAGCAACTGCACCGGTGACAGCGAACAGCACGCCACCGAAGAGTCCTGCCTCGAAATCTGCAGGGACATGATGGTCAGTGAAGCGGAGGCCGAGCCCTCGAGCACGGACACCGTCGAATGCCGGCTGGCTGCAGCAGAAGACGCCGAGATCGCCGAGCCCGAGTTCAACTGCGTCGTTGCTGGCATGACAGGAGGCGATGTGTGCGGACAACCCTGCCCGGTGTTCTGCGACATGATGCAGCGCGTGTGTCCCGATCAGTTCGCCGAGGCGTTCACCAATTGCGACGAGGAGTGCCTGGCGCTGCCGCGCGAAGCGGATCCTTTTTCGCTGAGCATGACCTCCGGCAATACGCTGGAATGCCGCTTCAACCACCTGCGCTTGGCGACCAACACGCAGCGTCCCGACGTGCACTGCCCGCACGTCGCGGGCAACTCCCCGTGTGCCGACTGACACGCCACACGTGTCGAAAACTGCACGCCGGGAGTTGGGGCACGTGTTCGCCGCATGACTTACGTCGGCGCCATGTAGCTCCCAGGAGCTGGCAGCCTGGCCGGGCTGGGGACGATTACTCGATTCGTCGGCACTCCCCCACACTCGAAAACGGCGGTACGCTGGATGCATAGGTTGCCGTCGTGAACGTCACAGTCTTCGATCTCGGATCCAACAGCTTTCAGCTGCTGCAAGCTCGGCGCACCGATGCTGGCCGCATCGAGCCGCTATTTTCCGCTGTGGAGTTCGTCCAGCTCGCCCGCTTCGTCGACGCCCAGCACCAGATAACGCCTGACGGCTTCGTCCAAGGCGTACAGGCGGTCAAACGCCTGCTGGCACAAGCGCCGGCCAGTGCGGTGGACGGTCCCGTCGTCGCGGTGGCCACCTGCGCCATCCGCGATGCGAGCAATGGCAGCGAATTCCTGGCTCGAGTCCACGCCGAAACGGGGCTCAAGACGACCATCGTCAGCACCACCCAGGAAGCGAGCCTGACCTACACAGGGGCAATCTCCGAGTTTGCTCCCAGTGACGAAGCCTTCGCAGTCGTCGATCTCGGCGGCGGCTCGACCCAGATCGCGTGGGGCCGCGGCATGCTCTGTGAACGCCAAGTCGGCATCCCTTTGGGCGTGTTGGCTCTGGCAGAGCGCCTGGCTGGGCTGCCGAACATCGGCAACGCTGCGCTCGATCAGATGGCGACCTTCGTACGGCGCACGATCGAACCGGCAGTCATCAAGCACCAGCCACAGCACCCGGGCCGCCTGGTCTTCGCATCCGGGGTGGCCCGCGTGATTCTGTCCCTGGTCTACAGCTACGGTCTGGTCAGCCGTGGCACCGTGGTGCCCTCTCACGTGCTGGCAGATTTGGTCCCACGGCTCTTGGATGCGTCGGAGCGTGAACTGATGGAGCGCGGGGTGCCGGAAAAGCGCCTTCACAGTGTGGGACCGACCGCGGTGGTCCTGGGCGTGATCACGGATCTGTTCGAACTGGAGCGCTTCACGGTGGCACGCGGTGGGTTGCGCGAAGGCATTGCCCTGACCGCAGAACAGGTGGGCATGCAAGCGTGGCCACGCGTCGTCTGACTTGACGGCTGACGCCGGACGTGACGGCTGACGCCGGACGTACGTGGCTGGCACCAGGTTGCGCGACGCGTTCAGGTGCCGGGCAGCATGTAGCGATAACCCACGGTGCGCACCGTCTCGATCAGCGCCCCCGCCTGCCCCAGCTTCTCCCGCAAGCGTTTCACGTGGGTGTCCACGGTGCGGGTGACGACGTTACCCGGCATGTTCCAGACTTGGTCGAGAAGTTGTCGTCGCGAGAAGACGCGCCCAGGCCGGCGGATGAACAGCAGCAGCAGCTTGTACTCCGTGTGCGTCAGCGGAGTCTCTTCGCCCGCGACGAACACGCGGTGAGCAGCTTCATCGATGACGATGGGTCCACTCTCAATCCGAGCAGCGACGGCACCACCACCGTTCTCGGCGCGTCGAAGCACTGCTTTTGCCCGAAGAATCAGCTCCCGCACGCTGAACGGCTTGACGATGTAGTCGTCCGCGCCTGTCTCCAATCCCGCCAAGCGGTCGCTCTCTTGGCCTTTGGCCGTCACCATCAGGATCGGGACCTGCTGAGTCGCGGCTTGGCTACGCACTTGTCGACAAACGTCCAGTCCTGGAATGTCGGGCAACATCAGATCGAGGATCATCAGATCGGCGGGGGACTCGTGCATCAGCCGCAGGGCGCGCGCGCCGCTGTCCGTGACTCGCGTTTCGAACCCCTCGCGCTGCAGGTTGAAGTCCAACACAGCGCTGATGTCCGGATCATCTTCGACGATGAGTACCCTGACCATTGCTCACACCTCGATTCCAGTTGCGCGGCCGCGTCGACTTGCTCTGCAGCCCAGGAACCCAGAAAGTGAGGGTTCCCAGGCCGTTGCGCGGACCCCAACGCTGCATTTCATGGGCTGTTTCATGTTCACACGTCGACCCGACCGAGCCGCACCCTCGACATAACGCGGGGCAGTGACGAGCCTGTGACACCAGTGACACAGTTTTCTGTCACACCCACCGCGGACTCGGCGCGCCGCGGTCCGTGCGACGTACTGGTGTTCGAAGCGCGCGTTGGGCAGCGAGTGAAACGCCGTCGCCGGAAATCTTCGTCAGCGCGCGGACTGACGAGAACCGGATTGTTCCGATGCCAACTCGAGTTGCACGCTGAAGGTCGTGCCGTGAGGTTCGGCGTCGGCAACTCGAATCGTTCCGCTCATCGCCTCGACCCAATGTTTCACGATGGAAAGCCCCAAGCCCGTGCCGCCGAGGGCGCGGCTGCGTCCCGCGTCCACGCGGTAGAAACGCTCGAAGATGCGGCTTCGATGCTCTGCTGGAATGCCGGGACCATCGTCGGAAACACTGACCACCGCGGCATCATCCCTGCGCTGAACGGAAACACGGACTTTGGATCCCGGCGGACTGTACTTGATGGCGTTGTCCACGAGATTGCCGATCACGTGCTGCAGCCCACGTCGACTCGCCAAGGCGACCACGTCGCTCGGCACGAGGCAGAAGAGCTCCGTCTTCTTCTCACGCGCCGCAGGAGTGAAGTCGTTCATGATCGACTCCAGGATGGGCCTCAGGCGCAGAGGTTGGATGTCGAGCTCGATCGTGCCCGACTCCAAGTGTGACAAGGAGAGCAGGTCATCCACCAGCGTCTTGAGCCGCTGAGCGTTGCGGCTGATCATGTCGAGAAAGGTGGCGCCTTCCTGCTTGGGCCCCCACACGCCCTCCAACGTCTCCGCCGCCGAGATGATCGCGGCAATGGGCGTGCGGAGTTCGTGCGACGCGTTGGCGACGAACTCCTGGCGCACGGTCTCCAATCGTCGCTGCTCGGTGATGTCGACCAACACCGCCAACACACCGCCGTCCGACAGACCACGGACCCCGGCCAACAAGGTGCGTCCCTTGAGCTTGGCCAGTCTCAGCTCCGCCGACTGCGACTCGCCGGCCGCGGCCTGCGCCAACAGCTCGCTGAGCTCTTCGTACTCGATGACGCTCGAGACGGGCTTTCCCTCCGGGTTCGGCGCCAGGTAGAGCATCTCCATCAACGCGTTGTTGACGAGTTGTACCGTGCCCCCCGCGTCCACGAGCAACACCCCCTCGCTCATGCTGGCCAGCACGCGCGAGAGCCGGTTCCTCTCCGAGCGTAGCTGCCGCAGGGTATCGGAAAGGCTTTCCGCCAAGGCGTCGAGCGCGCGTCCCAGCACGGCCAACTCGTCGTTGCCCTGCGCGTTGGTGCGAACGGAGAGGTCGCCGTCGGCCATCTTCGTTGCCACGGCGGTGAAGGCCCGAGCTTTGCGCGACGCCAAGTGCGTCGATGTGAATGCGACCAGAACGGCCAAGAGCAGCGCCAGAATCGACCCTCCCAAGAGTCGGCCATCCAACTGTTCGGACTCCGCAGCAGAGGGGGACGAAGCGACCAAGCGCACGGCTCCCACGACCGCTCCGGCCGAAGTCCAGGGTACGGCGACCACCAGGTGTTCCCTTCCGTCGAGGATACGTGTCGACAACGACAGTCCTCGCGCCTGAGCCTCGGCAACTTCGGCGCCCGCAGCCGGCAGCTCCGGAGCGGAACTGGCCACGGCGTCACCGCCAAGGGAGAACAGCGTTACCTCGGCACCAGTGCTGGTCGCCAGGGACTGCACGGCCCGCTGACAGCCGCGCTCATCCGTCGGCAGTAGACGCCGCTGCGCGACGACCTCGGCAACCAAACGCGCCTGGCTTTCCAGACTGGCGCGCTCCCACGGGCGCACTTCCGCCACGGTGCGGCCATGCAGATGCCAGTACGCCAAGAACAACGGCCCCAGCAACAGCGCCAGGGTCACGACGAAGATGCGGGTGCGCGTGCTGAGGCGGTTCGTCATGGCGCCGCGAACTTATTCGATCCTTCGCCGTCGGCAACAGCCCGAACGTCCACAGGGAGACTCATCGCAGCGCCCCAACGAGACACATCCACCGGCATCACCCAGACGGCGGCGGTTTTTCGTCGAGGTAGTCGAGCTTGTGCAGCGGCATCAGCACGCTGGACAAGAGATTCAACAGGTGCCCGGCAATGCGTTTGTAATACCGGGTGCCGAGTGCCATGTCGACGGCCACGGCAGAATCCAATCCAGAGCCGGCAACCCTCCTGATGAGCGCGTCGCAGGCGCGCGAGACCCGTTTACCTTCGAGCGCCAGCTCCTGAGCGCGGGCCTGATCGTTGCGGCGGTAGACACCACTGGCCTCGGTGGACAGGCTCTCCACGAAGTCGGCGATGCGACGCAACTCGGTGGTCAATTCACCCTGCGGTAAGTCGCCGGCACCGCGGTCGCACAACTCGTGCAGCTCGGCCAGGTTCTTGGCGTAGTCCCCGAGCCGTTCGGCATCTTTGACCAGGCTCATCAGCAGCAAGCCGTAGGGCGTGTCCGGCCTAGACGCACCGGACAGGTGAAGGATCACTTCCTTGCGGATCCCTCGTTGCAGCTTGTTGACGGCAATGTCCGTCACCTGCAGCTCCTTGCGCTCCTCCGGCGTGATGTGGCTGCCCCAGTACGCCTTGCTCGCCGTGCGGATCATGCCCTCCACCAACCGCAGCATCTCCTCGAACTGATCGCCCGCGCTCTTGAGCGCGTCGGTGTCCGAGAATATCTTCAGCAGTTGGTCGAACATCCCTCTTGACCGAGCCTAGCTACATCCGTCGCTGAGGGGCAATGGGAGATCGCCATCGTTCCCGGGCTTCGTGGCTCGGCGGCGAGCGAACGCATCGCTCTGGGCCCCGAGGCCGGGCCCTCACGCGTGCCCGCGCGCGAGTCGCCCACGTGGAGCGAACACCCGCCGCGGAACACCCCACCCGACTTCACACAATCGGCACATGCCGATCTCTGGGACGTCACAGACTCGTCGCACAAGGCGGATTCGACGGCTCGTGGCGCCGTCGGGATCTCCCCGAACAGCAGGTGTGTCGAAGTGCGTGTCACGAAGTCGTTGCACGGACGTCACTCTCGAGCCCTGCCCATTCGATAGTTGGGGAGCCAGCAGAAGGACCTTTCGAACATGACAAGTCTGAGGCCATCGTCCCTCCCCAAACTGCTGCGCTCACGCTGGGCGTTGCTCGTTCTCGCCATCGGACTCACGAGCGTCGTGTCCCATCGAGCAACCGCTGACACCAGCGAACTCGCGGCGCGCCTCGCGCAGCTGCGCGGCGAAGTCGAAACCCTAGCGCAGGAACTGAGCACCAAGAGCACCGAGTCCAAGGAAGCCGTGCGTTCCCTTTCCAGGCAGCGTGCGGACCTCGAGCTGGAATTGCAGCGCGAAGAAACTCGGGTGCAGAAGCTGGCAGCGACCATCGCCAAGCGGCGTGCGGAGATCCAAGCACAGAAAGCCAAGAGCGACCGCCACGTGCCTCTGTTCAAAGAGTCCATCGTCAAGGTGCGCAGCTACGTCGAAGGCACGTTGCCGTTCCGCCGCGAGGAGCGCCTGAGTGCCCTCGACAAGCTCGACGAGCAGTACAAGGCGGGATTGCTCACCGCCGGACGCGGCTTGGCTCGACTCTGGAGCTTCGTCGAAGACGAGTTCCGAATGACGCGGGAAAACGGGCTGTACAAGCAAACCGTCAGCGTCGACGGCGAGGAACGTTTGGCCGAGGTCGTGCGCTTGGGCATGGTGATGATGTTCTACAAGACGGAGGCTGACGACACGGGGCGAGCCGTGAAGCGCGATGGCAAGTGGTCGTTCGACGCCGTCGACGACCCCGACGGTCAACGCGCGATCCTCGAGTTGTTCTCCAGCTTCAAGAAGCAGATCCGCGTGGGCTACTTCGAACTGCCCAACGCGCTGCCCCAACTGAGCGAGTGATGGTACCCCAGATGATCAACACCCCGCACGCGTCCCCCCGTTGGCTCGAGCTGTTGCGCGCGATCGCGTCGTCCGCCCTGCTGGCGGCGATCTGTCTGGCACTCGTGCCTCGAGCTGCACACGCCGACGTCCAATCGGCCTACCAGCGCGAATTCGCGTTCTTGGAGGCCGAGAAGACGTCGCTCGCTCAGCGCCTCGCAGCCCTCGAGGCGCAAAGCAACGGCAAGCAGGAGGCCGCCAAAAGCGAAGTCGATACGCTGCAGGGTCGCGTGCTCACCCTCAGCACCCAAGCGGATCGCATGAGCGAGTTACTGAGTGAAGTCGAGCGCGAAGTCGATTCGGCGGGCGAAGAAGACGACCTCATGGGCTCGCTCTTGTCACAGGCGGAAGCCACCCTCGACAAGGGCGGGATCAAACTGCCCGAAGCCAAAGAAGGCGACGCCGAGGCACAACTCGGCCAGGTCGCTTTTGCCTTCGACGAGGCACTGGAACTGCTGACGCGCTTTTCGGAGGTTCGCAACGAACCGGGCGAGTTCTTCGCCGTCAACGGCGACAAGCTCAGCGGCAACATCATCCACCTGGGTCGCGTCGCCAGCTACGGCATTTCCGACGACGTCGCTGGAGCGTTAGCCCCCGCCGGAGCCGACCGACTCAAGATCTGGCCTGAAGGGGACACCGCCAGCGTGGCGCGCAACATCGCCTCCGGCTCCTCCCCGGCCACGCTCCAGCTCTTTCTCTACGAGTCCCTCGACAAAGGCATCGAGAAGAAGAAAGACAAGACGCCGCTCGAAGTCATCGACAGCGGTGGCGTGATCGGGTGGGTCATCGTCGGCGCGGGCTGCTTGGCGCTGTTGATGGCGTTGATCCGTGTCTTTCTGTTGCTCAACGCCGCCGCCAACACGACCAAGCTCGGAGAGACGATCACTCCGCTGCTGGAACGCCACGAGATCGACGCGGCGATCGAGGTTTGCCAGAAAGCACGCAGTGCGGGCGGTCGCGTCCTGGTTGCGACCCTGAAGCACTTGCACCGCGAGCGCCAAGAGTTGGAAGACATCATCTCCGAGGCGATCTTGCACGAGCAGCCGCAGCTCGATCGCTTCGGATCGACCATCATCGTGATCGCCGCGGTGGCCCCACTGCTCGGATTGCTGGGCACGGTCACCGGCATGATCGCCACCTTCGACATCATCACCGAATTCGGCACCGGCAACCCGAAACTGCTCTCGGGCGGCATCTCGATCGCCTTGGTGACCACAGAGCTGGGCCTGGTCGTGGCGATTCCGGCGCTGGTGATCGGGAACCTGCTGTCCGGTTGGGCCGAGTCCATCAAAGACGGCATGGACAAGATCGCCCTGCGCGCCGTCAACGTCGCTACCGGCGTGCGGCTTTCGGTACGCCCCCAAGCTCCTCCGAAGAAGGAACTCCCGTCGGACGGGCCCCTGGTCGCCACCTGAGTCGAGCGATGGACTTCCTGCTCAACGTCCCGGCCAAGATGCTCCACTACCTGGAGCTGGGCGGCTTCGTCATGCCTCCGTTGGCCATCGGCACCTTGCTCTTGTGGTACTTCTTGGGTCTGCGATCGCAGCTGCTCGAGCGCGGAAACCGCCGCAGCGCGCGCGTCTTGGTCAACCGCTACCTCGAGGGTTACGCCCGCAAACCGAAGGGCATCATCGACACCGCGGTCGTGTGGGGCATCGACCTGAAGCAAAAGAACGAGGGACACGACTTGCGCCCGGTGCTGCAGGACGCGTTCAGCGAGTTCAACCCCGAGCTGACGCGCGGCAAGTTCGTCATTCGCGTGATCGTCACGGTGGCTCCCCTCGCCGGTCTTCTGGGCACGGTGATCGGCATGATCGAGACCTTCGATTCCTTGGGCGAGATGGAGCTGTTCAGCCAGTCTGGTGGCATCGCGGGGGGCATCTCCCAAGCGCTGTTCACGACCCAGATGGGCCTCGCTGTCGCCGTACCCGGCATCATCATCGGCCGCGTTCTCGACCGCAAGGAAGCACGCTTCAGAGAAGAGCTGGACCAGATCAAGGACATGCTCTGTGCCGATCCCAAAGCCCCCCTCGAACCCGAACGCACCGCAGGAGGATGACCGATGCGCCGTAGAGAACGAAAGAGCGACAACGCCGACATCGACATCTCCCCGTTGATCGACATGGTGTTCATCTTGCTCATCTTCTTCATGGTCTCGACGACGTTCGTCAAAGATATGAAGATCGAGCTGGAGCGACCGAACGCCGCGAGCGCCAGCCGAGCGTCGACCAAATCGCTACGCATCAACATCGACAGCGCCGCCAACGTGTTCATCAACGGCAATCCCGTTCGACCCTGGATGGTGCAGAGCCGAGTGCGTGAGTTTCTCGAGAGCGCCGACCAAAAATCGGTTCTCGTCATCACCGATCGCCGTGTCCCGGCGGACAAGCTGGTCGAAGTCGTCGACCAGTGTCGCCTGGGAGGCGCAACCGAAGTCGGTGTCGCAACCAACAAGGAAGCAGGAGGCTGACCGGTAACCGGCAGCAGATCTGGAGGTCCTATGATGAAGTCGATGTTGCTGAAGCACGGATACGCCGTCGTCTCGATGTTGGGCGGGGGCTTCTTGGTTTTCTCGACGGTCATGTACATGAACCAACAAGAGAAGCCGCCGAAAGAACAAGCCAAGGAATCGAGCGTCGAGTTCAAAGTCGAACAGAAGCCACCGAAGAAGCAGAAGAAGGCCAAGCAGCAGCGTCAGCGACCCAAGCGACAGAACCGTTCGGCGCCTGCGCCCAAGACGCCCAACCTATCGTCCGCCATCTCCGGAGTCGCACTGCAGTTCGACGGGCTCGGCGGCTTTGCCATGGGCGGAGTCTCCAACGACCTAATCGGCAAGTTCGACAAGAAGGGTCCGATGACGGAAGGGGCACTCGACAATCCCCCGAAGCCGACCTCGAGGCGGGGCAACCAAGAGTACCCCAAGGACGCTCGCAAGCAGGGTGTGGAGGGCTACGTCACGCTCAACATCTACGTCAAGAACGACGGCTCCGTCGGCGGCGTCAAGGTGTTGGATTCGAAGCCTTCGGGTGTCTTCGATGCCTCCGCCAAGAACTTCGTGCGCGAATGGATGTTCAGCCCCGGCACGTACGAAGGCGAAACGGTGGATGCCTGGGTCAAGCAGAAGGTCGTCTACAAGCTACAGAAGGGCTGAGGCGTCTCGTGTCCGGACAGCGCCCCAAGGCAAACATGGTGATGGGCAATTCGAATCGCAGCAGGTTCCTGCATCGGGCTTGGTTGACTGCAGTCGCACTCATGCTGGCAGCCGCCCCCGTCTCAGCCGAAAAGAGCGACGATGAGAAGGCGAAAGACACCGAAGTCGAAGTCGATCACCTGGGCTTGGCCGCCCGCCTGCTTCACGACGAGCACTACGACCGCGCCCTGCAGGTGCTCTCCGAAGTCGATCCCAACGACCCCACGGTGGACGCTGCGCGCTTCTACACGTTGCGCGGTCTGGCGCATCTCCAGCAGAAACACTACGCCGAGGCGCGACGGGACTTCGGCCAAGCGGCAAAGGCTGGGCAGAAGGACCCGAGCCTTCATCTGTACGAGGCCCAGGCGTGCTTCATGCTCGAAGACTTCAAGTGCGCCCTCGATGCCTTGAAGAAGAGCGGTAGGCAAGCCAACGACAAGGAGGCAACGCTACTGATGAAGTCCGAGGCGGAGTGGCGACTCGGTCGGCGCGAGAGCGCGCTGAGCACACTGGCGAGTGGCGAACGCAGGTTTCCGGAACAGGCGGAGTTCCAACGCCTCCAGATCTTCTACCTGATCGACATGGGCCTTTACCTGAGCGCCGTGGACGTCAGCGAGCGCTACCTCGCGCGCAAGAACATCGAGGCAGACGAGTACGTGGCGATCGCCGAAGCGCTGCGCTCGGCCAATGCCTTTAGACGTGCTCAGCTCCTGATGGAGGGCGCCCGCCTACGCTACCCCGAGGATGAAAACGTGCTCGTGCAACTGGCGCACTGTTACCTCGACGCCGGCAGGCAAATCCCGGCGGCCATGCTGTTCGAGGAGGCAGCCCGCATCAATCCGAAGTTCACCCTGGAAGCCGCGGAACTCTACAAGGAGGCCGGGATGCTGCATCGAGCCGAGTGGCTCAACGCTCGAGTGGTGGACCAAAAGGCCAAGACGAAGCAGCGACTGAGCTTGTTGGTCGAGAGTCAGGACTTCGAAGCCGTCACGGCAATGTTGCCAAAACTCTCCCGCTTGGGCCTGCTCGCCGACGAGAACATCAGGTACGCAGTGGCCTACGCCCACTACAAGACGGGGCAGTTCGACGCCGCGGAAGAACAGCTCAAGCCGATTCGAGATCCCCAGTTGTTCGAGTCGGCACTGCAGCTGCGAAAAGCGATGGCGGCCTGCCGCGAGGCGGGCTGGGAATGTAGCCCCTGACCCCCGGCCGCCCCTAGCCGGCCTCCCAAAAACCCTGTCCGCCCCCAGCTCCGGGCGCCTCGAAACCCACCCACAGTTCGGAAACACTCGTGCGCTTCATGAGTTTACGTTTACCCTCGAGCCTCCTCATGTGGGTTGGTGTCGGGATGGCAACACCCAACCTCGCCTTCGCTCAGGGCGACGCGGCCAGTGTCGAGACCCCGCCGCCAGGGCCGACATCCGACGCGGAGACGCCCACGCCGCCGCCCAGCAACGGAGCCGCCTCGGACGCCTCTCCGCAAGCTCCCGTCTCAGCCGCGGAGAAGGAGTCCCCGAGAGGGGCTACCGACGGGCAAGACGCAACGGACGCGGCACCCGATGGCCCACACTCACGACGTGTCCCCGGCGAAGCAGCGCCCTCTGGGGTCGTCGTTCTTTTGTTTTTGGAGAACAGTGGCCCTTTCGGCGCCGGGATCACGGTCGAGACCGACGAGGGGCACACGGCGCTGACCACCGCCGACGGCGCGGCCCGGCTGCCGGCGAGTGAGGGCAAACGCACGCTCATTCTGACCATCCCGCCACAGCTCTTGCCGCCCGGCAGCACCGAGCCCAAGCGCGTCGACTTGGGCACGATTGTCGTCGCGGCAGGAGAGAGCACTCAAGTGCTCGTGAACCTGAAACCCGACGGCGAGGTCGCCGCGCTGGACGTCGAAGGCGTCGGCACCGCCGAAGCGGAAGCGACGCAAGAACGAAAGCCGGAAGAAGAGGTCGTCATCGAGTACGGCTTCATCGCCGGCCGCGTCGTCTCCAGCGAGGAAGGCACTCCCGTCGTTGGAGCGCGCGTGCTCGTGCGTGGCGTCGATGCCGAAGCGGAAACTGACGCGGATGGACGTTTCCGCATTCGCACGCCCGTGGGCATTCAGTCCGTCTCCGTGATCCACACCCGCTACTCGCTGCAAACGACCAACGACGTCGAGGTGACGAAGGACGAGTCGACTCGAGTCGACATCGAACTGACACCCGCCGCCACGCAGCTCGACGACGTGGTCATCACCGCCCCCTACATCGAAGGCGGCGTCGCGAGCGTGATGGCGGAGCGTCGCAAGGCGACCACCGTGCAGGACGGCTTGGGCAGCGACGACATCGCCAAGACGCCCGATGGTTCGGCCAGCTCCGCCACGCGCCGCATCGTGGGCGCCTCCGTAGTGGGCGGCCAGTTCCTCTTCGTGCGTGGGCTCGGCGGTCGCTACTCCAACGTGCGCCTCAACGGCGTGCCGATGCCATCGACGGATCCGGACTTGCCCGGCTTCCAGTTGGACTTGTTTCCCACCAGTCTGCTGTCCGGGCTGACCATATCGAAGACGTTCTCCCCCGACATCCCCGGCGACTTTGCAGGTGGCTCACTCAACGTCGAAACGCGTAGCTTTCCCGAAGAGTTCCTGCTCAAGGTGTCCATCCGGGGCACCTACGACACGCTGACCACGTTCAAGGACGTGCTCGACTACCCCGGTGGTTCGACGGATTGGCTGGCGATGGACGACGGCACTCGCGCTCTGCCCGACCGCATCCCGGCCGAACAGGTACGTTCGCAAACCCGCTTCGATCCCGACGTTGGCTACTCCTCCGAAGAGATCGGCGAGATGGCAGGCAGCTTCCCGAACAATTGGAAGCGAGGAACCACGCTAGGCCTGCCGAACCTCAGCTTGGGGCTGAGCGTCGGCGACACCATCAAGACCTCCGCAGGTGACATCGGCTACTTCTTCACGCTCGGATACAAGCACCGCCAGAGCCGACAACTGTCGGTGATTCGCGGCGTGCGGCTGACGGACGGTGAGGTCTCCGCTCGTGACGAACTCGACCAGGAAACCGGCACGCAGGAAGCCCAGATCGGCACCCTGGGCACGGTCAGCTACGCCCCCAGCGACAAGCACAGAGTCTCGGTGGTGTCGATGCTGACGCAGACCTCCACCGATACCACACGCAACGTCAACGGCTTTTCCGACCGTGAAGGCGGCGACGTCGATCTGACTTCGTACCAGTTCGTCGAACGGCAGCTGCTTTTCAACCAGTTGCTGGGCGAGCACGAACAGCTCGCTGACTTTCTCGACATTCGCTGGCAGCTCAACACCTCGCGCGTGCGGCGCGACCAACCCGATAGCCGCACCGCCGTCTACCGCCAAGATCCGGACGGTCTGCGCTTCTGGGGCATCCAAGGCAGCGGTGAGCACCTCTTCAGTGTGCTCGAACAAGAGGACTACGGCGGCGGTCTCGATCTGAAGGCCGCGCTGTGGAGCGACGCTGCGCTGAAGACCGGGTACATGGGTCGCAGTTCGAATCGTTCATTTGCCGCACGACGTTTTCAGTCCGTCTTGCTGGAAAACGAAGATACGCTCCTACCGCCAGAGCAGCTGCTCGATCCTGCGACCGCGGGCGAACGCTGGACCATTCAGGAGATCAGCACGCTGACCGACGGCTACCAAGCCGACCAGGACTTGCACGCCGCCTACCTCATGCTGGAAACGCCAATCGTCGGCAAGCTCACGGGCATGGGTGGCGTGCGCGCCGAACGCTTCCACCAGGCGATCGACGCCGTCGCACCGTTCCGTGTTCCCGAGCGAGACGCCGACGACGAGCAAGACGCAGACGACGATGGTCCCGCCATCTCGGGTGACCGCCTGGACATCGATTACCTGACGGCCGCATCGCTGAGTTACGCCTTCACGGACGAGATGACTCTGCGCGCCGCCTACGGCGGCACCGTGGCTCGACCTCAGATCCGTGAACTATCCCCGTTCATCATCCAGGACTACGTGCGGCGTCGAACCATCCGCGGCAACCCCTTGCTCGAGCGCACCTTCATTCACAACTTCGACCTGCGCTGGGAGGTATTCCCCTCCCCCACCGAGGTCTTCGCCGTCTCCCTGTTCTACAAGCTGTTCGAGAGCCCCATCGAACCCAGCATCGACAGCAGCAACGGCGACATCAAGTTCATCAACATCAAGGGTGCCAAGAACTACGGCGCCGAGTTCG
The DNA here is from genome assembly GCA_050290545.1 of Polyangiaceae bacterium. Taxonomy (GTDB): domain Bacteria; phylum Myxococcota_A; class Polyangia; order Polyangiales; family Polyangiaceae; genus SZUA-265. The sequence goes on along the minus strand of JBNKHV010000036.1, from coordinate 169,740 downwards.
AGGCGCGAGTCGGCTTGGGGCTGTTGTCCACGTCGCTCGAACAGTTCTCCTTCTTGGCAAACCTCGCGCTGATCCAGTCCGAGGTGCAGTTCACGGAAGAACAGAAAGCGCTGAGCACGAGTTCGCGACGGCCACTCGCCGGTCAATCACCGTTCGTGGCCAACTTGGGCTTGGGGTTCGCCCCAGAAGACAGCGGCTTTTCGACCTACCTCTACTACAACGTCTTCGGACGACGCATTTCGGAAGCCGGCAGCTTGGGGGTACCCGACGTCTACGAGCAGCCGTTCCACGCGCTCGACTACACGGCATTCTACAAGCCGAACGATCACTGGAGCTTCGGCCTCTACGTGCAGAACCTGCTGCTGCAAGGACAACGCTTCAAGCAGGGTCCGGTCTATTTCCAGGAGACCGATCCCAACTTCACGCTCGGGCTCAACGCCGGCTGGACGTATTGACGCCGGCAACCCAGCGGAGCCCGCGCGGCACCGAATGCCCGCTTCTCGCCAGGGCGTTCGCTCTTGGTGTCGTGACGGCAGCGGGCCCGACAGAGTCTGCTGGGCACCGAATGGCGCTCGCTCCGCCCCCGCGAGGTCGTCGCGCCACGACGCCAACTGCGCTCTCACCTCGCGGCGGGTGTTCGCCGAGCGCGTCCCAGGCGGCGTTGCGAGCGTCCTGGGATTGTTTCGGAGGCTTCGCGAAACCGTCACAATCCGTGGGGTAAACACGCACCGCGGTCAACCCCATCGCCTTATGTATCTAGAAAGGAATATCACAATGAAGCTTCGCTATCTTGGAACCCTCGCGAGCCTACTCGCGGTAGCGGCTGTTCTGCCCGCGTGTGGCGACGACAGCGGCGGTTCGGACGCCACGGACGAGACCACCGACGAGGAGGTCACCGACGAGACCACCGATGAAGCCACGGACGAGGCTACCGACGAGGAGGTCACTGACGAGACCACCGATGAAGCCACGGACGAGGCTACCGATGAGGCCACCGACGAAGCCACGGACGAGGCCACCGACGTGAGCACGGACACGGAAGCCACCGACACGCAGGCCACGGACATGACCGAGACGGACGATGGCGGCGCCGCTACGGACATGGAACCCGAGCCCGAACCCGTCGTGTGCCCGGATCCCGAGGACCGCGAGCTGGTCGAGGTCGACACGGCGCTCACCGACGACGTGACCTGGACCTGTGAAAACGACTACTACCTCAGCGACATCGCGTTCGTTTCGGCGAACCTGACCATCGAAGCCGGCACGTACGTCTACGGCGATCCCGGTGCGGCACTCGTGATCACACGCGACGGCCACCTGGATTCGAAGGGCACCGCGGATGCTCCGGTCGTGATGACCACCTCTCAATTGGAAGGCGAACGCCAAGCCGGCGGTTGGGCTGGTTTGGTGTTGCTGGGCAACGCCCCCATCAACTTGCCCGGCGGCGAAGACGTGATCGAGGGCCTCGAAGGCGACTCGGCAGAGGGTTTGTTCGGCGGTGACGATGAGACGCACAACTGTGCCAACATCGAGTACACCCGCGTCGAGTTCGCGGGCGCCATCGTCGGTGTGGACAACGAGCTCAACGGTCTGAGCATCGGCGGCTGCGGCTCCGACACCACCATCAGCTACTTCCAGATGCATCAGGGTCTGGATGACGGCATCGAGATCTGGGGCGGCGCGCCGCGACTCGACCACATCGTGCTGACCCGAGCCCAGGACGACTCCCTGGACTCGGATTACGGCAACCAAGCGAAGGTGCAGTTCCTGGCCATCGTCCAGGATCCGGACAACGGCGACAACGGCTTCGAGTGGGACACCAACGACCCCGAGTACGATCTCGAGCCGCGCTCGAACCCCGAGGTTTACAACTTCACGATCGTGGGCGGCTCGTCCAACGGCCTCTTGCTCCGTCACGGCACGTGGGGTCGGATCCACAACGGCATCGTGATCAACTCCCAATCCTCCGCGATTGACGTGCGGGACGCCGAGTCGGTCGAAGGCACCGAAAACGATCCGCTCGACCTGACCGTCGAAGGCAGCATCTTCTTCAACACCGGACCCGACGGCGACACCCCCTTCCCCGAAGAGACCGGCGACGACGACGACGATGACGGCTTCGACGAGGCAGCGTTCTTCATGGACGAAGCGCGCAACAACATCTTCGACCAGGACCCGGGTCTGGAAGATCCCACCAACCTCACGGCTCCGAACCTGATGCCCGCCGAGGATGGCCCAGCGGCGACCGAAGGTTCCACGCCTCCAGACGACGGCTTCTTCGACACCGGCGCGACCTACCGCGGTGCGTTCGAGCCCGGTGGTGACAACTGGATGGAAGGCTGGACCTCGTTCCCCGAGAACTGAGCCGACCCCATCGACACGACGGCGGACTCCCTCGGGGTTCGCCGTCGTCGTTTTGTGGCGGACCCCAACGCCGCATTTTCCCCCATGGCGTAGCCGCCCTGGCGCAACACCCAACGCTCACTCGACGCGGCGCGGCGCGGCATTCACTGACGCGGCGCGGCGCGGCATTCACTCGACGCGGCGCGGCGCGGCGTTCACCCGACGCGGCGCGACGTAGATACACACAGTCCTTGCCGTGGCGCGACGCGGCACAGACACACGTGTTCCCTTGCCGCGGCGTGCAATCTGACGCGAGATTTACCCAACGCAACGCGTCGCAGGTACACACCTCACTGGCAATGGGGTCTTCCGACTCACTTCAACATGATAATCAGCGGCCCATCATGGAGCTCTCGATCGACGACTACACTTCACTGCCCCCGACGAATGTGGCGCTCACGCTGGCCATAGCGCACGGCCTGCTGAGCAGGCTGGACGCTGACGAGATCCCCGCCACCGGTGTGCCGCAAGTAAACGTCGCCGCTTCGCAACTGCGTGACCGGGCGGTGCAGTTGCAGTCCGCGTGGATCGCGACCGACGCCGAAACGCGAAAGCGCGCGGTGCAGCCACTCGACACGGCATTGGACTCGCTGTGGCGCGGGATCCACATGATCGTCTCTGGTCAGCTCGAGCTGGGCCTATCCCGCTCGCCCGCGGCAGCTCGACTCCAAGTGGCGCTCTATCCGGAGGGGCTGTCGTTCATCACCAAGAAGTTCCGCGAGCAATGGGCCGAAGGCGACAAACGGCTGACGAAGCTCGAAGACGCGACTCTGAAGGAGGACCTGACCAACGTGTGCGGTGCCGACGTGTTGCCCGCGCTACAGGCACGACAGAACGAATACGGCGCCGCGCTCGGCATCACCGCCAACGACGCGGCTGATGCCACTGCCAGAGTGCTCGAACCGTTGCGCGCGTTGCGCAACTCGATTCGAAGCTACGCCTTGAAGCTGATGGCGGCGTTCGATCTGGAAGCGGAAGCAGACGCCGCCAAGGTCGCTCGCCTGCTGGGCGCCATCGAAGAAGCCCGCCACGCGGTGAGACAGGGTTCCCAGGCCCCCAGCCCTGAAGAGCCGATCCCCCCAGCGCCTGCGCCCGGCAACTGACGCAGTCGGCGCGCGGCCTGCGTCCCCGCTGGCGTCCCAGCGCCGAGCCCGCGAGGAGCTTCACTCTGCCTCTGCACTATAGCGCCGAGTGCCGTGACGAGGCTCCTCCTGCCTTCACACCACACCGCCGAGTGCCTTGAAGGGCTTCGCCCTACCTTCGCACCACACCGCCCGGTGCGCCACGAGGCTCACTCCGCCTTTGCACCACGGTGCCGGGTGTTTCGATGAGCTTCGTCCTGCTTTAGCACCGCGCCGTCTCGCGCCTCCCGCAGTCACACGTCGCCCCGCCCGACGATCCGCGAGTGGCCGCTGGTGATCAGCTCCGGGTCGGGCACACGCAGCCATGGACAGCCGCATCGCCCCTGGCCTCAGCGGCAGACAGCGCGGTGCGCCACTGGGCGGATCCGGGCTCGCGCCCGTGGCGACGGCAACGCCGACAGCCGGCGCGCCCGCGCAACGTGACCCGCGGCTGCAGATCCGCGGCTGCCGCGGGAAGCACCGACCGTCGGCTCGCCCGAGCCCGCACCGGCCTCCTGGCCGCTTTGCGAATCGCATCTAAGCGCACCAATTTTTTGGCCTTTTCCCCGCCGAGATGCCATCCGTGCGGACGTGCTTTTCGATAACCGATTCTTTGTGAGGATAATGGGTCGCGATGGCTGAACTGCTCCAGAAATGCAGCATTTGTAGCAATGCCTTTCATGTGCAGTTCAGCTACCAAATGGAGGAGCATCGTGCCGAGGGAGGACAGAGCGAGTTTCGCTTCTATTGCTCCCAAGCGTGCGTTGCGAAGAGTCATACCGCGTCTGGCCTGGTTCGATGCAATGCGTGTGGTGCCGGCTTCTCGGTGACTCACGCCTCTCACGTTTGCTACCTCGCTGGCCGTCGGCACTACGCCTGCAGCGGTGCTTGCCGTGCACAGCTCCTGCGCGAAAGCGGGGGGGCTCGACTGTCGGATGAAGTGCCGCTGGCGAAGAGTCGCGAGCAAGGCGCCCCGCGAATTCTGGCCGTGTTCAACCACAAGGGCGGCACCGGCAAGACGACCACCGCCGTCACCCTGGCCGCGGGATTGGCTGCCAAAGGTTATCGAACCCTGTTGGTGGACACCGACGCCCAAGGCAACGTCGGCGTCTCTCTCGGACTGAAGGATCCCAAACGGACGCTCTATCACGTGCTCGTGATGGGCTGCCCGGTGGCGGATGCCGTCATCCCCGCGCGCGAGAACCTGGACGTGCTCGTCTCGAACGAGACGCTCGCCGCCGCCGAGCTCTACCTCGCCGGCCGCCAGAATCGCGACCGCATCCTCGCGACGCGATTGCAGGCAGCACGTTCGAGCCACGACTACGTCGTCGTGGACTGCTCTCCGAGTTTGTCCTTGCTCAACCAGAACGCCCTCGTGTTCAGCGATGCCGTGCTCTGTCCGGTGGCGTGTGACTACCTGTCGTTGGTCGGCGTGCGCCAAGTCGTCAAGACGATCAAGAACGTCAATCGCCTGCTCAACCACCCCGTGCAGCTGTGGGGCGTTCTGCCGACGATGTACGACCGGCGCGCTCGCATCTGCAACGAGGCTCTGGAGACTCTGCGCGACCACTTCAAGGAGCGCTGCCTCGATCCCGTTCGCTCTGCCATCCGCGCCAAGGAAGCGCCCTCGCAGGGCAAGACCTTGCTCGAATACGATCCGGACTCGAGCATCACCGGCGACTACCAGAAACTCATCGACCGCATCACCCAGAGCGCCATCACCATCGGCGACAACCAGCGGTTCGACGGCAACTACTCAGCAATTGCCTAGCATAAGGAGGAGACATGACGGAACGAGGAGAACTCAGGCAAGCCACGGCACGAGTGCTGGACCAGGACGAGGTCGAAGGCGTGCTGTCGGGCACTTTCTACAGCCCTCAAGGCCAACAAGCCAAGCCAGTGCCCAAAGAGACGCCGCCGAAGCAGCGTGATGGCAAGCCCTCGCACTACAAGGTGATCTGCATCTCGATGTACACTGACGATCTGAAGCGTCTGGACAAGATGGTCGAAGAGCTCAAGGGGCGGGGGCTGACCAAGGCAAACCGCAGCGCGCTCATCCGCTACGCCTTGGGCGAAGTCGATCTGGACCGGGTGCCCAAGGGTCTCTGAGTCTCTAGCTACCGACGAGGGGTTCGGCGCTCGGCTGTTGCTCGAGCGCTCGGCGTCGTCCCGACTCTGGCGCGCCCCACCCGCCTTGGTCTCGTCCTCCGCCAGGCTCCATTTGCGCCATGAGTAGGCCGCACCCCGCTTCGGACTTGCCAGCGCCAAGTCCCCGTTGGCAACCAGAAGAGCCAGCCGCGTGCTGTCGCCGCCTCGCCATCTCGCGTGAGGCAGCTGAGCTCTTCGCCGCGAGCGAAGTGATCGATCTGCACGTCGACTCGTTCATTTGGACACGCATTCTCGGCTACCGGCTCGACCGAAGACATGGCCGTGGCGCGCTCGGCGCCAGATACTACCGCCAGGTCGACTTGCCGCGCCTGCGCCAGGTGGGGATCTCGGGTGCCACCTGGGTGATCACCACCAATCCGTTCCGCAGCGCCCAGGGGCGACAACGCGCCTACGAGAAGAACTTCGCTCGACTCAGCCGCCTACTGACTCAGCACGCCGCTGACGTCGCGCTGGTCACCAACGTCCAGGAATACCACGCCGCGCGCCAGAGCGGTCGACACGCGGCGTTCTTGGGCATCCAAGGGGGTAACGCCCTCGACATCCACCTCGACGCGCTCTCGGCGGTGCTCCCGCAAAAGGTGCTGCGCATCACCCTGGTGCACCTCTACGCATCACGTCTCGGTACCAGCAGCACGCCGCTGTCGAATTGGCACGCGCGCCACCTCACGCCCCTGGCCGCCGACGCCATCGAGGTGTTGAACCAGAACCGAATCTTCGTCGACCTCTCGCACATTTCACGTCGAGGCTTCTTCGCAGCCCTCGAGGTTCACGACACGAAGCTGCCCCCAATCGTGACTCACACCGGTGTCTGCGGCGCGTACGATCACTGGCGCAACCTCACCGACGAACAGCTGCGCGCCATCGCCGATCGTGGCGGAGTCGTCGGCATCATGTATCACATGCCCTACCTGAAGCCGGGGCTGTCGCGCGGCAGCCTGCGCAGCATCGTCGATCACCTCGAGCACGCCATTCGTGTCGCTGGCGAACACTCGGTCGCGCTCGGCAGTGACTGGGATGGAATGATCGTCACCCCGGCGGACATGCCGACCTGCCTCGAACTGCCCAAGCTGGTGCAGGAGATGCTGGACCGTGGCTGGGCCGCGGCGCGCATTCAGAACGTCCTGGGACAGAACTTCCTACGCTGCCTGCGCGACCTGCGCGGTTAGACGCGTCCCGTCCGGTGCCCTGGACGCGTTCGGTCCGGGCTCGTTGGACGCGTCCCGTCCGGGTTCAGGCGTAGAAGGCGTCCGCGTCCAAGTCCTCGAAGGAAACCGTCTCCGCTTCCTCTTCGGCCTCATCGTCGTCCCAGTCGTCGGACTCGCCGGTATCTGCCTCGGCATCGCTGCCGTCCTTGGGCCGACCCAGGGCTTCCTTCTCTTCCTGTGTGAGGTCAGGCAGTCGGCGGCGTCCCTGGGGCCCCTCATCGACGAACTCGCGCAACACGTCCATGCCGCGCACCGCTTCCAGCTTCGCCAGTGCACGCACCTCGACTTGGCGGATGCGCTCACGGGTCAGGTTCATGATCGCGCCGACGTCCTCCAGCGTGGTGCCGCCGCGGTCCGCGACGTCCAGCGCGCAGGATTCACCCATTTGCCACACCTCCAAGTCCGGGAAGTTCAGCTTGATGGCTCCCGTCTTGGGCGACACGTCCACGAACAGGTGGTGCTTGCACGAGACGTACGGACACGGCCTGGGGCCCTCCGCACACTCGGTACGGCGACGCGGCTTCCAGTAGTCGGTCTCGGGGTACATCATGCGGCCGAGCTCGAGTTCGCGCTTGGTCATCCGCTTGACGCTGATGGTCCGGGCCCTGACGGGTCGCTTGCGACGCGAGCGTCGCTGCTCACGCGTAATGCCGGGCTCGTCACACCCACGCTCACCGCCCAGTCGTTTTGCGCTCACCACTTCGTTCTGCTCTGCCGTCGCTTGTTTCATCAGATGCCTGCCTCACTGCCCCTGTGTTTGCCCAATCACGTTCCCTGCACTGCCTGGATCACGAAGCCGTGACCCGCCGAAGTTTCGCTCGCGTCGTCAGCCGAGACTCGATCGCGGAAAGCCGACTGATCAGGTCCTTGCTGACGCCCTTGGCTCCCTCCAAGTCGCGCGCCACATCCTGGGAGTAGGACTCGTGCCGGCGGTCCCGCACGACGTCCCTCAGGATCGTGAACACCGTCGCGAGCGTCTGCTCCAGCTGCGAGAGCTCACTGCGCACGAAGAAGAAGTCCTTCTGGATCTGTTCGATGGTGTAGTTGTCGGCCATCATCTCCTTGATGCAGAGGATCTGGCGCACGACACTGACGGGGTAGATCCCCCTGGAACCGCTGTGCTTGCCCTTGGTACCCACGCGCACGCTCCGGGGCAGCAGACCGAGCTGCACGTACTTGCGCAGGCTCGCCTCGCTCAACTGGATGCCCCAGTCCTCAAACACTCCCAATAACTGGGCTGATGTCAGACCATCAGAGTAGTGTTTCTCAACCTGAGTTACGTATGCCTCGCTCACCATCTCCGCCTCGGGTGACTTGAATGTAATCTACTCAGTGGATCCGCTGGCAAGCGCGTTGTTTGCGAATATTTGCGCAGATCGTAAACAAACTCCATTGACCGCTTTTCAGACGCATCTCCGGACATAGAATGTCATACCATATTGTGTAGTCCATGGAGCTCACAGAGCATCCATCATGAAAATGCGGCTCACGGCACTGCCCGACGCTCCAGAGTCCACAAAAGCGAGAGCCGCGGTGATACCCTGCAGCCCGTGGAGCCGGTCTACCGGGACGTGAAAGCAAGCGGGATCCGCCTTCGGGTCACCGAGGCCGGTGCCGGCCCTCCGCTCTTGCTGTTGCACACGACGTTCCTCGACCGGACCAGCTGGAACGGCACGTTGGCGGCATTGACTCCCCACTTCCGGGTGATCGCCCCCGACCTGCCCGGATTCGGCGAAAGCGAGAAGCCATCGCGCGGTCGCTTCGCCTACCGCGTGAGCGACTTCGTGCACGTGGTGACCGATCTGTTCGCGGGCCTGCGACTGGGGCAAGCGTCGATCGTGGGCCACGGTCTGGGAGGGGCCGTCGCCCTTTCCATCGCCAGCAAGAACCCCGAGCTGGTCTCGAAGTTGGTCGCAGTGGATGCCCTCTGCTACCCGACCAAGCCGGACATCGCGCGACGCGTGGCGAACTTCCCCGTGGTGGGCGGGGCGTTGTTCAAGCAACTGTGGGGACGAACCATGTTCGGCACCTACTTCCGCGAGGTGCTGGTCGCCTCTCACCGTGGCATCAAGGGCGAACGCATCGACCACTACTACGAGATGTTCAACACGCCGTCGGGTCGCAACAGCGCGCTGGCCACGCTGCAGGCGACCGCCGACGTGCGCACCGTCGAGGTCAAGCTGCCGAGCATCAACGTGCCCACCTTGGTGCTCTGGGGGCGCCACGATGCGGTCTCCCCGGCAGCCTTCGGGCAGCGCCTCGCCAAGGAGGTGCGGGGTGCGGGCTTCCGGCTACTGGACACCGGTCACATCCCGATGGAGGAAGCCCCGGAGGAGTTGAGCGAGAACATCGCGCGCTTCTGCCGTGCGGACCTCCCGCCGCTTTCGGGGCGCTGACCCGCACGGCGAGCGGGGACGGCGCAGGCTCCGCTCAGCGCCCGGGGAACCCGGGCCCCACTCTCAGCGCCCGGGGAACCTGGCCCCTCTCAGAGCCCGGGGAACCTGGCCGTGGGCGGCTTGCCCTTGGGCTTGGGCTCACTGCGCGGCTTGGGCTCACTGCGCGGCTTGGGGCTGGGTCGCGGAGACGGCGCGGGCGCAACTTCGGACCTGGGTCTGGGCGTGGGCTTGGGACTCGCTTTGGGCGTGGGCTTGGGACTCGCTTTGGGCCCAGGCTCGCTAGCCGCTTTGCCCTCGCTCGCAGCCGGGCTTGCCGACTCGCCGGGGCCTGTGCCCTTAGCCGTGCTGCCCGCATCGGCGGCAGTGCCGGACGGCGCCGGTGGCGTAGCGGACGAGGGCTCACCCACTCCACTGGCCGACGGTGACGGCGCTTCTGGCGTCGGCTGGATGTCGTCGCTGCCGCCCTTCTTCACGACCCCAACGTAGATGCCATAGCCGGCAATGCCGAGTGCCACCCCCAGCACGCGCACGACCCACCGCAGATTGCGTCTTCGCCGCTCCTGAGCACGGCGTGACGGAAGCCCAGGAATGCGTAGCTCGTCGATGGCGGAATCGACCGGAGCGCGGCGGCTTGGAGCGCGGCTGGATGCCGGACGCGAACTCGCAGGTCCACGTGGCGGCGGCGCGGAGCTCGGGGGCGCACTCGGCGCTGTGCGTTTCGAACTCGGAGGCGGTCCGGAAGACGAGCGGCGAGCGTCACCCACGTCGTTGCGAACCCCGACGGAGCGTGGTGGCGGCGTCACTTTCGGGCCCCGTTGCGACGACGTCCCCGGGCGCAACGTCGAGCGCTGCGAGGGCACGTGACGCGAGGGACCCAACGTCGGAGGCGCTTGCTCTTCATCGAGCACCGGCTCGTGGCTTCCCAGCGGAGGCGGCGGGGTCGGGCTCGCGGACGCCCCAGAGCCCGAAGGGCTCGTTGCCTTCGGCGTCCCGATGCCGAGGATGGTGCTGCCGCCGCGCGGGTCGGGGCCCCGCGAACGCTGTGCGTCTTGGGATACCGCCGCCACCGACGTGCGCGCGGGCTGCTCCACTGGCGGCTTCTCGATCGGAGCCCTGGGCGTCACTGGCGGCGGCTCGATCGCGGCCCGAGGTGTCTTGGGCGCAGGCTCCACGGCCTCGGCGATCGGCGCTGCAGATACCGGCGCCGGCTGAGAACGCCTGACCTCCGCGGCGCGTTCGTCATTGGGCGCGGCCCCGACGCGAACCGAGGGCGCTGGCGCCAACACGTCCGCCAGCTGCTCTTCGTTCTTGAGCGCTCGAGGCTCGGGCGCCTGGTTCGCCAGCATCTCCGGCGGCAGCGCGGGACGCACCGAGGCGGACGACACCTTCGGTGTGGGCGTTCGTACCTCTTCAGGCGGAGGCAGAGGCTCGTAAGGCTCAGGGCTACTCGGCACGACCGCCGGCTCCTCTGACTGGGCCTGTCCGAGTCCGCGGGCCGTGTCGGTAGCAGGGGGTGGGGGCAACGCCGCGGACTCCAGGCGCTCGTCCAGCGCCTCTTCGAGACCGGCCGCCAATGCCGCGGCAAAATCCTGCGGTGGGGGTGCCAGGCCCGCACTCCGGACGTCTTCGTCTCCGTCTTCGTCCACCGACAGCTTCGACGGCTGCTGCGGCATCACCGCATGGCTACCGCCTTGGGTTGGGGGCTTGCTGACACGAACCCCTGCCGTCTGCACCGGCTCCATGGGCGGCGCCGACGGGCGGAAGGAATGGCGGCTGGGGCGCGACGTACGTTGTGATGGTCGGCGCTCGAACGCGTCATCAGGAGACTGTGACTCCGGCTCCGGCCGCTCCTCGGACTCGGGCGCATGGTCCCCACCGGCACCTGACGTGCCTGGGATCACGCTGCCGGCCGTGTCCGTAGCGTCCGCGGCTTGCACCAACAAGCCCTCGAAGTACAGCTTCGAGATGACCTCCAACGTCGACAGATCCTCGAACGGGGACTCGTCGATCACGGCCATCAACGACCGCGTACCATCCAGCAGGCGGATGATGCCGTTCAACTCGTCGGGGATCTCGGGCAAGCGCTCCAGCAACAGATCCGAGTTGACGTCGAAGACGGCAGTGCTGGACGGCAGCTGCTCGGCAAGGCGGCCCCACTCGTCCACCCGACGCATGCCCTCCATCAGCAGGGCCTGAGTCGAAGTCGTCATCACGACCTCGTTGTCGATGGAGCGGAACTGCACTTCGAAGTTGCCGTGCGTCCACAGTAGCGCGCGGTAGATGGCCTCCTCGCCGCGCAGACGCCCGTGCTCCGCGTCGATGATTTGCCCATCGCGAAAGTACACGACGACCTCTCGCTGACCGCTAGTGATGCGCGCAACGCCGCTCTTGCGGCTCACTTCCAGCGTCTGCAACAGATCGACGACGCCCATGTCATCGAGGGTTCCAGAGAAGCGCGTGCGCGAACTGACCGTACCCGTCGCGATGCGCTGCTGCGTCTTGCGCGCCAGCAGGATGTTCACGCGCGTGATCAGCTCGCGCACGAAGATGGGCTTGGTGAGGTAGTCCTCGACCCCGAGCTCGAGACCGCGCACCTTGTCTTCGATCGACGTCTCCGCGGTCAGAAACACGATGGGGATGCTGTTGAACTCGGGTTTCGACTTCAGATCCGCGACGAGTTGGAAGCCGTCCAGGCGCGGCAGGCGCGTGTCGGTGAGGATCAAGTCCGGCACGGCGAACTCGAGCTTCTCCAGCGCGTCCGCACCATCGCTGGCCGTCGTCACGCTGAAGCCCTCGTTCTTGAGACTCACCTCGAGTACGCGCACGCTGCGCGGGTCGGCGTCGACGAGGAGTAGCTGAGGTTTGGCCATGGACTCGTTCGCGGCAGGAAGATCGCCCAGTTACGACTTAGCAGAGGCGACAATCCCAACCAAGTTCGGCACCACCACCAGAGCCCCGCAGAGCCATGGGTCCTGCCCAGGATTGGCCGGGAGTCCGGGCCCGAGCCTCGAGGCCCCCGATGCCGTCACACCTCTACCAGAGCGCCGGCGGGTGCGCTCAGCCGGCGCTGAGCTGGTTGCCGCAGGCGGCACAGAAGCGAGCTCCGGGCGGATTGGGCGCGTTGCACTTGCCACACGTCGCAGGCGAGGCTGCAGGTGCGGGACCCGGCGCGCCCATGTTCTGATTCGGGGGTGGCTGTGCCGGGTAACCTGCCTGTTGCGGGGGGTAGCCGGCTGGCGGCTGCTGCGGCGGGCCAGCGTACTGACCGCCGTATTGGGGTGGATAGCCCTGGGGCGGAGGGTAGCCGGGCGGTGGATAGCCCTGGGGCGGAGGGTAGCCAGGCGGTGGATAGCCGGGATAGCCGCGGCCTCCGTACTGCATGCCCATGCCCATGCCCATGCCTGCAGCCAAGCCCGCTCCAGCCATCGCCCCCGAAGGCCCCTCGCCTCCTTTGGACATGCCTTCGCCCATGCCCATCATCGCCTCAGCGCCGGCGAACTGCTGATAGCGGTTCATGTCGAGCTGATTGACGTATTGAGCGCGGTTCTGGAACATGCGGTCGTCGTGGAACTTCTGCGCTTGGGCTTCGGCCTCCGCCTGAGACACGGCGATCTTGGCCTTGCGCGCGTTGATCTTGGCCTGAACGATCTGGTCCTGAAACTCGTCGATGCGAGCCTGGTCTTCGTCGGAGAGATTGAGATTGAGCTTGGCAATCTCCAACACGGAAACGCCGATGCGCGCCAAGTCGGGGCAGCTCTGCACGATGGCCCGGGCGACGTCCGGCCCCGCGGTGCCAAAGTCCATCATCGTCATCTCGCCCTCTTTGATGAGCTGAGTTAACGTGGCCTTGACGCCCATCATGAGCTGGTCTCGCACCCACTGCATCGCCCGGTCGGGGTCCGCAGCGCCCGTCTGACCGACGAACTCCACGACGAACTTCATCGCGTCGACGATGCGGAAGGCATAGGTCCCGAACGCCCGCGGGTTGACGCGGATCTCGAGTTCCGGGTCACGCATCGAGCCGATCGGTCCGCCGAACGTCTGGTTGTACAGCGGGCGGGTCGTCACGAAGTAGAGCTCGGAGATGAAGACGTTGCCGCCCGTCATCTTGTCGACCAGAGCTCCCAGGAAAGGGATGTTCTGGGTATCGAGCGTGTGGCGCCCGGCAGGCAAGTAGCCCACGTACGCGCCGTCTTTGAAGAACAGCACCAACTCGTCAGAATCGACCGTCAGCTGGCTCCAAAAGGGGAAGTTCTGGTCGGGGTGTTTGTAGACGATCGCTTCTTTGGCCGTGTCGGGCCGCGCGATCATCATGCGCTGAACACCGTTCTTGACGAAGTCGAAGATTCCCATCCGTAGCTGTCCTCCTGATCGCCGGGCAGCGAACCCAGCAGCCCTGACCATAGTCCCGAGCCTCGACTCAGGCAACCACGAGCAGGAGCCTCAGCGAGGGAGGTGGGCGCGTCTGCTGCGACGTGGGGCAAAGCTGCCGACGAGGTTGCGCGGTTGTCGAACGGCAGCTATGGCAGCTAGCAGAGCGAACCCGTCGCCCCCGTCATGCCTCTGCCCATCGAACTCGACGAACTCGCCCCAATCGCCAGGAAGCTCGTCAGCGGCGAAGCCCCGGACAAGGCCGTGCAGATGGCCGCCCGGGGCATCGTGGTCGGAGCCAAACCGAGTGACGTCGTAACCGTGGTGGCGGCGCTGGCGCGCGGCCCCAATGGCGACCTAGCGACGTTGGCGAACACCACGCTGGGCAAGCTGCCCCCACCCCTGCTGACGGGCGCACTGTCCAGCGATCTGCAAGGACCGGTGATCGAAGTTTTGGCGGAGTGCTTGGGAGGGCAGCCCGAGGTCGTCGAACAGCTCCTGCGCATGCCCCGCCTGACCGGCGACGCGCTGGTCCAGCTGGCGAAAGGCGCGAACGAGAAGGTGGGAGAACTCGTCGCAACGAATGAACAGATGCTGCTGACCTACCCGGAGGCCATCGAAGCTCTGTACATGAACAAGCGAGTTCGCATGTCGACCGCGGACAGGGTGCTGGAGCTGGCGGTGCGCAACGGCATCGAGCTCGACATCCCGGCGTACCAGCAAGCCGCCGCGGCGATCAAGAACGAGCTGATACCCGAGCCCACGGAAGAACCCACCTACGACGACGAGCTGTTCAGGCAGACGGACGAACTAGCCGGCGAGATCCAGCTCGAAGCGGACGCCGACACGTTCGAAGAAGACGACGAGGGCAAGGAGGTCATCGCCGAGCGTTTTCTGCCACTGCACTCTCGGATCGCCATGATGACGATCAGTCAGAAAATCCGCAGAGCCATTCTGGGCACGGCTGCCGAGCGCATGCTGCTGGTGCGCGATACGAACAAGTTGGTCGCCTCCGCTGCAGCTTCCAGTCCACAATTCACGGACAACGACGCCGCACGGGTCGCCGCCAGCCGCAACGTGCACGACGACGTACTGCGCATCATCGCCAAGAACCGGAACTTCACGCGCAACTACCAGGTCAAGCTCAACCTGGTAACCAATCCGAAGACGCCACTGACGTTCGCGTCGCGCCTACTGCCCCACATCCGAGACAACGACGTGCGTGCCATCGCCAAGTCGAAGAACGTGCCAGCGAGCATTCAGGCGATGGCGCGGCAGGCCCTGCTCCGCAAGCAGTCCAAGAAACGCTGAAACCGGGCCTGTTCCCCCGCGCCTCAATCACTCCGCCGGGGTGACGATGGCATGGCTGCGCTTCTTCTTCTTCTTTTCTCGCGCGTGAAGCTTGGCGTCGCGGATGGCTTTCTGGCGCTTGACCTTGTCGGGGTCGACCAGAAAGCTGGAGATGCGCTCTTCTTTGTCGAGCTTCTGCTGATAGATCTGGGCCTTGTACTTGTACTTGAAAGGCCCGATGCGTACGCGGTGCCACAAGCCTCGCTCGGGAACGTAGGCTGCTTGCCGGTAGGCGCTGTGACCGCGCTTGCGCAACTCGGCGACGAACGCGTCCGCATCGGCCGGGTTCTGGAAACTCGCGACCTGGATCTCGTAGCCCCCTTCGGCGCCGAGCGGTGCCATTTCGCCCTCGCCGTCGGCCACCTGCTGATGCGCCAGTTGGCTCAGCTCGTCCTGCGGATCCGTGGTCACGGTCGTGGCGCTGAGCAGGTCCCCGGCTGGCAACGCCTTTTTTGGTAGGGCCTCCGAGCCCGGAACGATACCCTCGCTCTTGGGCACCGCCGGGGTCTGCTCCAACAACCGGCCCCGCTCGTCCTTGACCGCTGCCATGGCCGTCGTGGGCGTGCCGTCGTCGCTCAGTATCTTGGTGAACGTCACCTGTTGGTCGGAAACGACCAACGGCGGCTTGCTGCCCTCCTCCGTGGACTGCTCCAGCAGCGCCGCGAGGGGGTCGCGCTCGGACTCCGTGGGAGGCTCGTCGCGCTCCAGACTCATCATCAGTGTCACCACCAACGCTCCTCCGGCCAGCGCGGATAGAAAAAGAGTGCCCAACGGCAGCCCACGCCGCCCTGACTCCTCTTGAATTTGCTCCAGATTGCGAACGTTCATCGGACGATACTCGGGGTACGGACCGAACCTATCCGAGCTCCCCCGAGCGGGCCAAACAAGCGAACGAACAGGTGTTCAGGTGTTGCCGTGCACGCCCATCGCCGCGCCTCGGCGCTGCCCAGCCGACGCTCTCACCGACCTCGCCAGTCGAGCTGCGCTGCTTTCCAACGAGTCTCGACGACCTCACGTTCTGGATCGCTATCGTAGACGATGCCGCCACCGACGAAGTAGTGCGCGCTTCGTTCGCGTCGGCACAAGGTCCTAATGGCCATCGACAGGCTGAGTCCACCGTCGTAGCCCAGCGCGCCGAGCGCTCCGGTGTAGAGCCCGCGGCGCTCCGACTCGAGCTCTGCGATGAGCTCCATCGCTCGGATCTTGGGAGCCCCGGTGATGCTGCCGCTGGGCAGCGTCGCTTCCAACAACCGGGTACGGTCGACGTCGGGACGGAGCACGGCGCTGACCAGGGCCTGGCGATGGTGGATGGTTCGGTGGGTGCGTACGAACGGCGCTCCCGCCACGACGCTGCCCACCCGAGCGACTCGACCGAGGTCGTTGCGCTCGATGTCCACGACCATCATCAGCTCGGCCTGCTCTTTGGGATCGGCGGCGAGCTCGGCGCGCAAACGACGGTCTTCGACGGCCGAGGCCCCACGAGGACGCGTGCCTTTGATCGGCTCGGTCACCACTCTGCCCGTCGGCTCCAACCGCAAAAAGAGCTCCGGCGACGTGCTGACGACCTCCAGCCCCTCGACGTTGCCGTCGCTGGGCAAACACAGCGCCGCGCAATACGGAGCCCGCGCTCGTTCGCTCATGGCATTCAACAGCGAAAGCGCGGAACCCTCGACGTGGAGCTCGATGCGGCGTGCCAAGTTGACCTGATAGACGTCCCCGGCTGCGATGTGTTCGAGGGCGCGCTCGATGCGCGCGCGATGGAGCGCTTCGCCTTCCGCCGCACGGGACTGCAACTCTGCCGCAGCGACCGACGCGACGTGCGGGGCCTCGCCGAGTTTGCGCGCCAACTCCTGCACGGCGCGTTGGCTCTCGCCGACCAGCGTCACGCGCCGACCGACCACCGCAACCGCCGCATAGCGCCACCACAGACGTTCCGCGACGAGTGGTGCGGCTCGGTCCTCGGTGCGCCGGTACTTCGGCCGCTCGAGACGCGAGCGCTCAGCCTCGTAGGGTAACACGCCGACCCAGCGCGGAGCCGACCCCCAAGTCCCCGCCCCCGGGTCCAAACCCAACGACGGCTCCGGATCCAAGCCTTGCTCGACTTCTACTGGGTCGCACGCGAGGTAGCTGGGGCCGCTCGCGTCGCGGTTCCACATCAGCATCGGACAGGCTCGATGCCAGAGCCGCGCTGCCAACCCGGCCGGATCCGGCGGCAACGTCGTCTCCAAAGCGAAGGGTTTCATCGGAGGTCGACCCGCACCACCGCGTCATCGCCGTAGACGACACTGTCGCGCAGCGGCGCGACCGCGCGCGCTCCAGGCCAGACGACGCAGCCCGAGAGCGCCCCCTGCCCCTGCACTCGGGCGCCCTCACCCACGACACTCCCGTCGCACACGACGCCTTCGTCCACACGCGCGTTGGACGCGACCCAGTACCGACGTTCCCCGAGCCAGTTGCGATTGGCCGCCAAGTAGCCCTCGAAAGAGCCCACGTCGTACCAGGGCTCCGAATGCCATCGTGTGGCCAGGCTGGCACCGCTACGCAACAGTGGCAAACAGAGGTCCCCGATCAGGCACCCGCGCTCCGGCAGCTGGGGCAAGGCTGCTTGCCCGAGCGCCATGATCCCGACGTAATCCGCCGCACGCACCTCATGACCGAAGCGCTCACCTCGCAGACGCACCACCCGCCCCGAGTCGTCCAGTCCAACGCTGCCCGCCCCTTTCGCTGGAGCTACCAACAGACACGCGGGCTCCCGTGCCGCAGCTTCGAACAGGGGAGCGAGCTGGGCGTGGGTCCAGATGTCGCCATTCCATACCACGCAGGGGCTCTGCAGATGAGCGCGCGCGGCCCTCACCCCGCCGGCACTGCCGAGGATCTCCGGCTCGTGGCTGAGATGAAGCTCCATGCCCGGCATCTGCAGCACGTCGAACGCCTGGGAGATGTGGTGAGTGTTGAGCACCACCGAGCGCTCCCCCTGTTCGCTCAGTAAGAGCAGAATCTGGGCTACCAGGGGGCGATCACCGAGCGGGACGAGCGGCTTCGGCACGTGCTCGGTCAACGGTCGCAATCGCGTGCCGAGGCCTGCTGCTAGTACCATGACCCGTGCCATCGCCCACGCTTGTACGACGATGCCAAGCGCGAGGTGGAGAAAAACTCGCGCCCCGATGGTGGCATGTGATAGCGCCACTTGCATGCACCGCGCTTGGCTCCGGTGGGCCCCGGCCCTCACTGTATCCGTCCTGGGTTGCGGCACCGATGCCGTCGGTATCGACGCTTGTCGTGAGGTCGAATTCGCGCGCTGCGAAGCCGCCGTCGACTGCGGCCTGATCGACGACGCGGAGCAGTGCAAGCGCTTCTACCGGGACCACTGCCTGCATGGCGTGAAACTCGAAGAAGCGCCCAGTTCCGTGGCGGTCGATGACTGCGTCGAAACGATCCAGCGCGCTGGCAGATGCGCACGCCAAGAAGGACCCAAGACGGCACCTGACGCCTGCGGGCGCGACGACCTCGCGGAGAGCAACGCGCGGCAGGTCTGCGACATCGTGCAGGAACCTCAGCGCGCTCCCGACTGCGCGTTCTTGGACGTCGAACTCGAGCCAGAACCCGAACCGGAGCCCGAGCCCCAGCCCGACGCCGGCCCGACGGATGCCGACTGAAAGCCAATCGCGCCCGTGCACCGCCGCCGAGCGAGCGCCGGGGTAGCTCTTTTCTGCCAAGTCGGCTAAGTCCGGCAGCCCATGCTGAAACGTGCCTTCCTGGCTGGGACTTGCCTACTCTTCTCCGCGTGTGGCAACAACACGTCCGTCCGAGGTTTCTCGGTCGAGAGCTTCATCGCCGTGGATCCGGCAGAGTTCGGCGTGCCGTGCACTGGAGCCTCGGACGCCGGAGAAGCCTTTGCCAGCTACGTCGTCCGCCTGGTGGAACTGCAGCAGGAACGACAGAACGACGACGAGTGGCAGACGGTCGAGAAGGTGCGTGGCACTTCCCCACCGGAGAGCTGTGCCTCGGCGCTTCTGTTCTCGCAGAACAGCAACGGGCTGGGCTACGATTGGCCCTACGTGGCCGACATCTGGGGCTACCCCAGCCTCGACGTCGAAGCCGACGAGAACGACCCGACGCTGGTTCGGCAAGACGGCGAGCCCGTGCAGCCAACCTGGGTCGGGAGCTGTGGGCGCCTGGAGGCCCTGCCCCGAGACGCAGGCGCGGACGCGGGAGCCAGCGCGGAAAGTGACTTCTACGACCGCTACAACGGTCCGCAATACTTGGTCTCTCGACGTACGATCACCCTTCGGGGCTGCACCCTGAGCCCCGCCGACGAATGACCCGGGCGCTGGAACCGTCACCACGCTTGCGGGGCCCGCTTGGCGCGACTACGAACTGATCGGTATGTCGAACTGGCAGTCGGCTAGCCCGCAGTTCGTGCTCCCGAGACCCGGCAGGGCGCTCATCGGGGTGATGGCTGCCCTGTTTTTCATCTGGTTGATGTTCGCCATCGCCGTCAACTGGGGTGGTGCTTCCAGCGAGTTGTTCTTGCTGTTCTGTGGCAACGACGCAGCCATCTTCAATGGCGAAGTGTGGCGCCTGTTCACGGCGCCGCTGATGCACCACCCGAGCGGACAGGTTGGGCACATCCTGTTCGTCCTGCTCGGGCTGTATTTCCTGACGCCGTCCCTCGAGCAGCAGTGGGGCGGGGCGCGCTTGCTCCGTTTCCTGGCAGGTTCGGCGGTGCTCGCCTACGCCTTTCAGATGTTGCTTGGCCTGTTTCTGCCGGCGACAGCCGCCGCCAAGCTGATCCCGCCGTACTGGTACGGCGCGTTTCCGGTGATCGAAGCGGTGGCCATCGCTTGGGCGTTGAGCTTCAAGGGCCAGCAGGTACGTTTGATGTTCGTGCTGCCGGTCACTTCGCGCGGACTCGTGCTGTTCGTGGTCGGTATCAGCGTGCTGCGCGTGATCGCGCTCTCCCAGGGGGCCCCAGGAGGGTTGCTCTCTCCTTTCGGGGGCATGATCGCTGGCTGGCTCCTGGGCGGCGGAACGCCGTCGCCCCTGCGACGCTTCTATCTGAAGTTCAAGCTGCAGCAGATGGAGCGCGAGGTTGAAAAAGAGAAGAAAGCGCGACGGTCACGAGTGAACAAGTCGGGCTTCGACGTGATCGAGGGTGGCCGCTCCAAGAAGAAGCCCCCACCCCGCGGCCCCGACGGCAACTACCTCAACTAGCAACTCCCCGCGCAGCCCAATCACGCCACCCGAGAGCTCTCTCACGCCGACCGGGAGCCAAGCGCGCCACGACGCCGACTCAGTAACCAGAGCGCCAACTCGAGCCCGTGATTTGGCCCCAATCGTTTGGCGGGGCTCAATCGACCCGCACGATGTGACTCTTGAAGCCCTGAAATCGCGGGTCCAGGTCGATGACCAGGAAATGGCGGCCGATGTTATCGAAGCGCTCGGGAATGGCGCCGCCGCCTCCGGAGATCCGTGCGGCGATGCCGCCGTTTTCGAAGCGATAGTAGGAGTGAACGTGACCGTAGAGCGTCAAGTCGACGTCGGCAGCCTTGAGCCGCCCCAGCAGCTTGTTGGCTTCGGCCCGCGACGCGAAAGAACCATTGCGCACTCCAGTGGGATCGACCGGCGGGATGTGCATGGCGACGACGTGCAGCGCGTCCTTGGCACGCTCCGTCCACCCTTCGAGCCACTCGTAGACGGTCGGGTCCAACGTTGCGCTGGCACTGTCGAGCAAAGTGAACACCGCACCCTTGTGCTGGAAGCTGTAACTGCCGCGACCGAACATCGCGTGGAACGGTGGCGGATCCGTGCCCAGCTCGTGGTTGCCGAGCGTGGTGTAGTAGGGAACGTTCAGGCTCTCGAGCTCCGCCTTGAACCGAGTCAACTGCCGACGCGTGCCCTGTTGGGTCAGATCCCCAGCCCCGAGCAGGAAGTCGACCTCGGGCTCTCGGTTGAGCAACTCGAAGATGTCCTGAACGTCGTCGATCGCCTCCTGCACGTCGCTGAGCAGAGCAATGCGAAAAGGGGCCTCGCCGTCGCCGCCCGGCGCGCGCACGGCAAGATCGTAGCTCCCTCCAGCCATCGCGTGCACCCGGTAGCGCAGTCGCGTCGGCAAGGCACGGGCCTGCTCCTCGAGGAGCAGCGGCGCGCCAGCTAGCTGGACCAGTTCTGACCCCGGTACGACGTTGTGGAGCGAAAGCTCCAAGTCTGCCGAACCTGAAAGCTCCAACGACAGCTCGTAGCTCGGGGCCGAGCTCCACAACGTGATGCGGTTCCCGTCGAACTGCGTCACCGCCGCCAGACCGTCGCGAACACGAACCGCGGTCCTGTCGTCCTCCACTTGCCCGACGGCCTGATCGGCTCGCACTCGCTCCTCCGCGGGCGACAAACACGCGCTCGCCAGCACGAACGGCAGCGCCCAAGCCATCGGCATGGCCTTCCTGCCCCCCTCTTTCCCGTCCTGCCCAAGCGAAGTCTTCATCATCTGTCTCCCGCCCGATCTCGAAACCGCAGATTCAATCCGAACACCCACGCCGAGCCGACGCGTGCCGAAGCGCCGAACCCCACATGTTCACCTACGAAGTAGTGAGCCCGCAGGCCCACTCGGCCCAGCACGCCACTACCGAGCCCGGACGCCAGCATGCCGCCGACCAAACCGTCGTGCCGGTGATTGTAGTACAACTCAGCTTCACCGCCGCGCACGCCGTCACCGGGTAAGTAGACGCCGAAGGAGGCACCCGCGATCAACATCGAGTCCTCTTGCTGCGCGAAGCCCAGCAACAGGTCCGTGCTGCGCTGCGCGTAGCCGATCTCCAACTCTGAAAACGCCCCGGGAAAGCTCGGCATCAGCCGCTCGGTGTCCGTGCGCAAGGTGGCGCGCGCTTCGACGCTGCGGGTACGAAAGTCCTCCTCCAAGAACTCACGTCGCCAAAACGCCAGCGATAGATCCAGCGAACTGCCGTCCAGACGGCCGCTCGCGTGCCGACCACCAGCCCACAACCGATAGCTGCCCTCGGCATTCAAGCTGCCGAAGAACGCGGCCGGGTCGTACCTGCCCAGGTAGGAGAGCCTCAGGCGCTCGAAGCGCAACGCAGCACCATGCTCCACTAGGTGCCCCATCGAGAATTGCGGATGCGCTACGCCGACGTAGCCCAGGAAGCTCTCGGTCGTGGGTGGCTTCCGGAAAGAGCCGCGGTATTCGAGCGGGACACTGACGTGGTAGATGTCGGCCAACCAAGTCACGCCGAAGAGCCCCGCGCCCAATACGGAGCTCGCCGCCAACGGCCCGACGATGACTCGCGACGCCCCCGTCAGCGCAATGCCAGTCATCGAACCGAAGAGCGTGCCCACACCGACCCCTTCGGTGAGCATCAGGCAGCGGGCCACCTCCGCATCCCCCATCAGCCAGCTACCGCTGCCGTGCAGCAGTACGCCGGGGAACACGGCTCCAGCGACGCTCGCAGGCTTCGGCCGCTGGAGCGCTGGGGGTGGCGCTTCATCTTCGCTGCGCATCGGCTCTTGCTCCGAAGCTGACTGGTCGTCAGACCGCGCCGGCTCGGCCCCGACGACGGCCGTGAAGCAGAGGCAGGCAGAAGCGACTCGGAGGGCGAGTTTCAAGCGTGGATCTCGCTGGTTGGAGCCTCGATTGCGGGGCGCGTGGGCATGCTCGGATGCAGTGATAAGAAAGCCGCTGCAAAATCGCTAGTGCAGCTCACGAAGATCACCGAAAGGGGGTGGGGATCTGATACCACGGCGCCATGCGCGTGCTGCTGGAAGCCGAGGAAATCGCCCGGGGCTTGCGACGCATTGCTGGCGAAATCGCCGAACGCCATCCAAACCTGGAAGGCGTCGTTCTGGTTGGGATCCGGCGCGGAGGTGAACCACTAGCCAAACGACTCGGCCAGTGGCTGGAAGAGCTGGAGGGCGTGAAGGTCCCGATCGGCAGCGTCGACATCACGCTCTATCGCGACGATGCCGCGACGGCCCTGCCCAACCCGCGCATCGGACCCAGCCACATCCCGGTGGACCTCGACGGCAAACACGTGCTCCTGGTCGACGACGTGCTGTTCACTCGTCGCACGGTACGCGCCGCATTCGATGCGGTCTTCGACTACGGCCGACCTCAGAACATCGAGCTGTTCGCGTTGATCGACCGAGCTGGCCGCCAACTGCCAATCCAGCCGGACTACTCCATCAAGCGAGTCGAAGACATCTCGGACGACGAGCGCATCGACGTTTTCGAGCAAGAGGGTGGCCTGATGGCAGTCGTGCAACCCAACACCGCTCCTAGCATCCCCCCCGCCCCATGACTCTGAAGCGCCTCGTTTCCATCAGTGACCTCAGCCGCGACCAGGCCCTGGAGCTGCTCGACTCGGCAAACGCATTCTTGGAGTTGTCCCGTCGCCCCGTGCGCAAGGCTCCGACGCTGCGAGGCAAGACGGTGCTGAACCTGTTCTTCGAGAATTCGACCAGGACGCGCACATCCTTCGAACTCGCCGGTAAGCGCCTAAGCGCGGACGTCGTCAACATCTCGGCCTCCGCCTCCAGCGTCAAGAAGGGGGAAACCCTCGAGGACACCATCCTGACCTTGGACGCGATGCACGCCGACGTGGTGATCGTACGGCACTCGGCGTCGGGCGCGGCCGCCTACGTCGACCGCCGCACGAGCGCCGTGGTCATCAATGCCGGAGATGGCATGCACGAGCACCCGACCCAAGCCCTGCTCGATGCATTCACCATCCGCCAACACAAGCGCGACTTCGAAGGGCTGGTCGTGACGATCTGTGGCGACATCACCCACAGTCGAGTGGCTCGCTCCAACGCCTTGCTTCTGCACATGCTCGGGGCCGAGGTCCGCTTCGCTGGGCCGCGAACGTTGCTGCCCGCGGATCTGCTCGCGCTCGGGTGTCGCTGCTACACGCGCATCGAACCGGCGCTCGAGGGTGCAGACGTCGTGATGATGCTTCGTATCCAGACTGAGCGCCTGGGCGGGGTCTACTTCCCTGGCTTACGGGAGTACTCGCGCTTCTTCGGGCTCGACCGCACGCGATTGGCGTTGGCCAAGAAGGACGCCATCGTCATGCACCCCGGGCCGATGAATCGCGGCGTGGAAATCAGCGACGAACTCGCCGACAGCGAACGCTGCGTCGTGCTCGAACAGGTGGAAGCTGGCGTCGCCGTTCGCATGGCCGTGCTCTACTCCTGCGCTCGTGGCGAAGCCTGAGCCACTGCTCATGCCAACGCCCGAGTGACGCTGCTCCCGCGCGGGCGCCCTCACGACGAGGACCGGCGCGGCGCTCGCTCAGCCCTTCGTGGGGAGCACGATGTCGACCTGCTCCGCGCTCACGACGTGTTCACCCAGGAACCTAGATGCGGACTGCTCGAAGCTGCCCGGCAAGTCGGTCACGAGCAGCTGCAGGTCCCCTCGCCCGTCCCGCGCTTGCAGTTCCTTGTCCGCCAGCAGCGCCTCGACGGCTTGTGCCGTCGCTTCGGCACTGTCCACGATTCGGATGCTGCGCTCGCTGATGGCCGCGGCTTCCTCCGCGATCAGCGTCTTGAGTAGTGGGTAGTGAGTGCAGCCCAAGACGACCACCCCGATCTCCCGACTCATCAAGTCCGAAAGATAGCGCCGCACGGCCAAGCGCGGCACATCCCCGGAAAGCCAACCCTCCTCCACCAACGGCACCAGCAGCGGGGCGGCGTGAGCCGTCACTTCGTGCCGAGTCGAAAGACCATGAACGGCTCGCGGGTAGGCCCCCGAAGCGACGGTGCTCAGCGTCCCCAAAACGCCGATACGGACCGGCTCGCCTTCTTCGATCTCCAGCTCCCGCGCGGCAAGCACGGCGGCACGCGCACCTGGCCCCACGACGCCGATGACCGGCAGGTCGAGCTCGGCCTGCAGGATCTCGAGCGCGACGGCACTCGCCGTGTTGCAGGCGATGACCAAGGCTTTGATGTCGCGCTGAATCAGCAGCTGAGCACAACCACGAGCGTAACGCACCACTGTCTCGGGTGACCGCGTCCCGTAGGGCACGCGGGCGGTATCTCCCAAGTACACGATCGACTCCAACGGTAGTCGACGGCGCAATTCGTGAACGACGGTCAAGCCGCCGAGCCCCGAGTCGAAGACGCCGATGGAGCGCTCCGTGTTCAAATGTCCTCGATGCGAATGAGGCGGGGTTTGCCTTTCATGAAGCTCGCGTCCGCGACCGCGCGCAGTGCGCTCTGGACCGAGCCTTCACCGCACTCGTGAGTGATCATCAACACGTGCACCACGCCACCCTCCTCGGCACGCCCTTCCTGGACCATGTGCTCGACGCTGACACGCTGGTCCCCGAGCGCCCCGGCAATGGCTGCCAAGACCCCAGGCTCGTCGGCGACGTCGAAGCGCAGGTAATAGCGGCACACGATCTCGTCCATCGGCACCAGCTCGCGCGGCCGGGTCGTGATCGCCCGCGTCGAAAGGCCGCCGGCATCCTCGACGCGAGAGCGAGCGACGTCCACGATGTCCGCGACCACACTGACGGCCGTGGGCTTTTCGCCCGCGCCCTGACCGACCAACAAGCACGGCCCCAACGCCTGGCCATGCACGAAGACACCGTTCAACACACCGTTGACCCCAGCCAGTGGCGAGGACGACGGCACCAGCGCGGGGTGAACGCGCAACTCCAGTCGCTCCTGTCGCTCGACGCCAATGGCCAAGTGCTTGAGCGCGAAGTCGAAGCGTTCCGCGAAGCGGAAGTCCACCTCGTCGATGCTTCGGATACCCTCCACGTGAACGAGTTGGTCGTCCACCTGCGCGCCAAAGGCCAACATGCTCAACACGACGAGCTTCTGCGCAGCGTCGTGCCCGTCGACATCCAGACTCGGCTCGGCCTCCGCGTAGCCGAGCTTCTGCGCATCGAGCAGCACCTCGTCGAAGGACTTCCCTTCGTTGCGCATGCGCGTGAGGATGTAATTGCAGGTGCCATTGAGCAACGCGTGAACGCTGCTGACCCAATCGCTCGTGAGCGAGTCGCGCAGGGTCCGGATCACCGGGATACCACCGCCGACGGACGCCTCGAAGGCCAAGTCGACGCCGTGCTCTCCAGCGCGTTGAAGCAGCTTGGGTCCGTGTCGCGCGAGCAGCATCTTGTTGGCAGATACGACGCTCTTGCCCGCGTCGATTGCGCGCTCGATGAAGCCGAGAGCCGGCTGCTCGCCGCCCATCACTTCCGCGACCAGGTCCACGTCGGGATCACCGAGCACCAGCTCCGGATCGGTCGTGACCCAAGCCGGATCGCATTCAGGAACTCGCGCTCTCGAGGGATCCCGCACCAACACGTGGGCGATCTCGAGCTCGGCGCCCACGCGAGCGGCCATGTGCTCGCGGTTGTTGCGGAGCAGGCGAATGACGCCACCGCCGACGGTTCCGCAGCCGAGAAGCGCAACGCGCACCTTCTTCTTTGCAACACTTGCCATGGGACAGGCGGGCAATAGCACGGCGCCCTACCCCAGCCAAACACAAGCTGCAGAGGCTCCAGACGCTACAACACCTGCCGCTGGCGCCGCCGAAGCCCAAGGACACAAACGCCGAAGGACCCGGTCACCCGAGCCCTTCGCGTAGAAGCGTTTTCGCGTCAGTTGCTCTGCGTGCGGGCCGCCTCTTGGGCCGCAACCTGGTCGAGGTACTCCTGAGACGGCTGGGGCTCTCGCTCCAAAGCCGCTCGCAGGACCTCCTCCAGATGTGTCACCGGTACGAACTCGAGTTCGTCACGGATCTCGCGCGGCACCTCTTCCAGATCGGCGCTGTTGCGTTCGGGGAAGATGATGCGACGGATCCCGGCGCGGTGTGCCGCGAGCGTCTTCTCCTTGAAGCCACCGATGGGCAACACCCGCCCACGCAGCGATATCTCACCGGTCATCGCAACGTCGTGACGAACACGGATCCCAGTCAGCAGCGAGACCAACGCGGTGAACATCGTGATGCCGGCACTCGGCCCATCCTTCGGCATGGCCCCCGCCGGAATGTGGATGTGAACGTCGCTCTTGTCCAAGAAGTCCTTCGGTATGCCGTACTTCAGTGAATTGGTGCGCACGTAGCTCAACGCCGCCTGAGCACTCTCCTTCATCACGTCGCCCAACTGACCCGTCAGCTGCAGCTTGCCCGTGCCGAACATGCGCGTCGCTTCGATGAAGAGGATCTCGCCGCCAGCAGACGTCCATGCGAGCCCGGTGGCAACCCCCGTCTCCTCCGTTCGCTCCGCGACTTCGCTCGTGTACTTGATGGCCCCGAGATAGGTGCGGAGATCGTCTTCTGTCTTGACCACACGACGTTGGTCGTCGCCCTCGGCGACCTTGACCGCCACGCCACGAATGACGCTGGCAATCTGACGTTCCAGCGAGCGAACACCCGCTTCACGGGTGTAGTGCTCGATGATCTCTTCGATGGCTTCGTCCGTGATGGCAACCTGTTCATCCGAGAGGCCGTGTTCTTCGAGCTGCTTCGGGATCAGGTGCTGACGTGCGATCGCGAGCTTTTCGCGTCGGGTGTAACCGGGGATGTCGAGGATCTCCATGCGGTCACGCAGCGGCGGCGGGATGGGATCGGCAATGTTGGCCGTGGCGACGAACATCACCTTGGAAAGATCGTAGGGGATCTCCAAGTAATGATCGGCGAACGTGTTGTTCTGCTCGGGGTCGAGTACCTCCAGCAACGCCGCGCTCGGGTCACCTCGGAAGTCATGACCGATCTTGTCGACCTCGTCCATCATGAACACCGGGTTGACGGTGCCGGCCTTCTTCATGCCCTGGATGATCTGGCCCGGCAACGCTCCGACGTAGGTGCGTCGATGGCCGCGAATCGCCGCTTCGTCGTGCACACCGCCCAACGACACCCGAACGAATTTCCTTCCGAGCGCACGCGCGATGCTCTTGCCCAGCGACGTCTTGCCGACACCGGGTGGGCCGAGCAAACACAGAATCGGCCCCCGTTTGTCCTTCTTCAACTTGCGCACGGCAAGGTACTCCACGATGCGCTTCTTGACCTTCTCCAAGCCGTAGTGGTCTTCGTCCAAGACCTTGCGGACCTCGGCGATGTCCATGTTGTCTTCGGTCGAATGCGTCCACGGGAGATCGAGGATCCAATCCAGGTACGTGCGCACGACGGTGTACTCGGCGCTTCCGACCTGCATCGCGCGCAGACGCTTGAGCTGCTTCTTGGAGACATCCATCGCCTCCGACGGCAGATCGGCCTTGGCGATACGATCCTCGAGCCCGTCGAGATCGCCTTGGTCGCCGTCGTCTTCGCCGAGCTCTTCTTTGATGGCCTTGAGTTGCTGTCGCAGAACGTACTCGCGCTGGTTCTTCCCCATCTCCTCCTTGATTTGGGAGTTGATCCG
Source organism: Polyangiaceae bacterium (assembly GCA_050290545.1). Taxonomy (GTDB): domain Bacteria; phylum Myxococcota_A; class Polyangia; order Polyangiales; family Polyangiaceae; genus SZUA-265. The sequence continues at coordinate 141,346 of JBNKHV010000036.1, read as the reverse complement.
CTCCCGCATCTTGAGGATCTCCAACTGACGAGTGAGCAGACGCAGGACCTTACGAATGCGCTCCTTGACCTCCACCGTCTCGATCAGTTGGGCCTTGTCGTCGACAGGGGCGTCGAGGTTGGCCGCCACCAGATCGGCCAGAGCGCCCGGAGCCTGAATCGAGTCGATCAAAGAAGCTGCCTCCCGCGGCAGCTCCGGCATCAACTGAATCACCTGCTTGGCCACGTCGCGCAAGCTCATTGCCAGCGCCTCCGCCTCGACGTCCTCCAATGCCGCCGACTCCACACGCTGGATCTTCGCCTTCATGTACGGCGCGTCCTGGAGTTTCTCCACGAGGCGGATGCGAGTCAGCCCCTGGAGGATGAGTGAATAGTTCCCTGAGCTGTGCTTGAGCGCCTTGAGCACCCGCGCAGCACAACCGACGGGATAGAGGTCGTCCACTCCCGGATCGTCGGTCGCGGGATCTCGCTGGGCGAAGATCGCAATCACCGGCGAGGGCTCTTCGTGGACGTCCTCGACCAAGGCCACCGATTTTTCGCGGCCCACGTCGAAAGGCTGGACGGCGCCGGGGAACAGAACTGCGTTGCGAATGGGCAACACCGGCAGCTCGTCGCCAAACTTCAATTCCTCTTCAGATGGAGGGGCTGCGCTGGGATGCGCGGCTTTCTTGTCGTCGCTCATGCTTGCTCCTGATGGGTTCCAGCACGCGTCCCGACGCAATGCCTCACGCAGGCAAGGCCATGGGAACGGGTGCCGGACATAGGAAGCAAGCTAAGCGCAAAACTGAACGAAGGCCAGTGGCCGAGACACGACGCATGGCAGCGTCGGTCAGGAAGTCGAACGGGCCGCTGGTGGGTTTGTGTCCCACCTCGCCCTCAAACGCCCTCAAAACGAGCAGCGTCACTTTCCGCGACGTGTCACCGTTGTGTGCAGACGCAATCATCGCGTAAGACGACGTTCGTGCGCACGGCGTTTTTTGGCACCCCGGAGATTGCACTGCCGGCCCTGACAGCACTGCACGAGACCACTGAGGTCGTGGGGGTGGTCTGCCAACCCGATCGACCTCGCGGCAGAGGCATGAAGCTCTCGCCCTGCCCCGTCAAGCAGCGCGCGCAAGAGCTCGGTCTGGAGGTGCACCAGCCGATCAAAGTCAAGACTGGCACTCTCGACGCCTGGTTGAAGGATCGCGACGTGCAGGCCGCGGTCGTGCTCGCCTATGGACGCATCTTGCCCAAGGCGGTCCTCACGGCGCCGCCATTCGGGTGCGTCAATCTCCACGCGTCCTTGCTGCCGAAGTACCGCGGTGCGGCACCCATTCAATGGGCGTTGATGAACGGAGAACGCGAAACCGGCATCTCGCTGATGAAGATGGACGAGGGCTTGGATACGGGCCCGGTCTACTCGGAACGAACGCTGGCGATCTCGCCCGGCACCACTGCCGGCGACCTAGCAGCGCGGCTGGCGGACCTGGCGGCGGAGGTCGTGCGCAACGATTTGCCCGAAGTCTTTGGAGGACTCGAACCGACGCCCCAGGACGAGAAGCTCGCCACACATGCCCCCCCGATCGAAGCACGCCACTGCGCGTTGGACTGGACACGTCCGGCCGCGGCTCTAGCCAATCAAATCATGGGCCTGAGCCCCAAGCCGGGTGCGGTGACCACGCTGGCCGGAAAGCGCCTGAAGATCTTGCGCGCCGAAGCCACCGCCCCTGCCAGCGGAGAAAGGCAGCCCGGCAGCATCGTCTTGGCTCAAGGCACCGACTTGATCGTGGCCACGGGTGGCGGCTTGTTGCGCATCATCGAAGCACAACTGCCCGGAAAGCGAGCCCTGCCCGCGCGCGACCTCGTCAATGGCCGCGCCTTCGCCGCGGGCATGATTCTCGGGGCAGACAACTGAGGGCGTGGTGACGGCGAACGACTTCATCGCCGAGATGCGAGGGGAGTTTCCGCGATTTCGAATCGTGTCCAAGCGCGATAGCAGGCTGTCGCGAGTGATCGACGTCGCGCTGCGCATCGTCACCTTCGGCGGTCAGCGAGTCTTCATGACACGTTACCACACCGTCATCGGCGACACTCTGTACGTGCCTGACCTATGGCAGCGCACCTCCGACGTCGACAAGATCATTCTGCTACGCCACGAACGCGTACACCTTCGGCAGCGGCGCCGTTTGACCTTTCTGGGCATGGCGTTCATCTATCTCGTACCTTGGTTGCCCTTGGGCCTCGCGTACGGCCGTGCACGCTTGGAATGGGAGGCCTATACTGAAACGCTGCGGGCCACCGCTGAACTGAAGGGTATCGAAGCGGCGCGTGATCCCGTTCTCAGAGAACACATCGTGGCGCGCTTCACCGGCCCGGACTACGGCTGGATGTGGCCCTTTGAGCGAAGCGTGACGCGATGGTATTCTGAGGCGCTACGCGTTATTGAAGAAGAACATGCGACCAGCCGACCTGAACTCGATGACATGTTGCGCAATGGCCAATGAAGCGAGCTTCATCCCCGTCACACTATTACTCGGCAGCCGCTCCCCCGGAGCGACAAGTTCCGGTTACTTCTTCCGAATCTGCTCAACCTGAAAGACACTCTTATGGTAACGGTCAGCCCCGTCCGAGGTGCCGAGGGCACTCTGGAGGCGCTGCACCGGCTGCTTTCTCTTGGATCCCCACCCTTTTTTTCGTACCGCCCAAAACCCCGGAACTCCGAAGCGCCACGTGCGCGTAAGCCAGCAAAGGCCACATCGTGAAGATCGCTTGCCCGTCCTGCTCTGCCAAGTACTCGATTGCTGACGAAAAGGTTCAGAACCGCCTCGCGAAGATCCGCTGCCGCAAGTGCGGCACGACAATCGTAATCGATGGCAAGGCGAGCCCGCCCACCGTTCAGGCGGCGGGTAGCAGCGTTAATCCGCAAGCAGCCTCCGTGTCGCATGCCCCGGCCGCGTCGGTTGGACCGGGAGTCGTCGCCTACACGGTGGATATATCGGAGCAAGACCAGCGCACGATGACCGTGCCTGAACTGGTGGATGCCTACAACACCGGTGTCGTCGCGGCTGATACCTACGTTTGGAAAGAGGGCATGCCGGATTGGGCGCCATTGGCAGACGTGCCCGAAATCAACGAAGCGTTGCATGCCGCTGCGGCATCGCAGCCGCCGGCAGCGCAGGCGCCCGCTCCGGCGATCGCCGCTCACAGCTTCGCGGCCCCCGAAGAGCCCGTGCGAGCAGCTTCGCGTGCAGACCAGAAGGCGGATCTATTCGGCGGCATCGACACCGCCGGAAGTGCCCACGACACTGGAGGCCAGCAAGAGGCGGACGCGGGGGTTACGACGGCGACGACCGGCGCTCGCAACGAGTCCTCCGTGCTGTTCTCGCTCAGCGCTCTGACCGGCGGCGAGGAAGCGCCACCCACACCTTCGATGGGAGGCGGTGGTGCTGGCGGCAGCATCGGCGGAGGAACGACCGAAGACTCGGGACTCATCGACTTGGCCGCATTGACGGCTGCCGCGGAAAGCATGGACGCCTCGCAGTCGATGGACTTGGGCTCCGCGCCACTCGCGGCTGGCCCCCTGGGCGCAGCGCCGTTGACCGGGGGCACGACAGCGCCGTTGGGGGTGGAGTCGCAGATCCCACCGCCCTCGACCAGCAAGAACGGCTTGTTCATCGGCGGCGGCATTGCGGTGGCAGCCGTGGTGGGCGGCCTGGTCTTCCTGCTGAAGGAGGAGCCCCCTCCCGCACCCGCGATCCCCCCGCCACCGGCTACCGTGGTGGTGACGGTCCCCGCGCCCACGGCTGAAAAGCCCGAAGAGGACAAAGCCGAAGCCGCGGACACAGACGAAAAGGACGACAAAAAGGAAGCGCAGACTCCCAAGCGCACCTACAAGGCCAAACCTCGCCCGCGTCCCCCAACCTCGGGACCGGCACCGAAGTCGTCTCCGAGTCCAGCCCCGGAAGCGAAGCCGAAGCCGAAGCCGAAGAGCAAGTGCAACTGCAAGCCGAACGACTTGATGTGCGCCATGAAGTGCTCCACCAAGTGAGCGGCAGGCTGGGCTCGTCTCGAACTCGCGTCCTCTCAGGGCGAGTCTGAGCCTGGCGCGACCTCAAGACGGAGCATGGTCGTCTGCGGTGCGGGCACGGTGAGCGCACCGCGTGCGTCAGCCCACCCGAGCCGCAGTGCGCCGTCCCCCAGGTTCACGGCATAGCGCGCCGCTGGCGCTGGACGCGTTCTTCCTGCTTGCACGACGAACACCGTCACGACCTGTTCGTCGCCGGGCGCAACGGGCTGCGATTCGAGCGCGCGCCCAGCGCTCGCCCCAGCGACGCGACCGCTGGCGTCCACGTGTGCTGCTCGGTTCAGCAGCAGTTCGTCGATGCGACGCTCTTCCGGCGCCTCTGGTGGCACCGCGACCATCAAGCGTGCGGCGTGCTCCCGCACCAACGCGGAGCCATCGCGCTCGAGAAGCAAGCGTTCCTTCCCCCCCGCACAACGGAGCCCGTGCTGACGCAGACCAACGAGCGCGTTAACCCGCACGTGGGGGCGCGCATCACTCAAGGCAGCACAAAGCGTGTCGACGACTCGCTTGGCTGGCCCTATCCGAGCCAACGCCAAAACCGCGTTCGCCGCGACCGCAACCTCGGCATCTGCCACCAAACGCTGGAGCGACTCCGTCGCTACGCCGGCGCCTAGTTGTCCCAAAGCCCACACCGCGTTCGCCCGCGTCTCGGAGGCCGCGTCGCTCAGCATCGGCAACAACACCTCGACGACACTCTCGCGCTCGACTCCGATCAGCGCCTGTCGCAGCGGCCACATCTCCGCCAGCTTGGCGCGCAGTGAAGGTGCCGCTTGCCCCAGCGACACCAGCTCAGCGTGAGCCGACTCGTGGCCACTGAACGCCAAAGCGTCGACCAACGCGGTCTGCAGCGGCAGGTCGGCACCCTCGATCGCCCGACGGAGCTTCCGGGTCCACTCTGCAGAGCGGCTCCGAGACATCGGCCCCGCCAACGCCGTGGCGACCGCCTGCCTGTCGACGATGGCTGTGGACTCGAGCAGCTCGAACAAGCGCGGTAAGACGCGTTCCGAGGCACTGCGGCGCAGGGCCACCGCGGCCTCGAATCGAACCACGCCGTGTTCCGCGGTCAGCGCCGCCACCGCGACCCCCTCCTGCTCGGGCTCGGGCATGCCCACCAAGCCGAGTCCCCGCAGCGCCGCCACCCGCGACCGCAAAGGCGCCTCCGACGCGGCTCGAGCCAAGACACTGGCCGCCCGAGGCGCTCGCGTCTTTCCCAGCAGGGTCAGCAAGGCCACCGTTTCCTCGGGACGCCTGGCCGCCGCACGCAGTGCGACGCTGATGGGCTCCACGGCTCGCCCGTCTGGCCCCGCCGCGTCGAGCAACTGCGTTGCGGCCTTGACCGCGGCCAGACGCACCAATGCGTCCGCGGACGACAACTGTTCCAACACGACCGGCAACGCTCGCGGATCACCCAAGTCGCCGAACGCCGCCAACGCCGTGCGCGCACCGATCGAGCGCGTCTGCCAGGCGGCAGTGATCTGCGGGTAACTCTCGGCAGAGCGCATGCTGCCCAATGCGCGGGCACAGCCTTCTGCTTGAGCTCGTTCTTTCTGACGGGACATGACGCATGCGGCCATGTCTTTGGCGGCATCGGGCCCCAACTGACGTATCAGGCGCGCAGCCTCACTGGCGAGCTCGGTCCGTCGCGATGAAAGCTGGTCGACCAAGATACCGACGGCACGGGAAGAGTGGATCTCGGCGAGCGCATGCAAGACCGCGACACGCACGTCGATGTCACCGTCTTCGTCGAGGCGCACGGCGAGCGCGTCTACCGCGGCAGCATCCTTGGTCCGACCGAGGGCACTGACGACCGCCAGCCGGACTCGAGCGTCCGAGTCGCGCAAAGCCAGAACCAAAGCACTGACGGCGGCATCGCCCCCCAAAGTACCGAGAGCTTTGGCGACGCTGCGCCGGATGGAAGAGCGGGAATCGTCGACACGACCGATGAGGGGGACCACACTGCGGGCATCTCCCAGACGCTCCAGCGCGTCGACGATGGCAACTGCGACGTCAGGCTGACGGTCGTCGATGTGAGCGAGCAGCGCGGAGACGGCCTCGCCACTGTTCGAAGCGCCGAGCGCTCGAACCACCGCCAAGCGAACGTCCTTTTCCGGATCGCCGAGCGCTCGGGTCAGTCGCACCAGTGATTGTCCGCGCCTCGGAAACTCGTACAGCACCTCCGCTGCGACACGACGCACCGCAGGCTCCTTGTCCCCCAACCAATCCAAAACGACATCGCCGGCGGCTTCGTAATCGAACCGGATCGCCGCAAGAGCAGCGCTCACCCGCACCATGGGGTCGACGTCGAGCAAGGCCTTGGGGAGTAGACGCCGGGCCGCGGCCCGAGGCAGACTTGACAAGCGCCGGGCGGCATCCCGCCGAGTCACCAGCTCGTCGCTCTGCAGGTCCTCGGCGACTTCGAGGACCACGCTGGGCCACACCAGTGCCCGGCCTTCGCTCGTCGAGACGCTGCCGACGAGCAGCAGACTCGAGACCAGCGTCCACTTTCGCCACCTTCGAAGGCTCATCGTGGGCAGTGTAGCGCCGAGCTCACGCCCAGGTCGAGTCACGACAGACCCGACTGGCGGCGAGTGATCCAATGCACGCCCAACAGCGTGGAACTCAAGAGAGCCCACAGCCACGCGGGCATCAGCGGTGCGACGTGGCGCTCCGCCGTGACTTCGGTGACCTCGGCTTGGGGCAGTTCTGCGATGTCCTGTCGCTTGACGAAGCGGCCCCCTGTGGCTTCCGAAATCAGAGCGAGACGCGCGTTGTCGGGGCGGGAGTCCGTCCAAGCGCTGCCCCCTTGCTCACAGCCGATGTCGTGGCGCGTGGCGGGCGCGGCTCCAACGGCCACCCGCACCGCGTAGCCGCCCGGTGCTTGCCCGGGTAGGGTAACGTCGACGGTGGAACTGTGATTGTCCTCGATGGTCTTGACGACGGTCTTGTCGCGCTTGGGACCGAGGCGCTCCAGGGTGACCTCGATGTCACCCACCATGCCCGGCAAGCGGTGGATCTTCAGCTCCAAAGGCTGATTCGCGATGCACTCGCCCACGAGCTCGACCCGCGCCGCCTCGTAGCGGGGATCCCGCATCAACCAGCCGAGCAGGCCGTCCCAAAGCGCACCATAGGCCCGACCCTTGACGGCCGCAGCTCGTTCACCGAACGCCAGACGGTGCGTCGAGTCGAGACCCAGCGCGATTGAACGGCCATCACCAGCTTCACCCAACGCCAACAGCGGCATGGGTTTGCCGCCCACTTCCAACGTCGGGTGTTCCAGCAACACGATGGCGCCGCCGCGTGGCAAGCCGAGCAGATTCGTGCCCGCCATTTCAGGGAGTTGATTATCGAGCATCGAGCGCAGCGAGCGCGTCACTGGCGCTGCACGACCGGCTTCGGTGTAGACGGGCGTGAAGTCGCTCGAGTCGAAGCCCTTGCCCCCCCTCGGCTGTTCCAGCGGCAACACGCTGTCGATGGGCGTACCGGCGTAGTTGCCACCGGCAAAGGACGATGGCCCACCCACCATGATCAAGCCGCCGCCTTTCTGTACGTAGTTTCTCAACCGCACAAGGTGGCGGGAGAGCTTGTACTTGATGGCGTCGATATCCTGGAGAATCACCGCGTCGAAACTCGGCAGGTGCTCCATGAACAGCTCGTTGACCGGGAAGCGAATCAGCGCCAGGTCGCGCTCGGTCGCCCCCGGGTCATCGGTGTCTCCACGTAGGATGAAGAACGCCACGACGTCCACCGACTCGTCGCTCTTGAGCCACCTGCGTAGCGCCCGCACGTCGTAGGTGGGACGCCCCGCGAGGTGCAGCAGCCTCACGCGCTCTTTCGCCACGGAGAAGGTCAGGATCCGCGCGTCGTTCTCGGGGATGGTGTCCCCGCTCGGCGCGTCGATACTGACTTCGACCACACGAGAGCCAGCTCGGTCGAGGGTGATCTCGAGCTCGACACTTCCGCTTCCGGAGCTCGCGTCGATGGTGCCCGATGCGAGTTCGAGGGTCGCTTCCCCGAGCAACAGCTCTCGCACCCGTACCGGCACCCGGGTGCAGTTCAATCCGCCGGCACAACCGACTTCGATGGCGATCTTCAGGGGCTGATGAGCCACAGCCGCTCCAGCCGCCTGCACGGATCGCAGTGAAGCGTCTCGGGGTGCCTCTTCGAGCAAGCCCACGCTGTGAATGGGCACCTCAAGCGCGTCGAAGTGGTGTTGTGCCTCCGAAGGGTCGAGCATCTCCGCCGGCCGAGTCAGACGCCCGTCACTGACGACGACCAGAGCGCGAGGCCGCTCCCCCGGAGCGCGACTCAGTGCGCTGATCGCGGCGACGAGGTCGCTGTGCAACTCGTCCGTTGCTGCCCCTCCCCGGTACGGCTTGGGCTCCCCGCTACCGAAACCGAGAATGGATAGACGCGACTGGGAGAAGTGCTCTCTCAGGGACTCCACCACGTCGTTAGCCAAAGCGCGACGGGTAACCCCCTCTTCGCGCATCAACAGCCGACGCGACTCATCGACCAGCACCACCACTCGAGGCCCCAAGGTCGTGGACTTCGCCGTCACCGAAACCGGGCGAAAGACTGCCCCGAGAAACGCCAGTGTCGCCAGGAAGCCAGTCACGAAAGCCCAGCGAAAGCTTCGCCCCTTTCGTTGAAGTTCCTTGGCCAGGAACAACAACGACACGCTCGCCAGAGCGGCTGCGACCCAAGACCAGCCCGCAGAAATGTCTTCCGTCAGTGATAGTGCCGTCGCGTCCATGCGCTACCTGGAGCTCCGCTTTCCGCGACGTCGCATCAGCTCCTCGGCGTGCACCTGGTCGTCCTTGTAGTCGGAACAGAGCACGTACATGGCGATGTTCACCGCCAAGCGAATCGCTTGCTGCCGCGCGACCGCCTCGTTGTCGCTCTGCATCGGGAAACTCCAAGTCTCTCCGCGCCTCGCGAGCGCCCCGAGCAAGTCGTGGCGCGTGATCAGGACCTGTACCTGACGACCTCGACTCATTGCCTCCAATTGCGGCGGCCCCTCGACGCGCCCGATCGGACGGTCTACGAGGTAGTACGACTTGTACAGCACGTGACGCTCGGGCACCGGAACCACGGGCGCCTCTGGCAACACCGTCGCCAACTGTTCCTTCGCGGAAGCCGAGAACTCGGCCTTCTCGGGATCTGAGTCGTCGACGACGAGCACCCCACCCATCTCGAAGAACAGACGCAAACTCCGGCGCTCCGTGCTCACCAGCGGACGGACGGCGTGCGCCCCCGCCCAGACCGCGAACGGCTCCGTCACCAACTTGGGCGAATCGGCGGGGACTTTCTCCACCAGCAATCGCCCTGGCGCGCTCGTGCGACGCACGAGTTCCCACGCCCACCGACCGAGAGCCGACTCACGCTCCGGGTCCAACGGCGTTCCGCCGGAGGTCGTCAACAAGCGTGGGCTGAATGCCCCCTGTTGACCGAAGCTCAAGGCGGGCGTAGCCCAGGCCTGAGCGCCCAGCGATGCCAACCCCGCGAGCCACCCGCGCCGACTGCCGTACTTACTCATTCGAAGTCCCGAACTCTCCAGACACCGTCCTCGCGAACCAGCTCGATGCGGTGCCCGCCGGGCGTATTGACCGTCGCCCTATCCCCGTCCGCTTGGATGTCGAGGGCGTCGGGCTGCTCCAACGCCAAGACCAAACTGGACAGCTGCTCTTCCAAGCCTCCACGGCTCTCGGCACTGAGCACCCGCACCAGCGCCGGGTAGCTTCGGCGCGACAATGCCCGCCGCAACTCCGCCAAAGCTTCTGCGGGCGTGCGCGCGCCCGCAGGCAACGCCGCCGCAGACCGCAGCCGAAACACCCCCTGCTCCATGTCTAGTGTGGCCCATTCGCCGTCCGGATAGCGGACTCGCGCGACCGTGCGGGTCTGGGCAGAGGGTTGGCTCAGCGCTTTGGATCTTGCGGCAAGCTCCGCCTTCGACTCTTGGAGCAGAGCTCGAACCTCGTCTTGCGTCAGCTCCGCCCGAGCCTCGGCGCTCAACAGCCCATGGAGCCGAGCCGCATCTCCGCGCTCGAGCGCCGCGCGGTACTCAGCGACGGCCTCCTTCGGATCGGGCACTGGCCGGGCTGCGCAACCCAACGCGACCGAACCGCACCACAGCATCGAGTGCCACAAACGCATCAGACCCGCTCTGGACCTAGCGAAAGCCGAAGGCTTTGGCTAGCCTCGCCGCATGTTGCTTTCGAGTATGTCGGCTGAGAACGCCGCGCGTCGCCGACGCTTCCGGGCCAGCCGCCCGAAGCCACGCTGGCAGCGTCGAGGATTCTTCGGCGTGGCCTTCGCTTGGGTGCTCGCCGCTTGCAGCCCGGAACCGGCCGCCGCTCCGCACCCCAAACGCCCACTGGCGGAGTCCCGCGCCATCGAGCTCATCGCCAAGGCGGTGTCTGATGAGCGGCTCACCCCGACCACCGGCAGGGCCATCGTCATGCCACGCAACCGTACGCTTCGAACAGACGTCGGTGTGCAGGGCAAGCAGCTCGCCATCGCTTTCATCACGGCCGACGAACGCACTCAACTGGGGTCCGCCATCCCGGCCTACGACGTGGGCAGCACCGCCCTATCGCTCGTGCGCGACCCCAGCAACACCGACACACGCATTCTGATCCTTCACGACCTGGCCTACATGACCGACGAACAGGAAGGGGACGACCGCGAAGTGACGAGCGTGATGGTCGAACACCGCCTGCAGCGGGACGTCAAAGACTTCCTGGCGGCAGCCAGCCGACAAGGGTGGCCCTGACGCCGTGAACGAGAGCCGGAGCTGGATCTTGTGGGGCGCGGCCGCCACCGTCGTGGGCATCGCGACGGCGCTCATCGTCGAGCCCACCTTGGGGGGCCTGCTGCTTCTCGGCGGCGTAGTGCTGACGCTATTCGGCCTGCACCGCCTGGGTCGTTCGGGCGCGGATCCCAGGGCCTGAGCCCGCAGCGACGTCGGGTTCAAGTCTCGCTGCGCAGCACTGCCACCGCGACGTTGGCGCCCAATGCGGGCACCTTCTTGACCGCAAGCCCGAAGCTGCGCCCCGTGATCTCGAGCACGGCGCCGAAGTTGCCCTGCTCGTCGAGATGGGACATTGGGTTCAGCTTCTCGATGGCCTCGGCATTGACCAAGGGCGAGACTCGCGTGCCGTAGGCTTTGTCGCCAACGACGACGAACACGTAAGAAAGCGACTTGTCTGGCTTGTCTGCGTCGTAGACATGGCTCTTGAGTGCGGTTTCCAGGCGGTAGGTGTAGAGCGACCACGCCCAGCCCGTGACGTAGAGCCCCCGCACGCTGCCGTCTACTTCGATGGGCTGGGCGGCGACCCACTGCCCGTCGGGCTTGCCCTCGACGCCACGCGCCTCGTGCATCGAGCCGACGGTCTCCAGGTACTTGCCCGCAAGAGCTTTCTTCAGTGCAGGAAAGGCGGAGAACAGATCCGCTCCCGCCATCAGGTCCTGGTCTTGGTCATTGCGCACGATCGTACCGTCCTTGGTCGCCACGGCGAAGAACGTCGACTTGACGACGCGCAGTGCCTGCGTCTTGCTTCGCGCCGTCGTCAACGCATCCCGGGCGGCCTCCGGATCCGCTTTGGGATCGGCATCATCTTTCCAAAGATTGCGCAGGTGCTCCACCCCCTGAGGCAACCCTTCCCGGACCTCTTCCACATCTTTGGACGCTGTGACCGCGAGGACGGTGACATGCTCCTCGGCGAGCTTCCTACTGACCTCGGGGTTCGCCGTACACCCAACGGCAATCACCAGGGCGACGGCCGCCAGGGAGACTGCGTGCCCGAAGGAAAAAACAAAATTGCTCAAGACAGAACTCCTCCAAGGCGGTAACCCCTGAACCGGGACACACGCCAAAAGCTGGGCCACACGCTAACGATTCTGAGAGGTTGCGTCCAGCACAGCAAGAGGCCGCGCTGGCCAGCTCCACCCAGGCGCGATCACTGAACCCGCGCCGAGTTGGACCCCAACGAGTTTGCCCGATTGGGCTCTCATGTCGGAAAATGTTTACCGACACCCACACGAGTGTTAGATGCAAAATTCCCGCACGGCGGGTCGGGAGAGCTGATTTGAGTTTCAAGCAGCAAGCGCAGCCCCATGAAGAAGACGCGGACGTCGAGCTCACCTCGGTCACCGAGGTGCACGTGACGGCCCAAGCCGCTTTGAGGGACTTGGTGCAGTCGCACCAGTTGCGCGTGGTGTTCCAACCCATCGTCGAGATGGAGCGGGGCAAAGTCTTCGGCTACGAAGCGCTCGTGCGCTGCGCCGATCCGCGCTACCCCACTCCGCACGAATTGCTGCGCAAGGCAACGGAGCAACAGCGAACGGGTGCCCTCGGACGCGCCATTCGACAATTGGCGGTTCCGTTGGCTCCAAGCCACGTGCCGTTGTTCCTCAATGTTCACCCGGACGAGTTGAGCGAGAGTTGGCTTCCCAGGGATGACGACCCGATTTTCCAGCACGGCGCGGAAGTCTACCTGGAGATCACCGAAGCTGTGCCCCTGGCGAACACCTCCCGCCACCAGCCGTTCTTCGACGCGATCGCCAAGTGTCCAGACATTCACTTGGTCGTCGATGATCTGGGCGCTGGCTTTTCGAACTTGAAGCACATCGCCGACCTCGAGCCCAAGCTGGTCAAGATCGATCGCAACTTGGTGCGCGGTCTGGGCAGTAATCCCCGGCAGCAGCGACTACTCAGCGCCGTCGTTCGCCTGTGCGAAGACTTGGGAGCGCAGGTCGTGGCCGAGGGCATCGAGACGGTGGACGAGTTCCTCGCCGCGCGCGATGCGGGGGCACACTACGGCCAGGGGTATCTACTCGCCCGACCGGCGTACCCCCGACCGGCAGTCTTCTGGCAGCCTGACGACGTCAGCGACTGAGTTGCGCGTCGAGTGACGACCAGCGTCACTCGACACCCGCACCTCACAGCTGTCGTGCGCTCTCGAGCACTTCCGGTACGTGCCCAGCAACGCGAACGCCGTGCCACGATTTCGCGATCTTGCCGTCGGCGCTGACGAGGAACGTGCTGCGAACGATGCCCATGTATTCGCGACCGTAGTTCTTCTTCAGTTGGTAGACGCCCATGGCTTTGGATAGGTCCTTGTCGGGGTCAGCCAAGAGCGTGAACGTCAGCCCGTACTTCTCGGCAAATCGCGCATGACTCGCCGATGAATCGGGACTCACCCCGATGACACGCATGCCCAGACCTTCGAACTGCGCTAGCTCGTCGTTGAAACCGCAGGCTTCCTTGGTGCAGCCGGGGGTGTCGTCTTTGGGGTAGAAGTAGAGAACGAAAGGCGCCCCCAAGTAATCGCCCAACGAGTGAACGTTCCCAGCCTGATCCTTCAGCAAGAAGTCGGGCACGGCATGTCCTTCACTCAGATCCACGGAAGCCGCTGCGTCGGTGACCGAAGGTACGTGGCGGTGCGTCTCGACCTCGGGCAGCACTGCCTGCTTCGGCTCGTCCGAAACGAGCTTGGCACGGGCTTTCTTGCGCGCTCCGGGAGTTGCCTTCTTCTTCTTGACCATGGCCGGTGTCGCACGCTTGGCACTCGCCTTCTTGGCGCTCTTCTTTTTCGAGGCCGACTTCTTGCTGGCCTTCTTCGCGACCGTCGCCTTCTTGCTCAGTGCTTTCTTGGCCGACTTCTTCGAGGTCTTCTTGCTCGCCTTCTTCGCCGCGGCTCTGCCAGAAGCCTTCTTCTTGCTGGCCTTTTTCGACGCCTTCTTCTTGGTGACCTTCTTGGCCCCCTTCTTCTTGGCGCTCTTCTTTTTCGAGGCCGACTTCTTGCTCGTCTTTCGCTTCGAAGTGGCCTTCGACGCCTTCTTCTTCTTGGCTGCCATCGTTAGAAACTCCTCCTGTGGGGGCCGAGTCTACCTGTAAGCGCTGAGGCAACGCCACTTTTGACTCTCGCGGCGAGCTTCGGGGTTTCGGAAGCCAAGATCCTGAGTTATGCCCCGTGCGCGGCGTGCGCGCCGCGCACGCGAACGACAGGAAAGATACGATGTTTGACCTACCGGAGTCAGGACTATACCGAACCACTCAACCGATGCCCGACCATGAGACGGACTTCCCGGCTGGGGTCCTCGTCTTCGTGGGGCAGAAGCCCAACAGCGAAGAGCGTTTCATCGTGCGCCCGGGTCAGAACCGTAACAATCGATGGTACTGGGGTGAGCCGACGACGCCACTGCGCTCCCCGACGTGGAGCAAGACGTTGAAGAAGCTCCCCACCGAGGGCTTCTATACCCTGCCGGAGACCATCGAATGGGAGAGCGGGGGCCGCTGGGTCGAGAACGCGATCGTTCAGTTGGGCTACAATGGGTCCGGCGAGGCCATCGTCTTCGTCGGGGAACGCCACGAATCCACCGACGAGAACGTGCTCAAGTTCGGAACTCAGGGCATGCGCATCAACGATGACATGCTCGCTCGCCTGCGCTGGGCACCAATCCTGCCCGTCCGCGACAACTGAGATGCGGCGGGCGACTCGAACAGTCGCCTCATCGACCGCAGCGAAGGGCTGCCCAGCTGGCGGCAACACGAGGACTTCGCGAGGTCTCTTGCGACCTCGCGAAGTTCACGTCGAATGACGCTGCGGGTTAGCGCTTGAGGGCGTCGCGGGAAGCGACGGTCGCCGTCAACAACTCGCGGTTCAGGCGCGCGATGAAGTCCGTACTGATCTGCTTGGGGCAGACCGCTTCGCACTCGCCATGATTGCTGCAATGCCCAAACCCCTCGTCGTCCATCTGGGCGACCATCTGGCGCACGCGTTCTTTGCGCTCGGGCTCTCCCTGCGGCATCAGCGCCAAGTGAGACACCTTGGCCGCGACGAACAAGCTCGCCGATGCATTGGGACACGCAGCCACGCAAGCGCCGCAACCGATGCAGGCGGCCGCGTCCATCGCCAGATCCGCGTCTGACTTGGCGATCGGCACCGCATTCGCGTCCTGTGCGCTTCCAGTTCGGACGGAGATGTAGCCACCCTTGCCGATGATGCGATCAAACGCGCTGCGATCGACCACCAGGTCTCGCACGACGGGAAAAGCTGCCGCACGCCAGGGCTCGATCCACAGCTCGTCGCCATCCTTGAACTGCCGCATGTGAAGCTGACACGTCGTCGTCGCGCGCTGCGGTCCGTGCGCGACGCCGTTGATGACCATGCCGCACATGCCACAAATCCCTTCGCGGCAGTCATGGTCAAACGCGATCGGGTCCTTGCCTTCCTCCAAGAGCCGCTCGTTGACGACATCGAGCATCTCCAAGAAGGACATGTGCTCAGAGATACCCTTGGCCTCGTAGCGTTCGAACGCTCCCGACGACTTGGGATCCTTTTGGCGCCAAACGTGAAGGGTCAGGTTCATTTCCGACATTGTTCGTCCTCTCTATCGCCTACCGCGCACCACTTGCAAAGCGGCCGCGCGAGATCGCTCCTGGCTGAGCCACTCACTTGTAGCTGCGTTGCGTGGGTTTGACGTATTCGAAGTTCAACGCTTCTTTGTGCATGGTCGGCGCTTGGTCTTCGCCCTTCCACTCCCACGCGGAAACGTGCGTGAACTTCTCGTCATCACGACGCGCCTCGCCTTCCGGGGTTTGGTGCTCTTCGCGGAAGTGACCGCCGCACGACTCCTCTCGCGCCAACGCGTCACGGCACATCAGTTCGCCCAACTCGAGGAAGTCGGCGACTCGGCCCGCCTTTTCCAGAGTTTGGTTCAGTTCGCTGCCAGACCCGACGACTTTGAGGTTCTGCCAGAATTCCTCGCGCAGCGCGGGGATCTTCTCCAGGGCTGTCTTCAAGCCGTCCGCCGTGCGGGACATGCCGCAGTAGTCCCAGATGATCTGGCCCAGCTCGCGATGGATCGAGTCGGGCGTGCGGCTGCCGCCGATGCTCAGGAACTTGTCGATACGAGCCTTCACCCCTTCGACCGCCCCCTTGACCTCGGCGTGATCGAGGCTGACCTCGGCGAGGTTGGCGGAGCCCAAGTAGTTACCCACGGTCGAGGGCAGCACGAAGTAGCCGTCGGAAAGTCCCTGCATCAGAGCGCTAGCTCCCAAGCGGTTCGCACCGTGGTCGGAGAAGTTCGCCTCGCCCCCGACGAACAGACCGGTGACGTTGCTCATCAGGTTGTAGTCCACCCACAGACCTCCCATCGTGTAGTGGGTGGCGGGGTAGATACGCATCGGCGTCGAGTACGGGTCGTCGCCAGTGATGCGCTCGTACATCTCGAAGAGATTGCCGTAACGCTCTTCCACTGGGCCCTTGCCCAAGCGCCGGATGGCATCGGCGAAGTCCAAGTAGACGCCACGACGCACTCCCGCGACCTTGGGGCCAACCCCGCGGCCCTCGTCACACATGTCCTTGGCGCGACGCGAAGCGATATCACGCGGTACCAGGTTGCCGAAGCTCGGGTACATGCGCTCCAAGTAGTAGTCGCGATCCGCCTCCGGGATCTGACTCGGCTCCTTGTCGCAATCGTCGGCGTTCTTGGGGACCCAGACGCGCCCGTCGTTGCGCAGCGATTCGCTCATCAGCGTCAGCTTGGATTGATAGTCGCCGCTGACGGGGATGCACGTGGGGTGGATCTGCGTGTAGCAGGGGTTTGCGAACAGCGCGCCACGACGATGCGAGCGCCACGTCGCCGTCGTGTTGCAGCCCTTGGCGTTGGTGGACAGAAAGAACACGTTACCGTAGCCACCGGTGCACAGCACGACGACGTCAGCGACGTGCGCCTCGACTTTACCGTCCACCATGCTGCGCGTGACGATGCCACGTGCCACGCCGTCGACGACAATCAGGTCGAGCATCTCCGTGCGTGGGAACATCTGCACCTTGCCGGCGCCGATCTGACGGCTGAGCGCCTGATAGGCACCCAGCAGCAACTGCTGCCCGGTTTGACCTCGGGCGTAGAAGGTACGCGATACCTGAGCACCACCGAAGGAACGGTTCGCCAACAGGCCACCGTACTCTCGAGCGAACGGAACCCCCTGCGCGACGCATTGGTCGATGATGTTCACGCTGACTTCGGCGAGTCGGTACACGTTGGACTCGCGAGCTCGGAAGTCACCGCCCTTGACCGTGTCGTAGAACAGGCGATGCACGCTATCGCCGTCGTTCTGGTAGTTCTTGGCCGCGTTGATACCGCCTTGAGCAGCGATACTGTGCGCCCGACGCGGACTGTCCTGGTAGCAGAAGCACTTGACGTTGTAGCCCTGCTCGCCCAGCGTCGCCGCTGCAGCTCCGCCTGCGAGTCCCGAGCCGACGACGATGACGTCGAACTTGCGGCGGTTCGCCGGGTTGACGAGTTTCATGTCGAAGCGGTGCTTCGTCCAGCGGGATTCGATCGGGCCTGAGGGTGCTCGTGATTTCAGTTCCATGGCGCTTTGCGTCCTTCCGTGCTTTCCGTCATCCGATGATGCCCATCAACACGGAGATCGGGAACGATAGGTTGCCGACCGTGATGACGACTGCCAGGACGCTGGCTGCGGACTTGCGGAGCGCGTTGTAGCGGGGATGGTTCAAGCCCAGCGACTGCAACATGCTCCACGCCCCGTGGAACAGATGCAGCCCCAGGGACAGGTTCGCTGCGATGTAGAGCAACGCGACCCACGGGATGGAGAAGCCATTGACGAAGTTCGAGTACACGTCCGTGGCACTGTGCTCATAGTCACCCAACGCCAGCCCCGGCACCGTGAAGTGCGCCAAGTGGAAGGCGATGTAGAACAGCAAGAGCGGACCGGTGAATCGCATCGTGGCCGAGGCGTAGCGCGTGGCGACGCTATGCTTGACCCGGTACGCGATGGGCCTGGCCTTCAACGACCGGTCGTAGAGCAACACCATCATCGCTACGTGAACGACGATCGACACGAGCAGCACCAGCCGCGTGCCCCAGAGCAGGGGTGGCGTACCTTTGATGCCAGCAGCGTAGGCGTTGAAAGCATCGGGACCGGCGTAGGCGATGAGGTTGCCCGCCATGTGCCCGAGCACGAAACCGAACAGGACGGTTCCACTGACGGCCAGCGCGGCCTTCTTGACGACCGTCGAATCGAACGGAGTGAGAGTCTTTTCCATGGAAGATGGCCTAGGAATACGATCGGTGAACCTCCCTATAGTGCAGAGAGCGAGCGCGCACTAGGGGGGAGTTGTCGTTGGACAAACGCCGAAGAGCGCTGCTGCGAGGCAACGCCCTTCGGTATTCAGTGCCGACCACGACGCACGCTGAGTGCGACGCGTCCGGTTTCAGCCCTTGAGGTTGGCCGCGACGAAATCCCAGTTGATGAGCTTGTCGCAGACCACCTCCAGGAAGGTGTCTCGCTTGTTCTGGTAATCCAGATAGTAGGCGTGCTCCCACACGTCTGCGGTCAAGAGCGGTTTGGCGGAAGTCGTCAGCGGAGTCTCCGCGTTGGGGGTGCTGGTGATGCTGGCCTTGCCGCCATCGAGCACCAACCAGGCCCAACCCGAGCCGAAGCGGGTCATGCCTGCCTGGATGAATTGCGTGCGGAACGCGTCCCAGCCTCCGAAATCTCGCTGGATCAGGTCTGCGACGTCGCCGGCGGGCGGAGCACCGCCCCCACCCGGCTTCAGGCTCTGCCAGAAGAAGGTGTGGTTGTAAACCTGAGCAGCGTTGTTGAAGACGCCGCCTTCGGCGGACTTGACGACTTCCTCCAAGCTCTTGTCGGCCTCCGGCTTGCCCTCCAGGGCCGCCTTCAGCTTGGTCATGTAACCCTTGTGGTGTTTCTCGTAGTGGAACTCGAGCGTCTTGCTGCTCATGGCAGGCTCGAGAGCGTCCTTCGCGTACGGAAGCGCGGGAACCTCGAAATTCATGGGGTGGTCTCCTTGGTTTAAGGTGCGCGCAGTATATGCGTCAGTTTCGCGCACCAGCAACACCTGACTCCGACTCGACGCCCCCTGTCACCTATTTGACTTTCCCTCCGATTCATGGCTCGTCAGCCCACGGGTGACCACCACCGAGTATCTGCTGGGTTTCGAATTTCGGTACGGTTGCGGCCAGGCCGCTTCCGAGCTCGTGCGCAGGCACTTCGTGCAACTCGAACTCGACGCCGCCGCCCGAAACTTCGTCGAAGAGCAATTCGAGCGGCCCGCCGGGTTCTGGCGCTGGCAGACTCACGCGCTGCTCCGCTACGTGTTTTCGGACTTCGACGTCAACGGACTGCTTGGCACATACCCACTGCACCTACTGAGCACGGCGCAGTGGCAGCGACTCTTGCCGTCGGTTCATGCTCACCTCGACGTCGGGGCCGGCAATGGCGACCTCACAACACAGCTAGCACCACTGGCAACGTCGACCCTCACCACGGAACACTCTCGGGCGATGAGCCACGTGCTGCGTCGCCGGGGCTTCGAGTGCCTGCACACGCCCCAGGGCGAAGCGGCCGAGTTGCATGCCCAGCTCGCCGAACGGAAGTTCGACCTGATCACGTGCCTCAACGTCCTGGACCGAACCGCAGAGCCTCAGCAGTTGCTCCGTGTGCTCGGCGCGCACTTGAAACCAGGGGGGCTACTGGTGCTGGCCGTGCCCCTACCACTGCAGCCCTTCTACTATGCCGGCGCGCGCACTCTGCCCCCCAGGGAGTCGCTGGGCGTCACGGGTCCGGACTGGGAGAGTCAGTGCGAGCAATTGGCGGCGCGAACCTGCGAGTGCGTCGCGCCCTTGCGGCTGCAGTCGGTGAGCCGAGCCCCATATATATCTGGCGGCGACCGCCGGAGTCGCCTCTACGCGCTCGACGACGCAGTACTGGTGTTCCGGCGCCCACCGGCGGAACGGCCGAGCCAGACGTTGCTGGGGCAGTGACAAGCCGCACAAAGCGACTATTGTCCCGGCTCTCGCAACTTGCCGAAGTGGCGGAATTGGCAGACGCAGCGGATTCAAAATCCGCCGCCTTCACGGGCATCCCGGTTCGACCCCGGGCTTCGGCACCGAGCACCTGCTCCCGAATCGACGAGGCTATCGAGCTCAATCATTCGGTTTGTGCCGTGTCGGCGAGCTCGAGACCCGCCTCGATGAGCGAGCGCGCGAGTCGCCGCGGGGGTTGATTGACTGTCTTGCGCCGCGACGAGTCATCTTCTCGCGCGATCGGAGTCCGCTCGTAGGAGGGTGTGTGCATCCGCGCCCGAGACATCGTTGAGCCACCAGCCGTGGCAAGGGAACAGCTCCGCGAAAGGTACCGCGGTGTCCTACCTATGTCTTCCTCAATGGAGGGCCAACCTGCCAGAACCTTTGGCACTCTGACTTACGTGTTATAGTCATCAGGTCGTAAGCAAGGGTGAGGACGAACAACGAAGATGCCGACCGAGTCGAATAGCAACCGGGCTGCCAGCGATGCCCCGCCTCCCGATCTGAGCAGAGAGCGTGATGAGCTGCTGCGCAACCTGACCAAAGGGTCGCAGCTGACGCGTGATTTCTTGTCAGCGTACGATCAGCTGCAGCAGCAAGTGCTCTTGTTGCAGGGCGAAAACGCCCGCCTTCGCGCGACCTTGGAGGCAGATGATGCGATCAAGAAGCTGATTCTGAAGATCGAAGCACTGGAGTCCGAGAAAGAGGAGCTGCTGGGCAAGATCGATCGAGTACGTGCCGCAGCTGAACAGTCGCCGAATCTGACCGAGTTGGAAGCCGAACTCGCCAACTTCGCAAATCTGCACGTCGCGGCGAACACGCTGCACAGCACCCTCTCCCCACGCGGCATCGCACGACGCTTGAAGGAGATACTCGAGCAGCTCGTGGGCGTCGAAGCCTACGTCGTCTATTTGTGTACCGATCCCGCAAAGCTCGTGCCCATCACGGCCGAAGGACTGAGGCCAGATGAAGACCCCAACAATCCGCCGACCGAGCGCGTGATGGAGGTGGTGGCGTCCGGCGTCTCAAGCATCATCGACGAGTTGGATCCAAGCCAGGGAGACATCACCAATCCGCCGGCACTCATCCCCTTGTCGATTGATGACAACGTCGTGGGGGTGTTGGCGATCGTGCGCTCGCTCGCGCACAAGAGCCAACTCAATACTGTGGACTTCGAGCTTTTCAAGCTGCTAGGTCTACACGCAGCGGCGGCACTCATGGCCTCTGGCCTGTACGCCAAAGCTGGGCGAGTACTACCCCACTCCGAAGCCTTTGGTTCGCTACAACAGCGCTGAATGATCGACGTACCCTTCGAGGATCGATGACGCAACAGTACTCCTGCCTGGTGGTTGAAGACTCTCCGATGATGCGACAGCTCGTCGTGTTCGCGCTCGGGAGACAGAAGAACCTGCACGTGACCGAAGCGGATGACGGCGTGGATGGCCTGCGCAAGCTCGCCTCATCGACCTTCGACATCATCTTGACGGACATCAACATGCCGATCATGGACGGGCTCAAGCTGATTCAGCGCGTCCGCATGGATCCGAAACACAAGAACACGCCCATCATCGTGATCACGACCGAAGGTGGCAAACAGGACCGCGACCGCGCCCTCAAGCTCGGAGCGAACGCCTACATCACCAAACCGATCCAGGCCCCACAAGTGATCCAAACGGTGCGCGAACTGCTCAGCCTGGAGTAGCGGGGCGTAGAGAGGCCGGCGCGATGGCACCAACGTGCCAAGACTGGACTTGGCGCGTCGACCATGACACGTCTGAGCGATGACCCGACGCAGGGATCCCACCACGGTCGGAGACGTGCTCGCGAAGAGCGCCCGCCTGCAGCGTCCCGGCTACCTCAGCTGGTGGCTTTGGCGTGACATAGTGGGTGATCGCGTTGCCGCCCGCTCCAAGCCGCTATCTCTGGAACGGGGCACGCTGCTGCTGCGGGTCCAGTCGTCTTTGTGGGCCCAGGAGCTCTCGCTGCTGGCGCCGATGGTCAAGGAGGGCTTGTTGCAGCGCGGCATTCATGTGCAAAACATCCGCTTCTCCGTCGGCGAAGTGAGCGTTCCCTCGCCCAGACCCGCCGTGACGCGACCCAAGCCACATCCCCTGTCCGCAGAGCTGACCGCAAGCCTCGACAAGATCGACGACCCGGAACTGCGGGAGGCCATCCGACGAGCCGCTAGTCTCAGCCCGCCCGACAAATGAACCGACGGCGCTCGACGCTCAGCTCAGGGCTGCGAGCTGTTCCAACCCCTCGAGCCGACGCACCAAGAACCGCTCTGCGGGGCCCAGCGTGTTCTGGCGCCGGCGCACGTCGCTGACGTATTGACGCACCACGTTGATGCTGACTCCGTTGGCGACCCGGACCGCGCTGTAGAGTCGGTCGATGACCGTCGCTGGCAGCAACCCGGAGGTCATCTGGTAGAGGCTGAAAGCGTAGTCCACCCACTTGCCCTGCCGAGTGGCCTCCGCCAGGCGCACGGCGAGCATCGCAGCCATCTCGAGGGTATCCGCATCGACGTCCGTGCCCAGGCTGACTCGCTTCTGCACGTCCAAGAGCGCCGTCCTGACGATCTTCTCGGCGTCGGCACCACGCCCCACGGCGAGCATCTTGTCGGCAAGTATGGTCAGCGTGTCGAGCGCTTCTCCGTCGCGGACAGCCGTCGCTTCCTCGACCTCCATGTTCATCAGCCGAGCCGTGTGCTGTGCGGAGAGCGTCTCTGCACCCCAGCGACGCCGATTGTCCTCCGCCGCGGGCCCGAGATAGATGTGTATCACTTGGTTTCCGAGGCGCAGCTCGTCGCCGTTGTTCAGAACGGACGACTGCCGAATGCGTTCGCCATTGACGAGCACCCCATTGACGCTGCCCAAGTCCTGAACGACCGCGGTCTGCCCATCGAACTGCACCGCAGCGTGCCGACGCGACGCAAGCGGATCGTCGAGTACCACCTGACAGCTGTCATGACGGCCGAGGAGCGTCCTCCCTATGCGCACTTCGACGTCGTGTCCGCCGATACGCATCCAGCAACGCTGCGGCTCAGCTGTGGCCGTTTGAGACAATGGAACTCCGCGTCAACACACTTCTCAAGAAGATAGCCCCGTCGACGACGGGAGTCGAGGAAGGTGCGACTTTCTCTCGGACTTCAGACCTGCAACGAGCGCAGCAGACCTTCCGCACGGCTGAGCACGAAGCGCTGGTGAGGAGTCATGCTCGCCTGATGGGCGCGATGAAGGGCGATGTAGTCACCAAGAGCACGCAGTTGCCGCGACTGCATTCTTCTCGCGTTCGCGTAAAGCTGCTCTACGGCCTGTTCGGGGGCATACGTCTCGGCAGCGATGCACAGCTCGAAGACGTAGCTGAGCCAGCGCCCCCCGTTGGTCTCGCACGCGAGTTGGCTCGCGTACCCGATGGCCTGGTCGAGAAGCTCGCCATCGGGACGCTGACCCTGGAGCACGCGACTGAGGAGGTTCTCCAAGTGATGGCGAAGAATGCGCTCGGCTTCGACAGCGTTACCCAGCGCCAGCGCCTTGGTCGCTAGCCGACCCAAGAGAGCCAACATCTCCTTGGCATCCGCTGTTTGCTCACGCGCAGTCGTGGAGTTGGCACGAGGGTTCGTACCCGTAACCAAAACCAGGTCGGTGCCGCCCACCGTCAGTTGATCGCCTGGTAGCAAGGTTTGCGAGCCGTGCACGCGGGCGCCGTTGACCGCAATTCCGTTGCGGCTCCCCAAGTCCTGAATCGTCACGACCTCTTCCCCCACCTGCAACAGCCCGTGATGACGAGAAACCAGCGGGTCATCCAAGCACAGGCTGCAGTCAGGACTGCGCCCGACGAGGTGGTCTCCCAACCCGAGCCGCACGTCGTTGCCCTGATAGATGAGCCGGAACTTCATCCCCGTGCTCCAACATACGCTGCTGCCCCACCCCGGTCAAAATGGCGGGGCGCAACCTGGAGCGGGATGAAACACTCGAGACAAACCCCAGCGCGTGCGCGATGGCACGAAAAAGGGTCGGAAAATTCGTTCCGACCCTTTTCGTTCACTCGCGCTTCTGGCGCGACAAGCGGCCTCCTCAGCTCACCGACACGGCGAACGCCTTCTTGACGTCGTGAGTGCTTCGGATCTTCTCCAACAGCTCTGCACTCAGCGGCGTGCTCAACGCCCACAGCGACGCAGCATCGTTGCCAGCGTCGGACAAACCTACCTGCATACGCTCCACGTTGATCCCGGCGGTACCGAGCTCGGTGCCAACAGCACCGATCACGCCGGGCTTGTCATCGTTGCGGATGACCAGGATGTTGCCCATGAATTGGGCGTCCATCTTGAAGTCGTTCCATTGCACGAGCCGTGGGCTTCCATCCGCCGCCAGGGTGCCGCTGACGGTGGCGCACTCGCCGTTGGCACCAGTGACCTTGATGGTCACCAGGGTCGAGAAGCGATTCTTCTCGTTGGTAACCTCGTGGCGCACCTCGATGCCTCGGTCTGAGGCGACCAGAGGCGCGTTGACCGGGTTGACCTCGTTGTCGAGGAAGTGATCGAGCACACCGGCCAAGGTCGCGTTCACGATGGGAGCAACACGCAGCGAGGCCACCTCGCCACAGAAGACCACATCGATGGAACGCGGGCTCAGCGTCTCCACCTGGCCCAGGAACTGCCCCAGTCCGTTACCCAACTTCAGGTACGGTTCGAGCACTGCTGCCATCTCGCCCGGCACCGCGGGCACGTTGACCGAGTTCGAGATTTCGCCGGTGCTCAAGTAGGCAACCACCTGCTCCGCGATTTCCAGCGCGACGCGCAACTGAGCTTCCTTGGTGGAGGCACCCAAGTGCGGGGTGGCCACGACCATCGGGTGCTTGATGAGCTCCGTCAAACCAGGAGGCTCCTCCACGAACACGTCGACGGCCACGCCACCGATCTTGCCGGATTCGAGACCACGAAGCAGCGCGTCGTCTTCGAAGATCCCACCGCGAGCAGCGTTCACCAGAAGAACACCCTTCTTCATCTTGTCGATGGCAGCATCGTTGACCAAGCCCTTCGTCTCGGGCGTCAGTGGCGTGTGCACGGTGATCGCGTCTGCGCGCCCGAACAGCTCATCCAAGCTGACCAGCTCGATCCCGAGCTCAGCCGCGCGCTCTTTCGACATCACCGGGTCGAAGCCCACCACCTTCATGTGCAAACCTTGAGCACGGTCAGCGACGATGCGACCGATGTTGCCCAGTCCGACCACGCCCAGCGTCTTACCGGAGAGCTCGCGGCCGCTTGCCGCCTTCTTCTCCCACTTGCCCTCTTTCATGGCAGCGGCGGCAAACGGGATCTTGCGAGCGATGCTGAACAGCAAAGCGATCGCATGCTCGGCAGTCGTGGTCGCATTGCCCGTCGGGGTATTCATCACGATCACGCCCTTGCGGGATGCTTCCTTGACGTCGACGTTGTCCACGCCGATGCCAGCACGCCCCACTACCTTCAGCTTGTCCGCGGCAGCCAGCACTTTGGCCGTCACCTTCGAGCCGCTGCGGATGACCAGGCCGTCCACGCCCTTGATGGCCTCTGCTAGCTCATCTTCGCTGAGCCCGGGCTTGTATTCGCACTCGATGCCTTCGGCCTGCTGGAGAACCGCCAAGCCGTCATCACTCAATGTGTCACTTACGAGAACCTTAGCCATCACTTGTACTCTTTCATGAAGCTGACCAGAGCCTCGACCCATGCCAAAGGCGCTGCGTTGTAGATGGAAGCACGGACACCGCCGACCGAGCGGTGTCCCTTGAGACCGACGAGCCCTTTCTCAGCCGCCTTGGCGATGAAGTCGGCTTCCTTCTCCGCGGTCTCCAAGTTGAACACGACGTTCATCACGCTACGAGCCCCCGGCTTGACGGGGCAACGGTAGAAGCCGTCGCTGCCATCGATGGCTTCATACAGCAGCTCCGCCTTGGTGCGGTTCTGCTTCTCCATCGCCGAAAGCCCTCCTGCAGCTTTGACCACCTTCATGACGTTGCGCAGCATGTAGATGGGGAAGGTCGGCGGCGTGTTGTAGAGCGAGTTCGCTTCCGCGTGCGTTTGATACTTGAAGATCGTGGGAATGTCTTCGCGGCCACCGGCGATCCATTCCTTGTCGGCAATGACGAGGGTGATGCCGCTGGGACCGATGTTCTTCTGCGCTCCGGCGTAGATCAACCCGAACTTCGAGACGTCGATCGGGCGCCACATGATGTCACTCGACATGTCGGCAACGAGCCGCACGCTGCCGGTGTCCGGAAACTGATGCCACTGACTACCTGCGATGGTGTTGTTGCTGGTGATGTGCACGTAGGCAGCATCGGGATCGAGAGACAGATCGGCTTGCCCCGGGATGTCTACGTACTTCCCGTCCGGCACGTCCCAAGCGATCTTCACCTGTCCAACCGTCTTAGCCTCCTTGGCAGCCTTCTTCGACCACGAACCGGTAACCACGTAGTCCGCGCTCTTGCCAGCGCTCAGAAAGTTCATCGGCACCATGGCGAATTGCTGGCTCGCCCCGCCCTGCAGCAGCAGAACGGTGTGAGTGTCGGGAACTCCGAGCAACTCCGTGACCAGGGCGATCGCCTCGTCGTGCACCGCAGCATAAGTCTTGCCACGGTGGCTGTGCTCCATGACGCTCATGCCACTGCCGTCGATGTCGAGCAGTGACTTCTGCGCTTCTTCGAGCGCCGAGAGCGGGAGCGTTGCTGGTCCTGGGTTGAAGTTCATTACACGCGCCATAGCTGTTCCTTCTCCACGGGCTGCAATCCGGATGCCCGGGGGGTTCGGGTAGTGGTTTGTCGCGATTAGGTCAAGCTGAGACGCTCACAGAACGCGTCCTCACCCCTGCGATCCGTTCAGGGCGAGTCCGCAACGGCTCGACGCAGCTGGGCGTCGGACACCGCCCCCGGTCGCAGTACATCGAAGTCGTCCCCCCGAACCCGCACCAAGGTTGAGACCGGACCGCCCGGAGAGTTGGGGCCCACCACGAGTACAGCCGCGGCATCCACCGCGAGTGCGCGGCGCAGCTCTCCCGCCACGGCGCATGGCGGCTCACCGGCCAGGTTGGCGCTCGTTGCCGTCACCGGTCCACCAAAAGCCGCAACGATTGCAGCTGCCGGGGAGGGGCCCGGTACTCGAACCGCGACGGTGCCGGTCGCCTGCACACGGGGGTCGAGCTCGATCGCAGCTGGTAGAACCAGCGTCAGCGGCCCCGGCCAAAACGCGCGAGCAAGAGCCTGCGCAGACGCGGGCACAGAACCCACCAGCGCGCGCCACGCCGCTTCGTCGGGCACCATCAACCCGACCCCTTTGGTCGGCGCGCGCCCTTTGAGCGCGAACAGGGCGTCGAGCGCTTTCGGCGCGTGCGCATCTACCATGAGAGCAAAGAACGATTCCGTTGCCGCGGCCACCACACGGCCCTGGCGCAGCGCCTCGACGGCACGAGTCAGGTCGTTCAGAGACAGACCATGCTCGAAGCGATTCGCGATCACGCGCCGCCCGTACCCAGCTGACGATGCCCGATGTCTCGACGGTAGTACGCGCCATCGAAGTGGATCCGTCGACAAGCTGCGTACGCTCGCTCCTTGGCCTGCTCCAGGGTCGGTGCGGTCGCCGTCACCCCCAAGACTCGCCCTCCGGCCGTCAGCAGGGCGTCGTGCACTCGTCGAGTTCCCGCGTGGTATATCTTCACGCCTGGGGTGGCCCCGGCCTCCGCCAATCCGGAGATCACGTCTCCCTTGCGCGGGTTCTGAGGGTAACCTTCGACCGACATCACGACACACATGCCGTACTCCCGTCGGAGCTCGATGAGGTCTGGCTGGAGCTCACCCCGGGCAGCAGAGGCGAGCAGACCGGCGAAGTCGCCGTCGATCAGATTGACGAGCACTTGCGTTTCCGGATCGCCGAAGCGCACGTTGACCTCGATCAGGGCCGGCTCACCTGCTGGAGACACCATCAACCCGGCGAACAGCGTGCCGACGAAGGGTCGACCGTCTTTGCGCATGCCGTCGACAATCGGACGCACGATCTCCTCTTCGATCCGCAGGGCCAACTCCTCGTCAACCAGACTCGTCGGACCGTAGGTGCCCATACCGCCGGTGTTGGGACCAGTATCTCCTTCCCCGATCCGCTTGTGGTCTTGAATCGCTGGCAGCACGAAGGCCCGCTCCCCGTCACAGATCGCATGCACCGAGAGCTCCTGCCCGACGAGCCGCTCCTCGATCACGACCTTCCTGCCGGCGTCGCCGAAAGCCTCGCCCGAAAGCATGCTCCGCGCGACCTGCTCGGCTTCTTCGAAGCTCTCGGCCACCGTCACGCCCTTCCCGGCGCACAGACCTGTCGCCTTGATCACCGGCGGCGTCTCGAACCCCTCCAGCGCCGCGCTCAGCTGACCCAGCTCGGAGACCTCGACGTGGCGCGCGGTGCGGATACCGTGCCGCACGGCAAAGTCCTTCATGAACGCTTTGGATGCCTCCAGCTCGGCCGCCGCCCGACTGGGACCATACGTCAGGAAGCCAGCCTGTCGGAGCTGGTCTGCCAGACCTTCACACAAAGGCGCCTCCGGGCCGATCACGACCAGGTCGGGGCGCAGTTGCGTGGCCATGGCGAGCGCGTCGCCAGAACGAGCCTCGAGCCCGGCTCCCGCAATGCCCGCGTTGCCGGGGCAAACCACGACGCGCGCGACGCGCTCACAGCGCGCCAATCGGTCCGCCAACGCATGCTCGCGACCGCCACCACCAACGACCAGTATCGTCTCAGACATGGCCGCGCCCTATCACGTTTGCCGAGACTTGTGGGGTGCGTCTTGCGGCGCCCGCCGCTCAAGCTTCCGGAATTGGGACCACCGCTGGTTGGCGTCGTATCGGACGGGCCAGAGCGCTCTCGACCAACCGACGGCAGAGCTCGCTGAAGTCGATACCGTCGACGCCGGCGGCTTCCGGGTAGTTGCTGGTGCTCGTCATCCCCGGCAGGGTGTTTACCTCGAGCACAACTAGCTCGTCCTCGGCAACCACGAAATCCACTCGAGACAGATCTCGACAACCAACGGCCCGGTGAGCGCCGACGGCGCAACGCTGGACTTGCTCGTAGACGCCCGCGGGCAACCGCGCCGGACACTCGTGCTCGCTGCCGCCCGGCTGGTAGCGGGCGCGGAAGTCATACCAACTCGAAGCGGTGCTGCGCACGAGCGTCGGAGGCAAGGCACGCGCCCCACCGCCGACGTCCAACACGCCACAGGTCACCTCAGCCCCGACCACGTAGCGCTCCACCAACGCGCCCGGATCACCCGACAGCGCCAACTCGAGCGCGTCTCTCAGCTCCGCATCGCTCGTGCCAGCCTCGAGCCGACTCACACCGATGGCGGAACCTCCGGCAGCCGGCTTGACGACGACCGCCGCGCCGAGATGCGCGCGGATCTGAGTCAGCGCGACGCCCAAGTCGTCGTCGCGCTGAACCCAATACTCGTCTGCGACAGGCAGGCCCGCTGCGCGAAAGAGCGTCTTTGCCGTCGGCTTGTGGGCCGCCATGGCCGAGGCACGCACGTCGGAACCGACGTAGGGCAGTCCAAGCACCTCCAGCAATCCCTGCAAACAACCATCCTCGCCTATGGGCCCGTGAGCGACGGGAAACACCACCGCCGGCTTGGCTACTAGCAGCTGCGCTGCCAGGTCTGCGTTCAGCTCGAAGACTCGCGGGACGAAGCCCGCCTTCGAGAGAGCCGCCGAAACGCCTTCGGCGGACTTGTGACTGACGGCGGCCTCGCTGGAAGGACCACCCGCAACGATCGCAATCTCCAGTGCTGACACGAATCCCTACTTGTCATGCTCCGCGGACAGTTCCCAGGGCAAAACGCCCGCGCCGACTCGCCGATTCCCAGACAGCGCCCAACCCAGCACGGTCTTCGCGGGTCTGACCGACGTGACGCTTCGACACTCTCGGACGCTTGACCTCTGCGGCGTATCGTGGCTTCAAGGGGAAGTGAACACCGCTAGAAGCCTCGTCACACGCCTCCCCGAGGCCCTGACCCGTGCTCGTCTGACCACGCTGGCACTTGCCGCCGGGGCAGCCCTGGCCTTCGGCGGGAGCTTCCTCAGTGCTACTCCCCTGGCGACGGCAGCCGGCGACGACCCGGCCACACGCGCCGATGAACTACTCGCCCAGGTCGAGCAACGAGCGGGCAAGGCGGACATTGCGGAGGTGGTCAAGAAGGCGCGCCAGCTCGTCAACGAGGCCCGCGCTGACGGAGCTCGACCCGAAGTCGCCCGCGTCCACGGTGAGGCTGCGCTCGAATGGGCAGCCACGGCGTCAGACTGGCTGACCGCCATCGAGAAGGAAGCGGCGGCGGATGATGCCGAGCTGGCGTTGGCCAAAGCTGAGACGGAGCTCAACCACGCGCGTGCGTTGCTGGAGGAAACGGAAGCCCGGCGCAATCGCGCGCAGGGCCTATTGCAACAGATGAACGCTGGCGACGGTGCCAACCAACCAGCGGCAAGTCCTCCCACTGCGACACCGAAGACGTCGCGGGGTACTGCACCCGTTACCCCAGCGGGTGACAAATGAGAACATCGCACGGTTGCCAGAACAGCTCACCGACAATGCTGGAGCCCAGCACCAAACGTCGCAGGTCGTGGGCTTGGGCGGCTCTCGTCATGTTGGCTTGTGCCACGGCACCACGACCGCGGAGCTTGCAGGACGCCGCCAACGTCAGTTCCTCCGACGCCGTGCAGGCATCAGAGCAGTGGGCCCCCCAGGCGTACGCCAAGGCCAAAGGCCTTTTGGAACAAGCAGAGGAAGCACAGAGTGACGGCAAGATCGAGCTGGCCAGTGCCCTCGCTGAACATGCACTCGCCGCTTACCAACGCGCGCAGGTTCAGGCTCGAGTCGCGAAGGCTGAACAGCGGCTGGCGACCGCCAAGGAACGGCTCGCCTCCGCAGAACAGCAGCTGAACATCCTGCAGACGAGTCAGAAAGAGGTGGCCGCCCGCGCTGAGGCTTTGGAGCTGGAATACAAGGTCGCACGAGACGCCGAACCCTTGGCCCCACTGGAGGGAGCCGATCCAAAGCGGGAGGCGGCGCGGCGCGTCGCTGCTCGGTCGATCATCGAAGGAGGCCGATTGTTGTGTTTGGCGGCGCGCTTGCTCGACGCCAAGACCGACGTCTCCGATCTGTCGGCAAAGATGAACGAGCTGGAAGGCCGCCTGGAGCAATCCCCGCGCCCGACACCTGTCAACGAGGCGACCGCCCTGAGGTCCGCTTGTTTGGAGCGAATCACGCGCATTCGCATGAAGCAACAGCGCAAAGCGCCAGCGAAAGACGACGCCGACGTGCTGCTCTCGCGCTTGAGCACGGCGATGTCCGACACGAGGGCCTTCCGTGACGATCGTGGAGTCGTGGTACCGCTCGATCGCGCATTCGACGCGAAAGGCGAACTCGCGCAAGCCACACTCGGCAAGCTGTCCGAGCTCGCTGAAATCGCGAAAGCCAACCCGACCTTCCCATTGATGCTGGTGGTTCACGGGCGTCCGAGCTACACAGCCTCCGCAACTGGCAACGTGCGCCAGTGGCTCGAGCAACACGGCCTACAGAAAACGGCGGTATTCGACGCGGGTGACCAGTTGCCTGCAACCGTGCAGCCACCCGCGTCGGCCGCGGACGCGGCGCGACTCGAGTTCGTCTTCATAGCCAACTGAGCACGAAACGCCAGGAACGACTATCCCACTTCGAGCGAATCGGACTCCGCGCGAAGCGCGCTGCATGAATCGTGGTGGCACAGGCTCGCCAGTTAACCAGAATGCGCAATAGCCGCTGCAACGCGCGTTTCCGGGACCACGACGCAATGCGTCACAGCAGCTACGTCAGGCTGCAGTCACCCTAGAAAACCGCCAGGCGGCCGAGCCCCAGAAGAGTTCATTTGCGCTGAGGACTTTACCCGTCGCGCTTTGGGTCGAAACTTATGGGGACACGTAAACACTAACTAGCTTGGCGAGGTAGCTTCTAGTGCGAGATCCCCTGCTTGGCGAAAAGATCATTTGGCACGGCCGGCCCCAGGTCGTCGAGACGCCAAAGGCGTTCAAAGTTGGCGCGATCGTTCTGTTTTTGACGTCGATCGTGGCGACGAGTTTCGCCGTCGTCACGGCTTGGGCGCTGCAGGTTTCGCCCGCACCGATGCTGCTTTTCGCGGCGTTGGCCGCTTCACTCGGAATTGCGGCCCTCCACGGGCCGAAGATATGGCTCTCCAAGCTCGAATACCTGATCACGGAAGGGCACGTGGTGTGGAGGCGGGGCCCGTTCCGCAGAGCCATCGCCCGGAAGAGCATCAGCTACGCGCGGATCTTCTGGCATCCGAGCAACCCCAACGTGGGGGACGTCGAGTTGGTGCGAGCTGTACCCACAGGTGCGCTGCGGCGCCGGCTGCTCCTGCGTCTCAGCGGCCTAGCGGCTCCGGACAAGGTGTGGGCGCTGATTCGCGACATCAGCTCGCGGTCGGAAAGCAACGCAGGTGTACGCTGCATATCTCAACGATTGGAGGACGGTGAGCGCGTTCTTTGGTCCGGTCAACCGCGGGTGGACTGGCACCGTTGGGTGCCGCATGGGCGCCGCGCGTGGCAGACCTTCGCACTATCGGCCACGCTGATCGTGACAATCGCTCACCTGAGCCTGCGAATGGTGGACAACTGGGAGCTCTTGCTTCGAGCTGGGCTGGCCGAATACCCCGGTGCAATGGTCGCGCTCGCGTTCGGTCAAGGCGTTGCGGTCATGATGTTACTCACCGTTACGGGTTACCTGTTCCACGCCTCCGTGCTCCAACCCGGCAGACAGATCGAAAAGACGCGCTATCTGATCACGAATCGGCGCGTCCTGATTCAGCGCAACAACGAAGAGCTGCACCTCGACCGGCAGCAGATCGTAGACGTGATCGACATTCCTGATTTCCGTGGCTTGCACAACGTGTTCCTAGTGTTGGACGGCCCCAGAGCGCGCGCCGTGGAGCTCAGCGGAGCGTTCGGTGAACGTGATCGCGACAGCCACCTGCGCCCAATTTTCCAGAACGTGGATGATTGGGAGAGCGTCAGCACACTGTTGCTGCGCACGCCACCCAGCGTGCCTCCTCCACGCCCCGAAGCCTACGACGCCGCCTGACCGTCGAGCTCCCCGAGGAATTGGCACGCAAGCTCCAACGTCGCGGGACCGCTAGAAGGGCAAGTCCTCGTCGTCTTCATCGTCCAACTCTTCCAAGGCGTGTCGCACCGTCTCCAGGTGCTCTTTGGCGCGCGTGACCCAGGGGCCGTCCTCTGGAGCGTCGTCCAAGTACCGGACCCACATCAACTGGGACGCGAGCAACGTCGAGATGTAGCCGTCTTGGCCCTTCTTCTTCGTCGCCTCGGCAAGCAACGCCAGCCCCCGGTAGTAATGCTCATCGTAGGAGGGCCAAATGTGCCCAACGTCCAAGTCGATGACGCTGATACGTGCCTGCGGACCAAAGCGGGCACCGTACGCTTGCAGCGCGTAGGCCACGGAGCTTGGAAAGTCATGGCTCCGATCCAGAGCTACGGCGAGCCCCCACTTCGCCAAAGCGCGCAGCTCTGCCAGACGTGATTCGCCCAAGGCCATCGAGTAGTCCTCGATGGCCTTGGCAAGCTGCCCCCGCCGCATCTGCAACTGTCCGCGCATGCGGTAGATCGCCGCCCGCTGCTCCCGATCCCACTCCAGACGGAGCGCCGCCGTGTAGGCTTCCTCGGCGGCATCGAGCTCGTCCGCCCATTCAGAAACGATACCCAGGTCGTACCAAGCGTCGGCTGCCAACGGGTGCTCTGGCGCCGCCGTCAAAGCAGCGACCAGCGCCGGTCCTGCCTGGCGAATCGTTTCTGGGGTGCCATTGGCAGCACACAGAGCCAACAAATACTTCAGATCCGAGTGGGGCAAGCCTTCCCCACCGCTCAGCAGTATCTTGACCGCCGTCGCTCCGTTGTGCAGCCGCTCGGCGGCCGGCCCATCCAGCACGGCTCCCCCGGGGAGCGGCCGCGGAACGCGACCAGCGTCCAGAGCTCGGTACAACGCGTCCGCATTGCCCTGAACGGGGTCCTTCAGGCGCTGCCAAATGCCGAGTTCGGCACCAGCCGACGATGGCCACGCCAACATCAGGCAGAAGCACGTCACGGGTGCGAGGCGGCTCACCGTCTGCTCCCAAGAGTGGACGCCAACCATTGGCGCCAGGGGCTCGACAGCTCGTCGGCGGCAAACTGGGCCCATAGCTGACTCGCCCGAACGGGATCGGATGCTGCCAGCACCGACGCCCCCATCGCCGCAACTTCCGCAGCGGGCACCGCCGGCAAGGACGAATTGAAGCTCCTCCCCAAGAGCGCGGCCATCTCTGCGTCTGGATCCTGCACGGAGACCTCGCTGTGACTTCCCGCACGGAGCTCGGCCAAGGCGCGAAGCATGAGCCAGGGCCCGCGCGCTTCGCGGTACTCGCGAATGCGGTCCGCATAGTCGATGAGTCCCCTAGCTTCCTCGACGTGCTCTGGTCCCAAGCGCATCACGGCCAGCGCGGCCTCGAGCAGAACCCGTGCGCGCCGTCGTGGCTTCAGCAAGCCAATTTGCGGAACCAAACCACGATACAATTCAGCCGCGGTAGCTGCATCACCGGCGAACGATGCAGCTACCGCATGGTCATGCTGCGCGCCAGCGCCTGCGACCGCCCGGGTCCCCCGACCCTGGGCTTCGACGAAGAGCTTCAACGCCGACTCGTGCTGACCGAGTGCCACTGACGCACGCGCTTCCAATACGAGTGCGTCAGTGGCGAGCTGCCCCTGGCGCAAGCCTCGCGCCAGCTCCAACGCTTGCGACGGCGCGTCGGCCAGGAGCGAGTAACCCCGCGCCAAAGCCGCACAATGCTTCGGCAGCGTCGGATGACCTGCCCGCTGCCATGGCCCACTAACGTCGACGCACGCGGCAGGCCGCGGCGCGAGCTGAGCAGCCGCCATCAAGCCCGACTGCGCCCCAGCAGCGAGCACCAATGAAAGCCAGGCCGGGTTGAACATGCTCAGAGTGTAGCCATCTGAGCGGCGCGCAGCCAGGACCTCAGGGCGTTCCCGCGCGTCCTGTGAATGGATTCTGGAGCACGACGGTCTCAGTGCGGCGTGGGCCGACGCTGAGCAGGAACACAGGGACCCCGGTTGCTTGCTCGAGGAAACGAATGTACTTGCGGGCGTTCGACGGCAACTCGTCGATGACGCGCACACCGGTCAAGTCCTCAGTCCAACCCGGCATGTCCTCGTACACCGGCGTGACGGCGCCTGGCTCCCCGATCGCATCGATGGGGAAGTCTTCCGTTCTGCCGTCCGCCGTCTCGTAGGCAGTGCAGACCTTGATCGTCGGCATCCCGGTCAGTACGTCGAGTTTGGTCAGCGCGAGCGCATCGATGCCGTTGACGCGCACGGCGTGTCGCAACGCGGGAATGTCCAACCAACCCGTCCGCCGCGGGCGACCCGTGACGGCACCGAACTCGACCCCCGCACTCGCGAGGTGTCGCCCGTTCTCGTCGTCCAGCTCCGTGGGGAACGGACCGGAACCGACACGCGTTGCATACGCCTTGGTGATGCCAATCACCGTGTCGATGCGGTTGGGACCGATACCGGCGCCGATCGGCGCACCGCCGGCTACGGGTGAACTCGAGGTCACGAACGGGTACGTGCCGTGATCGACGTCCAAGAGCGTACCTTGGGCACCTTCCAACAGGACGCTCTTGCCGGCGCGGACCGCATCGTCCACCAACTTCGAGGTGTCTTTCAGCAGCGGCAAGATCCGAGGAGCCAACGCCTGCAGCGGCTCGACCACGCTTTGCACGCTGGGCACGTCACCGCCCAACGCCGTGATCGTAGGAGCCCAAGCGGCAATCGCTTGTTCGACCAAGCCGGCTAGCTTGGCGAAATCGCGCAGCGCCCCAGCACGTATTCCCGTGCGCCGCACTTTGTCTTCGTAGGCCGGGCCAATGCCTTTCTTGGTGGTGCCGATAGCCTTGTCTTCACTCGCTCGCGTCTCGCGCAAGGTGTCGACCAAGATGTGATAGGGCAGTATCAAGTGGGAGCGATCGCTGACGCTGAGACGCGAAGCGACCTGACGCCCCCCCTTGGCAAGGGAGTCGATTTCGCCGAGCAGGACTTCGGGGTCCACCACCATCCCTTGTCCCAAGACGCAATGAGTCGACTCCCTCAAGATCCCGCTGGGCAGCAGTCGAACGACGATCTTTTCGTCCCCAACGACGAGGGTATGGCCAGCGTTCGCGCCGCCGGCATAACGCACGACGAGTTCGGCGAACTCCGTGTAGATGTCGACAATCTTTCCCTTGCCTTCGTCGCCCCACTGGGCGCCCACGACTACAACGCACGACATTTGAGGTACCTCGTTTGACCTTTCCAAAAGGCGCCGGCGCGACTCACGCGTGCTGACGCCGTTGCTTGATGAAGTCGGCAACTTGCTGAGCCTGCTGCTCCACGGCTGCGTCCGCAATGCTCACGTTGGCGCCGTCAACGGTCGTGAGCAGCAAGCCCCCATCCCGCGTGAGCTGAAACTCGAAGCCCCAAGCCTCGGCGTATTCCCCCAACGGACCACCCGTCACAGCACACGCGACTTCGTGACGCCGCAGCTCTCGGAGAAGCTCTGGCGAAACCCCAACGGAGGCGACGAGACGGGGAAAGCTGGGCTCTGCCCAGGCCGCCGTTTCAAGCGCACGACAAACGTGGTTCAGATCCAACGCGCAGCCCGCAGCAGGGCGACCGAGACCGAAACGCGGGTAGAGATTGTCGTAGCGACCGCCAGAAGCAAGCGCTTCGCCTGGCCCTGGCGCCAGTACCTGAAACATCGCTCCGGTGTAGTAGTCGAAGCGGTTCGTCTCGCCGAAGTCGAAGACGACTTTGTCCGCGAGCCCAGCAGCGAGCACTCGTTCACCTAGTGAACACAGCTCCGCACCGCACGCCGCCGCCGGCGTGCCCGCGAGGTCTTTTTGGACGGAAGCCAGCAACTCCTCACCGCCGTGAAGATCGGCCAGAGCGACCAGTGCCTTGAGCTCCGCGCCACGCAGGCCGGCGTCGCGACCGCGACGTTCGAGAACCAAGGTATCCTTGGCGCCCAACGCCTCGTTCAAGCCGGCTCGCACGTCCACGGAGAAGCGCGAAGTCAACGCGCTCGCAATGCCCGCGTGACCCATGTCGAGCACGAAATGGGACAGGCCCGCGGCTCTCACGGCGTCGCACAGCGCCGAGATGACTTCGAAGTCGGCATCCCGGCCCGCGCTCCCGACCAGCTCGATGCCGGCCTGAACGACCTGGCTCTCCATCCGCGCGCGCTCGCGACGTCGGCGCAGCACCGAACCCTGATAGCAGAGGCGTGCCGGCATGGGCGCCTGCCGGTAGCGAGTGGAGACCACCCGTGCCACCTGCGGAGTCATGTCCGCTCGCAAGGAGACGACCTCCCCGCTATCCGGTTCGACGAAACGCAGCGCACTGCCGACGCTGCGCGTCCGCTCGAGCACGCGGGCGTACTCGAACGTGGGCAACCACACGCGGTCGTAGCCGTACAGCTCGAAGCTGCGCATGATGCGCGAGCCGACGCGCGATTGCAGTCGAGCCTTGGGAGGCAGCAGGTCCCTCATCCCGGGGGGCAAGGGGTTCAAGGGAGCCGCCGCTCCAGCTTCGAAAATGCCGGGCGTCGATTCGCCTGCCGACTCTGCTGACGTCGGTTTCTTGGGGCTGGGCTCGGACAAGGCGGCGCACCTTACCAGCTTTTTCCAAAGCCCCAACGCGGACGAGCTCGAGTTGCAGAAGGACTTGGACAGGTGGCCAAGACGCAAGGATAGCAGTACGCCGGAGCGCCGATTTGGGGCATCCTGGCGAACATGAGTTCTGCCGAAGAACAGCCGGAGATCGACGTTTGGGAACGAACCAAGGGCTTTACCGGGCCCGCGCAGGCGATGAACCGTCGGCTGTTCATGCAACTTCTGGTCTTCGATTGCGATCCCGCCGTGGGCGCCGCGTCGGCGACGGACAAGCTCGATTCCGCCCTGAGCGCATCAGGCGTGGGCGCGGTCGTCTACCACGACGTCAACGACCCCTTCGCGCTCGGGGTGCTCACTTGGAGTGAAGAGCCTGCGGACTTCGTAAACAAGGTCCGGCCTTGTTTCGCGCCCGAGACAAGCTCGGCCCTGAAGCTCCGCCCAGAGTTCACGATGATCGGACGCAGCTACGCCACGGGCTACGAACCGGACTTGGAGTACTGGCTCATCAAGCGTCCCGAAGAGACGGTGTTGAACGAGGCGTGGCCTTGGGCCGTCTGGTATCCGCTGCGCCGCTCCGGAGCTTTCGCCCGCCTCGATCCCAAGGAGCAGGGTGCTATCCTGCGCGAGCACGCAGAGATCGGCAAGGCATACGGCACACAGGACCTAGCTCACGACGTACGCCTGGCTTGCCACGGCCTGGATGCGCGAGACAACGAGTTCCTGATCGGGCTCATCGGCAAGGAGCTGCATCCCCTCTCCCACGTCGTTCAAGCCATGCGCAAGACGCGACAGACGTCCTCCTACATCGTGCAGATGGGACCGTTCTTCGTCGGCTACGCCGTCTCCCGCCACCAGCCCCGCACCTGAGCGGTGCCCGCGTACGAGTAGCGTCCGATGCGCTCGTCCGGCAACCGATACGGCGACGGTGGGCATCGATTGCCGCGGGTGATCGTGCGTCGTCGCTCGTCCGAGTGACGCAAGGTCTTCAGTGACCAGTGGGTCCTTCGATCTTGAGCAGCAGATGATTGTAGGACGGATGTTCTTCTACGACGATGTTGCCGACACCGCGAATCGCCTTGAGCATGTGACCCACCAACGTTCGCTTGGAGACGATGACCCAGGTGGGCAAGCCCCGACGCGCCTTGACCGTATTGGCGGTGTGGTCGATGCGCTGGATGCAACGCGAGGTGAAGTTGTGTGCGTAGTAATCCCCGTGGCGCGCCGCGACCCGCGCATGATGCTCCAAGTAGAACTTGTACACCACACACGTGTAGGCATCGAGCACGATCAACGGTTTCGGTGAGCTCGGGTCCTGGGCTAGTGCGGCTTCGCGATCGGCGCGCATGCGGTCGAGTATCTTCGGCAGTTCCGAATGCCCGGTCCACGAGCGCTTCTCCACGTGCCAGCCGAAGCCGAACGCAACGGACGGCAACACGTGCAACGTGGCGGAGACGAGTGCGACGAAGACGAGGCTGCCCCGACCCATCGACGCCCAATAGCCCAGCCCGATGAACGGAACTGGAAGCACGTACGCCATCAAGAACAGGTTCGTGCGGAACGCCCCCCACGGCCACAACGAAAGCACGTTGAACACGAGCACGGTGAGGACGGGCCCCAGCAACAGGATCGCATCTTCGAAGCGCCGGCGTCGCAACAGCATCACGACTCCCAACACGTAGGCGACAACCCAACTCAATCGTTCGAACCCGGCAAACTCGCGAATGGGTCGCCCGGCGAGCAGCTCCGGCGGCTGCCAGAAGAGCCGTCCGGCACCAGGCATCGCGACGAGCTCCTCGTACTTGTCGACTTCCCACTGCACCTGATTGGCGCGGCCGTCGTCCATGTAGAAGACGCCGTACTTGTTACCCCAAAACGCACTGTCGTCTTCACCGTTGGGGATCTGGCTGAACAGCACCTGGTAGAGCAGCCCGATCGTACCCAGGGTGAGCAACGCAGAGCCAACGATCAGCGACAAGCGACGCCAAGCCTTGCCTCGCAGCGCCCACCAACCCAGCATTCCGAACAAGGTCGGAAAGACGAAGACCGCGTTGTAGGCAAACACGAAGCTCAGCGGCGCGAGCAACAACAGGACCCAGAGGTCCCTGCTTGCGCGAGTGCGCGCATAGACGATGAAGCGATCGACGAGCAACAGGTGGACCGCCAGCTCGAGGGAGTACGGTTTGAACTCCTTGGCGAAGTCCACCATCATCGGGTGCACGGCCGCGACGGCGAGCATCAGCAGCAACGCCACGTGCCGCGCACCCGGCGCCCTGTTTCGAACGCCGAGCAGGACCGCGCCAACGCGGTGAAGCAACGGCAACGCCACGATACCTGCGAGGTACGATGGCAGGCGCACGACCCGTTCATCCACGCCGAAGACCTCGACCAAGGCACGACATGCCGCCATGAAACCCAGCGGACGAAATGACGGCGTCAAGAGCGGCAAGTCGAGCATCCTCGACGCCCAAAGTGCCTCGTCGCCCCACATCGCGATTGGATCGACCCAGTAGCGCGTGGAACGCAGCGTGATACCAACGGCGTAGACCAGGACGAGCCCAGCAACGTACAGCCGCTGCGCTCGCGTCCACGTTTGGGTGGCTGCGAGCCCCTGCGAAACGAGCTTCAGCATGGCGACAGACTACACGAAGCCTGCCGGGGTCAGGCAACGAGCCTGCGATAGGCGGCGCTCAGACGTACGAACTCCACCTGCAGGGCCTGTCGACGTGCCTCGTCCGTACCGAGATACCGGTCCGGATGCACGGCCGCCGCCCGGCGACGAAACGCGGCACGGATCGAAGCTCGTTCGGCCCCCGGCTCCAGCCCGAGTAACGCGAACGCTTGCTCTTCAGTCAGTTGAGCCGTGCCGACCTGCCACTGCCGCGCTGGTGTCCGCCGAACCTGCCGTTTGCGTCGGCGCCCGTGCAGAAACTCGGCAGCCGGCAAACGCAGCGAGGATTCGAGCTCCTTGGGACTCGCAACTCGAAACTTCAGGCGCGCGTCCTCCAGGGAGTAGAGCGCCTCCATGCGCTCTCTGACCTGCAGGTGCAATGCCTCTTCGACCTCTTGCCGCGAGACGACGGACGACTCGACCAGGGCTTGTCCGGCGGCCTTGCCTGGTTGCGAGAACAGCGTTCGCTCCAGGCGCAAGCAGGTCTCGGGACCCAAACCAGCACTATCCCGGATCACGTCCCCGAGCCGTCTGCCATTGGGAGACTGGATGTTGCTCACGAGTCCATCCCTCAGGTGAACGCGATGGACCACTCCTCGCTGGTCGCAGAGTTCCAAAACCCCGGAGACTCCAGCTCGATGCAACGAGCCCAATACGTCTCCCAAAGTGGTGGCACTCAAGCGAGAGGGAAGCAGCATGCCCGAAGGGGCTAGCAACGACGTGCCTCTGCGGCCAAATTTGTCGCAAGCTGGCGAGCGCCACCATCGACGTCGGGGGTCGCCCGACGCCCGAGGCTCAAGGGCTCATGCCGCTGGGGGGCGCGTAGAAATCCACCAGCCGGATCGGTCGCTCCGACAGCCGAACCTCCAGCACCCGACGCTCGCCCATCACGTCCCCTCCAACCTGGAAGGCAGTCGACGGGTCCATCTCGATGCGCACGTGCTCGACCAGACAGTCCGCTACCGCCGTCGGGTTTTCGTAATCCCCCTTCCAGATGGCACGCGCGTTGCGCAGGAACTCGACCGGTCCCAGGCTGACGATACGCAGGCTCATCCTGTCGGGGCGGTCCTCGGCGTACGGAAACATCCGGAGACCGAAACCATAGTAGGGTATGGTCGAGACCCCGACGAGCCGGGCTGGCCCCTCGAACACCGTCTCCCCCGCAGCCACGGGCTTACCCACCACACGCCCGTTGCGCCCCAAGCGGTAGACTTCTTTGCCCAAGTTCTTGATGCGACAGTGCGGGGTCCGACGTAACACGTAGCTTGGCAGCGTGCGGGTGGCCGACGAAATCGCATAGCTCAGTGGGCCTGCAGAAAATCGTCTCAGAGGTGTCTTGGCGAGTCGATCTTTGACTTCCTTGTAGTCTTGGAGAACGTCGGCGTCGGCGCCCAAGCCGCAGAACGGTGTGAGCAAACCTTCGACCTCGACGAGTCCGATCTTGCGACTGCCAGCTTCTTCTTTCAAGCGACGAATGTCAGCCGCCAAGGTGCGCTTGCCGCTGGCCCCAACGACGTGAGCGAGCGCGTTGCCCGTCCCCAACTTCAGGTAGCCGAAACGGGGTCGAGGTTGCCCGACGCGATCGGCCTCCTT
Source organism: Polyangiaceae bacterium (assembly GCA_050290545.1). Lineage (GTDB taxonomy): Bacteria > Myxococcota_A > Polyangia > Polyangiales > Polyangiaceae > SZUA-265. The sequence goes on along the minus strand of JBNKHV010000036.1, from coordinate 99,388 downwards.
GACGACCTCGGTCACCATCACTGTGAACGTGCCATCGCCGCCCCCCGTGAGCACCGTACCGTAGCCGCGTTCCACGACGGTGCGAGCGATGTCCCGAGCCTGTTCTATGCTGTGCGATACGAACAGATCCGTGCCCCGGAGGATCTCGTCGAGATTCGTGATCACCTCGCCAGTCACGTTCTTGGCATTACCGTTGACGACGACCGCCACCCCGCGAGGCGGGGGTGCGACGCTCCCCGGTGGTTCGCTCGCGACCTCTGGCTCAGCCATCCTCGCGCGGATCTAGCACGAGCGGGTGCCTACGAAAACCTGCAGCGCGGGCACCACCGGGCCGTGCTATAGGGTCGCCGATGCATTTCCTCGATGAGTGCCAACTCCGTGCCGAAGCAGGCAAAGGGGGCAACGGCGCAATGGCCTTTCGCCGGGAGAAGTACGTCCCGTTCGGCGGCCCTTCAGGGGGTGATGGGGGCCGCGGCGGTGACGTCATTCTGGTGGGAGATGAAGGCAAGACGACGCTGGCAGATCTTTCGCACCTGCGCATCTTGCGCGCCGAGAAAGGCGAAAATGGCGGTGGCCGAGACCGCTACGGTGCCCAAGGCCGTCCGTTCGAGCTGCGCGTCCCCTTGGGCACCATCGTCATCGACGCTGACAAAGACGAACGGCTCGGGGAGATCCTCCGCCACGACGAGCGCTTGATCGTCGCTCGCGGGGGTGCCGGCGGCCGCGGCAACAAGCACTTCGCCACGTCCACGGACCGCGCACCTCGTCACGCCGAACCGGGCGGCCCCGGAGAGACGCGGAACCTGCGCTTGGAATTGAAGGTGATGGCTGACGTGGGCCTGTTGGGTTACCCCAACGTCGGCAAGAGCACTTTCATCCGTGCCGTGAGTCGGGCTCGACCGAAGGTGGCAGACTATCCGTTCACGACGTTGGTCCCGCACCTCGGCGTCGTCAGCATCGGTGACCAGAAGAGCGGCCTCGGCGCCAACTTCGTCATCGCGGACATTCCAGGATTGATCCCCGGCGCTTCGGAAGGAGTCGGCCTCGGCATCCGCTTCCTCAAGCACGTCGAGCGTACGCGCGTCCTGCTGCACCTCGTGACGCTCGACGACGCCGCCGACCGCGACCCGGTGACGGACTACCTGGCCTTGCGGGGCGAGCTCGAAGCCTTCAGTCCCGAACTAGCACGACGGACGGAGCTGGTTGCCCTCAGCAAAGCTGACTTGCCCGACGTGCGCGACGCCTTCCCGGAGCTTCGCGAACGTTTCCAGCAAGAGCTGGGCAAGGAGTTGTTCCTGCTGAGCTCTCCCACACGCAGCGGCCTCGACCCGCTTCTGACCGAACTCGCCGAACTTGCCGCTCGCCCCTCAGGCGAAGCTGAAGCGCCAGCCGAAGCCGGCACGGCTCTTCCGAGCGAACCACGAGAAGCCGCCGCTGGTCGCGAGTCGTCTGCCTCTCACCCACCGAAGTCGTCGTAGTCGTCGAAATCGTAGTCGTCGGGGGCGAGATTGTCGAACCGCGTATACGCCGATTCGAAGCGAACCCGGACCTTGCCCGTCGGGCCGTTGCGCTGCTTGGCGACGATCACTTCGGCAATGCCTTGATCGGGGCTATCCTCGAAGTAGTACTCATCCCGATAGATGAACATGATGGTGTCCGCATCCTGCTCGATGGCACCGGACTCACGCAGATCGCTCAGCTGTGGTCGCTTGTCTTTGGTGGTGCGCGTCTCCACGGAGCGATTGAGCTGACTCAAGGCGATCACCGCCACTTCCATCTCTTTCGCCAATTGCTTGAGTCCGCGAGATATCTCGCTGATCTCTTGTTCGCGACTGCCCGCGTCCCGGCGCCCACTCATCAGCTGCAAGTAGTCGATGACGACCACACCCAGTTTCTGGGCGCGGGGCCCATCGCCTGATTCGCGCCCGAGTTCCGCCTTCAAACGGCGGATCTTGGCGCGTAGATCCAAGAGCGATATCGCCGGCGTGTCGTCCAGCCACAGCGGGATGCGTCCGAGCATCGCCGCGGCTTCCGTCAGCTTGTTCCAATCCTCGCCTCGGATCTGACCGCTGCGGATCTTCGACACGTCCACCCGCCCCTCGCTCGACAAAATACGTGAAGCGAGCTGCTCCCTCGGCATCTCCAGAGAGAAGAAAGCGACCCCGAATCCGGCCTCCTCCACCTCCCCGTCTTCCGCCTTCACACGCCGCGGCTGCGCCACGTTGACGGCGAGGTTGAGCACGAAGGAGGTCTTGCCCATGCCGGGGCGCCCAGCCACGATGTACAAGTCTCCGGGGTGCAGCCCGGCACATCGCTTGTCGAGCTCCGCAAAGCCAGTCGACATGCCGGTAATCGCCTCACCGCGCTTGGCGGCTGCCGACAGGATTTCGAAAGCGCGATGAATCGCATCCCGCAACGGCCGAACACTCGTGCCCTGCGGCACTCGAGCGATGTCGAACACCGCCTGCTCCGCCTCGTCGATGTAGGCTTGCACCTCCCCACAATCCCCATACCCTCCGGCCGCGTATTTCTGGCAAGTGCTGATGAGCCGACGCAGGCGCGCCCTCTCTCGCACGGTCGAGGCATGCGTCGCCACGTGAGCGACCGCTGGAGTAGCATCGGTCAGCTCTGCCAAATACGAGCTGCCCCCGACTTGCTCCAAGCGCTCGCGGCTTCGCAACCAGCTGGCGACGTTCACCACATCCACGGGCACGTTGTTGCGGTTGAGCTCCAAAATGGCTTCGAACACGCGGCGGTTCGCTTCCGAGTAGAAGTCCTCCGCCACCAGGATGTCCTGCACTTCGTCGAAGGCGTCCCCGCTCAGCAGCGCCGCGCTCAACACCGCAGCCTCGGCCTCCAAATCGTGCGGGGGCACGCGACCTTCGCTGGGGCGAAGCTCAGGCACCTCGCGGGCAGACTTCTGGTTCGGGCGCACGCCGCATTGTACCGGTGCCGAGCGAACGCCACAAACGACAAACGCCCCGCGCGACTAAACGTGCGGGGCGTTCGAAACGACAGAAATCAGCTCTGCTTGACGACTTCGACGCGCAGCGTGGCTTCGATGTCGCCCTGCAACTGCAGCTTGATCTCGTGCAAGCCCAGCTCGCGAATGGGTTCCCCGAGTTGCAACTTGCGCTTGTCGAATCGCAAGCTGTGGGTCTTTTCGTATTCTTCCTCGATATCGCGACTCGTAACTGAGCCGTACATCTTGTTTTCCTCACCCACCTGACGGGTGATCTTGATGGCCACGGCCTCGAGCTTGGCCTTCAGCGCCAGGGCGTCGGCGTGACGTGCCGCCGCCTGAGCACGCGCCTTCTCCTTCAGCTCCTCTACGCGGGATAGGTTACCAGCTGTGGCCGGTGCGGCCAAGCCGCGAGGGATGAGGAAGTTGCGAGCGTAGCCCGGCTTGACGCGGACGACATCTCCGCTCTGCCCGAGGTGCGGAACCTCTTCCTGCAAAACGACGTTGATCGGATGCGACATGAGCTACTCCTACTCGTTGGTGGTGAAGGGCAAGAGCGCAATGTTGCGCGCTCGTTTGATGTTCAAAGTCAGCTTGCGCTGGTGTTTGGCACAACAGCCGCTGATCCGCCGCGGAACGATCTTGCCACGCTCCGTGATGAAGTACTTCAGCAGCTGAGGGTCCTTGTAGTCGATGATCAACGCCGTATCGCTGCAGAAAGGGCAGCCGCGCCGACGACCGGCGCGCTTGAAGAGCCCACTCTCGCTCTTGTCGAATGCCGATGATTGAAGGTCGCTCATTCTTCTTCCTCTTTCTCTGCGTCGGCCGTCGAAGCTTGCTCGCCGCCTTCATCCGACTCGTCTGCGCCGTCACTGACGTCGTCATCGTCATCCGACTCATCGTCGTCCGTGTCGTCACTGCTACCGCGATGGCTGCGCGCCTCGAGACCGAGCACCTGCGCAAGCGTCTCTTCGTGGTCGTCATCCGGCTCGTCGATGTGCTGAAATTCCACGTCCTCCGCCTTGATATCAGCGCTTGCCGCCTCGTCGGACAGCTTGACGGTCTGGAACTTCATCACCGACTCTTGCAGGTTGAGCGTGCGCTCGACCTCCGTCACGATGTCGCCGGAACCTGCGTACTTCATGTACACGTAGATGCCACGCTTGTGCTTGGAAACGGCGTACGCCAGCTTGCGGCGTCCCCAGTTCTCGACCCGCTGCATGGCGCCGCCATCTTTGACGACATCTCCAATGCGGGTTGCGAGTCCCTCCGTCGTCTCGCGAGTCACGTCGGGACGGAGGATGTAGATTGTTTCGTATTCTCTGAGTGGAGTAGTGGCTTGGCTCACTGGCTCTCCCTTCGGGCTGGGGCCCTCGCCATGGCGAGAGCAAGGAGTTACTTCTTGCGATTGACCTCGTTCATCGCTGCTTGCGGACCGCGTTCGACGAAGAGTCGTGCGGCCTGTGCTCCGCGACGAGCCAGGTCTTCGATTTCCCCCGCCTCGGCAGGGGCGAAGGCTTGTAGCACAAAATCCGCGACGCTACCGGAAAAGTCCGGAGGTGGACGACCTATTCCGATGCGAAGCCGGTAGTAGTCCCTACCCCCCAGATGCTGGGTCACTGACCGCAAACCGTTGTGGCCCGCTTCGCCGCCACCGTGCTTGAGCCGCACGTCGCCAAAGGGCACGTCGAGCTCGTCGTGGATCACCAGCACGTCTTCGCGCAGAACCTTGTAGAAGTCGCATGCCGGTCGCACGCTCTCGCCCGACCGGTTCATGTACGTCTGCGGCTTGAGTATCCCGACCCGCTGATCACCCACCCCAGCAAGGCAGAAGAACCCCTTGAACCGCTCGGACCAGCTCACCGTTGCGCCCGCAAGCTGATCCGCGACGGCGAAGCCGATGTTGTGGCGAGTCGAGGCGTAGCGAGCCCCGGGGTTGCCGAGGCCAACGACCAGGATCACACCGACTACTTCTTCTCGGCTTCAGCCTCGGCCTCGTCTTCGCCGTCCTCTTTCTTACCGCCGCGACGAGAGCCATACACGCCGCCCAGGTTCTGTGCTGGCTTGAGGCGAATCGTCACACCGTCGGGGAGCGGTAGCTCTTCGGCTCGGAGGATGTCTTCAATCTGCATCTCGGTGACGTCGTAGGTCAGCTTGGCCGGAATGTTCCCGGGCAGACAGCGCACCGGAACCTCACGAAACACCTGGCGCAGCTTGCCTCCCATCACGATACCTTTGGCCTTGCCCACGAACTCGAGCGGTACTGCGACATCGACTTCGCGATCGTCTTCGACCTTCAGGAAGTCGGCGTGCAGCAGAGCACGGCTGACGGGGTGAACTTGGTAGTCGGTCATCAGCGTCCTGACCGACTCGCTCCCGAGCTCCAGCTCGATGACGGCGTTCTTCCCCAGCTCGCCGGAAATCGCCTCCATGAGCTCTTTCGGCGAAACGCTCAGGGCCTTCGTCTCGACGCCGCGACCGTAGTAGACGGCGGGTACTTGGCCTTTGGCTCGCAATTGCCGAGCAGCACCCTTGCCTTTACCGCCGCGAATCTCTGCCTTCAATTTGATGGTTTGCATTTTCAATCCTCGAAGCTGCTGAACACCTGGATTCGCCCGTTGCAGTTCGTCGTCACGATTAGACGAACAGCGAGCTGAGCGAATCCTTGCTGTCGATGCGACGGATCGCCTCCGCCAACAAGCTGCCGATGCTCACGTACTTGATCTTCTGACACTTGCGAGTCTGTTCACTCGCGGGAATCGTATTGGTGACGACCACTTGGTCCAGCTCCGACGCTTCGATGCGGTCCACCGCTGGACCGCTGAGCACGCCGTGGGTTGCACAAGCGACCACTCGACGCGCGCCGCCCTCTTTGACTGCTTTGGCGGCGTTGCAGAGGGTCCCCGCGGTGTCGATCATGTCGTCGATGATGATCGCATCCCGGTCACGCACGTCGCCGATCAAGTGCATGACTTCGCTGACATTCGCTTGCTCCCGCCGCTTGTCGATGATCGCGAGTCCCCCGCCGAGCTGCTTGGCGAACGCGCGCGTGCGCTCGACGCCGCCCGCGTCGGGCGAGACGAACACCGTATCCTGATCGAGCTCTTGCTTGAGGTAGTTCAAGAACACGGGCAGCGCGTAGATGTTGTCGGTGGGAAACCGAAAGAAGCCCTGGATCTGCCCCGCGTGCAAGTCCACGCACACGGCACGACTCACTCCCGCGATCTCCAACAGATCCGCCACCAGCTTGGCAGTGATCGGCGTGCGGGGAGCGACCTTGCGGTCCTGACGCGCGTAGCCGTAGTACGGAAGCACAGCCGTGATGGAACCGGCCGACGCGCGTCGCAACGCGTCGCACATGATCAGCAACTCCATCAGGCTGTCGTTGACCGGATTGCACGTCGGCTGAATGACGAACGTATCCAATCCGCGAACGTTCTCTCCGATGCGGCAAAACATCTCGCCGTCGCTGAACCTCGACAGCTTGACGTCGCCCAGACGCGTGCCCAAGACGCTCGCTATTTCCTCAGCGAGCTCTCGGTTGGCGTTTCCTGAGAAAAGACCAAGACTCTTAATCGCCACGTCGGATTCCGGTTGCAAGCCGCCGGACCAATCGGACCCGCGGCGGAAAGGGGGCGAAGAACTAGCAGCGAGCCAGCACCCTGTCAATGTGCGCAGGCGCTGTGACGGCACTGGATCGCAGGCCCGTCACGCCCCGCACGACCGGGCCCCACTGGGCTGATCACTTGTACGGGTTTTCGAGATCCGGGCTGGGCTTCTTCTTCTTTTTCTTCACCACGCGCCGCGGATGAGGCGCCGGCTGGGGCGCGATTCTGGTTCGGTCCTCAGGCCGCTCCTGATCGGTGGCCGCCCCCTCCTCGTCCCCGGTCCCGGCGGTCGGCAATTGGTCCGCCTCCAAGATTTTGCGCCGTTGCTCAGCAGTTGCCGCCGCACTGTCGACAGGCAGCGCGGTGGAGGTTGGGCCCGTCGTCGCCGGGTCCGAGCCGGGCTCTCGAGTCGCCGTCGGCCCCGGAGCGGCTCCAGCAGGCTGAGTCGGGACCTGCTCAGGTCCCGCCGCCAGCAGTGCAGCGGCCGCGCCGGCACCGCCAACGAGGGCCACCGCGACGGCAACCAGAGGCCAACGCTTCTTCCTCCTGTTGGCCACCAGCTCGGGCGGCACACTGACCATCGTATTCGCAGTGGGATACACCGGGATGGACGGGACGGGAGGCAGCGACTCCGCGGGTACTGCTCGGGTCGGCTCGGGTCTGACGGCTTGAGAGCCCAACCTCGAGCTCAACAGCGGCGTCGTCGAAGGCCGACCGCCAGCGCGGGTGATGGCCGAAGTGTCCCCCAGGTTCTTGATACCGGTGGACGAACGACGCGAAGGAGGTGGTGGAGGTGCCAGGGGCGCACGAATTGCCGAAGCCGGAGTCGGTGGCTCACTGGCGCGACGCTCGAGCCACTCGCGAATCGCACGGCGGTGGCTCTCGATGGACGACCCGACCATCTCGTTGACGTAGGTCGCGACGTCGCGCCCGGATGCGAGGCACCCGGCGGCCACAGCCGCCTTTTCCAGGGCATCCCCAAACTCCGCACACGACACGTAGCGAATCTGCAGGTCACGGTGCAGCGCCTTGAGGCAAACCTGCGCGACCGGCTCAGGGATGTCTTCGCAAAACTCTCGCGGCGAGACGATCTCATCGTTCAGCACGCGGTTTAGCGTCGCGGCTTCATTCGATGCCTTGAACAAGCGCCGAAGTGCTAGCGCCTCCCACAGCACGACGCCGGCGGAAAAGACGTCTGCACGCCGGTCGACTTCCTCTTCTCCGCCCGCCTGTTCTGGGGCCATGTAGGCCAGCTTGCCTTTGAGCTGCCCGGCCCGGGTCGCGCTCAAGCGGCTCGCCGCGCGTGCTACTCCGAAGTCGGTGATGCGCGTCACGCCGTCGGTGCCAACCAGGATGTTCTGCGGCGAGACATCTCTGTGAACCAGCCCCACGTAGATGTCGTGGTCGTCTTTCAGCTCGTGAGCGGCATGCAGCCCCGATAACATGTCGACGACGATCCGCAGGGAGATGTCGCGCGGGACCTCCTTGCCGTCCATCGCCGACTTGGACAGCAGTGTCGCGAAGGTGTCCCCCTCCACGTAGTCCATCACGAGGTAGTAGCCATCCTCCCCTTCTCCGACTTCCTGAATCGGAACGACGTTGGGGTGATGGATCAACGCGGCAAGCCGCGCCTCGTCCAAGAACATCTCGACGAACTCTTCGTTGTTCGCCAGGTGCGGGTGCAAGCACTTGATCGCAACGCTGCGCTGGAAGCCCCCCACGCCGGATAGCCGAGCGAGATAGACCGTGGCCATGCCGCCGGAGGCGATTTCCGCAATGAGCTCGTAGCGACCAATCCGACGAACGCCTCCTTGCTCGTTCTCGATTAGCTTGGTGTTCGCCACCGGAATCTAGAACCTCCCCCTGGCGCCCAGCGTTGCCCCATCGCCGAAAGCAACCCAAGGCTCGACGCCAACGGAGCGGGCACGCTGAGTCTTGGCAGTGGTTTCCAAACCGAGGCTTGGAGGCCCCCAATCCGTCCAGATGGATCCGACCAGGATCGTGGTCAGCCCGAGTCCCGCCGTGACACCCCAGAGCACGTTGGTGCGAAGCTCGGCGCTCTTGCCTTGCTGGTATTCAGGGCACGAAGTGCCCAAACCGACGCAGCGCTCTCGAACGACGTCGGGGCCCGGATTGTCCTGCGCATCCACCCCACTCCAGATCGCGACGCCGGCCGTGGCCACCGTCAGCCCAGCACCAATCCAAAAGACGGTTGGGGGTAGTCCACCACCATCCTTCGACAGATCGTATTCGTCCTTGGACGCCCCGGGTGAGGAATCGACCGAGTCGTAAGTGACGTGGGGCTGCGGCAGGACGTCGTCCTGTGGCTCCTCGCCCCAGTCATCCTCCGCGACGGGAGCTGCTCCGGTCGGCTCTTTCTCGAAGTGCAGCTTGCCCGCCGCTCCGGCCACCGCGGTGAAGTCTTTGGTCTCCGTCTCTCCGCCTTCAAACGCCGCCTTCACGTGATAGCTGCCCGCCTCCAAGAAAAGGAACCGTTTGGTGGAGGCGGCACCGTGGACCAGCCGACTGTCCACCAGCAGCGTGCAGGGTTCGTCGCAAGTCACCTTCAGCTTGCTCATGCTCGCGAGCCCGTCGCGAATCAAGGTGCGCGTCTCGGCGAACATCTCCTCGTCGGGATAGCGGTCTTGCGCCAACGCCGCCAACGTCGCGGCTCGAGCCGCATGCCCCGCCTGCTCTCGCGACTGGATGGCGAGCAGCAACACCTTGGGGTTGGGCACGAGACTGTCTGCCTTCTCGAAATGCTCCGCGGCAGTCGCGTAGTCCTCGTCCTTGAACGCCGTGCGCCCGAGGTTGAACTCGTCGCCTGCCGCGCGGACGTCCTCCACACTGGGCTCGTCAGCTTGAGCCCTGACGGTGGACGCCGAAGTCAAAGTGGCAGCCGACGCAAAGACCGCGATCAGTACCGCGCTGAGCCTTTGCTTCGTCATGTTTCGGGTTCGATTCACCAATACCTTTTCGCGCCCACACGCGGCATACACGGGAGCCGCTCGCGAAGCTCGCGACCGCTCGAAATCTGTTGCGTTGATTCTATTCAGTCTCGGAAGTATTGGACGATTTTCCGGGGAGCGACAGCGAATTGGTGAACAGATGACACCCATCGCCCGACACCCGCCCACACTTTCGGCGAGCCCAGGTGGGCCGAGAAGGTCCAGTCTAGGTGCTCTGGCTACGGTTGCATCAGCAGTTCGCAGGACGAACGGAATCCTCGCACAGCGACCGTCGAGGTCCGACCGAAGCCCGGGTGCCCGCCCACGCCCCGGCGTGAGATAGTCCGCCCGCGCGCGAGAGCCTCGTGCTGGGTGCGCGCCGCCTCCCCTCCCCGATGGAGCACGAAAGCGCCGGAGACGTTCGTGCCTGCGGCGCTCCAACTCGAGTCGCGACGACCCGGAAGGGGGTGTCAGCGCCCGCCTGTGACGGGCGCCGACGCTCACATCTGCAGTAGCAGTTCGTCGGGATTCGACAACAGCTCGACGACCGTCTGCGCGAAGTCTGCGCCCATCTGTCCGTCGATGATCCGGTGGTCGAAGGACAGGCTGAGGTCCATCACGTGACCGATCTTGATCTCGTCGTCGATCACGACCGGACGCTTCTTCATCGTCGGCACGTAGAGGATGCCGACCTCAGGCAGATTGACGACAGGTGTCGCCAACAGGCCGCCGGCCTTGCCGAGTGACGAGATCGTGAACGACGTGCCGCCGAGGTCTTCGCGTGCGATCTTGCCAGAACGGGCCGCCTCGGCGAGACGCTCGATCTCGCTCGCGATCTCCAAAACGTTGAGTTGATCGGCGCGACGCAACGCCGCCACGATCAGCCCCGAGTCGGTAGAGACGGCGATGCCGAGGTCGAAGTTCTTGCGCAGCACCATCTCGGAGGTCGTCTCGTCATACAAGCAATTCATGTACGAGTGCTTCTTCAGTGCGGCGACGACGGCTTTGACGATGAAGGGAAGGAACGTCAGCTTCTTTCCCTGAGCATCGGCAAGCGGTTTGAGACGCTGACGCAACGCGATGAGCGCCGTGCATTCGCACTCATCGACGTAGGTGAAGTGTGCAGCCGTACGCTTCGAGCGCGCCATGCTCTCGAACATGCGCTTACGTACACCGCGCAGCGGCACACGCTCCTCGAGGGCTCCTACGGGTACAGGTGCAGCCGGCGCCACGGGTGCGGCCACCGGCACGGCGACGGCACCCGACGCCACGCTCGTCGCTGCCCCACCACCGGAGGCGTGAGCTTGGACATCGTCCTTCGTAACCCGACCGGCGTCCCCAGAGGGGCGCACTTGACGCAAGTCTACGCCAAGCTCTCGCGCGAGCTTGCGGGTCGCGGGAGCGGCGAGCGGCTTCTCTTTGAAGTAGTTGCCCCCCGCTACCGGTGCCGGCGCAGTCTGAGGCGGCGTCATCCCGGGCAGGTCTTCTTTGATGTCGCCAACCGCCGAGGCACTCGTAGTGACTGGCTCTGGACGCGCCGGCTCGGGCTCGGGAGCGGACTGGGCCGCGCGGTCCCCCGCCGCGTCCGAATCGAGCACCACGATCACCTGACCGACCGGAACCGTTTCCCCCTCCTGCGCCTTGACCTCGGCAACTTTGCCAGCTGCTGGTGCACCGATGGTGACCGTCGCTTTGTCCGTCATCACCTCGACCATGTCTTGGTCTTCGGCGACGGCATCTCCAGCCTTGACCAGCCAGCTGACGATCTCACCTTCGGTGACACCCTCGCCGATGTCTGGCAGCTTGAATTCGATTCTCGACATTGATTCTCAGTCCTTTGCGGTCCTCAGAATTGCAGGAAGTATTCGATGAGACAGAGGTAGATACTCCATCTCCAGCGAGTAAGGGAACGGCGTATCAAACCCAGCGACGCGCGCGGGAGGGGCTTGAAGATGATAAAAAGCCTTTTCGGTCAGCAGGCTGACGATCTCCGCCCCGAGACCACCAGTTTTGGGCGCTTCATGCACCATCACCAACCGACCGGTCTTCTGCACACTGGCGACGATGGTATCCACGTCGATCGGCCACAGCGTGCGCAGGTCGATGACTTCGGCGTCCACACCGTGCTCGGAGGCTTTGCTGGCCGCATCCAACGCCTCGTACAGCATCGCCCCGTAGGCAACTACCGTCACGTCCTTGCCTGCGCGCGCGACCGACGCCACACCTAGCGGCAAGACGAACTCACCCTCCGGCACTTCTCCCCGAGCTGCCCGGTAGATGCGCTTGGGCTCGAAGAAGATGACGGGATTCGGGTCGCGTAATGCTGCACTCAAGAGCCCCTTGGCGTCCCTCGGATTCGAAGGACACACGAGCTTGATGCCGGGCACGGGCAGAAACTGCGCTTCCGGATGTTGCGAGTGGTAGTGACCGCCGCGAATGCCACCACCCACGGGCGTGCGAATCACCACGTTGGCGTTGTAGTCGCCACCCGAGCGGTAGCGCATCTTCGCCATCTCGTTGACGATCTGATCGTATGCGGGCCAAATGAAGTCGGCAAATTGTATCTCTGGTACGGGCACCAAGCCGTACATGGCCATGCCGACGGCGCAACCGATGATCCCCAGCTCGCTGAGCGGCGTATCGATCACGCGATCGTCACCGAACTCGTCGAACAAGCCTTGAGTCACCCGAAACACGCCCCCAACCTTGCCCACATCTTCACCGAGCACGACGATACGGTCATCTCGGCGCATTTCCGTGCGCAAAGCGTCGCCAATCGCTTGAACCATGTTGAGTTGTGGCATCTCGTTACTCGTCTCGCTCGCTAGGCTGAACTGACTCGGCAGCTCGTCGCACGCTCGGTCAGTGCTCCGGCGCCCTCGGACCGGATAGGAGTTCGGCACGTTGTTCGACGAGATTGGGAGTCGGAGCGTCGTAGACATCGTCGAACATCGACTCGAGGCTCGGCTTGGCTAGTTTTTCGGAAGAGGACACGGCCGCCTTGAAGCGCTCGTCGATGTCGCGACGCAACGCCGCGTCACGCACGTCGTCCCACTCCCCATGGGCTTCGAGGTACGCACGCAAGAGTGCGATCGGGTCACGAGCGCGCCAAGGGTCCAAATCCTCCTGCCCGCGATAGGCATTGGGGTCGTCACTCGTCGAGTGTCCCCCCATGCGGTAGGTCAACGCTTCGATCAGCGTTGCGCCTTCTCCTTTTGAGGCGCGCTCCAGAGCCGCGTGCACCTCCTGCATGACAGCAAAAATGTCGTTGCCGTCCACGCGCACAGCGGGGACGCCATAGGCCTGCCCTTTTTCCGCGAACGTCTTGCTGGCTGTCTGTCGTTCGACGGGTACGCTGATGGCCCAGCCGTTGTTTCGGCACAAGAACACGGTCGGTGTCTTGAACACACCGGCGAAGTTCATGCCAGCGTGAAACTCGCTAGAACTCGTCGCCCCATCGCCGAAGAACACCAACGTCGCGAGATCATCGCGCTTGAGTTTTGCCGCCCAGCCGAAGCCAACCGCCTGAGTGATCTGCGTGCCGACGGGCGAACTGATGCTGACCCAGTGATGCTGGCGCGACGTGTAGTGGTCGGGCATTTGACGCCCCTTGACGGTGTCGCGCTCGTTGCCGAACATGTTGTCGACGAACGTCTGCAACGGGAATCCGCGAGCCAGCGCGGCACCGAACTCGCGATAACAAGGGAAGATCCAATCTTGGGATCGGAGCGCCAACGCGGCACCGATGATCGCAGCCTCTTCCCCCAGCGACCCGACGTGAAAACCGATCCGACCCTGCCGTTGCAGGGCCGTCAGCTTCTCGTCGAGATGTCGCGTCTCGACCATGCGGCGATAGGCCTCGACGGACAGTGGGAAGTCGGCGGGAGCCGTCGCCCCGGGTAGCAGCGAACCGTCGTCCGCCAACACCTTGACCACCGTCTGAGACCCCGGAGCTGCGCCGGCTGTCGAGGCGGCTTTGGGTTTGGCGGACGTTCGCTTGCTCATCGTGGACCTGTCGGATGCTCGACCCCGAGACGAAGTGCAACGCTTCGGGCGCCGAGACACTAGTACCTGAGAACTCCAGATGGAACGCCAGAGTCACCTCAAAGGCCCATCCGGGTACGACCCTGCGCGCCTCACGATCGCCAGCTCACGCTGATCGCGAAAGCAAGGCCCCAGTTCCTGGGCGGCGAGCCAAAGACACACCTACTGCGTCAGGATTTTCTCACCGCGGACTCGACTTCCCCGAGCACCTTGTCCAGCGTTTCAGGAGACAATCCGAATCGAGAACACATCTTCTGCAAGGCGTCTCGCTCCACCTCACTGACGCCGGCGGAAACATGCGCCAGGAGCCCCGCGACCCGAATGACTTCCTCACCGTGCTCCGGACGCGTGATCGACTTGCCGACCATGTCGATGCGTTTGTCGATGCCGTCCTCTTCGAGCAAGTCGGACAGATCCGAAAGCAAGGCCTCGATCTGGGCATTGGAGACGACGCCCCGACACGCTTCGTGGACGACCTGGACGAAGGCCTGCCGCTCCTTGTCGTCGAAAATCCCGTCGGCGTTGGCCACGAGAAAAGCACTCTCCAACACAGCCTCGAACAGCACCGCGGCATGCGGGTTGAAGCCTGTCGGCTGTGTGACCTCCGAATCCATCGTCGTCGCGCTGCCGGAGCTGTAGGCTGAGGCCAACTGCAGGAGCATCGACTGCGCGTCGACCCCCTCATCGCCCTTGGGCGGTGGCTCGCTCAAATGTTTGGCGACCCTCGTCAGCAGGCTGTCCTCCGAACCCATCACACTCTCCCGTCTGAGTGAAGTATCCACCCCCGGCGAAGAGCGGGCAACCGCCCGCTCGACGCGGCGATACTGACTCAACGGCCACTTGACGCTGGAGGTTTGCGGAGCAGCTGAGAAGCAGGCAGCAACCCCGACCCGTGAGCCGGTTCGGGGACACGGCGGTCCACGCCAGTGGGCTCCGGCTGACCCATGCGCGCAGCGATGAACGCCTCCGCGGCGTGGTAGCTGGAGCGAACGAGCGGGCCCGAAGCCACATAGGCGAATCCCATCTCCAAACCCCGCCGTTCGTACTCGGCGAACTGCTCCGGCGTGACGTACCGATCCACCGCGGCGTGCTTGGGCGTCGGGCGCAGGTACTGCCCGAGGGTCACGACGTCCACGTCAGCCCCCCGCAAGTCCTCGAGGGTTTGGAAGACTTCGTCGTCCGTTTCCCCGATGCCCACCATGATGGAGCTCTTGGTCATGCGCTCGGGTGCGAAGCTCTTCGCCAACCTCAACACCTCGAGGGACAAGTCGTAGTCGCAGCGTTGGTCGCGGATCACCGGGGTCAGCCGGCGCACGACCTCGATGTTGTGCGCGAAAACGTCCGGCTCCGCCGCCTGCAACGTCTCGATGTCGTCCTCCTGCCCGCGGAAATCGCCGACCAGCGTCTCGACGAGCAGATCGGGCTGATGGCGCTTGAGGGCGACCACGGCACGACCGACATGAGACGCGCCACCATCGAGCAAGTCGTCGCGGTCGACCATGGTCAAGACGACGTAGCGCAAGCCGAGACCGGCGATGGCCTTGGCGACGTGTTCCGGCTCCCGAGGGTCGACGGCGCCACGCGGGTTTCCGGTGGTGACGGCGCAGAAGCGACAACCGCGGGTGCACGTGTGACCCAACAGCATCACCGTCGCGGTACCCGAAGCCCAGCATTCACCGACGTTCGGACAGCGCGCCTCTTCGCAGACCGTGTACAGATCCAGTTGGCGTAACGTCTGCTTGAGACGTCGATAGTTCTCCCCTCCGGGAGCACGCACCTTGAGCCAATCCGGCTTGGGGTCGCGGCGCGGTTTGTCCTGCTCCAGAGGCAACGTCATGGTCATCCTTCGTCCAAGAGCTTCTTCACGAGGTCACTGACGAGCTTGGGGCTCGCAGAGCCTTGCGACAACTTCATCACCTGCCCAACGAAGAAACCTAGGGTGCCTGTCTTGCCACCGCGATAGGTGTCGACAGCCTTGGGGTTTTCGGCGATGACCTGCTCGCACAGGGCGCGGATCGCGCCCTCGTCGGAAACCACCTTCATGCCGCGTTCTTCGACGACTCGCTCCGGCATCTTGTCGGTGCCCTCGATGGCTGCGTAGACCTCTTTGGCTTGCTTGCCGCTGATGTCTCCCTTTTCGACCAGGTTCAGCAGTGCCGCCACCTGAGCCGGCGCCACGGGGAAATGCGCCTCGAGGCCATGCGTCTTGACGCCGCGCATCACCTCGGTCTGGACCCAGTTGCCGAGCTTGACCGCGGCCGGACACAAGTCCAACGCCTGCTCGAAGAACTCCGCAACCCGGGGATGGCTGGTGAGCGTCTGTGCGGCCCCTTCGCTGAGACCCAATTGCTGCTGATAACGCTGTCGACGCACCGCGGGTAGCTCCGGCAGAGCTGCCCGCTCCGCCTCCACCAACTCGGACTCGATCACCAGCGGTGGCAAATCCGGATCCGGAAAGTAGCGGTAGTCGTGGGCGTCCGCCTTCGATCGCAGCGAGCGAGTGATGTTGCGATCCGGATCGTAGGAGCGCGTCTCTTGTTCCACGCTGCCGCCCGAATCGAGCACCGCCGATTGACGCGCGATCTCGGCGTCGATGGCCCGCTGCACGAAACGGAACGAGTTGAGGTTCTTCAGCTCGACGCGTGTGCCGAAGGTCTTTTGCCCGACGGGGCGGATCGAGACGTTCGCGTCACAGCGAAAGCTCCCCTCCTCCAGATTGCCGTCGTTGACGCCGATGAAGAGTAACACGTCGCGCAGCGCCCGCATGTAGGCCGCCGCCTCTGCGCTGGAACACAGGTCCGGATCACCAACGATCTCCACCAACGGCGTGCCCGCGCGGTTCAGGTCGACCATGGAGCTGCCGCCCAGGCCGTGCACGTTCTTGCCGGCGTCTTCTTCCATGTGCACGCGGGTGATGCCTGCACGTTTGGAAACGCCGTCCACGTCGATGTCGAGGTAGCCCCGCTCGGAGAAGGGCTGCTCGTACTGGCTGATCTGATAGCCCTTCGGCAGATCTGGATAGAAGTACTGCTTTCGGGCGAAGATGCTGCGTTCGACGATCTTGCAGTTGAGCGCCAACGCGGCCCGCACGGCGAGGCGCACGGCTTTGGCGTTGGCGACGGGCAATGCACCCGGCCAACCCAAACAAACGGGGCAGACTTGACGATTGGGCTCATTGCCGAACTCCACGGCGCAGCGACAGAAGAGCTTCGTCTGCGTCAACAGCTGCGCGTGAACTTCGAGTCCGATGACGGGTTCGTACTGGGTCATGGCTGGCTACGAGCCAGCGTGATTAGCACAGTTCGGACGCCTGAAGTGGGTTCGGCGGCAGACTCGTCCCACGTCGGTGGGACGCGAGTCTGGTCACACTAAACCGTCGTCTCCGCGGCAGCGGCGGTGGGAACGCTGGCGGGGGGCTCGACCAGTCGCTGCCACGCGGCCAACGCCGGGAGTCGAGCAGCGATCTGCTGTTTCAGCTCGTGACAGCTCTCCAGCTCCACGCCCGCCGCTTCCGCCTCCAGAAGCGCTGCAAACGCTGCAACCAGGCGCTCTTCGCGGTACAGCGACAGCCCGAGGGCCGGCCACACACGCGAAGGCTCGGCGCCCAAGCTGGCTGCGCGCCGCAAGGGGGCGATGGCCTCGTCGAAACGCTGGGTCGCAACGAATGCTTCACCCAAGCGGGCGTAGGCATCCGGGGCAGCCGCCGTGTCGACGGCGTACTGAACAGCCAATCTGAGACTTTGGTGCCCCGCCTCCAGATCGCCCTCCTCCACCAGAGCGGTGCCGAGCAGTCCCAACGCGTGGGAGAGGCGACCACGCATTTCCGGCGGCAAAGCGCGCCCCTCCGGGGTACGCAGATAGAACGAAAGCGGCATCAACCAGCCTCCGAGCAGACCAACCACTGCCGCATCGTCGCCTCTGGCGGCGGCGGCCTCTGCGTCCGGCAGGATCGACAAGTCCAACCCCGAGCGACTCGCATCCGCCTCGGCGTTGGCGTGCTCGAACTCCTCCATCACCCAGCGCCGCAACGCGGCGCGGAACTCGGACAACGGCATCACCTGATGTTCGCCGTCGTGGCTCAGTCGGAGGGTGGACCCCTCGTCGCCACATTCGAGTCGCTCCAAGCTGTACCCGAAGATGGGCGCGAGCAGCAGGTAACGCACACCGATGTGCAGTTGGATGCCCTCCACATCCGTTTCTCGGGTGGGCGGTGGGTGATCGGTCTCGGTGGCCAACAGCGCGCTCACGAGACGGCGACGAAACCGCTCCAAAGACAGACGCTGCACGACGGGCTCCTGCCCGTCACCGGCTCCGCTCACTTCGAACTCGACCACCGAAGCGGAGGGGTTGCGCCGGTCGACGGTCAGCGACGTGACGCGCGCGCCCGTGATGAGGGAGAAGGCGAAAAAGCGCTCCCCCAAGATGCTGCACAACGCCTCGAAGCTGCCGACCTTCTCCCCCACTCTCTCGAACCACCCGTCCGTACGGATTGCTTCGAGAGAAAAGGACGTTGTGGCAGACATCTGGAGCGAGGTTCCAGCATAACCCCGAGGCGCCAATGATTCAAAAGCCAAAGCGGCCGACACCAGCCCACGAGCAGCAAACGAAGACGTCCCGTCGGCCCGCCGCGCCACAGCCGGCCACAGTGGCTCGACTACTGCTCGCCTGGTACGCTGACAACCGACGCCCCCTGCCGTGGCGAGCCCACAACGACCCATACGCTATTTGGGTGAGCGAAGTGATGTTGCAGCAAACGCAGGTGGCCACCGTCGCGCCGTACTTCCAGCGCTGGCTGCGTTCTTTCCCGACGCTGGAGGCACTGGCCGAAGCCAGCGAAGACGACGTTCTGCATCACTGGCAAGGCCTGGGCTACTACTCGCGGGCTCGAAGTCTGCACGCTGGGGCCAAAGCCGTTCTGGCCCGCGGTGGAAGTCTGCCCCGCTCGGCCGAAGAACTTCGCGCACTACCAGGCATCGGTCCGTACACGGCTGGGGCCATCGCGAGCATCGCGTTCGGCTTGGACGAGCCCCTGGTGGACGGCAACGTCATGCGCGTGCTCACACGGCTGTACGCTCTGTCGGGAGATCCCCGAAAGAGCGCTCTCGGCAAGGAGTTGTGGCGACTCGCGCGCAGCCTTCTACCGCGAGGACGCGCCGGCGATTTCAACCAGGCCCTGATGGAGCTCGGGGCGATCCGCTGCACCCCCAAAAAACCCCTGTGCGACCAGTGCCCACTAAAGGCTCACTGCGTCGCGCGGCGCCTCGACCAAGTCGAACGTTTCCCCGAACTCGGTACACGTGTCAAAGCCACGGCCGTCGAACACGTCGCCGCCCTCGCCACTCGTCGCGGCCAACTGCTACTGAGTCGCTTGCCGGCAGATGCTCCGCGTTGGGGCGGCCTGTGGCTCTTTCCCACGGTGGAGTTGGCCCCGGATGAGTCCGCCCAAGCAGGCGTACGGCGGGCGCTGAAAGAACACGCGAGGCTCACCGGTACTCCCGTTAACGCGGCGCATTCCGTCAAACACGCCGTGACACGGTATCGTGTTCACTTGACGCTGTGGCGCTGTACGGATCTGAAGGGCCGATGCCAACCAGGCCCGAGCAGCGCGGAAGTCCGCTGGCTCGCTCTGGGCCGCCTGGACGAAGTGGCGATGCCTTCCGCCCAACGCAAGCTGGCCACGTGGCTCCACCAGCAAGCCGAGTGAGACCACCACGAACGAGTAGGAGCGGGGTTTTTCCCCCCGCTCCTTCCGCTCAGTTCGCGCCCGCGTCCGCGGCGGGTTCGGCGGGCACGTCGGGCGGTGCATCGCCACCTGGGGCGAACAAGTCCGCGCCCACCGGCACCGCGAAGTCGGGGCACTGTTCCGTGATGCTATCGCAGGGGCTTTCGTCGCTGAGGATGCTACCCCCTTCCGCCTCGCTCAATGCCGCCAGCGACACCAGCGCCGTCGCCGCGACTCGCAGGGAAAACGCTGCGCCGATGGCGGGCGTCACCTCATCGCAACTCGGCGCGTCGAGCGCGGAGAGCGGCTCGAACAGCACGGCATCGAGAGCAGCGATTTGGGTGCGGCAGGCGTCGAACTCGCCGACGGTCGCCGTACATTCATCCTGCACACACTCGAGGGAGTCGACGACCGTCACCACCGTGGCGGCTTGGTTCTCACACACCGCCAAAGCCTCGGCACAGACGGCGCGGTACTCTTCCGTATCCGTGACGCCAGAGTCCTCGGCCTCGGTGATGGCCTGCACGCCGCAGAAGCCGGCGTAGTTCTCGAACAAGTCGCCGGACGTTTGCAGGTAGGCGTCGCACACTTGTTCGAAGTCCCCGTCACTCAGCTCTTCGACCGGTGTGTCTGGGTCTTCGTCGGGCAAGATGGGATCTGGCGGTTCGAAGGCGGGAGGTGCGTCGTCGACGAGCGATGACACGTCCGTTTCACTCGCAACCGTGTCCGTCCCATCCGACGTGGTCGCATCGGTGGAGCCATCGGTGGCGGCGCTTTGAGCGGACTCGTCAGTCGTCTCTTCCCCTGTATCGGCGTCGGTAGCCGCTTCGTCCGAGCCGTCGGACGTCGCGCCCGCATCACCGCCCATGTCCGCGCGACTCGACACGTCGCTCTTCGAGTCACTGCCACACGCCGCAACCGCAAGGGCTGCTGCGATCATCCAAGTTGCCTGAGTTGTGTAAGCCATGCTGCCTGCAGTTTAACAGGGAACCGCTTCCCCCGAAAGCCAACGTCGGCGAGACTACCGGTACACGCGAATGCACCCCACACTGGTGTCCAGTTCGCGAACGAGATGAGAGCGGCGCTGGCCCAAGCAGGCACCCGCGACATCGATTTCGCCTGCTTCGCTCGCCGCAAGACACGCTCCTGAACGGGGTAGCCGAAGCGCCGAACGCGGAGCACACCCACGTACCCACCTCGATGCCCCCTGGCAGGACGCGCTGTACCCACCTCGGTGCCTCAGACGGGGCCTGCTGCAAAGCGTGACGAATCCAGTGCTTCTTTCAGCGAGGCCTTGACGCCCAGGGCCGATTCGCCAAGAACGCGCAGCCATGAAGCAGGTTTTCCAAACGGTGGCGATTGCAGTCGTCGCCGTGGCAGCGCTGCTGCTGGTCTCCGGGTTGGTCTTGCCACGAGAGTGGGACGTCGAGAAGTCGATCCTGATCCACGCGGATGCGGCGCACATCCATCCCTTCGTCGACGACCTGCAGCAGTGGTCGAAGTGGGCGCACACGACGCATCCGGATCCCAGCCTCGAGGTGACCTTCTCCGGGCCGGAACACGGCGTGGGTGCAGCACGCCACTACCGAGGACAGCGAGCCGGCACGGGCACGACGACCATCGTGCGGGCCGACGCCCAAGAAGGCGTCTGGTTCGAGTCGCGGATCAACTCCGATACGCCCAACGCCGATGGCTCGGTCAAGTACGAGACCCGGGGGAGCTCCACCAACGTCACTTGGCGAGACCACGGCTCGCTGCCGTTCATCATCGGCGGCTTCATGCGTGACTCCGTCGAACGCGGGTTGGACGCTCACATGGAGCAAGGCCTGACACGCCTGAAGGACCTGGCGGAAGGACGCACCCCGGACCCCGAAGACCGCCCGCTGCCGCAGTAGCCCAGCACCGCAGTAGCCCAGCACCGCAGAGCGCCGGGCTAGCGGGCGTTCACGTCGCCCGACTCAGACGAACGCGGGATTGGGCTTGTTGGGGTCGACGCCCAGCGTCTCGATTGCCTTCTGCAACACGGACGCCGATATCTTGCCCTCCTGCCGAAGAGCGTCGAGCGCGCCGATGACGATGCACTCCGCATCGACCTCGAAGTGCCGGCGCAGCGCCTCGCGCGTGTCACTCATACCGTAGCCATCGGTACCCATGGCGATGTAGCGACTGGGCACCCAGCGCGCGATTTGATCTTGCACGAGCGTCATGTAGTCGCTGGCTGCAATCACCGGTCCCTTGGCATCCTTGAGCACTTGCGTGACGTAGGGCACCTGCGGGTCGTCTTCCGGGTGCAGCCGGTTGTGTCGCTCGCAGCTCAACGCCTCACGACGTAATTGCTGATAGCTGGTCACCCCCCAGACGTCGGAAGTCACACCAAATTGCTCCTCGAGGATCTCGGCGGCTCGGAGCACCTGCAGCATGATCGAGCTGCTACCGAAGAGCTGCACGTGCTTGGCCTTGGGCTTGGCACAGGGCTGGAACAGGTACATGCCCTTGAGAATGCCCTCCTCTGCCCCTTCGGGCATCGGTGGCATCGGGTAGTTCTCGTTCTGCAGTGTGATGTAGTAGTAGATGTTCTCGCGGTCCTGGTACATGCGACGCATGCCATCTTTGATGATGGTCGCGAGTTCGAAAGCGTAGGTGCAGTCGTAGGCCACGACGGACGGATAGGTGGTCGCCAGCAACTGACTGTGGCCGTCTTCGTGCTGCAGACCTTCGCCGTTGAGCGTCGTGCGACCCGCAGTTGCGCCCAGCACGAAACCGCGCCCCATGGCGTCCCCACAAGCCCACATCTGATCGCCGGTCCGCTGGAAGCCGAACATCGAATAGAAGATGTAGAAGGGGATCATCGGCTCACCCAACGTCGAGTAGCTCGTGGCCGCGGCCGTGAACGAGGCCATGGATCCGGCCTCGGTGATGCCCTCTTCCAGCACCTGCCCGTTCTTGGCTTCGCGGTAGTAGAGCACGCGCCCTTTGTCGACGGGCTCGTACAGCTGCCCCTTGGCAGAGTAGATGCCGACCTGGCTGAAAAGCGCATCCATACCGAAGGTGCGCGCCTCGTCCGGAACGATGGGCACGACGCGCTGTCCGACGTTCTTGTCGCGAAGCAACTTGGCCAAGAGTCGAGAGAAGACCATCGTGGTCGAGGCTTCGCCTTTGGCCATGCCCTTCATGAATTCGGCGTAGAGGTCCTCTTTCGGCAGCTCCAAGCGCACGCTCGGCTTGGCGCGACGCACGGGGATGAAGCCGCCCAGCATGTTGCGACGCTCCTTGAGGTACTGCACCTCTTCGCTGTTCTTGTCGGGGCGGTAGAAGGGTGCATCCTCGAGCTTCTCGTCGGGGACCGGTAGCTGGAGCAAGTCGCGGAACTTCTTGATGTCCGCCAGATCCATCTTCTTTTTTTGGTGGGTGACGTTGCTGCCCTCGAAGTTGGGCCCGAGCGTCCATCCCTTGACGGTGTGCGCTAGAATGCACACCGGCTTTCCGGTGGTGTTCACCGCCTCTTGATAGGCAGCGAATATCTTGCGGTAGCTGTGACCGCCACGGCGCAGCTTGGTCAGTTGCTCGTCGCTCAGATGGCTGACCATCTCGCTCAGACGCGGGTCGGTGCCGAAGAAGTGCTGGCGAATGTAGGCCCCGTCGCTGGTCGTGTACTTCTGCCACGCACCGTCGACGACCTCGTTCATACGACGGCGCAACACACCATCGACGTCCTTTTCCAGCAGTTCGTCCCACTCCGGCCCCCAAATGACCTTGATCACGTGCCAGCCCGCGCCGCGGAAGACGGCCTCCAGCTCCTGGATGATCTTGCCGTTGCCGCGCACGGGGCCGTCGAGTCGCTGCAGGTTGCAGTTGATGACGAAGACGAGGTTGTCGAGCTCTTCTCGCGCGGCAATGCTCAGCGAGCCGAGGCTTTCCGGCTCGTCGCACTCGCCATCGCCGAGGAACGCCCACACGCGGCTCTGCGACGTGTCCGTGATGCCCCGGTTGTGAACGTAGCGCAGAAAGCGCGCCTGGTAGATGGCACTGAGCGGCCCAATGCCCATGCTGACCGTCGGGAATTGCCAGAAGTCAGGCATCAACCGAGGGTGCGGGTAGGACGACAGGCCCGGCTGCGATCCAGCCTCACGCCGGAAATGGTCGAGCTGATCGGCCTCCAAACGACCTTCGAGGAAGGCGCGCGAGTAGATACCGGGCGCTGCGTGGCCCTGGTAGTAGATCATGTCGCCGTGCCCGTCTTCGCCCGGGCCACGGAAGAAGTGATTGAACCCCACCTCGTACAAGCTGGCGCTCGACGCATAAGTCGAGAGATGTCCGCCGATGTCGGGGAAGTTGCGGTTGGCCCGCTGCACCATCGCCATCGCGTTCCAACGCACGATGCGGCGGATGCGTCGTTCCAAGACGGCATCGCCCGGGTAGTCCGGCTCGAGATCGGCAGGGATCGTGTTGGTGTAGTCGGAGTTCAGCGGCAGGTCGGGATTGACCCCGGTCCGCATCGCTTGCTCGACGACCCGACGCACGAGATAAGCGGCGCGGGTGCTGCCCCTTTGGGACACCACGGCGTCGAGGGACTCGAGCCACTCGCGGGTCTCGATGGGATCCAGGTCCTGGGGTTCGGGATGATGGGTGCTCACGGGCGCCTTTTACCTCCTAAGAGCCGTACTGCAACACAGCCGGGTCGTCTTGCGCCCGACTTGGTGAGATGGGGCGCGGACGGTAGCGCGCTCCGCTGCCCTTGAGCAGCTTTTTGGCTCGCCATGCACCATTTCCTGGCACTCGGGTCGGGAGCACCCGAGCGGGCCGGGAAACCCAACCGCCACACCGAAACCCGGTAGAAATGTGACTGGCGTCCCCTGGACCGCCGACCCATACCCCTAAGTCGATGGCGCGAGTCTTGTCTTTCGTTCTCTTCATCGCGATCGGGAGCACCCTGCTGGGCCTGATCCACTACTACCTGTGGGCCCGCCTGGTGCGCGATGCGGCCTTGCCTGTGGGCTGGCACCGCGCGCTCACCGCGCTTTGCATTGCGCTCTACGCCAGCGTACCCCTGACGTTCATTCTCGGCCGGGCGCTGCCGCGCAGCATTTCGGCTTCGCTGCTACTGCCGAGCCAGGCATGGTTGGGAGTGATGTTCTTGCTCCTGGTCGCCGTACTCGCAGTGGACGTCACCAAGGCGCTCACGCTGGTCACCGAACGCGTGCTCTCGACGCCTCTTCAAGACCCAACGCGACGCGAGGCCATGAATCGCCTCTTCAGCTTTGCGGCACTGGCGTTGGGTGCGGGTAGTAGCGGCCTGGCGCTCTTCGGCGGTTCCCGCTTTGCCGTCAAACGGGTCGAAGTCCCTCTGGAGCGACTGCCCAAAGAGCTCGACGGGCTGACCATCGCACAGTTGAGCGACATCCACATCGGCCCGAGTCTCGGGCGTGAGTTCATTCAGGAGGTCGTGCGAACCGTCAACGGGCTCTCACCGGATCTGGTGGCCATCACCGGAGACTTGGTGGACGGCTCCGTAGAACAGTTGGGTGGCATCGTGGGGGAGTTGTCGCAGCTCCGCTCCCGCCACGGCACTTTCTTCGTCACCGGCAACCACGAGTACTACTCGGGGGCGCAGTCCTGGTGCGACGAGCTGACCACCCTCGGCGTTCGGGTGTTGCGCAACGAACGCGTCACCATCGAACAGAACGGCCAGGTCTTGGACCTCGCGGGCATCGACGACGCCCAGGCCGCTCGTTTCGGGAACGGCCACGGTGCCGATCTGCCCAAAGCCGTCGCTGGGCGCGATCCATCACGCGAACTGGTGCTCCTCGCCCATCAGCCGCGGGCCGCGCTGGAGGCACGCGATCTCGGCGTCGGACTGCAGCTCTCCGGGCACACCCACGGAGGCCAGCTGTGGCCCTTCAACTGGTTGGTCAAGCTCCAGCAGCCCGTCGTTTCGGGCCTGGAGATGATCGGCAAGACCTGGGTCTACGTCAGCAACGGGACCGGCTATTGGGGCCCCCCCATGCGCCTGGGCGCCCCTGCAGAAGTGACGCAGATTGTGCTACGCAGCACGGCGAGCTGACTTCCTCCAATCAGACGTTGGATCTCGGTGCCGTCACGACCGAGCACCGAAACACGGGTATCGCGGCTGCGGGGCTCGCCCCTGACACCGCGACGCTCGACCGCACGGATGCGCTCGCCAGCATCGGACTGACGACGGCATTCGCAGCGCTGTATGGCACGACTCTGTGCCGTACGGTGTACTGGAACGATAGCGCCGAGCTCGTTGCAGCCGCGGCAACCTTGGGTATTCCCCACCCGCCGGGATACCCGCTGTACACGCTCGTCGGCCACGCCTTCACCCTGCTGCCGCTCGAACCGGCGTTGGCCGTGAACTCGATGAGCGCCGTCTTCGGAGTCGTCGCGGTGGTGAGCTGCTACTTCCTCGGCCGCGAACTCGGCGCCAGTCGCGGAGCCGCTTGCACAGGTGCCGCACTCCTCGGCCTGGGGCCGACATTCTGGCGCCAAGCGACGGTGACCGAAGCATACACCCCGGGCGTGGCGTTCTTGGTGGCTGCGCTGTGGCTCGCTTCCCGCGCCGCAAAGAGTGAACAGAGAAAGGCACTCTTCGCGGCCGGATTGGTTGCAGGCCTGGGACTGGGCATGCACCTGTCTTTGGCCACGGCGGGGCTCTGCTTCGTGGGGCTCGCTTGGCTCTGCGGCGGTCCAGGGACGAGACTGACTCGACGCCGCCTACAGGCGCTGGTGTCAGGAGCGGCGGGCGCGCTGTTGGGATTCTGCGTCTTCGTCTACTTGCCGCTGCGCGCGCGACAGGCCCCGGTCATGAACTTCGGCAACCCGAGCAGCCTCGAATCGTCGTGGAGCCTGATCACCGGCGGCGTTTTCAAGCACTGGTTCCTGCGAGCCCCGGACGCGTCCCGAGCGCTCGAGGTGGCGTTGGACGTCGGCCGGCACGTCACCGTCAGCGGGTTACCGCTAGCGATCGCTGGGTTGTGGTTGCTCGGCAAACGACGCGGAGCACTGTGGGCCATCGCCTGGGGCGCGGGCATCGCGGGCAACCTGCTCTACTTCTTCCGCTACCAGGTACACGACCTGGAGGTCTTCTTCTTGCCAGCCGCCGCGATGTGCTGTGCAGCCGCCGCACTGGGTCTGGATTGTCTGCTTTGGGTTCTGCGTCGCGCCCGGCCTGGCCTTGCTCCGCGCCTCGCTCTGACCTTGGTGGGCGCTGCTCTGTTGGTGCGCGCCGTTCGGCTCTACCCCGCGCAAGACTTGTCGGCAGACAGCTCCGCCTTGGAATACGGCGAGCGCTTGGCGGACGTCTTGCCCAAGCACGCCATCATCGCGACCTACACACTGCCCCACGAGTGGAAGTACTACACGGTGTTTCGCTGGTACGTCAAACAGCTCCAGGGCAGGAGACCGGACGTCAGCGTGCTGCCCTTCCCGCCGCCGGAGTTGATCCGCCAGTTTCTGCAAGCAGGTCATCCGGTGTTCGCCTTCGCCGAAGTGGAGACACTCGCCGAGTTCGAGCATCGTCCCGTCGCGGGTGTGAGCGAGGGCTTGTTGCGCCTGAGTTTGGACTGAGCGCCGACCGAGGCGTTGCCGGCGCGGGCAATCTAGTCCTCCGGGGGCACGCCGAGTTGTTGGCGAATGCTGCGCGCGATGCGCATGCCGTCGACCGCAGCGCTGACGATTCCGCCCGCATAACCGGCGCCCTCCCCTCCCGGGTACAAGCCTCGCCACGCCGTCGAGGCGAGCGAGTCGCGATCCCGCGGAACACGCACCGGGCTACTCGTCCGCGACTCCACCCCCACGAGCACGGCCTCCTCACTCACGAAACCTCGCAGCTGGGCTCCAAAGCGCCGCAGCCCCTGCTGCAACCGTTCAGCGAACGGTACCCCGCCCGCCTCCAGCACCTCCAGCACGTTCGTCGCGACCAGACCCGGAACGTAGCTGCTCGAAGGTAACGTCGACGAAGCTCGCCCTTCCAGAGCATCGACCAAACGCGTTGCCGGCGCGGCCAGTGTGGCCCCCCCGGCTTCGAACGCTCCTTGCTCGATGCGGCTCTGTAACTCGACGCCGCCAAGTGGCCCGCGGTAGCCTGCGGCCTGCAAGTGAGACGCGTCGACGGAGACCACGATCCCGCTGTTGGCGTACTTGGAATTGCGCCGCGAAGGGCTCATGCCATTGACGACCACTTCTCCGGGGGCGGTCGAGGCGGGTACGATGAACCCTCCCGGGCACATGCAGAAGGAGAAAACGCCGCGCTCACCGCGACCATCCACCAAACGGTAGGCAGCGCTCGGTAGCTTCGGGTGGCCCGTGCAACGCCCATATTGGATCTCGTTGATCACGAGCTGTGGGTGTTCGATGCGCACCCCCAGGGCGAACCCCTTCGATTCCAGCGGATGGCCGGCACTGCGCAGAAAGTCGAAAACATCGCGGGCCGAGTGCCCCGTCGCCAGGACGACAGCGTCCGCTGCCAGGCGCTCGCGATCGGCGAGCTCGACCCCAGTGACGCGCCGCTCCTCGCCGGGCCCCAGCAGCACGTTCGCGACCCGCGCGCCAAAACGAAATCGGACCCCCACGCCCTCGAGCCGCTGTCGCAGCGCGGTGACGACTTGCGGCAACAGATTGCTACCGATGTGCGGCCGGGCCTCCGTCAAGATGGCCTGGGGCGCTCCGTGCTCGGCGAGGATTTCGATGACGTCGCGCACGTCGCCACGCTTGTGCGAACGCGTGTAGAGCTTGCCGTCGCTGTACGTTCCGGCGCCGCCCTCACCGAAGCAGTAGTTACTGTCGGGGTCGACGGTGGACTTGCGGGTAAGACCTTTGAGGTCTTTTCGCCGTGGCTGAACGGGCTTGCCGCGCTCGAGGACCGTGCTCGCAATGCCGAAGCGGGCTAGCTGGTAGGCGCAGAACAGACCGCACGGACCGTCACCCACGATCACGACTCGGGCCGGTTCCCGGCATTCTCGCGGCGGCGCTGGGGCCTGCTGCAGAAGCTCCGGCGCAGCCAATGCACACACGAGGTGAAAGCGAATTTTTCCTCGCCGACAGTCCAAGGAGCGTTTGACGACCGTCAGCGCTGGCAGGTCGCCAGCCGGGACCGCGAGCTGCCGCGCGACGCGCCGTCGCAGCTCGGCTTCGTCTTCAGGGTCGTCGAGGCCCAAAGATACTTCGACGAACTCGGGTAACTCGCCGTGTGCCATCATGCGACTCTCGCGGCCTGCCCCTGCCCCAAAGTGTGCACCTGCAACACGCTATCGTCGATCGTCTCGCGCGCCAACTCGGCAACCCGTTCGTGGTGCGTGAAGAACAGCACCTGAACCCGCCGGGCCAACTCGCCCAAAACGGACAGCGCGGCGCCCGCGCGGGCATCGTCGAAGTGCACCAACACGTCGTCCAGCACCAGCGGCATGCTCGGCCGGTTTTCCAGGTAGCGCTCGAGACTCGCCAACCGCAGAGCGAGGTACAGTTGGTCGCGGGTCCCGTCGCTCAACCCCTCGACCAAGACCTC
Source organism: Polyangiaceae bacterium (assembly GCA_050290545.1). Classification (GTDB taxonomy): domain Bacteria; phylum Myxococcota_A; class Polyangia; order Polyangiales; family Polyangiaceae; genus SZUA-265. The sequence goes on along the minus strand of JBNKHV010000036.1, from coordinate 70,584 downwards.
TCGACCGTCGTTGCGTACGCAGAGCAGGATCTGCTCGTCCTTCTTGTCGAATCCGGCGCGCAATCCGCTGTACGCCCCGAGCGTCAGCTGCGGAAAGAGTTCCCCAGCTCTCCGCAAGACCGGCCCTTGGTGTTGGTCGCGATAGGACTCCACTTCGCGGTGCAACAAGAGCGCCCCCAAGCGCAGCGCCAGGTACTGGCGCACCGTCTCTTGAAGCTGTGCCGTACGCGCCGCCAGTTCTTCGCTCGCCTCCGCCGCGCCGCGGGCGAGTCGTTCGAGCTGCTGCTCTTCGGTGGCAACCTGGGCGCTCAATTCGTCGACCCGTTGCTCGCACGCGGCGAGTTCGGGCTCGATGGCGTCGATACGCTCCCGCACTTGCTCGGCCAGAGCGCCCTCGGTCTGCTGCATGAGCTCCGCCAAGCTGGCCCCATCACCCTGACCCACGGTCTCATCCTCCAACTCGTCGATCAGCGCGGCCAATCGACGCGCCTTGGCCACGCGTTCCTCGGCGGCCACCAATTCGCGCAAGTCGGCGGCCTGGGCATACGTCATCAACTCGGTGAGCTCCGCGTCCGCTCGTTGCTCGGCAATGCGAGCGCGCGACGCCCGTTCGCGCCGCTGCTCCAAGTCTTCGCGCAGGCGTGCTGCTTCCTCCGCGTCGGCACGAGCGCGACGGGCCTGTCGGATCAGCGACTCGCAGGCTTCTTCCAACGGCAACTCGCGCGCCTCCGGCATCAGCAACGCGAGGTGCTTGTCGACCTCCGCCTGCAGCGCGCCGCTATCTCGCTCCATCCCCGAAATGCGCCCAGCCAGTTTGCCCATGTCGCCGAGCAGCCCACCGAGCCGCTTGCGCTTGCCGACCGCCGCCAACACCTCCTCGGGCCCCGAGTCACGCTGCAATGAAAGCGAGTCCAACGCCTTGTACCAATCGCTGCGCCAATGCTTGAAGCGTGCCTTGAGTTCTTCGTGTTCGTCCGTCAGTTCTTCGAGCTGTCGCTCCTCCAAACGGTGACTGCGCTCGATGTCCTGGCGCTCCGCGCGCTGGCGGGACAATTGCTCGACCACCGAGGCAGCCCGGTCGCACAGAGACGTCAAGTTCGTCTCCCACAACTGCTGCGATGGCTCGCCCACCGCCTCCAGAGCCGCCGACAGATCACCGCGCGCGGTGCCCAACTGCCGCTCCAGCCCGCGACACTCGTCCCGCAACGCATCTCGTTCGTCGATGTGGGCCAAGGCCTCGTCGCGGCGCCTGAGCCATTCGATCATCTCGCGCGGCTCTGCTGGCTCCACTCGGCACTGCGTCCACTGAGCCAGCCAAGACTGCTGCAGCTCAGCCCAGCGCTCCTGCGCCTCCCCTCGCCGTGCAGCGAGCCTGTGTTCTTTGGCGTCGGCGGCCTCGAGAGCCGCCACGATACGCGCCAACTGCGAGACACGTTCAGCCTCGATGAATAGACGGTCCGCGTATTCATCACACTGGGCAACCAGCTGCAGGGCTTCGTCCCCCGCGGGCTCCCGGGACAGCGCCTGGTCTCGCTCCGCTCGGAGCTCGAGCAAGCGCTCACGCGTGGGGATCCGCCCACGTCCCTGGAGTGTTTTCTGTTCCTGAAACAGCTCGATGCGGGACTGCTCGAGTTGCTCGAATTCCGTCCGGAGTGCGTCTCGGGCTCGCACGGCCTCCGACCACTTGGCATCGAAGGTGAGCACCGTCTCCGTCGACGGAACGGGCAAGCCGAACAGATCCGACAGGCCACCGGAATAGCCCGAAAGGCCGGCAAGCGTCTGCTGTAAGCGATCTTCGAGACGCTGTAACCGTCGCCCGGACGCGTGCAACCTTTGCTCCGCTCCCGTCGAGCGTTGGGCGCGAGTCAGCGCCGCCGCGAGTGCCGTGGGGTCCGGCGCGGCAACGACGCGCGCCAACTCTTTCTTGCGGTGAGCGACGGCGCCTCGAACCTTCTTGACCTTGCCCGAGACATCACCGAGCTGAGTATCGAAGCGCGTCTTCTCTCGACATAGCCGCTGCAGCTTCTGCTCTTCGATTTCCGTCAACAGCAGCTCCTCGGCACGCTCTGGTTCGAGCTCGGAGCCAAGCTCAGACATCTCCCGCTGCACGTCGTGGCGCAGAGCTCGCAGCTCCGCCTGACGTTTCGGCAAGTCGGCCTGGGCTTTGCGGTGCTGCCCCAGTTGTAGCGACAGGTCGTCAATCAGCCGCGCGTCGATCGCTGCCAACTCCGGATTGACGCTCAAAAGCGCGATGCGTCGCTCGACGCGCTCGATCTCGAGTTGTTCGTGTTCGCGACGCTGACGCGCTTCGTCACGTTGTCGCTCAGCCGCGACGCGACGTTCTTGAGCGTCGTGAGGCAAATCGGGTATGGGCTCGAGCTCCGTGAGCTGCTCTTGGTGTTGCTTTCGGCGGGCCAGCAGCGGCAACACCCGCAACTGACGTTCGAGAGCGGACTTCTCGGAACGCAGGCGGTTGCGCCCGACGACGCGGGCGTCTCGTTCGGCGCGCAGCTCCTCCAGGGCCTGCTGCTTGGCGGTGTAGCTCTCGGCGCTCGTGGATTGAGCATCCACCGCCTGACGCGAAAGTCGCAGCTCTTCCATCTGCTGATTGATGGGCAGCGTGCGACTGCGACTCTTGAACAGTTCATCCGCGGCACGCGACAGGTCGTTGTATAGACGTCGGACAGAGCCCGTTCCCATGCCAGCGCCGAACAGGCTTTCCCCGGCCTTGCCATCGAGGAGCTCTTGGGCCCCATGGCGCAGCGACTCGTGGTCCAACCCGAACATCGCGTCGAACAGACCTGGTTCCGCACACAGCGACTCCAGACGCTGTTCATCCATCGGCACTCCGTCGGCATCGATCAAGGTGTTCTTGCGGCCCTTGCGCCGAACGGCATAGAGCGGCTTTCCATCGTCGGTGACTAACTCCGCCGCCAGCCTCAGCTCGCTACCAGCGTGAAGAAACGTATCGCGACTCTGGGGCGGGATACCGTAGAGGAATCCGCGAATGGCCCGCAAGGCCGTGCTCTTTCCCGCCTCGTTGTTGCCGTAGACGAGGTGGAAACCCGGCTGCTTCGCCGACAGGTCCAAGACCTCGTCGCGGAAGTGCCCGAAGGCTGACAGTTCGAGTCGCAGAAACCTCATGACGACTGCCCCAAGGCCGCCAGCCGGGTCAAGAGCAAGCTCTCGACTTCGTCGAGTACGGACGCCAACGTGTCCACTTCGTCCAGCTTCAGGGCGCCCGGGCCTTGCCTGGTTTCGAGGGGGAGCTTGTTCTTCAAATCTTCGAACTGCGGTAAGAACTCACCCAACTGCGCTGGCTGACGCCGCAGCTCGTCGATCGAACGCGCGAGCTGACCGAGGGCGTCACCTCGCTGTCGCAAGCGCTCGAACGACAAGAGCGGCTGGGTCCCAAAGCGCACGGACTCGACCCACACACGCGATGATTCCGAAGCGCGCGCCCGTAGCTCTGCCTCCCAACGCGCCTGGTCCGCTTCCAACGCGGCGTGTGCCTCGGTTTGCCCCTCCAGAGTAACGCGCACGATCAGCGCACGCCCATCCGCCTCCGAGAGCAGGCGTTCCAATTCCAGCGCCGCGCATTCGACCGCCAGATCCGCGTCCGCCTCGGCCGGAACTTGCACCCGCGCCTGCGCCCACCGCACGACGTCGAGTTCGCGATGCTCGACGCTGCGGATACGGCCCTCCGCGACCTCGATCAGCGTCGCGCCCTTGGGTCCGAGCTCCTTGACGTGGCGGCCCTGGAGATTGCCGGAGAATACCACCCACGGCTCGCTCGACAGCACCTCCCTCTGGTGCACGTGACCGAGCGCCCAGTAGTCGTAGCCCTTCGCGACGAGGGTCTCCAGTCGACACGGAGCGTAGGGTTCGTGCCCTACCCGTCCCGTGACGCAAGTGTGCAGCAATCCGATGTTCAAAAGGCCGCTGATGGGCTCGGGGTAGTTCTTCGCCAAGTCCTCCGTCTCTGCTCGACGGGCATAACTCTGGCCATGCACCGCAATGCCCAAGTGGGGATACTGGCGCGTCTCGGGGGCGTCGAACGACAGCTCCGTGACGTTGTCCGGCAGCGTCAGATGTTTGGTGATTTGGCTCGCCGCATCATGGTTGCCTCGGATCAGGGCAACCTCGACACCGGCCCGCTTCAGTCGCGCCATCTGCTCGGCGAAGAAGAGCCCTGTCGTGTAGTCGCGCCAGTCGCCGTCGAAGAGGTCGCCAGCGAGCAGCAGAAGCGCCACCTGCTCCTGCTCGCACAGGCTGACCAGGTTCTGCAGCGCGCGTCGGGTGGCCCCACGAATCAGCTCCACGGGCGCACCGCCATAGCGGGTCAGGCCGCTGAGCGGGCTGTCGATGTGCAGATCCGCCGCGTGGACCAGCTTCATGACCACGGCGCGCTCCGCTCGGCGACTGGGAACATGCCTGGCTCATAGCAGCAACGCTGCACCTTGTCTCTGGGCCGGCGGACGAGCTACGTCCGACCCGGGCGCCGCCCGAGGAAACTGCACGGTAGTCGAATTCCGTCGCCAAATTGATTACGCTCGCCAGGGTGAAAACGGAGGTCCCCCGCGGCGAGCCGCCTGATGCCCACGAGACGCAACTCACGATTGCCTCGCTTGGGCTCATCGCCGAGCACCTGGGCCAGCCGGTGTACGCGAAGAACGCAGAGCTCCGGTTCGTTCTGCTCAACGCTGCCTTCTGCTCGTGGGTCGGGCACAACCGCGAAGAACTGCTGGGGCGTATGGAGTCGGAGGTCTTCGATCCGGAGCTCGCTGGTCCGCACGAAGCGGCGGAGCGCGAGGTCCTGGAGCAGCGGCTTCCTGTCACCGCCGAGCACCACTTTCCGGTTGCCGACGGAGGTCAGCAGCGCCGACCCATCACCAAGCTCCCCCTGGCTGACACCACCGGCTCCGTCACTCACGTGGTCTGCGTCGTCGGCCAAGCGGGCGAAAGCGCGGCGTCTGCCCAACAACTCGAAGAAGAGCTGGAGAGGTACGCGCAGGAGCGCACCCGCGCCCTGCGCGACGTCCAAGACAAGCTGCTGCGCAAAGAGCGACTGATGGTGCTAGGTCAACTGGCCGCCGGCCTGGCGCACCAGATCCGAAACCCGTTGGGCGCCATCGCCAACGCTTTGGCCTTGGCGCGTCGTCAAATGCCCAAAGACGCGGCTCCCATGGTGGGCGAAGCCCTGCAGATCGCCAACGACGAAATCTGGGAGGCCAACCGCATCATCGGGGACTTGCTGGAATACGCTCGCATCCGCCCACCAACGACTGCGCGAACCCCGCTACGGCGCGTCGTACAGTCGGCACTGGACAGCGAGCCGATGCCCGTCGAGATCACGACGGAGATCGACGTCGGCGACATCGACGTCCAGGCCGACGAACCCCAAGTGCGCGATGCCCTGCGCAACCTGATCCGCAACGCGCGCGAGGCCATGGCCGAGGCCAAAGAGGGTCGCCTCTCGATGAGCGCAGCCATCGTGGGGCAGCATGCTGAACTGAAGATCGAAGACACCGGCGAGGGCGTCCCCGAGGAGCATCGTCATCTGTTGTTCGAGCCTTTGGTGACGAGTAAGCCGCTGGGGATCGGGCTCGGTCTACCAACGGCCAGAGCATTGATTGTGAACCAAGGCGGCACGCTCGAATGCGTAGAGTCGGACAGCTCCGGCGCCTGCTTCCTGATGCGTTTGCCGCTATCGAAGAACGACGAGAACCAAGATGCTGATTGACGAGTTGAAACAGCGCATGTTCGCTGCAATGAAGGCCAAGAACGTCGTGGAGAAAGAAATCCTGCGAACGGCCATCGGCGAAGTGACGAGCACCGGGGCCGAGCCGACGGACGACAAGGTCGTCGCGACGTTGCGCAAGATGAGCAAGAGCTGCCAGGAAACGTTGGGGTTGACCAGCGACGAAGACGAGAAGGCGAAGATCGAGCAGGAGCTCTCCATCCTCGCGTCCTTCCTACCCAAGTCGCTGAGCGTCGAAGACATCCAGTCCGCCCTCGAGCCCGTGTTGGAGCAGATCCGCGGAGCCGGCAATGATGGGCAAGCCACCGGCGTCGCCATGAAGCAGCTCAAGAGCACTGGCGCCACCGTCGACGGCAAAGACGTTGCGCTGGCGGTCAAAGCGCTGCGCAGTTGAGCTTGGCCAGCACAGTTGAGCTTGGCCAGCGCAGTTGACCCTGGCCAGCGCAGTTGACCCTGGCCAGCGCAGTTGACCCTGGCCAGCGCAGTTGACCCGCGCGACCTGCGCCACTGCCGCAAGCGTCAGTTGACGGAGGCGACGAATGCAGCGTGGGCCAGCACCCGGTCGCGCATCGTCGGTGCAGCCAGTTCGCCCTCCGGCATGAAGAGCACGCGCTGTCGCAACGCGTCGGACAACCCCCCGGCGTCCTCACCTCGCGACAGCATCAGCCCCGCGGAGCCCAAGCCCATGGCAGAGATCGGCATGTAGATCGGTAGGCCGTGCAGATGGGCCCAAGCCTGCATCAGCTTGGGCAACAACTCGAGCCCATTGACCAAACAGCCCGCCGTGTCGCGGTGAGCGTGGAATGGAACCAGCAATGCATCAGGGTGTACGTTGGACAGCGCAGCAACAACCGTGCGATCGGTCGCGCCGGCCGCCACGACCGTCGCCCCCGCCATGTCGAACCCCGCCTCTCCGAGTAGCGCGAAGACGCGTTCCCGAATCCGTTTTCGGTAGGGACGCAGAACGCAGATTGAGGTCACTTACTCCCACTCCAGCTCGAGGAATTGGCTGCCAGAACGACCACGTACGGTGCGGCGCGCGATGGCCGACACCCCGCAGAGTGACGCCCCCGTCCGGGGTACCCACTCGTCCTCACCTTCGAAGCTAGCCTACCATGGCAACGACGGCGGAGCTGTCGCGCCCTGCATCAAAAGTGCGCCTCCCCAGACCGAGCCGACCCGATGCGAGACAACTGCGACGGACTAGCGCCGTCAAATGCCCAGAAATTCCACGCTCAGGCCACTTGCCGCAATGGCGAATCCGGCTAGCCACTGCATGTGAGGTTCGATACGCCCCATCGCCTTGAAATTGAGACCGAGATAACCCAGGGCGACCAGTCCCAGCATGGTAGCGGTCGTGGCCAAGCCGAAGACCGAAGCGACGAGCACCGACCCGCTGCCGGAACCGAGAGCCGGGGCTGCCATCAGGGGGATCAACGCCTCACAGGGGCCCAAGATGAAGATGATGAAGAGGCCGGGCACGAGCCGCCGCGAATCGAGCGCCATGGCTCGCTGCGCCGTCCGACTCGGGTGACGATGATGGTGCACGAGTTGTCCGTCCGCTTGCGCGTGGGAATGGTCGTGCGCGTGCACCGTGCCGTCGGAATGCACATGGAAGTGCCGGTGGGCATCGCCACGATGCATGCGCCAGAGGCCCAGCAGAGCGTACACGAGCCCGAAGCCAATCAACAGCCATGCCGCCCAATGTCCGCGCTGGCTCTCGATCGCTTCGAGCTGGGGCAGAGCCAGGCCCAAACCGTAGTAACCCAGCGCCCCGATGAGCACGGACGATAGAACGTGTCCAGCCGCGCACACGGTCGTGATACCGAGTGTCTTGCGCAGGCTCCAGCGGCGAGCCTTGCCGAGCATCACGAAAGGCAGAGTGTGATCCACGCCGACGGCGGTGTGCGTCACCCCCAGGGTCGCGGCAGTACCAACGAGGACGACGAGTTCGGGAGTCATGATGCCGGATCCTGAATAGAGGGTGGATGTTTCGGGTGGATGTCGAGACTCAAACGAGGCGCAACTGCGGCTCCAACTGGTCGAAGAGGGCAGCCAGGGCTTGGTCGAGCTTCGCAACCTCGGTGCCACCGGCTTGGGCCATGTCCGGGCGTCCCCCGCCACTGCCACCGACGATGGCCGCGACCGGGCGGATGAGCTGTCCGGCCTTGTACTTGTTCGTCAGCGGCTTGGCGACCGTGAGCACGAGCTGAGCCTTGTCCTCCGCCACCGAACCCACCAAGACGATGCTCTTGCCGAGCTTGTCGCGGAGCTGCTCGGCCAGCTCTCGCAAAGCACCGCGGTCGGTGACTTCCGTTCGGATCGCAAGCACCTTCATGCCGTCGACGTCGCGCGCTTTGGCGAGCAACGAGTCCACGCCAGCGGCGCCACCGGTCATCAGTTTCTTCTGCAGCTCCGCGATCTGCTTTTCGAGGGCTTTTTCGTTGGCGAGCATCTTCTCCAGACGGCCCGTCAAGTCGGCGCCCGCCTTGGTCAACTCGCTCGCGCGACCGAGCGTCGCCTCCAACGAACGCAGGTGCTTCATCGTCTCTTCACCCGTCGCAGCCACGATGCGGCGCACGCCAGCCGCCACACCCTGTTCACTGACGACCTTGACCAGCCCGATGTCCCCAGTAGCCCGAACGTGGGTGCCGCCGCACAACTCCACCGACTCGGTCATGCTCAACACGCGCACCGTCTCGCCGTACTTCTCCCCGAAGAGCATCATGGCCCCGCGCTCTCTGGCATCGTCCATCCGCAAGAGCTCGGTCTTGACCATGGCGTTTCGAAGCACGCGTTCATTGACCAAGTCCTCGACGCGCTCGATCTCCGCGCGCGACATCGGCCCACCATGAGTGAAGTCGAAGCGCAGGCGATCGGCAGAGACCAGCGAGCCCTTTTGCTGCACGTGCTCACCGAGGACCTGTCGTAGCGCCCAGTGCAAGAGGTGCGTTGCCGAGTGATTGCGTCGGATGGCCTCGCGTCGCGCGACGTCGATTCGAAGCTCCAGCTCCTGCCCCACCTCGAGCGTTCCTTCGCGCAGCTCGCCGAGGTGTACGATGAGCCCTGCAACGGGCTTCTGCGCATCCGACACCTCGAAGCGGACCCCCTCGCCGAAGACCGTGCCGCTATCACCCACCTGGCCACCGCTTTCGCCATAGAACGGCGTGCGCTCAAAGACCAGGCCGAGCCGCTTGCCACTGGCCGCGGTCGCTGACGGCACCTGTCGTCCTTCTTCCACGATCGCCAAGAGCTTAGCTCTACCAGCGTCGTGATCGTAACCGGTGAACTTCACCTCGTCGCCGATCTGCTCCAACACTTCGCGGTAGACCGACTCGACCGCTTGCTCGACACCCTTGAATTCAGAACGCTCACGCGCCGCCGCTAGCGCCGCCTCATAGCCGGCGGTGTCCACCTCGAAGCCGCGCTCCTGGCAGATCACTTCGGTCAGATCGAGGGGAAAGCCATAGGTATCGTAAAGCTTGAACGCATCTGCCCCGTCCAACACCTTCTTGCCCTCGGTGTCGAGCGCGTCGAAACTCGAGTCCAACAAGGACAGGCCCCGCTCGATGGTCCGGCGGAAGCGCACCTCTTCTTGTTCGCACACGCTGGCGATGTGCTCGGAACGCTCGCTCAATTCGGGGTATTGCCCGCCCATCAGGCGGGTCACCTCCAACGCGACCTCGTGCAGGAACGGCTTGGCGATACCCAGGCGGTGACCGTGCCGAATGGCTCGCCGCATCACGCGCCGCAGGACGTATTCGCGGCCGTTGGTGTCGGGCATCACGCCTTCGGCGAGCAGTACGGCCGTCAAGCGAGCATGGTCCGCGATCACGCGCATGCTGACGTCGTCGGGCTGCATGCTGCCACCGTAGGGTTTGTCGGCGAGGCGCGCCGCACAGTCCACGAGGCCGCGCAAGATGTCCGTTTCGTAGTTGGAAGGCGTGCCGGAAAGCGCCGCCACGATTCGCTCGAGCCCCATGCCGGTATCGATGCTCGGCGCGGGCAACGGACTCGCTTTGCCCGTTGCGTCACGGTCGAACTGCATGAACACGAGGTTCCAAATCTCGACCCACCCGAAGCCCTGCTCGTCTTGGTCATCGCTCAGCTTCTTCACGTCCACGCCGGGCCCATGGAAGAAGTGGATCTCGCTGCACGGACCGCACGGGCCCGTATCACCCATCGACCAGAAATTCTCGCTCGCCGGACAACCGATGATTCGCTCGTCGGAAAGCCCGCTGACCTTCTTCCACAACGCGCGTGCTTCGTCGTCGGGGCCGATACCCATGGCATCGTCCCCTTCGAAATAGGTCACGCACAGTCGGTCCTGGTCGAGTTCCAACTCCTTGATGAAGTCCCACGCCAGCACGATGGCTTGCTCTTTGAAGTAGTCGCCGAAGCTGAAGTTGCCCAGCATCTCGAAGAACGTGTGATGCCGAGGCGACGGCCCGACGTTCTCCAGGTCGTTGTGTTTGCCACTGATGCGGATGCACTTCTGGGCAGAGGTGGCTCGCTGATAGGGGCGCTTGTCCTGGCCTAGAAAAACGTCTTTGAACTGCACCATGCCCGCGTTGGCGAACATGAGCGTCGGGTCGTTGGGAGCGATCGCCGGGCCGCTCGGCACGACTTCGTGGTCGTGGCGAGCAAAGTACTCCAAGAACGCGCGGCGAACCTCGTCGGAGCTGGAAGACATGACGGCGTGGTGTAGCACATGTCGTAGAGATTCAATCATGCCCGACTCCAGGCCATGGGCCCAGCCGTGCAAGTCGGCCCTCAGGTTCGGAACATGCTATTGGAAGCTCGTCCGAAATGAGGCTTGGACGACATCCCCGACGAGAGCAGCGTGCGTTCTGACCCGGTTCAACCCAAGGCGAGCTCCGAGCTGCCAACCCCGGCGTTGCTGACTCGCGCTCGCGACGGGCAACGTTTCGAGCTCACTTGGGAAAAGCAACACCTGCGACTCGTGCCCAGCAGGGACGAGGGCGCGGCCCGCGATGCCGCACCGGAGGGGGAGCTGGCGCTCAGCGCCGGGGCACACTTCGCTGTACGAGGCGTGGGCTGGAATCGGCGCCTCGAGATCGGGGCCGATGCCTACCGCGTCGATCGGGGGCATCTCGAGAGAGCGCAGCTTCTGATCGCTCTGTGTCGTCTGGGCGCTCTACCGGGTGCGCCCTTCGAAGCCACGCCATTCATCCGCGACCCGGGCCCAATAGCGCGGGCGGCGCTGCGCCAACAAGAGGACCCCGGGACGATACTGCTCGGTTGTCTGCCGACGAAGCGTGAGTGTGACGCGCGCTCTGCGGTGCTCGGTCGCTACCGAGCGAGCTTCTGGTTCGTCGTCAGCGACCGGGACGCACTACTCGTCGCCGTCTCGGAGGCCGGCGACGTGCACCGTCGCGCCGTCTCGGCTGAGTCCGTGAGCATCGGCGACGACGGTGTCACCGTGGACGGGGAGGAGCTCGCAAGTCGCGCCAAGCATGAGCTCCGCGAACTCGCGCGGTTGGCCAAGCTGGCCACGACCGAGCGTCTGCTTGCGGCCGCACGTTTGCACCACCAGGCGGTGACCCCCGCTGCCCAGCGCAAGGCGGACTACCTGTTGCAGGCCGCCGCAGTGCGCGGCCGTCCTGAGGCGCGCGTGCTGAAGTCGTGGCTCAACGGCGACGCCGACGCCTTCGACGAACAGGCTAGCGGCGTCAACCTCGTGGCCCTACGCAACGATTTTCAACTGAACGACGAGCAAACGAGCGACCTTCTGGCAAGACTACCGAGAACGGAAGCCTGGACGCGAGGGGCGTTGGCGCTGTCGCGCGCGCTACACGATGCCCGCGTCACGCGCGACGATGAACCCGCCGTCAAAGTCGAGGCAGGTCTCGACCATTCGGAGCTGTTGCTTGAATACGGGCGAGGCGCCGAAGCCACGGAGAAACTCGGTCGCCTGCGCGCCCTACTGCCCGAGCCGACACTCGCCGACGTCGAACTACCAACGGGGCTGCCGAAGAGCGCTTGGTCGCGTTTGCGCCGACGCTTGGAGCACCTCACTCTGCAATTGGGCGAGTGCGCCAACGGGAGCGCCATCGCATTGGCGACGAGCACGGCGCGACAGGTGCCACAACTGACCCCGTTGGACTTCGACGTCATCGAGCAGAGCGCCCGCTTCGTGCCCGAAGCGACCGCTACGAAGCTCCGACACGCGCGTGCGCTGTTGACCGAGCCCGGCGCGCTGACACGAGACCAGCAGACGGAGCTACCGCTGCTGCGCGCCCTTTCTGCGGAGCAACTGGAGCAGGTGCGCCACCCGATGGCAAAAGCCCACGAGCAGTTCTTGGCCCGGGTTCAAAGCGCCGCTGCCAAGACCCAACGTCCCGACTTTTCGACACTCAAGCTCTATTGCGAGCGTATCACCGACAAGGCCTCCAGCGTCGCCCACGTCGTGGACGAAGCAGCCACGATGCTGGGCGTCGGGCACGTTGACGTCTACGTCTCACGAGGTCACGACGACGTAGGCCTGCGAGCGTTCAGCGATCACACGCCCGTACTGCTGGTCGGAGGCCAACACCTCGAAGCGGACAGCCGCTACCACATGACCCCGTTGGAGTTGCTATTTGCCGTTGCTGGCGAACTCGCGCACCTGCGTTTCGAGCACGCTCGCGTCGGTCCCAAGGACGTCGCCCGAGGACTGTTCGACAAGGGCAAGCAAGGCTTCGACATCGTGCTGAGCCTGTTGCCCGTCGTCGCCGGGCTCAAGCTCGCCGACCGCCTGACGATGGTGACGGCGCGCCTGAGTCTGCCGCGGTTGGGCAAGTTGATGACTGCCGCCAAAGACCTGAGCAAGGCGTTGGAGTCCGGTGAGCCCCAGCAACCTCGTAGCGACCTGGCGCAGGCGAACGAGAGCCTGATCGCCGCCCATCGTTTCTCCCAACTGACGGCGGACCGCGCTGGCTTGCTCGCTTGCGGCGACCCCAGCGTGGCGTTCTACTCGTTGCTGCTCAGCCGCACCGACTACGTGCGCGTCTCGACGCGGCTCGAACAGCAAGGCCTCTTGACGGCAATTTCAGAGCAGCGCTCAACCAATCCGCGGGCCTTCGACGACCTGCTGATGCGACTCGGGTTCCTGGTGGGGTTCTACGTCAGCGACGAATTCGACGCCTTGCGAACCGCCCTAGCCCAACGGCCTGGAGACGCTCAATAAGGCGCGGGCTGAAGCCGCTCTTGGGCGGCAGAAACGGCCGCCTTCAACGACTCCTCGGGCAGATCACATTCGTTGCGGCGTTCTGCTCGCTTCAGCAACGTCAATGCCCGCCGATCGGCGTGCAAAGTCGCGTCGGGTAGCAACCGCGAGTAGTCGTCGCAGCCGATGGCCTCACGCCACGCGAGCAGAAACTGCAGCGCCGGGGACGCCGCGGCGCGTACGTCCTCGCGGTAAACGAGCTCACGCGCGAGTTTCGTCGCGGGCGTCACGTCCTTCGTTTCCACCCACACCTTGTACAACACGTCCGCACCATGGGAGCCGAGATGGTCCGCGGCGATGCGCAACGCAGCGAGCTCCGTCTCCGAATTGCTCAGCGCTCGCCAGATGTCCCGACGAAGCACACCGTCCTCGGCGACGGAGGGCTGCTTTTCGAGTGCGGTTTGGTACGCGGCCAGCGCCTCATCCAGGCGATTAGCCTTGGCTAGCCCGCGCCCCAAGGCCAACCATTCGCGGGGGCTGCGTTGCTCTGCAGGACGTCGTTCGAGCTCCGCGACGGCTTCTTTGTCCCCGACGAAAACCCGTGCCAAAAGGCGTTCGAGGTCCGGATCGGCGTCGGTGACCGGCTCCCGCACGGGGGCCGCCAATTCAGGGGCTTCCGCCACCGGGCGCTGCCTCGGTTCGGCAGAAGGCTCCGCCTGAGGCGCCGTGAACACGACCAACACGCCCACGACCCCCACTGCCAGAGCGGCCGCGGCCACGGCGACCACTCGCCACAACGGCAAGCGGTGAGCCCCGACGGCGAACGGCTTCCCCAGGGCTCCGGCATCCAACCGCTGCCCGAGGGTGATGCGCGGCAGATCCGTCTGCGAGATCGAGGCTAGCTTGGCGCGAGTCTTCGAATGGGAAGGCGTCAGATCCGCGTCGAGGACGTCGAGCACGCGCTGCACGACTTCCTCGGCACTCTGGATCCGATCGTCCGGGTTCTTCTCCAGCAATCCTTCGAGCAGCTCGATGATGCCCGGAGGCAACATCCTGTCCAACGGCGGCGGGTGCTGGGTTATCTGCATCATCAACACGGCCTGGACTTCTTCGCCCGTGAACGGAGGACGCCCAGCGAGCATGCGGTAGAGCAAGAGTCCCAACGAGTACAGGTCGCCACGATGGTCGACGGACTGGCCCGCGGCCTGTTCCGGGGACATGTACTCGGGAGTCCCGAACACCGTGCCGGCTTGTGTGATGGGACGATCGGTATCGGAATGCTCGTGGATGCTCATCTTCGCGATGCCGAAGTCGAGCACTTTGACCAGCTCCGGCTCGTTGCCGCGGTCGATGAGCATCACGTTGTCGGGCTTCAGATCGCGATGCACGATGCCCTCGGCGTGCGCTGCCTGCAACGCTTCGGCGATCTGCCCGGTGATGTTCAACACGCGCTCGACGCTGAAGGTCTCTCCGCTGTCCTTGAGCACGTGGTCGAGCACGCGACCCTCCACGTAATCCAACACGAGGTAGAACGAGCCGTCTTCGAGCCGGCCGAAGTCGCGAGCACCCACCACGTTTGGGTGTTCAATGCGGCCAGCCACGATCGCTTCACGCTCGAAACGAGCCACGACTTCGTCGAGCGCCGTCATCTCTCGGTGCAAGACCTTGAGCGCGACGGTCTTACGCATGTGCACGTGCTCTGCGCGGTAGACCGCACCCATGCCGCCGCGCCCAATCAGCTCGGTCACGCGATAGCGTTCACCTACGAGCGACCCTACTAGAGCATCAGGCTCGGGCAGCAGCTCCTCGAGTCCTTCGAGGGAACTCCGCCGCGCAACGGCTCCGACGACACGACTGCTCGGAGAAGGAGTGGACGCTTCGACCGTATCGGGCTCGCCACCTGCCACCACGTCGGACGTCCGCTCTTTTGCTGCCGAAGACCTCGAAGACGGCGTGCCGGCATCGTCGGAAGAAGCGGCCCCCGCCCCTCGGTCTCGAGCCTCCGCATGCTGGGTAGAGTCTTCTGTCACGCCTTCCTTGTCATTGGAGGCTATCTTGGGGCCAGTCACCGTCAATGCCGAAGCGCCTTGCCGGGCCACGCGGCCAAGGTTCGGCTCGCGACCCCCTGAGCGAGGCGGACTACGGGGGTAATACGTGGTGACCCCTGCGACGGAGACGGTCAAATGCCCCTGCGATCATTTGTTTCCCGCCTGTGACGACGCTGGATCGCACCACCGAGTGAACGTGATGGACACGTGCCCCGCCTCGCGTGCGTCGCCACTGCCACCTGCGCCGACAATGGAGCACAAAGGCGACGACCGCTTTGGGCGCTCAAATCGCACGCCCACGCCGAGCCAACAACGCCGTGTAGACGCGCTCGTACTCCGCTGCAACGTGACGTGCGTCAAACCGTTCCGCCAGCATTTCCTTCTGAGCGGCGACCAGGGCCGTTGCCTCGATGCGGTCACGACTGAGAGATGCCACGGTATCCGCCCAATTCGCCGTATCGTCTGCATCGAGGCGACGCGCCGCCGACAGATCGGACAGTGGTCCTCGCGAGGCGACGATCACTGGGGTACCGAGGGCCATGGCCTCCAGAATCGCAATCGGGATGTCCACTTTCGCCCACAAATCCTCGACGGGAAAGACCACGACATCAGCCAGCGCCAATAGCGGCAACAGACTCGGCAGCTCACCCGCAAATCTCACCCGCCGACTGTCGAGACGTGCGACGAGTTCCGCCTCGGCGTTGGCAGCACGCTCGGTCTTGCGTCGACAGGCGAACACGACCGAGCCGTCGAAGCCATGGGCTGCGAGCGCTTCCGCCAAGCTGGCCGTGCGACTCGCGCCACGGCTGAACTCCAGGTCCCCGGGGTAGACCACCACGGGCTCTCCCGCGTTCAGCTGCAACCGCGCTCTCATCGACGCGATCGCTTCGGCAGACGGCCTCGTGATGGGTGCCAAGGGCGGGTGAATCAACTCGACGGGGCAGGTGACACCATGCTCCAAGAGTTGGTCCCGCGTCCACGCACTCTGGGCCACGACGACGTCGCCGAAAAGCAGTTGCTCCGGTCTCTCGAAGGATCGCGGCGGCGAAGCGATCGTCTGCACGACAGGCACGCGTCGCCACCGGAGCAGCGCCCGAATCGCCCGGCTGGAGCGCGCGTTGGGGGCGAACACGAAGTGCCACAGCTGCGCCCTGCGCTCTCGGGCCAGGTGAGCGAATGCTCGCGCATTGTTCACCTGTGATCCGGCCAACGGCGACGGGCGGCGGTAGATCGCGCGTTGTTCGACATGGGGTTCGGGCCAAGGTGGATCGCCTTCGGCCACCAAAACACTAGCTCGATACTCCTTCAGGTATCGTGCAACAGCCCGTACCAGGCACGTGCTGCCGTCGTGAAATGGAGGACTGACGGGTTTGGACACGAACAAGACGCGCACGCCCGCAGGCTACACGCTCGAGTCGCGCTGTCGGTTCCCTTTCGAAGCGGCTTGCTCAGTACCCCGGTCAGCGGCTCGAAGCGAATGCGCGCTGAGCATCGGAGAGGGCGCTCTGCGTCGCGGCTGCCACGGCTTCCCGCTGCAGCTCACTTCTGAGCTTTCGGTTCTTGGCGGCGCGCCGCTCCCCCATCACCGTTGCCGCACCGGAGACGCGACCCTTGATCAGCCGGTTGGGCATCTCCGTGATCACGAACTCCACCGTCGCTGACACCGCATACGCATCCGCTCGCGACCTACCCTCGAGGCGCACGAGCTGTCCTTCGAGCAAGAGCTCGGAAGACGCCGCTCGATGGACCCGGACGCCAGGTAGCGAGCTCAGCGTTTGCTCCGCGGCGCGCTTGATGATGGGGCCGAACGCCCGAGAACGTTTGCCGTCGCGGTTGCGTACGTCGCCGACACCAACCGCGACCGAGTCGGCATCGGCCGAACGCTCCAGACTGTCGATGGCGGACTTGGCCTGACGGCGTACCGCCTCGTTGTCGTCCTGGAGCAGCGGCTCGAGTTTGACGACCGCACGCCGGTCTCCCAGACGCTGAAGTGCCGCGGCAGCGGCAGCTCGAACCTTGGGTATCGGGTCTTTCAGGGCCGCTTCCAGCGCGCGGCGAGTGGAGGCGTGCTTGTGCTTGGCTAGGCCCAGAGCCGCGCTGACCCGTTGCTCCGCGCGCTTGGACCGCAGCTGCTGCTGGAGTGCCTGCTGGCTGGGCTCAGCCGAAACCGTCGCGCTCGGAAGCGCTAGACAGAATGAGAGGAGAGCTGAACGGAGAAGTGACGAACGGATTGGGAATGCGCGCATGAGGCCAGCTGGAAACGACTGGCTTCATTATGACTTCGCTAACTCCGTTGTACGAATCCTCATCCGGGTCGCGGCGCAGTTTCATGAGATACCCTGGTACCGCGGCGCATGCGCACACACACCTCCCCTGGCTGGCTCGGGGCAAACGAGCGGCCAAAGGTGTGCCCGCATGGAACAGTCCATGTGCAGCTCGCCCTCGACGAAGAGGTACGCTCGGAACTCCGTCGAGTGCCGCGCTCAGAGCTCGATCGGATTGTCTTCGCTACCCGGTCTCGACGAGTCGTCACCGCCCGAAGATGGCGGCGCTTTGGGTGGCTCCACGCCATCGTCGGGGCAGCCATCCTCATCCGCAGTGCCGTTCATATCTTCCGCTTCGTCGACGCACTCGTCCTTGTCGTCCGGAATGCCGTCACCGTCGTTGTCGAGATCGGGGCAGCCGTCGACATCCTGGTAGCCGTCGGTGTCTTCTGGCTCGTTCGGGCACTTGTCTTTGGAGTCAATCACGCCGTCCGAGTCGGAATCGGAAACGTCTGGGCAGCCGTCTTCGTCCTCGAAACCGTTGACGGTCTCGGCCTCGTCTGGGCAGCGATCCTGCACGTCGGGCAAGCCATCCTTGTCGTTGTCGTTCTCGGGACAGCCGTCCAGGTCTTCGAATTGGTCGATGTCCTCGGCCTCGTTCGGGCACTTGTCGGCGTCGTCGGAAATGGCGTCACCGTCGTTGTCCTTGTCGGGGCAGCCATCCGAGTCCTCGTAACCATCGGAGTCTTCGGCATCGGCGGGACACTGGTCATCCACGTCCAGGATGCCATCCTCGTCGGTGTCGAGTGCCTGGTCGACGTAGGCGATGCCGAAGAAGGCACGCACGACGGGACCCCCAATCGAGTGAATAAGACCCGGGCCGCCACCGAGAGTGATGGCCAAAGGCATACTGATGGGCGTGACGCGGATGCCCGCCCCCAGCTCCAGGGTGTTCGTCCCCTCCCCGCCACCGAGACCCGAAGTGCCATGCAAGTCTGCCAGCAAGCCGAAGACGGGACTGGCCTGAAACCCAACGCCCAAACCGAAAAGCGCTTCGGAGCCGACCTCGGATTCACCAACCCGTGCCTTCTTCTGGAAGCGATATCCCAAGTTGGTTGCCGTCGACAGCGAACCGGACGTGAAATCGGCGATCAGACGACCACCACCCGTCGCCCCGTCGTTGCCGATGAACTGCCCCTTGGCGGTCGCCTCGCCTCCGGGAGCCGTGACGAAGGCCGCAACGCCCAGCGCGAACGGGGAATCGACTTGCCCCAAGAAGCGGTACTTCGCCTCCAGCTCGGGATCGGACAGCCCGAAAGCATCGACCGCCTGCCCCGCAGGCTGTCCCGCCTCACCCGATTCCGTGATCCCCTGTCCTTTGACGTAGGTGACCGGAAACCGCAGACCAATCTGCAGCGGCGACACCGGGGTATAGGTGAACATGGCGTCCGCGGTCGCGAGATTCTCCACCACGAGCACCTCCGTGAGGTCCCCATCTTCAGTGAGGGAGTTGACCACGAACGGTTTGTTGGCATAGTGCGCCAACAGCCCGAAACCGATCGCGTGCTCGCCGTCACTGCGCAAGCCGCGAGTAACGATGAAGTTGCCTGGCCCCGGCGCTGGGCTGAACTTCTGGACGTTGATGGTGCCTTCGAGCTCCTGGGCATCAGCGGGCGCGGGGTCCAAACACCCAATGCCGAAAGCTGCGAGCAGCGCAAAGGCAAAGGCCCCGCGGTGCCGCAGGGAATTCGAGTTGCAAAAGTCAGCTGTCACGTTCTGTAGCCCCTTTGAGTGTCCCGAAGAAATATCGCGGGCTAGGGTGTCACAGGGCGACGCAACTCCGCAATATTCCGGCGTTGGCGGGGCGTCTTGTTTCTGCGACGAGGCCTCACAGAGGCGCACAGAGCGGTCGACGAGGCTCGTTTGCGGCGCCAGCGCGTCGCAGCTGGACGCCGCGATGGCGCACCACGTCAGCCAATTGGCCAACCCGTCGGCAGCGTGGCGTCAAATTCACCACCCTGGGGGTCGCTTGCCCTTGCTCCGTCGTTGACAGCTTTTTCCGCGGCGTGCGACACCACCGCCAATTCGAGCCGCCCCTCGGCGGCGCGGAGAAACGACGGATAATGTACAGAACTTGCCTCACGACGCTGACCCTCGTCGGCGTCACGTCCCTCCCCGCGCTCAGCGCCGCCCAAACGAATCCACCCGACGCGTCCGCACCGGGTGCGGCGGAAGCACCTGCAGGCTCTCAGACTGCAGCGCCCGAGGCGGCAGAAGGCAAAGCCCCGGCCGACGCGCCCACAGCCCCGGACGCCCCGGAAGCAGCTCCGCCTGCCGGCGCGAGCCTGGACGAAGAAGAGGAGCCCTCGGCGACCGAGCCGCCACCGGGAGCGACCGAGGACATTCAACCCGAAACGCCTCCGCCCAGCAACGATTCCTTCTCCGTCAGTGGTGCCGTTGCTCCCGCTTTCGCGGCAGAACAGTCCGAAGACAAGCCGCCGACCCCCTCCGGAACCGCCGGCGCCGGACCCGTGGAGGCCAAGGCCCCCCCGGCAAGCGGCGGGAACGACGAAGTCTTCGCCGAGGACTGGTGGAGCCACGCGCGTCCGGCGATTGAAATTCACGGCGCTTTCCGTACCCGCGCGGAGTTGTTTCACAACTTTGCGTTGGGCCGAGTGGAGCCACCGAGTCAGGCGATTTGGCCACGCCCGAGCGACAACCGCTACACGGCGCTGAACGGCAACGCATACGGGCCGCAGCTGTGCACCGGCGACGAGACTGACGCGACCTCCTCGGAAAGTGACAGCCCGAAGAACCTCTACAATTGCGACAACAAGACGCAAAACGGCGCAAACCTGCGCCTGCGCTTGGAGCCCGAGATCCACATCTCGGACAACCTGCGGATCCGCTCCCAGATCGACCTGCTCGACAACCTGGCTTTCGGCAGCACCCCCGAGGGCTACCGCTACGGGGTGAACGACGCCGATGGCGTCGAAGTTCAGCAGCGCAGCGGCTACAATCAACTCGGAGTCTACGACACGACGCAAGTCCCGCCGGACTCGAGCCGCAATGGTTTCTCGGACAGCGTACGTGTCAAACGCGCTTGGGGTGAATACACGACCCCAATCGGCGAGCTGCGCTTCGGCCGCATGCCAGACCACTGGGGTCTGGGCATGCTGTACAACGCAGGCAACGGCTACGACGATGACTACCAGACGACGTTCGATCGCTTCATGGTCACCACGGGCGTTCGGGACCTGGACCTGTTGGTCAGTGCGAGTTGGGACTTCCCGAACGAAGGCGCCCAAACGAGCATTCCGATCCCCGGGGCACAACCCTACGACCGCGCGTCGATCGACGACGTCAACCAATACAGCCTGAGAGTCGTACGCAAGCAGTCGTTGGAGAGCCAACGTCTGGCCAAGGGTGGCCTGGTGCTCAACGGTGGCGTCTATTTCGTGTACAGGACGCAAACCCTCGCCAACGATCAGCCCTTGCCCGAAGACTTGGGTGGCGTCACCCCCAACGCCAACGCCGATGCGCTGGCGGATGCCTTCGCCCGACGCGATGCGGAGGTCTACGTCCCCGACCTATGGCTGGAGCTCAAGTACAAGAAGTTCCGCTTTTCGGCGGAGTGGGCGGCCGTGTTGGGCTCCATCGCGAGTGCCTCCATCGCGCCCAACACCGAAGACACCTTTCGCAGCACCGATCCACTCAAGCTCGCGCAGTTTGGTCTGGCGACGGAACTCGAACAGAAGTTGGTGGAGGACCGCCTGCGACTCAAATTCGGCTTCGCTTGGGCTTCGGGTGACCCGGACACCTTCGACAGCACCGTCCCCGGCGAGTTGATCCCTGGCCCAGGCCAGACGCAGATCAACGACGATACCATCTCCACTTTTCGCTTTCATCCGGCCTATCGGGTCGACCTGATCCTGAACCGCAACATCTTGCAGCGCGTTCAAGGCACGTATCTGTTCCGGCCCAGCGTGGAATACGACTTCATTCGCGACCCCAACGGGCAACGTGCCGGCGGTGCCGTGCAAGCCATTTGGACGCGCGCCAGCGAGTTCGTACAGGCTCCGGGCCACGACGCGGATCTGGGCATCGAGCTCAACGGTACGCTCTATTTCCAGGCCAAAGACGGCGTGCTGAACGACACTCCCGACGCGATGGGTGGCTTCTACTCCGCAATCCAGTACGGCGTGCTCTTTCCCCTCGACGGCATGGGTTACCAGGCCGGGGAAGAACGTGACATCCCGGGCGACCAAAGCCCCGAGACGGCTCAGACACTGCGCTTGTTCTTGGGTGTGATGTTCTGAGCGCCGCGCAACTCAGACGCGCAGGACACGCCGCAGCACCCACTCCACCAACGGGCCGTAGGGCGGCGCGAAGGAGCCGACCGCACTCATGCGCGATTGGTACAGCACGCTCTTTCGATGGCTGAAGCGTTCGAAGCTCGCTCGCCCGAGATAGGCGCCCTGGCCGCTGTCTCCGACCGCCGCACGCGGCAGCGCGTCGCACAAGAAGTGCAGCAGCGTATCGTTCACCGTCGCCCCGCCGGACACGGTCTGCTCCATCACCTGGTCGACGCGATGACGATCTCGGTCGAAGTAGTAGAGCGCCAAAGGTCGCGGGTGCGCGTTGACGTAGCGGATCGCTTCGTCCAGCTGGCGATAGGTGACGATGGGCAACACGGGGCCGAAAATCTCTTCGTGCAGCACCCGCGCGTCGTCCGGCACGTCGAGGAGCAAGTGCAGGGGCAGCTTTTGCGTTCCGGTGAAGTCCTCTCTGGCCGGGTTGATCTCGAGGACACGCGCGCCCCTCTGCCGTGCATCGGCGACCAAGCCGCGCAAGCGCTCCGCGCGTTCGGGGCTGACGACCGCCGTGTAGTCGGGATTGTCGCGCATCGTCGGAAAACAGCGCGCCACCGCGCTCTCGAGCGCCGATACCACCGCTTGCTCACGCTCGCTCGGCACCAACAGGTAGTCGGGCGCGACGCAAGACTGGCCGGCGCTATAGCACTTACCCTGCACGATACGCGCCGCAAACTTGTCGACGGGAAACGATTCATGAAGCAGAGCAGGACTCTTGCCCCCGAGCTCCAAGGTCACCGGCACCAGATTCTTCGCTGCAGCAACGGCGATCTTGCGCCCGACTTCAGTGCTACCAGTAAACAACAGGTGATCCAAGGGTAGCTCGCTGACGGCTTCACCCACGGAGGCCCCCCCCTGCAGCACACCGACCCAATCCTCCGGAGCCACGCGCGAAAGAATCGTCGCCAACAGCTCGGAAGTCTGGGGCACGTGCTCGGAGAGTTTGAGCACGACACGATTGCCGGCTGCAATCGCCCCCACCAACGGCGTCACGGCGAGCATTACCGGGTAGTTCCACGGTGCGATGATGCCGACGACACCCAGGGGTTGAGCGACGATCCGCGCCGTGGCGGGCCGAAAGACCCAGAGCGGCGCCCGCACTTCGGGCCGCACCCACTGTCGCAGGTGAGCGCGCACGTGACGCAGTTGACTGAGCGACAGCCACAGGTCGCCGAGTTCCGTGTCGTGGCTGGAGCGGTGCCCGAAATCCGCCGAGACCGCCCGAGTGATCGCCTCCCGCTCAGAGCGCAGCTCCTGCTCGAGAACGTCCAAAATCGCGATGCGCCGCTCGATTGAGGGGAAACGATCGCGCTCCGCCGCGCGCCGCAAGCGCTGGTAGACGGCCCGCACGAGTGCAGACGTTTCGCCGTGCGCTTCAGCCTTCTGTTCGTCGTTCACACCCGCTTGCAAAGTCCCGCACTCCCTATTGCCGGGATTCTAGGAGCCTCTTGGCAGTGTGTCACGCTCAGCGAGCCAGCGCCCGCTCGATGTCGGCGTCCAGTGCCGCCGCCTTGCCGGTGGTGTAGCCCTCTCGCTTGGCGATCACTGCGCCATCCTTGCCGATCAGCACACTGAAGGGTGCGCTCACCTTGGGGTTGTACAGGGCGACGACACTCGATTCATCGTCGAGCAAGATGGGGAACTCGACTCCCAAGCGGGACACGGTAGCGCGCACCTGGGCGATCGACTCCGGACCGTCGATGGAGACGCCGACGATCAGCAAACCCTGCTGCTTGTGCCGCTGGTAGAGGTCGTTGAGGTGTGGCATCGCGGCGAGGCAGGGGTCGCAATAGGTCGCCCAGAAATCGAGCAGAACGACCTCCTTGCCCAAGTGCTCACCCAAGCGAAAGCTGCTGCCGTCGATGACGTCCAACTCGAAGTCGGGCGGCCGCGGCCCTTTGGGCTCGGCAGCGGTCTCTGAAACGGCGGGCTCCGTTTCCACGGGCTCGGTGCCCCCGCCAGAATCCGACCCTGCAGGGTCCGGGCTCGTCGCCTCGGAGTCGGGTGCCGTGGCGCGGGTCGCAGCGGAGCCCGTACACGCCGAATGAAACAGCGCGACCAGCAGCGCCGGCCAGCAGAGAAGGCCTCCGTTCATCGGCCGCGCTCGGCGAGGAGCCCGTCGATGACCTCGTAAACCTGTGGGTTGTACCCCGTCATGACTGACAGGATTTGCATCGTGCGCGCATCGACCAACATGTTCATCGGCGTCGCTGAACGGTCGAAATAGACACCAGTCTTGAAGCCTGGGTCCAAGACGAAGGGGAAGTTCACTTGGTAACTGTTCGACCAATTGATGAGGTCCGTGTAGTCGGCGGGCCCGCCCTCGTTGTCCTCGAACAAGATGCCTAACACTTCGAGACCTCGCGGGGCGTATTCGGCGTAGATCCCGTCGGAACGGATGTCGGCATACTCCGTTCGACACACGCCGCACCAGACAGCAACGGCGTTGATCATCAACAACTCGATGCCCTTCTGGCCGTCTGGATCGTAGAAGTCCGCCAAGCTCACCGTCTGCGCGGCGTTGAGGTCGAAACCAGCGGCCATCGGGTCATGCCAACCCAAGAACTCCAAGTTCTCCAGGATAGCCCCGGTGCGCACACCGTACGGCGGAGCGGGATACGCGAAAGGAACGAAGCCAGGAGCCTGAGCCAGCGCCTCGCCGACGCTATCACGCGCTTCGTCGGATTGCCCGTCCGCTTCTTCGTCGACGCCGCTCGCTTCCGCCCCTTCTTCCGCCGATGCCGTCGCATCCAGCGGCAGCGGTGCTTCCGCGCTGCACGCCAGGCCCCCCAAGGCGACTGCCAACGACAACGAGCATCTTGAAAGTGGCTTCATCTTCGGCACCTCGACGTTCGAGCAGTCTAGTGCTGGGCGAGGAGCACAGCAACCCGGCAGAGCACCGCGACAACCCGGCGCACCTTCTTCGGACCGCCAAATTTTCCGCCGGATCGGGTTCGGGCTGCGCCAGGCTGAGCGGGAGCAAAGCGACGCCACTCGCCAGGTTGGGCTGGTGCGTTTTCCAATCGCGGAGGTAAGATGCACGTAGCTTCCCGTTCTTTCTGATGAATCTGCGCCAACCAAAGTCTCGCCCCTTCTACTCCGTGGGCACACGGGTGCTCGCCTCTTGGTCGCTATTCTGCGCGCTGTCGGGCTGCAGCAAGAACGACTGCGAAGGTGTCGAAATCGACGGTCAGTGCGAGCCGCTGTGTCGTGATGACGACTGCGCGCAGGACGAGCGCTGCGTCGAGAATCGATGCAGCCCCGAGTGCAGCAACGACGACGATTGCAGCGGTGGGAGCTGTCGCTCGGTCACGGCCGACTACGGCGGAAGGGGCAACTACTGCTTGTACGACGAGCGACCCGACTTCACCAAAGAAGACGCCGGACCGACGTCGGAGACGGACCCACCGAGCCCCGGCACACAGAGCTGCTCCAAAAACGCGGATTGCTACGATCCGACGCGCCAAATGAGCTGCGTCGGTGGGGAGTGCGTCGTGGCGTGTTTGCTACACGAGCACTGTGCGGGTTCGGGGGCTTGTACGGGCATCGACGTCGATGCAGATGGGCAAGAAGTCAGCTTCTGTGAGACCGACGACTTCCCGCGCGAACCGGGGCAATTCGGCTGGCGTTGTCTCAACGGCAACTCGGACTGCGACGTGCTTTCAGGCTTTCGTTGCCTGAGCCGCGGCGAAGGCGATCTCGACGGCTACTGCTCCCAGTTGGGCTGCGATGCGGACACCGAATGCCCGTCGGGCTACTACTGCAACGTCGACGCGTTCGGAGCGCTTGCCCCCTGCGCGGACGCCTGCGGATTGCCCGGCAACCCCTCCGATCCTGACTGCATCGACCCCGAGGAGATCGGAGACGGACGGCCTTTTCGTTGTGGGGATGGGGTTTTGGAGTTGCGCTCGTGTCGCCGACGTAGCTTCTGCTCCGAATGCGAAAGCGACGCGGATTGCCGCGGTGAGGCAAACCAAGTCTGCGCGTCGGATGGCTCCGGCGCGAAGATATGCACAGTGATCTGTGATCCTCTCGCCAACAGTTGCCCGTGGGGCGCGGCGACCGTTTGCGACCTGTTCGACCCGGACGTGGGGCAACCGACGTGCGCGCATCGTTTCGGCAGCTGCAGCGGCAATGGCGCCAGCTGTGAGCCCTGTGTGGACGACGCGGATTGTCCGGATGGCTTCTGCAGCTCCAGCTCGTTCACCGGAGAGCGCTTCTGCTTGAACCTCAGCGACAGCTGCAGCTGCCCCGAGGGAGAGAGCTTCTGTTTCGGGGGTGGCTGTCCGCAAACGCCGGGAGGGCTCGCCATGAACTGTGTGCCGGCATCGCAGAACGCCGCGCCGAGCGCCTGTTTTGGCGCCTCTGTCATCCCTGGAGACGAGACGGCACAACTCGGATGCTGGCCCCAGTGAACATCCCAATCGGCGCAGGCGCACTACCACGGCGACCCACCGAAGCCTGAGACCCACAGGGCACTCTTCACCGCCGTGAACACCCGGTACCCGCGAACGCACAGTGTTACCGTCCGGCGGCGGAACGCTGTTCTGTAACGACAGCGGAGCCGGTCGTCACCGGTCGGTGACGACCCATCGACGACCAACTATGGTCCAGTCTGAGACGTACCGCAGGTGCCCGCAGGAGAGTCTCTCGATTCCCTCAGGACGCGCATCAAGTTCGCCTCGGGTTGGCCGTTGTCCAGCGTTGAGGCGACCGATGACGCAGCAGTTTGCCACCAAACCATACCCCCTCGGAGCCAGACTGGGCTCCGGCACGTTGGGGCGGGTGCATTTGACTCGCGACCCCCGAGGTGATGCCGTAGCGCTCAAAGCTCTGTACTCCGATCTCGCCGAGGTGGACAGCGTGCGCACCGCTTTCCTCGAAGCCGCTCGACGCGCCAGCAGAGTCCAACATCCCAACATCGTCGAGATCATCGACGTGGGGGAGGAAACCAGCGCTCGAGGGAATAGCGCCTTCGTGGTCACCCGACACCACCAAGCCCCCAACTTCGCGGAAGAACTCCGGGAGCACGAGCTTTCCGTGGAAGCCGTGTGCGAGGTCGGAGCCCAACTATGCTTGGCTCTCGCAGCAGCCCATGAACAAGGTCTGCTGCATCTGGACCTCAAGCCCGAGAACATCTTGATCGAGTGGACAGCCGCGGGAACCCCCGTCGCACGAATCCTCGATTTTGGGCTGGCGCACGCCGTGTTCTCGCACGACGGTGCACCTCGTGCCTCCCGTTGGGCGCACACGCCGCCTCGGCATCAGGCGCCGGAAGTCCTGCTCGGGCAACGCGCGCGCGCCTGCTCGGACGTGTACTCCGTTGGCTCGATCTTGTACGAAGCGCTCGCGCAGATGCCGCCAATCATCGAAGAAGATGAACACAGCGCACTGCATGCGGTCGTCTGCGGGCTGTGGAAGCCGCTCATCCAACACAACGCCCAGCTGCCAGAAAGCCTCGTGCGTGCCATCGAAAACGCACTGGCCAACGATCCCGACGAGCGGATGCAGTCTCCCCTGACGCTGCTCCGGCAACTGATGCTGCACATCGACGAAGATTCACCCATCTACGCTCGCGCTCAACGTGAACTGGCACGCAGCTCCGACAGCGGCCACTTCGCGACGGAAACGCCCTCGCTGATGCTTCAACGCGCACCCAAACCGCGTCAGATCGCGGAGGTCCCGTCGTCGCGACTGCTTTCGCCCGTCTTTCCCAAATCGCCCCTCGCACCGCGCATCGGCGAGGCGACGAAACTCAGGCGGCAGGGCGACCTGGAATTCGGCCAACCGCTGGTGCCCGAAGGCGGCCACGCTGTACGAGCACAGGACCACCGACTGGATCTGTTGGCGGTCTTCGCCGGCTTACTCGCTGGCATCGCTCTGGCGTGGCTGAACGTCATGCGCTGAAGCGCGGCGAGACACATCCGAGGGGTTGATTTTCGCCGCCGAGGGCGTGAGATGTGTGCTCTAGTAGCGCGCCATGTCCAACTCACCCCGCGAGCTTCAGGGACGAAAAGTCGGCAGCGACGACCCCATTGCCAACGTCAAGCACGTTCTACTCGTGATGAGTGGCAAGGGCGGCGTTGGCAAGAGCACGGTCTGCACCAATCTGAGCTTGGCACTCAGCCGCTTGGGCTATCGCGTCGGGCTGCTCGACGCGGACATGTACGGGCCGAGCATCCCGACGATGCTGGGCATCACGGGCAAGCCCTACAGCGACGGGAAACGGATCCGCCCGCTGACGCGCTTCGGAATGCAACTCATGAGCATCGGATTCTTGCTCGACGATCCGAAAGCAGCCGTGGTGTGGCGAGGCCCGATGCTCCACGGCGCACTCATGCAGTTCATCAACGATGTCGACTGGGGCGAGCTGGACTTCCTCGTGCTGGACCTGCCGCCAGGCACGGGCGACGTGGCGCTCACCCTCTCGCAAAACCTCCGAACGTCGGGCGCCGTCGTCGTGACCACGCCGCAAGAGGTCGCACTGCAGGACGTCTACAAGTCCGTAGCCATGGCTCAGAAGGTCGGCATCGACGTCTTGGGGGTGGTCGAAAACCAAAGCTATTTCGTGTGCGACGGCTGCGACAAGCGCCACTTCCTCTACGGTCAGGGCGGGGGCGAGAAGATCGCGCAGCAAGCTGGAGCACCGCTGTTGGGACAAGTCCCCATCACCAAAGAGATCCGCGAATGGGGCGACGCCGGGACTCCCATCGTGCAGGCCTCGCCGGGCTCGGAAGCGGCGCGGGTTTTCACCGAGATCGCGGAACGCGTCATCGAAGCAGCCGAGAAGGCTACGTCGCAGTCGGAAGAAGTCAGCATCGATCGTAGCGGCGGCACGAATCGGCATCTTCCAATTGCGCGCTAACGGAGGTACACCCTCGCCAACCAGCATGGAAAACCGGCGGGCAGCCACGATATGCTCATTCCGCCGCGCATCTGAATGCCTCCCGAGGTCCCATGTCTTCGCAAAACACCCTGAATCCCACCGACGGCGAGAATTCGTCCCCGATCGCCCCGGCGACGCCCGATTCTGCCCAGGTCACACCCGAGAACGCTGCATCGACGGCACCCACCGCCAACGACGGCGCCGCTGAGCCCTCCCCCCAGCTGCCGCAAAACGGCAGCCCTACCGGAGCGACGTCGCCTGTCGACGACAGCACGGAAATGACCGAAACCGCAAGCGAATCAGGGACCAGCGCAGAGCCAGCAACGGCCAGCGCCGAGGCCGCGCCCAGCACCAGCGACGCCCCGACCGAGGCTGCTGCCTCCGATGCGGCGAGCGTTGACGCTACGCCCAGCTCGGGTGACGCCATCGATCAAGCCCAGGCCGCCGACGCGAGCGCCGAAGCGGGTGATGGCACGAAGAAGAAGCGCCGCCGGCGTCGGCGCAAGAAGAAGAAGGGCGAGGGTGAAGCCGCCGCCGCTTCTGGCAGCGAGCGTCCCGAACGCAACGACAAGAAGCCGGCCACCGATCGGGCTCCTTTCCACGTCGGCGAAGAGGTCTTCGGGCGTGTCACGGCGGTACTCGACGAAGCCATCATGGTGGACTTGTCGGGCAAGGCCCTCGGCATTTTCGACCGCCTGGAGATGGAGGCGGATGACTTGGTGCCCAGCGAGGGCGATCGCTTCGTTGCTCGCGTGCATCAAGATGGTGGCCGCGGCGGGTTGCTGGTGTTGACCCGCAAGCCCTTGCGTGAGGAAGAGGCCAAGCCCAAGGTCGAGGAAGCAGCCAAGAGCGGCGAACTCATCGATGGCCTCATCACCGGCGTCATCAAGGGCGGCGTCGATGTCGACATCAATGGCCTGCGAGCGTTCGCACCGGCTTCCGGCATGGACCTGCACCCGCAGAACGCCAACTTCGCCTCCCTGGTCGGGCAGCGCATGAAGTTCAAGGTGACGCGCTTCGACAACCACGGACGCGACGTGGTCGTCACGCGGCGCCCGATGCTGGAGGCCGAGGCTCACGAACGTCGAAAGAAGGCACTGGCCATCCTCGAAGAGGGCCAAGTGATGAAAGGTGTCGTACGCACGGTCGTGGACTGGGGCGTGTTCGTCGCGATGCCCGATGCCGAGAATCTCGAAGGCTTGGTGCACGTCAGCGAGGCCAGCCACGATCCCCGCACGAGACTGCTCGAGACCTTCAAGCCCGGCGACAAGATCGAGGTCAAGATCACCAAGATCGATGAGCGCGGCAAGATCTGGCTGAGCCGCAAGGCTCTGGTGCCGGACCCCTGGAAAGAGGCCAAAGAGAAGTACCCCGCGGGCACCAAGCTCACGACGAAGATCACGCGCGTGGAGCCCTTTGGTGCTTTCTGTCAGTTGGAAGGCGTGGAAGGTCTGATCCACATCGCCGACTTGCGACCCACGCGCATCGAAGACATCAACGAGGTGATCAAACCTGGCGACGAGCTGGAAGTCGTCGTGCATCAATTCGACCTCAAGAATCACAAGGTCGCGCTGCACCCCGCGCTGCAGGGTGAGCAAGCCGACGAGAAACCCCAGAAGATATCGCGCAACGCGGCCTTGGACGTGGAAGTCATCAAGGCCGAAGCCGGTGGCGTCGCGGTGCGAGTTCTCGGCACGACAGGACGCGCGGCTCGTGGGTTCATCCCCGCCGCACAAACCGGCACTCAGCGTGGAACGGACCTGAGGAAGCACTTCCCCGCCGGACACAAGCTCCGCGCCACGGTCATCGATCTGGACCCGCGTCGCGGCGAGCCAAAGCTCTCGGTCCGCCGTCTCGAGGAGAACGAGGAGCGCGCGGCACACCGGGAATATCGCAAGAAGCTCGCGGCGGAAGGCGGCTTCGGCACGCTCGGCGACCTGCTGCGCAAGCAGCTCCAGAAGTAGCCCGAGCACAGAAACGCCCTCCAGGACCGGATCGTCGAGCACTCGCGGCCCGCGAGCCGGTTTCTGCAAGGGGATCTGCGAGCGAGTTCCCAAGTACTATGCTCTTGGATGAGTCCAAGAGGTTGGTGTTGGATTACTTAGAGGAAACGCGGCCATCGGAGCGGCAATCGGGCACCCGCTGCGCCGCGCCGAACGCCATGGCACCGCCGCCCGATGATCGCGAACTGATGAATCGGGCAAAAAGCGGTGACAGGCGGGCATTTGGGCAGCTAGTGCGCAAGCATCAGAAACGCATCTACCGGGTGGCGCTGCATATGTTGCGAGACCCGGTGGAGGCCGAGGACGTCGCGCAGGACGCCTTCGTCAGGGCGTTCGCGGCGCTCGCTCGCTTCGACGGGCGTAGCCAGCCCTACACCTGGTTCTACCGTATCGCCGTCAACCTATCGCTCAACCGCATTCGCTCGCGCAAACGCCAACGCAACGTAACGACTGAAGACGATCCCCGTATCGAATCCTTCCTCTTGGATTCGCACCCCGCCGGTGCCCCGGAGCGGGCCAGCTGCGAGCGCCAGATGGCGATCGCTCTTTGCGCAGCCATCGACGAGCTGAGCGACACGTTGAGGACCACGCTGATCCTCGTCGTGATCGATGGGCTATCTCATGGTGACGCGGCGGAGGTGCTGGGCTGCCCCGAAGGAACCGTGGCTTGGCGGGTCCACGAAGCACGTCGCAAGATCCGAGCCTCGTTGGATGCGCGGGGGATGTCGCACGAGGTAAACACGCGATGACCGATTCCGAGGAAATGGTGGACCTGCCGCCTGAGGCCGACGAGGTGCTCCAGAACTGGCCTGATGACACGCGCAGCGACGCGGATTTCGAGCGCATGGCACGTGCGGTGGACGCCCGTATCTCGGCGGGCTACGCGGGTTCGAACCCGCCGCCCAGTGTCGTCGAAGGTTGGCTCTTTCATCCGCCCTTACCATTGCAGGCGGGTGAACCGCGACACCAGCCGAGCGCCACGAGCAAGGAGCAACGGGCGCCAACCGCCGTCGATACAGGCTTGAGCCTGAAGGACATTGCCAAAGCGGCGCTGCTGGCCAGCGCCACCGACGCCCCCAGCGCGCCCGAAGCGCGAGCTCCGCTCGAAAGTGGAACCCGCGAACGCGACGACCGCATCTCGCGGGTGAACGTGGTCGCGCTCTCTGGCGCTCGCCGAAACGCGCAGGGCAAGCCGCCGGCGCCCCCAGCGTCCGACGCAGCGTTGGTGCCTGCGCTAGCGACGCCAGCCGCCTCCGGTAGCGAACCAAACCTCGACCGGACGAGTGCGGAGCAACCCCAAAGCACGCGGCCGGGCGCGAGCTCGACCCCGAAACGAGCGCCCGCGCGAGCCCACTGGTGGCTCTGGAGCACGCTGGCAGCAGCAGCAGCGGTGGTCGCCTACGTCGGCACGAGTGCCACACCCGAAGCGGGAGTCGTCGCCACGGGTGCCGCTGCCCCAACCGCCGTTTCGGAAGCGGAGCTCAGCGCGAAGCTCGCTCAAGCTCCGTCGCTCCCATCCGATGAGCAAGGCTCTTCACCGGGCGCCGACGAAACCCCGGGTGAAGAAGGTGCGGCCGAATTGGCACCCGCGCAGGGCCTCGAGGCGCGCTCGGTTGCGGAGCTTCCGAGCGCCGAGAAGGCACGCCGGTCCAGGGCGGTTCCTACGGCTGCGAAGGCGCCTGTCGCGGCGGTTCAGGACGAGCGAGCGGAAGACACGCCCTCGGTGGGAGCCGAATCGATCGCCCTCGAAGGGCAAGCTGACGAACCCCAACTCGTGCCGGCGGCGCGCCCGATGGGCACACCGACACGTCCGTCCATCGGTGCGGCTCAAGGGGCCGTTGGAAGCGTGCTGGGGGCGGCGCGAGCATGTGTCGCCGGACAGTTCAGCCCTTCCAAGGTCGAGGTCGTCTTCGGCTCCGACGGGCGCGTGCAGCGCGTAGGGGTCAGCGGTCCCGCGAAGGGCACCCCCGTAGAGGCATGCATCGTGTCGGCCATGCGGGGGGCTCGCGTGAGGCCCTTCAGCGACGAGACGTTCTCAGTCCGAACAACCGTCCGGCCCTGAGCTCGCCACCACTCGGGGCGGGTCGTTGACAATCTCCGGGTGATCTCTCATATTCCCGCGCCCCTGAGGTGCCTGATACATTGTCCAGGCACGACGGCACGAGCACTACCATGGTTTCCCGAACGCAGAAGACCGAACGCCGCCGATACAACCGCGACCGCTCCTTGGCCCGCGCCCGCAAGCGCCAGGCCGCCAAGGCCGGTACGCCCGCCTTCCCGATTCATCCGGAAGGGTACGATCCCAAAGCTGCCGATGCGAAGCCGCAGCAGCCAGCAGACTGAAACTTAGAGGAGCTTCCATGGCGAATCACGCATCCGCACTCAAGCGTAACCGACAGACTGCCACCCGCACCGCACGCAACCGCGCCATCCGCAGCGCCCTGCGTACGAGCCTCAAGCAGGCTCGCGACGCAATCGCCGAAGGCGACAAGGACAAGGCTGCGGCCCTCACCCAGAGCGCCAAGCGCGCGCTGGCGAGAGCTGCCCAAAAGGGTGTGATTCACCACAACAACGCATCGCGTAAGACCTCGCGCCTCGACCACGCCCTGGCCAAAGTCGCCAGCTGAGTCGAACCGCCCCGACGGCCACAGCCGGCAAAGCCTGACCACACGTCGGGTACGCCGGCTGTCTTGCGTTTGTCGCTTCTGCTCGCGAGCCGAAGCCGACGCGTGGGCGGTGGGCAGCGCGCCCCGGTCCCTCTAGTATCGGCGCATGGCAGAAGCATCGACTCCGGGGATTGACACACTTTCAACCGAGCAGCGAGCCGTCGAACCCTCCGACGAGTATCGCCGCGGCGCACGCATTACCTCCAAGGAGCAGTACGAGCGCCTGTACCAGGAAAGCCTCGACTCGCCGGACGAGTTCTGGAGGCGTGAAGCCTCGGAGTTGTCTTTCCGCCAGCCGTGGACGACGACGATGCAGCACGAGCCTCCGTTCGTGAAATGGTTCCTCGAAGCCAAGCTCAACGTCAGTGAGAGCTGCCTCGATCGCTTCCTGGGTACGGACATCGAAAACAAGACCGCGATCATCTGGGAGGGAGAAGGCGGGCAGCAGCGAACCCTCAGCTACAGGGAACTCCACCAGGAAGTCACCCGCTTCGCAGCGGTGCTCCGTGAGCTCGGCGTCCAGTCTGGGGACCGCGTGGCGATCTACATGGGCATGGTGCCGGAGGCAGCCATCGCCATGCTCGCATGCGCTCGCGTTGGCGCGCCGCACAGCGTGGTCTTTGGTGGCTTCGCGGCGGATTCTCTCCGTGGGCGCATCAAGGACTGCAAAGCCAAAGTCGTGCTGACTCAGGATGCGGCCCCCCGCCGTGGTAAGCCAATCCAACTCAAGCAGACGGTAGACGCCGCCCTGCAGGACGCACCCAGCGTCGAGAAGGTGGTCGTGCTGCGCCACTACGGTGAAGGTGCCGAATGCACACTGGTCGAAGGTCGCGACGTCGATTGGAAGCAAGCCGTCGAAAGCGCCGACGCCGACAAGAACGGGTACGCCGAGGTCGTCGAGGCGGAACACCCCCTGTTCATCCTCTACACGTCGGGCTCCACGGGCAAACCCAAGGGAGTGCTGCACACGAGCGCTGGATACCTCGTCGGGGCTCACGTCAGCACCAAGTACGTCTTCGACGTCCGCGACGACGACATCTACTGGTGCACCGCCGACGTCGGCTGGATCACCGGACACACGTACTTGGTCTATGGCCCACTGTCGAACGGCATGACCTGCCTGATGTACGAAGGTGCGCCCAATCATCCCGATTGGGGTCGATTCTGGGACGTCATCGATCGTCACAAGGTCACCATTCTCTACACCGCTCCGACCGCGATCCGAGCGTTCATCCGAGCGGGTGATGAATGGGTGGACAGGCACGACCTGTCCAGTCTGCGTCTTCTTGGCAGCGTCGGGGAGCCGATCAACCCCGAGGCTTGGACCTGGTACTACGACAAGGTCGGCAAGGGCCGCTGCCCGATCGTGGATACCTGGTGGCAGACGGAAACGGGCAGCATCATGATGACCACGCTGCCGGGCGCCTGCTACGCCAAGCCCGGTTCGACGGGGTTGCCCTTCTTCGGAGTCGAGCCCGACGTCGTCACCAGTGACGGCAAGTCCGTAAGAGACAGAGAAGGTGGCCTCTTCGTGATCAAGCGCCCTTGGCCGAGCGCACTGCGCACTGTGTGGGGCGACGACGAACGCTACGAGCAGCAGTACTTCGCGGAGGTCCCAGGGGTCTACTTCACCGGTGACGGTGCCCACCGAGATTCCGACGGCTACTTCCAAGTCATCGGGCGCATCGATGACGTGCTCAACGTCTCCGGACACCGCATCGGAACGGCGGAGGTGGAGAGCAGCCTCGTCGCTCACGCCGCAGTAGCAGAAGCCGCGGTCGTCGGCAGGCCCGACGATCTCAAGGGGCAGGCACTGGTCGCGTTCGTGACGCTCAAGCCCAACGCTGCACGCAACGACGAGACCAAAGCAGAACTGCGCGCTCACGTCGGCAAGGACATCGGCAAGTTCGCGACGCCCGACGAGGTCCGTTTCGCAGACGCCCTGCCCAAAACGCGAAGTGGCAAGATCATGCGGCGCTTGCTGAAAGATGTCGCCGCTGGCAGGGAAATCACCGGGGATACGTCCACGCTCGAGGATGCAGCCGTTCTGCGCCAGTTGCGCGAGGGCTGAGCGCTGAGCGGGCGCACCATGGACGACATCCTGAGCCGGATGGAGCGCGCGCACGTCGAGGGCCCGACGGTGGTGGCCTTCGATGCGGATGGCACCCTGTGGTCGGGCGACGTCGGTGAGGACACCCTGCTGGGTGCCGTTGCGCGCAGAGCCTTACGGACGCCCGCTGCCGACGCCTTGTCGGCGTTGGCCAGTCGCTTCGCTCTGCCACTGAACGACGACCCCAACGAGCAAGCCCGGCTCTTGTTTCAGGCGTTCCGGGACGGACAGCTGCCGGAGGTCGAAGCCTGCGAGATGATGGCTTGGACCTTCGCGGGCTGGGCACGAGACGAACTGAAGGACTTGGTGAGGGAGCTCCTGGATACGGCCAAACTGGAAAGTCGTCGCTTCGAGCCCCTGCGAAGGGCGGTCGAGTGGGCGCGTGAACGCGAGATCCGGACCGTCGTCATTTCCGCGTCACCCGACTTCGTGGTCGAGGTGGCTGCCGCTCCTTTGGGCTTCGCTCCCGAGGACATCGCAGCGTGCCGCCCCAAACGTCGGGGGCCAACTCTGCTTGCGGAACTCGACGCCCCCCTTCCCTATGCCGAACAGAAAGTGACTGCCCTGGAAAGTGTGGCGCCGAAGCATCATCTCTTGGCCGCGTTCGGAGACAATTCCTTCGACCTGCCGATGCTGCTAGCTGCCACCGTCGGCGTCGCGGTTCGCCCCAAGCCCGCCTTGCGAGCCCTGCTCCAAGCAGAGTCCGGCGTATTCCTCCTCGAAGACTGAAGTACTGCCTGCTGAGGCCGTGCATCGGGGACGGAACAGTGCGCTGCTTGCGGCAACCGCGTGGCCCCATCTCCCAGGTGGGCGCTACAACCGTAACTCCACCCCGACAAACCACAATTCTGACTTTTCCGGATGCGGACGGCGATGTAGGCATTTTGATCGCTCGTTCTCTCGCCGTCTGTGCACCTGATGGACGGCGACCATTCGACCGTTATGAAAAACATGCTCAGGTTCTCCCAACTCTTACTTCCCCTGTTCTGCAGCTGGACGTTGCTCGCGTGCGCGGGCTCCCAAACAGAAGCCAAACCCGTCGACGCCGAAGACCAGCGCGACGATGACGATTACGACTCGACCGCGCACATCGGAGCAACTGCCGAAATCGGCGCTCTGCCGGAAGAAGACTCCGTGTACGCCTTTCGCGAGTCGTTCGACGCCATTCAAGAGTGCTTCCTCAACGGTAGCAAGCGCCTCGACTTCATCGGCGGCGAGATCTCCTTCCAAGTCTGGGTGAACTCCGACGGCGGCGTCGAAACCGTCTTCGCCGAAACCTCGACCCTCGGCGATCACACGACGGAGGAATGCATGTACGACGCGCTGCGCAGCGCGCCCTGGCCGAAGCCCGTCGGTGGCCCCGTCGGCGTTGCGCAGAACGCCTTCGAGTTCGAGATGACCGGCGACGTGCGTCCTCCCGTTGCCTGGGAGGGTGACGAAGTCCAAGAGACGTTATCCCAGAGCGGCGGTCGTATCGCCGAGTGCAAGCAAGGCAGCATGGAGAAGTTCCTCGCCACCGTCTACGTCGACACGGACGGAACGCCGATGTCCGTGGGCATGGCAGCACCCAATCGACACGAAGCCGCCAACAGCGGCTGCCTGATCGATCTCCTTTCTGGTCTCAGCTTCCCGTCGCCGGGGAGTTGGCCGGCGAAGGTCTCCTTCTACCTGTAGGGGCGCCTCACGTCGCTTCGTCGGCGGCGGCGGCTTCGATGGCGGTGTGTCCGCTCTCTGCGCGTGCGGGCGCCTTGTCCGCGTTGCGGATCCAAATGCGAAGGTGACGCTCTGTCGCGTCCGATGTCTGGCTGGGCGCCTTGTCCCCCTCCGCGGGTCTGGCATCGAAGACCACACGCTCTGCCGCGACCCCGGCAGCTGTGAGCTGCTTTGCGACGGCCCCCAAGCGCTCGACGCGCCCCGAGGAGTCGCGCCCGGCAGGAAGTTCTTCGAGTTCTAGAGCTTCGCTGCGGCCCTGCAGGATCGCTCCGATCTCCGTGATCAGTTTCTTGCCGGAGGCGGTCAAGCTGGTCTTGTTGGTCACGAAGAGCGAGTCCGCGCGGGTCGTCAACACGACCGCGTCACTGGTGACACCCAGGCGCACCACTTGCTTCGAAAGTTGCGCGTGCAGCGCAACGGAGATGTCGCGCACCAGCAAGCTGCGCACCTTCGACCCGATCACCTTCGCTTCGAGCTCCGCCATGCGTAGGGACAGTGCGTCGATCTGCTCTGACAGCTGGTCGCGCTCACCGGCAATACGGTTTCGCTCCTCAGCGAAGGTCCCCAGGTGGGTAGCAACCCGCGCCAGCTCCTCGCGCAGTTGGTCAACGCGAGCCTCGGCGTCCTCGTGCTTGCGCTGAGTGACTTCGTGTTCGTGCTCGACTTCCGCCAACGCCTGGGCGCGGGCGTCCAGATCCTGACGGCTGTCTTGCAGCTTCGCTTCGCTTGCTTGCAGCTGCGCCTCGACCATGCCCAAACGCGCGAGCGCGTCCTCGTGTTGGTCTTGAAGCGTCGCGAGTTGCCGTTGGGCATCCGCGCGGGCCTCGGCCTCTGCCTGATGCTGCGAACGCACCTCGTCGTAGCGCGCCTTCGACACGACGCAGCCCGACGCGGCACTGGCCACCAGACCAAAAGCTGCCCATTGAAAGAGACGTGAGCGGTGGAAGTTGGTCATCATTTGTCGAACCTCTTATGCTGCTACTTACGAAACCGTTTTGGCACGATTGGCCCTTCGGTTCCACCGCTGCAGCCTAGCGGCTCGGCGGGCGGGGTGGCCAAGTTTGGCTCCAGCCCCCAGTTGCAGAAAACCCGGCATTTTGGCCCAGGCATCGGATCTGGCCTAGGTTGCGCCCGCAATGTCTCTGCGCCCCGCTCTGCAGTCCGACAGGCTCCGCCGCGTCGCGCTGGTGGCGGTGCTCACGCTGCTGGTGAGCCTGCCGCTCGGCGCACTGGCGATGACCCCAGAGGGCCTGCCTGCACCACTGAAACTGGGCAGCGTGCGCGTCACCGACCACGGTGCGCGCGGAGTCCTCGCCGACGGCACCACGGCGCGGCTGACTCTGGACGCGCGCTTGCAACAGGATGCCAGCCGCTTGCTCCGCGCGGCACGGCCGGTCGCCGGTGCCGTCGTCTTGCTGGAAGTGGAATCGGGCAGGCTGCTCGTC
Organism: Polyangiaceae bacterium; assembly: GCA_050290545.1. Taxonomy (GTDB): domain Bacteria; phylum Myxococcota_A; class Polyangia; order Polyangiales; family Polyangiaceae; genus SZUA-265. The sequence continues at coordinate 32,147 of JBNKHV010000036.1, read as the reverse complement.
TACGACCAGTTCACTCGACGCGGTCATCCGGCATACGACGTTCTCACCTCCGAGGCCCCCAGCGCCAGCGTCTTCAAGTTGGTCACCACCACCGCTCTGCTCGAGCACACCAAGGTGGAGCCCAAGACGACCGTGTGCTTTCGAGGCGGCCAACACGGTATCGAACGCGAACATCTGGAGCGACCGCAGCGAGGACGTTGTGCCGCCTTCGGTACCGCCTTGGGCTTCAGCCGCAACGCCGTCTATGCGCAACTCGCAACGCAGCACCTGATGCGCGGCGACCTGCTGAGCGTAGCCGAACGCCTCGGCTTCAATTCCGAAGCAGCGTTCGACGCCCCAGCGAGCATCGGTAGCGTGCGACTGCCGTACAACGACCTCGAGTTCGCTCGCGCGGCTGCGGGGTTTCAGGACAGCAGCTTGTCGCCCTTGGGCGCCACTCATCTCTCCTACGCGATTGCTCTCGGGGGGCGTGCTGGCCGCATACGACTCGTCGAAAGCGCCGGTGGGTACGAGGCCCCCGAACGTCGAGAGCTCCTCGGCCGCATCATGTCAGCAAACACGGCGTGGCGTCTGACGCGCATGATGGAGGTGACGGTGCACAGCGGGACCTCGCTCGAAGCGTTCTCGAAACCGCATGGCGGAAGCTATCTGGGCAGCGTCCGGGTTGCCGGCAAGACGGGCACGTTGCAGTTGCGGCACTCCTCGCCGACCACCAGCTGGTTCACCGGGTTCGCTCCGAGTCGCAAGCCTGAGGTGGTCGTCACCGTGCTGCTACAGAACGACGACGTGTGGCATCACAAGGCCAACGAAGTGGCCCGCGACGTCTTGCGCAGTTACTTCCAAGACCGACCCGGCGTGAGTTCGCCATTCGAAACCACGGACGACGAGCCCGCAGCGCGCTGAGTCGAGCCCAGCGCGCCCGCCACCAAACGGCTCGAAGCGGGCGCGTTGGACGTGAAGCGTCACTCAGCGGCGTCGACGTCGAGCGACGATCCAAGGAACTCCGAGCAATGCCCACAGAGCGCTGATCGAGCCTCGCCTACCAACCGTGCTGCAGTCGCAATCGCCCTCTTTGGCTTTCTCTTCCGCTGCTTTTGCAGCCGCTGCCTCTTCTTCTTTTTGTGCGGTCACGCCCTTGATGCCGAGTTCGGGCACGGCAGTGAGCGTCAATTCCGTGGGCTTGATCTTCGTGCGGTCACGCCCGGCAAGCTGGTTCGCAATCCATATCTTGCGTGCGCCTCGATAGGTCCGCGGCGGCTTGCCCCAGCGAAAGTGCTCCGGTGCTTCGCACTCGAGCACCTTCTTGCTGGGGTGTAGGTGAACGTACCGCGTCTGCAGCATGTTCTTGTCGCCAGGACTCGATCCTTGGGGCAGCTCACCGTTGGCCCCCTTGGGTATGTCGATGCCACCCTGGATCGGGGGCGCTTCCTTCAGCTCGACATCCTTCGGCAGCCCCTCCTTGTCGTAGCGGTGGTGCATGCGCGTCATCATGAACTTGCCTTCTCGCTCGATGATGCCCTTGCGGCGTGCAACCTCGGCACGAAGCTCGTCGTCTTGCTTCTGCTCGTCCTTTTCCTTCTTCTTGTAGACTTCTTCCTCTTCTTCGGTGCGCTCTGCCGGCTCGGGATGGCTCACGTCTTCGGGCAAGGCGGCTTCGAATACGTCCGCGCCCAGGGTCAGAAGCTCATGCAAGCCGAGCTTGGCGTTGGGGCAAGGCTGACCACAGCCTTCCGTGCTCCACGCGTACTCCATCAAGAACCCCTGCTTGTTCTTGGCGAGCAACATGTCGTGCAGCCCGGCGTAGTACTCCCCCATGCGCTCTTTGACGTCGAAGTCGACCTGCAGGTTCGTCGGCGGCACGACATTGTCGTAGTTGGCCACTTCGAAACGCTTTTCGGGGTGCAGCGTGTAGATGATCAGCTCCTGGTGCCCCTTGGAGTGAACCAAGCCGAGCGTCGACAGTACCTTGACTGGCCCCTTCGTCGCGTAGCGAATCGGCGAAAGCAGTGCCTCACCTTGCTTGCCGAGCTCGACTTTCTCGGGGTTCACCTCGGCCACCAAGAAGGCGTAGTCCGAGTAGGCGTCCAGGGCCAGGCCGCTGGGCAGCTTGTAGCCCTTGCCGTTCAACCAAGCTTCGATGCCGCTGGGCACGAGATGAAAGACGTATTCGCTGCCCTCTTTGCGCAGGTCGGGCTCCACCTTCAGTTTCATTTCCACGGGCGCCTTGGTCGTGCCCTTGAACATGTCACCGGCGCCCAAGAAGTCCGTGTCACTACTTGCCGCCAGGCTGCGCTCCCAGATCTGCTCCGTCTTGCCCGGCTCGCACGGGTCCATCTCCCAGAATTCGTGAAACCGCGGCGCCGTCAGCTCGTCGATACGCTCCACCGAGGCGCGCTTCAACGTCTCGACCGAGTCCAGTTCGACGTCTTTCGGCACCGGCAAGACCAGGGCAAAGGGCTGATTGGGCCCGTCGTAGTCCGTCATCACCGAAACGACCTTCTGGTCGCCCTTCATCATGATCACCACTTGGGTGGACCGACTGATGCGCTCTGCCCCATCTTTGCCCGCGAAGAACCCGGGTAGCGCCAGGGCCGAAAGCGGCGCCAAGACTACGGCCACACCCATGCACAAAGCCCAAATCGATGCTCGTTTCATCGCGCGGGACGCTATCAGATTTCCCCCCCAACCAAGGGACAACTGTGGCAGAAATCGTCTCAATCAGCAGATGCAACTCAGTGTGCCCAGCGTGCGTGCGGCGCTGCTCGCCCACGACCCCCAATCACTATCCGGAGATCGCTTCGCGGCGGTCGCGATGGTTCTACGGGAGCGAAAAAATGAGCTCGAGGTGTTGATCATCGAGCGAGCGCACGACGTGCGCGATCCGTGGTCGGGGCACCTCGCCTTCCCGGGCGGCAAACGCGAAACCGGTGACGCCTCGCTGCGAGCCACCGCGGAAAGAGAAACGCTCGAAGAACTCGGCTTGGACCTCGGGGTGCACGCCGAAGCGCTGGGCGCTTTGAACCAGCTAGCTGCCCGTGGAGGGCGGAGCTCGGGCCTGGTGGTCGCTCCCTACGTGTACTTGTCCCGCGGCGAACCGCGCCTGGTCCCAGCGCGACGCGAAGTCCAGGATCACTTCTGGGTACCGCTATCGCCGCTGATGCGTGGCCAGCACCGCACCAGTATCAGCGTCAAACGCGATCAGCAGCGCTACAGCATGCCTGGGTTCGAAGTGCAGGGCAGGATCCTTTGGGGCCTGTCCTATCAGATGCTGCATTCGTTGTTCCGCGTGCTCGGTGTGGCAGGCGGCTGAGGCGCTCGAGGGGCGCTTTTCGAGGCGGCCGGACCGGTCGAGAGACCTCGTTTTCGGCGCGGTATTGCTTCGCGACACAGGCGCCGGGTGTGGGGTAGACTCCCCGGGCGTCATGAATCCAGCCCCCCAGCTCGAGCGTTGTCCGCATTGTGGCAGCGACGCCCGCGTCGCGCCGCACGCAGCGTACCGCTACAAGTGCACGATGTGTGGCAAGCCACGCATTCCGATGGACGCCAATCTTGCGGTCACGGACGCGCCGACGAAGGACCTGCTCAAGAGCGCCCATCGCCAACGGTTAGCGAAATTCGGCTGGCAGATGGGGTCTTTTGGGGCGGCGCTGTTGACCGTGGTCAGTGCGCTCTTCGGAGCCGGGCTGAGCGCACTGTTCGACTTCGGCCTGACCGGCAACGGCGCCGTACTGCTGATGACGCTCATCCCGCTGGTTTCCAGCGTGCTGTTTTTCGTGGCCGGCAAGCGCGCCGGCAAGCAATCACAGGAAAAGATCGACGAAGCGTGGCGCAGCGGCGTGACGACTTTGTACGCCGCCACCGGAGGACGGATCACTGCCGAACAGCTGGCGCGAGGCATGGGTGTGACTGCGGAAGAGGCCACACAGCTCCTGGCCGAGGCGGAGGTGAACCAGTTTCTGGGTGCGACCAACAGCGTCCAAGCCCCGCGTGTCCGGGTCGACGCTGGCCCCACCCCGTCCCTGGAAGAGCAAGCCCAACGAGAGTTGGAGGAGGCGCTCGGCAGCGCGGAAACCCAGGCATTTCCAAGCCAAGAGTGGCAGAAGCGGCGAAACTGAGCGGCGCCGTGAGCTGACGACAGAATGCCCACCCTCACGACTGCAGCCACGCCCAGTTCGAGCACCAGCGTCGGAACTTGGTTGCGCCGCTTTTCCAGCAACGACTGGGTGATGTTGGTCTACCTCCTGGGGCTCAACCTCGCCTGGGCCCTCGCCTCTCCCAGTCCCGAGTTGAGCCGCTCGGGGCCGATGGTTCTGGGGTTGTCGCTGGCCTACGCGGCGCTCGTGCTGGTGTTCAGCCGGAGCAAGCCCGAGGGTAGCTTCTGGCGCGCCCTGTGTTATCGCCTGGGCCACTTCGGCAGCATCCACGCGAGCTACTTCGTCTTCAAGCTCTTCTTGCCTGCCGTGAGCCCCGGCAGCCTCGACCAGGAGCTGCTTTCACTCGATCACGTTCTGTTCGGGATCGAACCTGCTGCAGCTTTCGACGCGCTGGTCACGCCCTGGACGACGGAGTGGTTCTCGTTCTTCTACTACAGCTACTTCTTCCTGCTCATCAGCCACATCGTGCCGATCGCATTCTTCGGGCGCGACCACCAACTCCTCGCGGAGTTCGCCTTGGGTATGACGCTGGTCTCGACGATCGGCCACACCTGCTACATGCTCGTGCCCGGTTTTGGCCCCTACACGATGCCAGAGCTGTTCAGCAACGACCTACCCCACGGCCTGTGGTGGACGCTCGTCAGTCAGCTGGTGGCCACTGGCGGCGCGCAGAAGGACATCTTCCCTTCGCTGCACACGGCATTGCCCACCTTCATCCTGCTGTTTTCGTATCACAACAGGGGTCTGTACCCGTATCGCCTCACCTGGCCCTTGGTCGCCATGGTGACGGTAAACATCATCCTGGCAACCATGTTTCTGCGCTGGCACTACCTGATCGACGTCATCGCAGGCCTGGTGTTGGCGACCTGTTCGTACGTGCTGGCGGTCCGCGTCAGCGCTTGGGAAGTCGTCTACCGGGCCCACCATGGCCTCGGAAGGGTATGGCCGGCCTGGAAGGGGCGCCCACGCCCTCAGGAGACGCCGGCGCAGAACCCTTCGTAGTCGATGTACTCGGTGATCGTCGGGTTCTCGCCGCATGCCGGACACGACTTGTTGCGCCGCAACTTGAAGGTCCGGAACTTCATCCCCATCGAGTCGTACTGCAGCAGTCGCCCATTGAGCGGCTCACCTTTGCCGAGCACCAGTTTGATCGCCTCAGTAGCCTGCAAGGTGCCCACCACGCCCGGCAAGATACCCAGCACCCCCGCCTCGGCGCAGGAGGGCGCGAGATGCGCCGGGGGCGGCTCCGGATAGAGGCAACGGTAACAAGGCCCCTCGAACGGAACGAACGTCGTGACCTGGCCATCGAAGCGGAAGATGGAGCCGTGCACGACGGGGATCTTGTGTTTGAGCGAGGCGTCGTTGACGAGATAGCGCGTGGGGAAGTTGTCGCAACCATCCACCACGACGTCGAAAGCCTTGAAGATCCGATCCACGTTCTCGCTGGTGAGACGCTCCTGGAACTTGACGACCTCGACGTCGGGATTGAGGTCGTTGATGAACTGCTCCGCGCTGTCCACCTTCGGCATGCCGACGCGGGAGTTGGCGTGAAGTACCTGACGCTGCAGGTTCGACATGTCGACCACGTCCGCGTCCACCAAGCCGATGGTGCCGACTCCGGCCGCGGCGAGGTACATCGCAGCGGGACACCCGAGTCCACCCGCGCCCAACAACAGCACCTTCGCGCCGAGGAGCTTCTCCTGGCCGGCCTCACCGACTTCGGGCAGCAACAGGTGACGGGAGTAGCGGTCCCGCTGGGCATCCGTCAGATCCGGCGGCATCTCGACCGGGTAACCCAAGTCCTTCCATCGTACGAAGCCAGGGTTGGCGCTCAATATGTTCTTGTAGCCCAGCTCAGCCAGGCTCTTGGCAGCAAACGCGCTGCGCACACCACCGGCGCAGTAGACCACGATGTCGGCATCGCGATCGGGCAGCTTGGCCTCGGCCTGCATCTCCAGAAAGCCACGAGGCACGTGAACGGCACCAGGAATGAAGCCAGCTTTGACTTCGTCTTTCTCGCGCACGTCGACGAGAGTGAAGTCTTCGCCTGCCTCGACGCGAGCCTTCAGGTCTTCCAAGGAGATGGTCTTTACGGTGTCGCGGACTTCTGAGAATAGGTCGGTGTAGGTCTTGGCCATGCGCTGCTCCGGTCACAAAGTTTAGTTTTCCGATGTGACAATCGGGGGAGTATGGGAGTCACCGTGCCGGCGTCAAGGCGATGCTGCGCAGAGTTGACAGCCGCCGCAGCATGAGCGCCCCAATTGGCTGAAATAACGCGACATTTTCTAAGCCTCGGCGCTCCTCCGGGTCGGCGCGTCGGGGTCGCTTCCGGGGCTGACTGCTGGCCGCGGCCTGGGCGACACGCCGTGTCGGCGTCTTGGCTGGAGCCCTCGAGCCGCGCGCTGCCGGCCCAGGTGGACCACTGACGGCCACCTCCACGGGAGTACGGAAAGCCGCGGCAGGAACGCACGGGATAATGGTCCGGTTCTGATGTGCCGTCGAATTGTCTGCGGAGGAGTCCAGCTTGCTAGACTGCCACCGAGGACGACCTACGTATGTCGAGTAACAGCAACAACCGCCTGGGCGAACTCCTCGTCCGAGAGAAGCTCATCAGCCTGCAGCAGCTGCGCAAGGCGCAAGAAGACCAAACCCGTTCCGGGCAGAATCTGAGCTTCACGCTAGCCAAGCTGGGCTACATCTCTGACGAAGAGATCACTGACTTCCTCAGCAACCAGTATCACCTGCCCGCGATCGACCTCGGGGAGTACGAGATCGAGCCCGACGTGCTCAAGCTGGTGACGCGCGAGTTCTGCGAGAAACACCGCATCTTGCCGGTCATGCGCTCCGGGTCCGCGTTGATTGTCGCCATGGCGGATCCGACGAATCTGCATGCCATCGACGACATCAAGTTCTTGACGGGATTCAACGTCGAGCCCGTCGTGGCTTCCGAGACGGCGATCGCCGAAACCATCGACCGCTACTATTCGGCGGGCCCCTCCTACGAGGAGGTGATGGCGGACTTCGATCTGGATGATGAGGACATCGACTTCACCGCCGAAGAAGAAGACGAGAACATCCTCGAGCTGGAGAAAGCCAGCGAAGACGCACCCGTCGTGCGTCTAGTGAACGTCATCTTGCTCAACGCCATCCGAAAGGGAGCGAGCGACATTCACATCGAGCCCTACGAAAAGCGCATGCGGGTCCGCTACCGAGTGGACGGCGTGTTGCACGAAGAGATGTCTCCGCCGCTCAAGCTCAAGAACGCGTTGTCCAGTCGTTTGAAGATCATGAGCCAGCTGGACATCGCCGAGCGTCGTCTGCCGCAGGACGGTCGCATCAAGATGAAGCTGGGCCGCGATCGAGAAATGGACTTTCGCGTCAGCGTGCTGCCGACGATGTGGGGGGAGAAGATCGTGCTGCGCTTGTTGGACAAGTCCAACCTGCAGCTCGACATGACGAAACTGGGCTTCGATCAGAAGCCGTTGGACGACTTCAACTGGGCCATCCATCAGCCCTGGGGCATGGTGCTCGTCACGGGACCGACTGGTTCTGGAAAGACGACCACGCTGTACTCGGCGCTGTCCGACCTCAACGGCGGCGAGGTCAACATCTCGACCGCTGAAGACCCTGTCGAGTACAACCTGATGGGCATCAACCAGGTCCAGATGCACGACGACATCGGCTTGAACTTCGCGGCCTCACTGAGAGCCTTCCTGCGCCAGGACCCGGACATCGTGATGGTCGGAGAGATCCGCGACTTCGAGACGGCGGAAATCGCCGTCAAGGCGGCGCTCACTGGGCACTTGGTGTTGTCGACCTTGCACACGAACGACGCGCCTTCGACGATCTCCCGTTTGCTCAACATGGGCGTCGAGCCATTTCTGATCACCGCGAGCGTGAATCTCGTGCTTGCTCAGCGTCTCGCTCGTCGCATCTGCGCTGATTGTCGCGAGCCGGCTCCCATCGACAAAGAGGCCCTGTTGGACTTGGGCATGAGCCCCGAGCAGATCGAAAGCGCAGAGCTGGTTCAGGGCAAGGGATGTGGCACCTGTGGGGGAACGGGCTACAAGGGCCGGGTTGCCTTGTACGAGGTGATGCGATTTACGGAAGACTTGCGCGAACTCGTGCTGCAGGGCGCTTCCACGACGGAACTGAAGACTGCAGCCATCAAGGCCGGCATGTGCTCGTTGCGCATGAGCGGCATTGAGAAGATATTGCACGGCACGACGACCATCAGCGAAGTGCTGCGCGTGACGGTGGCGGACTAGGCCGTTCACGACCCGAGCTTTCCCGACATGCATCAGGTCGTGGCCGCTTCCCACTCGAAGCGTTCACCAGTTGACGGGACCCCATCGCTGCAGACAGACTCAAGTCAGCGCAATTGGGCGCCCACTGCTCTGCGGCAGACCACACCACGCATGAACGACGTTCACGGGACCCCGACCTCGAGCCGGGGCCGTCACCCCACTGGTAGCGGTTCTTCTGCAGTCCGCCCAGGGCATGGACGAAGGTGTGCGGACCGCAGCAACACGAGGCCATGGCTACGGGACTGAAAATCAATCTGCACCAACTGCTGCGCGCAATGATCGAAAAAGGCGCCAGCGACATGCACATCACCACTGGGGCGCCTCCCCTCCTGCGCATCGACGGGCAAGTGGTCCCACTGAAGCTCGAGCCGCTGACGCCGATCGAGACGAAACAGATTTGCTACTCCATCCTCACCGAAGAACAGAAAATCGAGTTCGAGAAGCGCAAGGAGCTCGACTTGTCCTTCGGCGTCAAGAACCTGTCTCGCTATCGCGCCAACATCTTCATGCAGCGCGGCGCCGTTTCAGGCGCCTTTCGCGCGATCCCGTTCAAGATCCTCTCTTTCGACGAGCTCGGGCTACCACCGGTGGTGGCAGAACTCGCCGAGCGTCCGCGCGGGCTGATCCTCGTGACTGGACCGACCGGCTCCGGCAAGAGCACGACCCTGGCGTCCATCATCGACAAGATCAACTCGGAGAAGCGTCAGCACATCATGACGATCGAGGATCCGATCGAATACCTGCACCCGCACAAGCGCAGCATCGTCAATCAGCGCGAGATCGGTGCCGACACCTACACCTTCAAAGACGCACTCAAGTACGTGCTGCGTCAGGATCCCGACGTCGTCCTCGTTGGCGAGATGCGTGATCTCGAGACCATCGAAGCCGCTCTGACCATCGCAGAGACGGGTCACTTGGTGTTCGCGACCCTGCACACGAACTCGGCCGTGCAGAGCATCAACCGCGTGATCGACGTCTTCCCGCCACACCAACAGGCCCAGGTGCGGGCGCAGCTTTCTTTCGTGTTGGACGGCGTGATGAGTCAGCTCCTACTGCCACGCGCTGGTGCACCGGGCCGTGTGATGGCGATGGAAGTGCTCATCCCCAATGCTGCCGTTCGCAACCTGATCCGCGAAGACAAGGTGCATCAGATCTACTCGCAGATGCAGGTTGGACAGGGCAAGCACGGCATGCAGACGATGAATCAGTCATTGTTCTCTCTCTACGCTCGGAGGCTGATCACGCTGCAGGAAGCGCTCGGTCGCTCCAACGACCAAGACGAGTTGCGCATGATGATCGAAAACAAAGGCGCGGAGTCTTGAGCGAAGCGGCGCACGTCGCCGAAATCCCCGCGCTCTCACGACGAGCTCACGCCTCGACGTCCACGTTGAATGCTGCGCGCGCAGCTGCGCAGAGAACCACACACGAGCCCAGACAGGATGAACGAGTTCCGCCGGCGGACCGGCTTTGGTTGCGGTGACACCACGCTCTTGGAGAATTGGAACGCCCCCAAGAGAGGATCGCGATTACGACTTGCGCAATCTCGTTTTCGGCGGCATGACGCAGGCGCTTCGTCCCCCTGAGCTGACTGATGTGCGGCGTATTCGGCATTTACGGACATTCCGAAGCGGCTAACCTGACTTATCTGGGTCTGCACGCGTTGCAGCACCGCGGGCAAGAGAGCGCGGGCATCGCCACCAGTGATGGCAAGCAATTGGCGCTGCACCGTGGGATGGGGCAAGTCATCGACGTCTTTCAGCAACGTCAGATGGACAAGCTGACGGGGCGCGCCGCCATCGGGCACGTGCGCTACTCCACTGCCGGCGGGTCGTTTCTGAAGAACGCCCAGCCCATCGCGGTGGACTACGCCCACGGGCAGATCGCCATCGCCCACAACGGCAACTTGACGAATGCTTTGGTCGTACGGGAGCGCCTGGAAGAACAGGGCTCGATTTTTCAGAGCGCCAGCGACACGGAAGTGATCGTGCACCTGCTCGCCCTGAGCGAACAGCGCACCACCGAGGATCGCCTGGCAGACGCACTGAGCAAGGTGGAAGGAGCCTTCTCCCTTCTGTGCTTGACCGAGACGAAACTGATCGCGGCGCGCGATCGCCACGGCATCCGGCCGCTGTGCATCGGGCGCCTGCGAACGGGCAAGCGGCCCTACGTGGTGGCAAGTGAATCCACGAGCTTCAGCCTGATTGAGGCCGAATTCATCCGCGACGTGGCACCGGGAGAAATCGTCGTCTTCAACCAGGACGGCATGCGCAGCATCACGCCCGCTGCGCCCTTGGCGAGCAAGCGCTGCATCTTCGAATACATCTACTTCGCACGACCGGATTCGACCATCGACGGGGTCAACGTCTACGAAGCGCGGAAGAATTTCGGCCGAGCTCTGGCGCGAGAAAACCGCGTCGAGGCCGACGTCGTAGTGCCCGTGCCAGACAGCGGTGTACCCGCAACGATCGGCTTCGCAGAGCAGGCCAAGCTGCCCTACGAGGTGGGCTTGGTGCGCAGCCACTACATCGGCCGCACCTTCATCGAGCCCCAACAGAGCATTCGCCACTTCGGCGTGCGCCTCAAGTTGAGTCCCGTCCCTGAGGTCTTTCGCGGCAAACGCGTGATCGTGGTGGACGACAGCATCGTGCGAGGCACGACGAGCCGGAAGATCGTCAAGATGATCCGCGATGCCGGCGCGACGGAAGTGCACCTGCGCATCTCCAGCCCCCCGACACGCTGGCCCTGCTACTACGGCATCGATACTCCCACGCGAGACGAGCTGATCGCGGCGAGCCAGAGCGTCGAAGAGATCAACGAGTACATCACGAGCGACACGCTGGCCTACTTGAGCCACGACTCCATGTTGCAGGCCGTCGCTGCCAGCTTGTCTCCGGCCCAGCTCAACCCGTCTGACAGCGGTCTGCACGCCTCTCTGGCCACGCACCTCCCCATACTCCAGGACAAGTCAGGTGAGCATCCGTTCTGTGACGCGTGCTTCAGCGGCAACTACCCCGTACAATACAGGACGCCGCAACGCTCCAGGCAAATGCGGCTACTGGACGTGTGATGACGGAACTGCCCCCTCGAGTCTCAATCTATGAGGTATCTCCGAGGGACGGTCTGCAGAACGAACCGGCGCTGGTGCCCGTCGGCCAGAAAAAGCTCCTGATCCAGGCACTCGTTGGCTCTGGGCTGTCTCGCATCGAGGTGACCAGCTACGTCTCGCCGCGCTGGATCCCGCAGTTGGCCGATGCCGACGAATTGACCAAGGACATCGCCCGCCCCCGCAACGTGCGCTTCAGCGCTTTGTGCCCCAACACGCGAGGCCTGGAGCGCGCCATCGACGCCGGCATGCAGGAGGTCGCGGTCTTCTTGTCCGCGAGCGAAACCCACAACCAGAAGAACACCAACAAGCCGATCGAGCGGTCGCTGCAAGTCTTCGAAGAGCTCGTACCCATCGCGCGGGACGCTGGCATGGCAGTCAGGGCCTACGTCTCGACGGTGTGGGGCTGCCCCTACGAAGGCGAGGTCGACCCAAAACGTGCCCTGGAAATCACCGAGGCCCTGCTCGGCTTCGGCTGCTACCAGGTCAGCCTCGGTGACACCATCGGTGTGGGCAACCCGAAGCAGACGCGAGCGATCGGCGAGTTGTTCCTGTCCAAATTCGACAGCGAGCAACTCGCCCTGCATTTGCACGATACCCGAGGGACGGCATTGGCCAATGCGTTGGCGGGCCTGGAGCTGGGCTTTTCGAACTTCGATTCCTCGTTGGGTGGTCTGGGCGGATGTCCCTACGCGCCCGGCGCCTCGGGCAACCTCGCCACGGAAGACCTCGCCTACATGCTCGAGGGCATGGGCATCGAAACGGGGCTGCACCTGGGAGCGCTCGTCGAAGCGGCGAAGCTGGCCGAAAAGATCGTCGGGCGGCCGCTACCCGGCAAGCTCCATCAAGCGGGCCTGCCTCAACGTCGCAGCTGAAGCCGACACACGACGACTCGTGCGCGTTCACCGCGCCACGAGCCGCACTTCTTCCACGTCGTGGAGCGACGATACGCGCTGCAGGCCGATTGTCAGCTGATCGGAGTCGCGCGCCTGCACGGTCAGGCGCAGCCGAATGCGTTCATCTTTCGACGGCAACATGTTGGCCGCGGACACGACGATGCCGAACGTCGACAGCAGGCGAACCACACGATTGAGCAAACCCGAGCTCGTTTGCGCGAGCACCTCCACTTCCACGCCATGGGCTTGCTCGCGGTTGGCCCCCCAATCGATTTCCACCCAGCGCTCGGGCTCCGGTGACTGCCGCACGTTAGCGCAGTCCCGTCGGTGGATCACGATGCCGCGCCCTCGGGTGACGAAGCCCAAGACGTCGTCCCCGGGTAGAGGATTGCAGCAGTGTGCCCGCTTGCCCATCACGTCGGAGACACCGTCGAGCGTCACGCCAGAGGCTCCGCGCCGTGAAATGGGTACCGGCTCGATGACGACCTCGTCTCTTTCCTTGCCCCTTTCGAGCTCGAGCGCGGTGGATGCGACCCCGACGATGCTCTTGTCGCCGTAGCCGATCGCCGCATGCAGCGCTTCGACGCTTTCCACGTCGAGCGCTTCGGCAATCATGCTGGGGGTAACCCCGCCGAGTTCGAGCCGGGAGAGTTCTTTGTCGAGCATCTGCCGCCCAGCAGCCACGGCTTGCTCGCGGCCCTGCTCCCGAAACCAGTGACGCACCTTGCCGCGCGCGCTGGCCGTCTTGAGATAGCCCAGCTTCGGGTTCATCCAGTCGCGACTGGGCGCGGGCTCCTTCTGTGTCAGGATCTCCACGCGATCACCCGTCTGCAGCTCGACGTCGAGACTGACGATCTGTCCGTTGACTCGAGCGCCCTTGGTCCGGTGCCCGACCATGGTGTGCACCCGGTACGCAAAGTCGAGCGGCGTGGCCCCCCTGGGCAGGTCGATGACATCACCGACCGGAGTGAACACGAGCACCTGGTCTTCGAAGATGTCCGTCTGCAGCGATTCGACGAATTGCTTCGGATCCTCCAGCTCGCGCTCCCAGTCGAGCAGCCGCCGAAGGACCATGAAACGGTCTTGAGCGTCCGCCCCTTCGCGCTGCTCCTTGTAGGCCCAGTGCGCCGCCACACCGAACTCGGCGAAGCGGTGCATCTGCCGGGTCCGGAACTGGACTTCGACGGGTTTGCCGCGAGGCCCGACGACGGCTGTGTGCAAGGACTGGTAGCCGTTTCCTTTGGGCAAAGCGATGTAGTCGTCGAACTCCCCCTTGATGGGTGGCCACATCGCGTGAACCACGCCCAAAGCGCCGTAGCATTGCGCGACTTCGTCGACAATGACGCGCACCGCGCTGATATCGAAGATCTGGTCGAAGTCGACCTGCTTGCGCAGCATCTTCTTGTAGATGCTGTAGAGGTGCTTTGGACGCCCCGCGACGCTCGCCTCGATGCCGTTCCTTTCGAGCTCACAGACGACGTCGTGCACCACTTCTGCGACGAACGAAGCGCGTTCTTCCCGGCGTTGCTCCAACAGGTCCGACAGCCGCCGGAAGCTCTCCGGCTCCAACACCTCGAACGCGCCGTCCTCCAGATCCGACTTGAGTTGCCAGATGCCGAGTCGGTTGGCGAGCGGGGCAAACACCTCCAGCGCCTCACGAGCCAGACGCGCCCGCTCTTCTTCGGACAGCTGCTCGATGTGCCGCATCTGGCCCACGCGAAGTGCCAACACGATGAGCACGACGCGCACGTCCTTCGCCATCGCGAGGAACATGCGCCGCAAGGACTCGGCGGCCTCGTCATCCAATCTGTCCCAGCGAATGGCGTTCAGCCGTTCGACGCCCTGCAACAGCTGCCGAACACCGGCGGGAAACTCTTCAGTCGCCGTCTGGTCCGTCAACATTGCAGCACACACCGTCGGTGCGTCGAGCCTCATGCCCAGGAGCAACTGGGCCGCCTCCTCGCCAGGGGTTGGCGCGTCGACAGACGGCGCCTTGGCCTTCACGACGGCGAGGGCGCGTTGCAGCATCTCGAGCTCGTCGGCGCCGTAGCGTTTGCCTGCGGCTTCGAGCAACGCGCTCATCCGGACGCCCTCCCGGGAGGCAAGATGGGGGGACTCGGGCGCCAAGCTCTGACGCGCGAGGGCGACGTGAGCTGGTCAGTCCTTCTGGTAGAACTTCGTCTGAGAGCCATCGAAGTAGTAGTACTTCTTGTACTGGCTACGCCCGAATGTCCATGCACCAAAGCCGTTGACGGCGATACTCCAGGCGGCCGCGATGGCGAACCACGAACGCAGCGGGCGGCCACCCAAGGCCAAGAGCGCAAACAGAAACACGGCGTAGTCGTTGGAGAAACGATAGCCGAACTGGGCCCAACCCGTGTTCTGGTAGAACAGAGTCGGAATCGCGACGCAGAAGACGGTGGCCCACAGCGCCCAATGGGTCGCGCCCAGACGTCGCGGCCACAGCAGCCACAAGAACAGCGGCGTCGTGAACCACAGCGCCAAACCGTGCGCGTTGATCCGAAACGGCACGTCGTCTCCCAACCACGGCAGCATCGAGAGCACCACCCCGAGGTTGCGCGACAGGTAGTGGTAGTGAAACAGCCCCCACTTCTTCATGCGCGCTTGCCAGGCCACCGTCAGGTACTCGTAGCCACTGTCGAACGGATCGTCGAAGCGTGCGTCGTTGAGCCAGAACGTCACCCCCAGAGCGATCGCCATCGGCAGCGCGAACCAGGCATAGGCTTTCAACACCCGCGGCCAGTTCACCCCACGCAACCAGCTGACGACGGCCTTCAGTCCGCACTCCTGGCCGCCAGTCTCCGGCCCGCACACTCGGAGCGCCTCCAGCGCAAACAGGGGCACCGCAAAGACCAAAGGCGCACGTGACAGCAGCCCACAGCCGAGGCAAATCCCCGCCAGCAAGGGGTGCTTCGCCCCCAGCGAGAAGAGAAGGTAGAGAGCCGTCAGGATGACTGCCACCACGTGGGCGGCGTACCAAACCGTGCCCTGCTCAGCGCTGAAGAAGTAAACGGTCCCGAACGCGAAGCACAGGCTCAACACCGCATTTTGCCATGACACTCTCGCGCTGAGCCCGAGCGTCTTCATGCGCTCGAGCGCCAGGAACAGGAACGCCGGCCCCAGCCCCGCGAGCCACAAGAAGAACTGTCCGTCACGAACCGCTTCCGGCTCCCCCGCAAATGCAGCCAGGGGCAACAGCAACACCGCCGGGAATGGCGGAAACGCAACGAACCACTTGCCGTCGAAGTGGGCGAAGTCGTTGTTGTGGGCGTACTTCGGTGGCGCTCCGTCCAAGTGCAGACGGCCGTCCAGCCATCCATCCGCCAGTAGCGCGAAGTGGTTGTAGGGCGTGTGCTCGACGAGCGTCTGCTTGGCAGCAAGCAGCAAGTAGACCACGGTCGAAAGGACGTAGATACCGGCCGCTAGCGCCCAACGTTGACGAGCCGGAGTTGCCCGAAGCCAAGCAAGCAGTCGAGTGAGCGCCCCAGTTTCCTTCTGACGCGCAGCCTTCCGAGTAGCGCTGCGTTCACCAGCCGCACTAGAAGCCGACGCCTGGGCCTCGCCCTCATGCGCCTGCGACTCTTGCTCCTCTTGGGAGTGCTGACGGCTCGTTGAATCGGGGTCCTGCATGCTGTGCGCTCGAACGAGGATCGTTTCGCGCCCTCATACCAGCTCGGCACGGCGCGAACTCACCCCAATTTGCACGCGGTCGCCCTTGCGCTACCCTCGGCGACCATGACGCAGCCGTTGTTCAGCGTGTTGGTCTCCGACGTCGAGCGAGAGGAGCAGGAGCGCGCCTGGGACATTCCCGCCGAGTGGCTGGACTGGGCTCTGTCGGAAACCGACGCGCGCCGTACATCCAAGACCGGTCGGTTGACCGCGACCCTGATGAAGAATGGGAGCCAGGTCCTCGTGCGTGGCTCCATCGACGTGCAAGTGACGCTGCCCTGCGCACGCACGCTCGAACCCGCGCTCTACGACCTGAAGCCCGAGCTGTTCCTGATGCTGACGCGAAGTCAGCAAGCGTCCGGCACGAACCGGCGCCCCAGACCTCAGCGAGCGCGCGGTGAGGAATCGGAAGAGCCCGTTTTGACAGAGGAAGATGCCGCCTACGACAGCTTCTCCGGAGAGACGATCGTGCTCGACGACTGGGTGCGGGAGCAGGTCTTGCTAGAACTGCCTATGTTTCCGTTGCGTTCGGACTTGCGTTTGGAAGCATCCCCCGCTATCGCTTCGCCTCCCCAATCCCCGGCAGGGCCCAGGGCACTCGACCCGCGCCTTCAACCGTTGAAGGACCTCGCCGACAAGATGCGGGCACAATCGAACGGATCGAACCCGAGCGGAGAGTCGCCGACGGCTGCTCAGCCCGACGCACCCAACCAACCCCCTGCGACGAAAAAGCAGAAACAGGAGTAACCCGTGGCTGTACCCAAGCGACGAACCACCTCTAGCCGACGCGACAAGCGCCGCGCTCAGCACGACAAGATCACCGCGCCGAACCTGATCCCGTGCCCCAACTGCTCGGCGCCGATGCAATCGCATCGGGTCTGCCCCGAGTGTGGCCACTACAAGGGCCGTGCCGTTTTCGAAACGGAAGCCGCCGAAGAGTGAGCGCCGCGGGCGACCCCCGCCCGGCAATGAAGTAGCCGTCGAGCACCTCGACACGGCCGGAGGACTGACCCCGCATCAACGAGCACGGGGTCTGCTCGTGCCTGGTCGTCCATGAGTTCGGCCTCGGCGGCTGGTGACGAAGGAGCGTAGCGAGCGATGAAGTTGGCGTTGTTGTTCCCCGGTCAGGGAGCGCAAAAGGTCGGTATGGGCCAAGAGCTGTTCGAAGCATCAGCCGCTGCCCGCATGGTCTTCGAGACGGCCGACGAGCAATTGGGTGAGTCTTTGAGCACACTCTGCTTCGAAGGCCCGGAGTCAGAGCTGCAACTGACCAGGAACACACAGCCGGCGATCCTCACGACGAGCTGCGCCGTGTTGGCCGCTGTCAAAGAGGCGCATCCGGAGCTGCCCGCGCCCGAGGCCGCGGCGGGGCATTCCTTGGGGGAGTACAGCGCGTTGGTCGCCAGCGGCGCGCTAGCGTTTTCGGCTGCGGTTCGCCTGGTCCGACTCCGTGGGCAGGCGATGCAAGAAGCGGTGCCGCCAGGTGAAGGCGGCATGGTCGCCATCATGGGCGGCGACGAGGCAACCGTGGAGGCTCTGTGCTCTGACGCGCGCCAGGAGGACGTGCTGTCACCGGCCAACTTCAACTGCCCCGGGCAGGTCGTCATCGCCGGTCATCGCGTTGCGACGGAGCGCGCCGCAGCCTTGGCGAAGGAACGCAAACTCAAGGCGATCCCACTCAAGGTGAGCGCGCCATTTCACTGCGCGCTGATGGCTCCCGCCGCGCAGAAAGTCAGCAGCGCCGCGCAGGACATCGAATTTTCGGACATGGCATTTCCAGTCCTCAGCAACGTTGAAGCGAGCCCCAATCAAGATCCCAGCCGCATCCCGGAACTTCTGACGCGCCAAGTCGACGGCGCCGTGCGCTGGCAGCAGACCCTGCAGTGGCTGGTGGATAACGGCTTCACCCACGCCCTCGAGCTCGGTCCGGGCTCGGTGCTGGCCGGTTTGGCCAAGAAGACGGACAAGCGACTGAATGTGCTCAGCGTCGGCAACGTTGCCTCGCTCGAAGCAATCCCGGAGTTCCTCGCCAGCTGAACAACTGCGTACCCGTTCCGCGCCGCCGACAGTCAGCAGCAAGTCGCGTGCGGCCGGCCGAATTTCAGCTTTTTGGCCGGATTTTTGTGGTTTGAGGCTCGGAGCAGCGTGGTAAACAGCCCGGCCTCCGCGACCTGAACGGTCCCCAGGGGCACTCGAAGACGTTTCAATGTTCGATCTGAGCGGCAAAGTAGCAGTAGTCACGGGCGGTTCCCGCGGTATTGGCCGTGCTTGCGCCAAGGCACTGGCGGCGCAAGGCGCCCACGTCGTCATCACCTACGTCGGTGGTGAGCAGGCAGCAGCTCAAACGGTAGCCGAGATCGAACAGGCCGGCGGTCATGCGGAAGCCGAGCGTTTCGACGTCTCGAACATGGAAGCGGCGGAGCGCGCGATAGCAGATGTCGCCAAGCGCTTGGGGCGGCTCGACATTCTCGTCGCCAACGCGGGTATCTCGCGCGATGGCTTGCTGCTGCGACTGAAGGAAGAGGATCTCGATCTCACTTTGGGGGTCAACCTCAAAGGCGCCATTGCCTGCGCAAAAGCCGCGGTCAAGCCGATGATGCGCACCAAGGGTGGTCGTATCGTCTTCATCTCCAGCGTCGTTGGCGAACGCGGCAACGAAGGGCAGACCAGTTACGCGGCATCCAAGGCAGCGCTGCTCGGTGTCGCCAAGAGTCTGAGCCGCGAGTACGCTTCTCGCCGCATCACGGTCAACGCGGTCACGCCGGGCTACATCGAGACCGACATGACCCACGAGCTCAACGATGCTCAGCGCACGGCCATGTTGGCCGGCGTCCCCTTGGCTCGGCCGGGCACGGCGGACGAGGTCGCAGCGGCCGTCGTCTACCTCGCTTCGGACGAAGCGGCTTACGTTACGGGACATGCCCTCCGCGTCAACGGAGGCATGCACATGTGAGGCAGCTTCTCGTGCCCGCCGCAGCGGCGCGAGAACTGTCGACGTCAACTAGTCCTGGTATGAAGGACTCAAACCGAACAAACGGTGGAGGCAACTGAGAAATGGCTGAAGACATCACCGCCGAGGTCAAGCGGATCATCAAAGAACAACTCGATGTCGAAGAAGACGACATCAAGCCGGAATCGTCTTTCATCGACGACCTCGGAGCGGACTCCCTGGGCCTCGTCGAGCTCGTGCTCGCCTTCGAAGAGGCGTTCGAGATTGACATCCCAGACGAGGACACGGAGCAAATCCGCACCGTGAACGACGCTGTCGAGTACATCACCAAGCACAAGACCAGCTAACGCATTGCCCGCTGCCCTCGGCGGACACCTATGGAGCGGGTCGTCGTCACCGGAATGGGCCTCGTCACCCCGTGTGGGATTGGGACCGAGGCCACTTTGAGCGCCTTGATGGAGGGCATGAGTGGGGTTGGTCCCATCACTCAGTTCGACGCCAACGAGGAGTACGCGACCCGCTTTGCCGCCGAAGTCGACAATTTCGACGCCACCGCGTTCGTCTCCAAGAAGCGCCTCAAAGAGATGTCGCGCTTCACGACGTTCGCGCTGGCGGCGGCGGCCATGGCATTCGACGATGCCAAACCTGAGCTGACGGACGACGAGCGCGAGCGAACCGGGTGCTTCATCGGCGTCGGGATCGGAGGCCTGGAGAACCTCGAGCGTGTCACTTTGACGTGCCACGGCAAAGGCCCCCGCAAAGTCAGCCCCTATTTCATCCCGTCAATCATCGGCAATCTCGCGGCAGGACAAGTGACGATCGCCCACGATCTTCACGGCCCCAGCTACTGCCACACCAGCGCCTGCGCTTCGAGTGCCCATGCCATCGGAGAAGCTTTCGAGTGGATCCGGTCGGGGCGAGCCGAGGTGATGGTCGCCGGTGGGGCCGAAGCGGCCATCACCCCGACCGGCATCGCCGGATTCAATGGGATGTTCGCGCTGAGTCGACGCAACGACGATCCGGCCGGAGCCAGCCGACCCTTCGAGAAGAATCGGGACGGTTTCGTGATGGGCGAAGGCGCTGGGGTATTGATCCTGGAGTCGCTCTCCCGCGCCAGAAAACGCGGCGCCAACATCCTGGCGGAAATCAGCGGCTGGGGAGCCACCAGCGACGCCTATCACATCACCAAACCAGTGCCCGAGCACCGCTTCGCGGCCAACGCAATGCGTCTGGCACTGCAACACTCCAAGCTCGCCCCCCAGGACATCGGCTACATCAATGCGCACGGCACGTCGACGCCCGCTGGGGATGTGGAAGAATCGAGAGCCGTCGAGCGGTTGTTCGGTCCCCACGCAACCGACACCAGCGACAGTCAACTGTGGATCAGCTCCACCAAGTCGATGATGGGACACTTGCTCGGTGCGGCGGGTGCCGTGGAAGCGGCCGTTTGCATCAATGCCGTTCGACGAGGCCACGTGCCACCAACGATCAACCATGAGGAACC
Organism: Polyangiaceae bacterium; assembly: GCA_050290545.1. GTDB lineage: Bacteria > Myxococcota_A > Polyangia > Polyangiales > Polyangiaceae > SZUA-265. The sequence continues at coordinate 11,543 of JBNKHV010000036.1, read as the reverse complement.
GGATCCCGAATGCGTATTGAACTACGTCCCCAACACCGGGCGTCAGCGTCGTACGCGACACGCCATGAGCAACTCTTTCGGTTTCGGCGGCACCAACGTCGCCCTCGTCTTCTCTTCCGTTTGACGGAGGCGTTCTGATGCAGTGTCCAAACTGCAAGGCCGTCGATAGCCGCGTCGTTGATTCTCGAGTCGCGGGCGGCGGCCAGGTCACCTGGCGACGTCGCGAATGCGACGCGTGCAAGCGACGCTTCACCACCTACGAGCGTGTGGAGTACTCGTTGCCGGCCGTGATCAAGCGCGACGGCAGGCGCGAAACCTTCGACCGAGAGAAAGTCATTCGCTCTCTGCGCGTCGCTTGCAACAAACGCCCCATTTCGGACGAAGAGCTGGACGCCCAGGTCGAGGGCCTGGAACGTGAGGTGGCGGAAGAAGGGCTGCGCGAGATCTCTTCGAGATTGCTAGGAGAACGGGTGATGACTCGGCTAAAAGATCTCGACGATGTGGCCTATGTGCGATTCGCGAGCGTGTATAAGTCCTTCCGGGACATCGACGAGTTCATCGCCGAGATGAGTAAGCTTGTGAGCGCCCGTTCAACCGAGTAAATCTGCGACCAATGGCGGAAATCGACGCCCAAATGATGCGCTTGGCACTCGAGGTCGGAGCGCAGGGGGATCCTTCCCCCAACCCGCACGTCGGTGCCGTCGTCATCCAAGGCGAGGAGGTCGTCGGCCAGGGTTTCCATGCTGAAGCCGGCGGCGCACATGCCGAAGTCGTCGCGCTGCAAGCTGCAGGAGAACACGCAGCGGGCTCCACCCTGTACGTCACCTTGGAGCCGTGCAACCACGAAGGGCGCACGGCGCCTTGTGTGGACGCGATCATCAAGGCGGGGGTGGCACGGGTCGTCATCGGCACGCGCGATCCCAATCCCGACGTCGAAGGGGGCGGTGCGGAGCGCATGCAAGCCGCAGGGATCGAGGTCGTCATCGGAGTCGAAGAAGAGGCCGCCAAGCGGCTCGTCGCTCCGTGGACCCGCTACATCAAGGACAAGATCGCCTACCTCTCCGTGAAGTTGGGCGTCTCGCTGGACGGGCGAACGGCGTCGCGCACGGGCATCTCGAAGTGGATCACCTGCGAGTCGGCGCGCACACGCGTTCATACCCTCAGAGCCCAACACGACGCGGTGCTCGTGGGCAGCAGCACCGTGATGACTGATGATCCACTGCTCACGGTCCGCGACGTCGAGGGCGCCAATCCCATCCGCTGCGTCGTGGACAGCAAGCTGCGCATCCCACTGGATGCCCACGTGGTCACCACTGCCACTGAAATACCCACCTGCGTGCTGACGACGGACGACGCTCCCGAGTCGACGGAAGCCTCGCTGATCGAACGGGGCGTCTCGGTGATTCGCGTCGCGAGCACCCCCCAGGGTCGCTGCGACGTGACCGCAGTCTTGCGGGCGCTGGCCGCTCGTGAGGTGGTCAGCGTACTGTGTGAGGGCGGCGCGGAACTCGCCGGCTCGTTTTTCGCGGCCCGGCTTCCGAACGAGCTGCACTTGTTCGTCGCGCCAGTCTTGCTGGGGCCGCGTGGAAGGCCGGCCGCCGTGGACTGGGCGGGCCCGGACGGGATCGCAGATGCGCCTCGCATCTCTCCCCCGACCTGGGAACTCTGCGGGACGGACGCCTACGTGCACGGCCCGGTCGTCTACCCGACGAAAAAGGCTCCCGGGGCGACCGCGGACCGCTAGGCGTCGTTGCCCTGAGGCACGCCTGAAACCCCTGCGCCGGAACGAGCCACAGCAGCAATACCGCATGCTTACGCCCGTGCACGGGCAGGCTGCAACGCCGTTGCGCTCTGCCCCCCCAGTGTTATCTTCCTAGGCATGGCTGTTCGCCCCATTTTGACGTACCCAGACCCACGGCTGCGCGAGCCAGCACTGCCCGTGACAGCCTTCGACGACGCGCTCAAGACCCTCGTCGAAGACATGGCGGAGACGATGTACGACGCCCCCGGATGTGGGCTCGCAGCCAATCAGATCGGGGTCTTGCAGCGCGTGTTCGTGATCGACATCGCAGACGAGGACGAACCCAGCGATCTGAAGGTCTTCATCAACCCGGAGATCGTCGAGACCTCGGGTAGTCAGAACTGGCGCGAGGGTTGCCTCTCGTTTCCCGGCGTGAGCGAAGACATCAAACGCGCGGAAACGGTGCTGGTGCGCGCTCAGGACGTGGAGGGCCAGCCCTTTGAACTCGAAGCTGACGGCTTGCTCGCAGTTGCCATCCAGCACGAAAACGATCACCTCAACGGCGTCTTGATGGTCGACAAGTTCAACGCTCTCAAGCGGCGCATGATCGGCAAGAAGGTGGCGCGGGCCGTCGCCGAAGCCCACGCCTGAACGCGCACGCTCAGCGCCCCGGATACGGCGCACGCGCGCGGCCGAACATGCCGCTGTCGACCCGAGCTCCACGCAGGCGCAGTTCCGCTTCGAAGCGCGGGCGGCGCCCACTCGGGATGAAGCTGCCTTCGACGGCGCCTCCAGTGGCCACCCGTTCGACGGTGAAACCGAAGATGTCCTCCGCGACCACGGGCGAGCTCTCGCCGCGGGACAGTTCGGCGACGCGCACCACGCGGCTGCGACCATCGGCCAGGCGAGCGACCTCCAACGCCACGTCGAACGTCGCAACGAAGGCGTCCGCAAACGTCGCCGGTGGCATGCCGCTGTGAGCCACCGACAACTGGGCGCAAAGTTGGGCCAGACCTCGCTCGATGCTGCGTCCGGGCAAGCGGGCGACCACCCCGGTGGTGCCATCAGCCACGACGCGAAGAGCGGCCGCCGCCCGCTCTCGTCGCGCCAGTCCATCAATCACCAGGCGGTGACCGGGCAACTTGGCCGCTTCAGAGAGCAATGCGTGCAAGTCGATCCCTCGACCCTCTCGCAAGCCGACACAGTTGGAGCCCACCAGATCCCCATCGTCGGCCAGGACGACCGCACGTTCGCCGTTCATCGTACTGGTGAGGGCAGACAGGACGTCCAGCGCCCCCGAGCCAGTGTGGCCCACCACCAACAAGTTCGCGCAGCCCAACACACACTGCTGCAGAAAATTGGCGATGGTACGCGACACGGTGCCTGAACGAACGAGGTCGTCCATCGTGATCGCAAGCTGCGGTCGTCGTCGCAGGTGAACGAGGGGCCCTCCGGGCGCCAGTTCACCGCGCGTGATGTCCAACTCGAAGCCGGATCCCGGCAGGGTGCGGTGCACGGTGCGTTCGCTGGGCTTGAGTGGGGCGCCCTCACGGGCGCAAAGGCGCTCGACTGCGCGCTCCAAGGAACCGGCCGCACCGAAAGGCGTCACCACCTCGGGCTTGTTGGAGCCCCGCACGACGCACAGGTAGCCAGCGCCCGAAGCAGCGATCTCGCTCACGCCCGGATCCTCCACCAGCGCCGCCAGCGGCCCCAAGTCGACGAGCTCCGCCCGCGCCAAATCCCGAACCTGATTGGCCCGCTCCTCGGACGACAACGATGCGTCACCCTCGAGCTCCTTCAACACGCTCTCGATCATCGGCTCGACGCGATTGGCAGCGTTCGAGGCGGACAGTTCCGCGGGACTCATCTGGCTAGCCACCCGTTCCACCACGAAACGCACGGCGCTGATCAGAAGTTCTTCGGTCTCGTCCGTCTCCGCGCCCAACTGCGGCCGCGGGGGGGCGAGCTCCACCGAGCGCTCGTCCGTCGAGAGCGCCACGGCCGTAGCCGTCGTTGGCGCCGAAGGACGCGGAATGGGAAGTTCGTTCGGGAGCGGCGGCGCGGCTGGCGCCGGCATCGAGGGCGGGGGTGCCGGAACTTGCGATGCACCAGTTGCACTCCCTTGAGTGCTCGGTGGCGGTGGCTGCGACGCCGCGACCGCACCCTCGACAGCCCCCTCTTCGATGCGGAGGATGAAGTCACCGACGTAGATGCGATCGCCTTGGCGAACGACGGTGCTCTGTGAAATTCGACGACGGTTCAGGTAAGTGCCGTTCGTGCTGTTTTGGTCGCTCACCACGAAGCGACCATCGATCAGCTCCAGCCGACAGTGGCGTTTGCTGACGTTGCCTTTGGGCAGGACCAGGTCGTTGCCTTGCACGCGCCCCACCGACACCTCGGCTTGGTCGAAGAGCTGCCGCCGTTCCGCCCCGCCTTTCTCGCTGATGATGATGGAGAACACCGCTACTTCGTGTAGTTAGCCTGTTTGGGTTGGCAAGGACAATCGGAGTTTTGGATGTGGGACCCGTCTCTTGAGCGATCTCCCATTCCAAGCCGGGATTTCAATATCGTCCGACGTGCGGTTGGCTGTGCGCCGGGCTCGCGAAGGCCCACGTGGGTCGCTCTCAGAACAGCGGGTAGGACTCCACGACGTCCTTGGCAGGCCGCTCGATGGCGGACACCGCCGACGTGATGACGTCCGGCCCGCCAGCGCCGAAGAAGAGAGCATCCCCCACTTCGGGTTGATCGAGGGTTGGATACGCATCCCCGGTCTGCCGGAAGCGGATGGCGCCACTCAGGGGGCGGTCGAGCGCATGGTGTGAGAGCTGCCAAGTGCCCCGCTCTCGGTCGCGTACCGCGATGCACACGTCGTCCCGAAAGTGGTACTCCGTGTTGCGGGTGACATACATGCGATGACGTCGGCGTTCTGATCGTTTGTGCTTCACGGCGCTCTCCCTGAAGTTGTTGACAATGTGTGGGCTGTGCGGTCCGAAAGGGCTGTTCGCACAGTGCTGGAGGCAAAGTCTTCCAAGGGGGACCAGCGCGGGCCAAATTTGTCTCCAAGAACTACGTCGCAGCGGAGGACGCCTGTACAATGCACGAGTGCCATCGTCGTTCCGAGGCCCTGGGCCGCGCAAGGCCAGCGCCGTTTCCCTCTTGAGGAAGCGATCCGTCGAGCTGTGGTCCAGCAGCGACTACCGCATCCGCCAAATGTTCGAAGCTGCGGACGTCATGAGCGAGGGCGCCTCGCGCCCCGAACGTGAGGGACCGGTCTACTACGGCATGACGAGCATCGTGCTACCGCTGGAGTCCCAAGGCGGTCACATCCCAGATGGTGAACTCGCCATGGCGGTGAAATTGCTCTCACATGACCCACACGCCAGGGTGCGAGCGATTCGCATCGCTTGGCGCGAAGCGCAGGTGCGCTCCACCTTCCCTCTCGGACAACTGAAAGCCGAGCTATCGTTCTCGAGCAGCAGTGGCGGAGCGAAGATCGACGTCGATGTCGAAGCGCCGCAGCTCTCAGAGGTCGAGCACTCGCGCTCCGTAGGATGAGGTATCACCGGATGGCCGCCATGCAGCCGAGCGTCACATGCTGGGTACAACCTGTCATCATCTGCTCGCGTTTCATTCTAGCGTTGCGCTCTCTGGCAACCCTATTGACTTGTGTTCCGCCAGCAGCGATTTGGATCGGAACTCGGGCATGACCAAGCGCAAGTCGAACACCAAGCCGGGAAAGAAGCATCGATCGGACAAGGTCATTCACGTCGTGTTCGGTCCCGGAGGCGGGCGCGTTCCGGCGCAACCCAAAGACAAGCCCCTGACGAAGCCGACGTCGGACGACGTTGCCAGCCGTGAACCCATCACCGATATGTTCACCCAGAGCGAGATTGCTCGCTTGTTGGACGTCTCGCCGGCTCGGCTTCGCACGTTGGACCGCTCGGGTATCGTCTCGCCCTCGGGCAAACGCCGCGGCAGGCGTGCCTACACGTTCGCGGACTTGATTCAGCTGCGCACCGCCCAATCACTTTTGGACGGCAAGGTCCGGCTCAGAGACGTCAGCCGCGCGATGACGGTACTCAAGAAGAGCCTGCCGAGGATTGCGCGCCCGTTGGCAGAGCTCCGCATCGTCTCCGACGGTCGTAGCATCGTGGTACGCACCCAAGACGGAGACTTCGAACCGCTCAGTGGGCAGATGGTGCTCGATTTCGAGGTCCAAGACCTGCGCGACGACGTCGTGCGCGTGCTGCGCCCGACTGCTGGCCGCGACCGCGCCCGCACCGCCTACGAGCTGTATCTACGCGCCAGTGAGCTGGACGAAGATCCGAAGACTCTGGACGAAGCACAGACGCTGTACGAGCGCGCGATCGAGCTCGATCCTTGGTTGACCATCGCCTACACCAACCTAGGCAACATCTGCTTTCGTCGCCAGGACGTCGAAGGCGCCGAGAAGATGTATCGGCGCGCGCTAGAGATCGACATCAAGCAGCCCGAAGCGCAGTACAACCTCGGCTACGTCATGCTCGAGCGCGGCAAGGCAGGCGAAGCCATTCCGCTGTTCTTGGGCGCGATCGAAGCGGATCCGAAGTTCGCCGACGCGTACTTCAATCTGGCGATGGCCTACGAACAGCTCGGCGAGGCCGAGAAGGCGCGGCCCTACTGGACGAACTACATTCAGCTCGAACCCAGCGGCACGTGGACGGAAATCGCCAAGCGTCACCTCTGACGACGCCTCCTCAATTTCGCCACATTTGCTCCCAACGAACTCCTCGTTGCCTGCACGAGGCCTCCTCGGGGTAACGCTAGACAATGAATTCAAGGAGGAATCCCATGAATTCACTGTCTATCGAATCGAATGCCGTGCCCAGACCCGCACGGGGCACGCCAAGCCCGGCGCCTGAGCTCGAAGCAGGCCAAGCCGCGCGACTACTGAACCCAACGGGCGACAGCCAGGCTCTCAACGCGGCCCGCCTCGGCGTGGGCCTCGCGGGGCTCGTCGTCTTGGGCAGCATCACCCACCCGTACTTCGCAGAGGCTCTGCAGAGCTTCTCCGAACCCGTTCGCTGGCGCCCATTCGCGCTGGCCCTGGCAGCCGCGTTGACGGTCGCCATTTCGCTACCTGGTCTGCTCATCTTGCTGCCCATGTTGGGACACCGGGTACCCATCGACCTAGCCCTGTCCAGCGTGTGTCGGCAATACGCGCGCCTCGGCATCCTGGCTTTTGGACTCAGCCCCGTGCTGGCCCTCTACGCGCTCAGCGGTGCTGCCCCCGAACTCATCATGGTGATGACGGCTTGCGGTTATCTCGCGGCCGGAGCCCTCTCCTTGGCCCATCTCTTTCGGGACCTGCACCGAGCGCTGGACGAGCGCACCGTCGGTGTCCGCATCTGCTTGCTGGTTTGGGCGTGCTACGTCGGACTGCTGGCAGCGTACCTATTCGCCAAACTCAACTTCGGGAGCTGGTCATGAATACGTGGACGGGTATCGGCGTCTGGCCGACGGTCAATCAGATCCTGAGCAATCCCAAGCTGGTGGCGGAGCGTTGTCGTTCGGAAAACGACCTCCTCGAGCTGACGCGAGTATCCCTGGTCATGACTTTGCTCTGCACGGCGGTCTTCGGTCTCGTACTCGGCAGCCACCGGGACCTCGAGCAGAGCTTGATGGCGGCGACCAAGCTACCGACGGTGTGGCTGTTGACGTTGGCGTTGTGCGCGCCAGGCTTCTACGCCATCGCGGCTGCCTTCGGCGCCGGCTTCCGTTTTCGCACGCTCTTGGCGCTGACCTTGTCGGCAACGGCCAGAGCTGCCGCCGTGCTCCTAGCTCTGTGCCCGGTGCTCTGGTTTCTCAGCGATGCGCTTCCGAACACGGCTAGAAGTTACCACCAGCTCATGTTCGCAGCGGCGCTCATCTACGGCTTCGCGGGCGTCTTCGGTGTGGCGCTGCTGACGCGCGCCTTTCGGGCCAGTCTCCGCTCCTTGGCCGTCATGGCCGGCTTCGCGGCGCTCTTCTTCGCGGTCCTCGGGCAAACGGCGTGGAGCTTGAGACCATTCGTCGGCAGGCCGGCACAAGCCGAAGTGCCCTGGTTTCGCGCCCCCGAAGGCACGTTCCTCGATGCTGTCGTCGTGACGAGTCGCTCGGCTCGCGGCCGCTACGATCAACCTGAGCGCACGGAGTACTGACGTGCGTTGGCTGATCGGCTACCTGTTCATCGGCGCGGCTCTTGCCGTGCTCTGCGACCGACGCCACGGCGACCGGACGCCTCCAGTGCGCCTCGTATCGTCCCTACTGTGCTTGACACTGTGGCCCCTGTGGGCCCCTGTGGCCTTGCTCCCCGAGGGCGGCTCGTCTCCCAGCGCACAAGCGACGTGGCGAGAGCGCATTGCACGCACACTCTACGAGGCTCGAGCAGCAGCCCGCGGCACGCCACTCGAAGCCCTGATCCCGGAATCGCTGGTCGAGCGCGTGTTGGAAGCAGCAACGACCATCGAGCAGCGTTACCTCGAACTCTCGGTGCTCTTGAAGCGGCCCGATCTGGCCCGAGCCAACGCGTCCGGACGCCGCGAGCAGAGCGTCGAGCGCCTGCGCCAACTGTGGCAGCGCGACGAGCAACTGCTGAGCCAACTTTCGGAGATGGCCGAAGCCTTGCGCATGCAGCTCCTGGTCGCCCGCTATAGTGGCGGCAGCGCCGACGCCGCACGGGACATCGCCGCCGAACTCGGCGGCCAGATCGAGTCCCTCGACGAATGGTTCTCGCTGGACCCGGCGACACCCTCACGCGCGGCGGACCCGCTGTGCAGCGCGAGCTACTGAGTCAGAGGCAACGTGAATTGTCGACCGACAGGGTGTAGAGTGGACGCTTCGAAGTCGATGGTTCCCTGCATTCTGGTGGTCGACGATGAGCGGCGTATCCGCGAGGTCGTGCAATACGCACTCGAGCGTGAGGGCTACCGCGTGCGCGCCGCCGAAAGCGCTCGTCAAGCCGACAGCACGCTCGCTTCGGAAAGCATCGACCTCATCGTCTTGGACGTGATGCTGCCGGATGCCAACGGCCTCGATCTGTGCCGACGCTTTCGAGCCGAGTACGACATCCCCATCCTCTTCCTCTCCGCTCGCTCGGAGGAGATCGACCGCGTCGTCGGCTTGGAACTCGGCGCCGACGACTACCTGGGTAAACCCTTTGGCACGCGCGAACTCGTCGCTCGTGTCAAAGCGGTGCTGCGGCGCACCGGCGCCACCAAGGACACCGAGCCTTCGGACGAGCGCACCCCGCTCGTGATCGCCTCTCTCGCCTTGGACGAGAATCGTCACGAGGTGCTCGTCGCGGGTCAAGTGGTGCCGCTGACTCACACGGAGTTCCTGATCTTGGGCACGTTGATGCGGCGACCTGGCATCGTCTTCGAGCGGGGGCAGTTGATGCGCAGCGCACGCAACGACGACACGCACATCACCGAGCGCACGGTGGACACCCACGTGCGGCGCATTCGCGCCAAACTCAGGGACAAGGGCTTGTCGCCAATCGCCACCGTGCACGGCGTGGGCTACAAGTTGGTGGCGGACGCGTGCTCTCTCGACTGAAACGCTTGGGCGCGAGCCTGCACGTCCGCATGCTGCTGCTCAACGCCGTGGTGGTGCTGGTACCCATCGCAGGCCTCGAGTTCGCCCGCATCTTCGAGCGCGAATTGCTCGCTTCCCTCGAACGCGACATGCGCCACCAAGCGGTCCTGGTGCGCCGCTTTCTCGAAGCCCGAGGCGATGGGCGCTTCGATCCGTCTGCGGAAGGCATCGTGCAGCGAGCAGCACGAGACACGCGCACCCGTGTGCGCGTACTGGATGCGTCGGCCAACGTGGTGCTGGACTCGCACCGCGACGGCCCTCCCGAAGGGCACGAAGAACCTGCGCCCCGGCACGTTCCCCCACTCGACGTCGCTCGGCGGGCGCCTGGCCCGCGCTGGAAGCCCATCGCCGAACGCGCTGAAGTCGTGGACGCGCTTGGAGGCATGCGCAGTGCGTTCACCCGAGTCCGAGAGCGTCGCCCGAGCGTGTTCCTGTTCGTCAGCGAGCCGATGTTCAGCCCCGAGGGGGTGGTGGGAGTGGTCTACATCACCCGTTCGACCAAACCAGTGATGGCCGAGTTGTACCGCATCCGCTCGGGACTGCAGCGGGTGCTGGCAGTCGCCTTCGTCTTCACCATCGGCGTCACCCTGTGGCTGACGTTTTCGATCACACGACCGTTGAAACGGCTCTCGGCCGTCGCCGAACGCATCGCCGCCGGAGAGACGGGCCTGACCGTACCCATTGCGGGAACGGGTGAAGTGCGCTCGTTGGCGCGAGCGTTCGCCACCATGACCGGACGACTGCAGCGTCGGGTCAACGACATGCGCGACTTCGCGGCGGACGTCGCCCACGGCTTCAAGTCCCCCCTCACCTCCCTACGCGGCGCCGCAGAGCTGCTCGCTCAGGGCGCGGCGGACGACCCAACCGCCCGCCAGCGCTTCTTGCGCAACATCGAGCTCGACGCCGAACGCCTCGATCGTCTCGTCACGCGCTTGTTGGAACTGAGCCGTATCGAAAACTCGAGCGATGCCCCGAGCATCGTAAACTTACGCCAGTTACTCGAAACCGCAACGGAGCGCGCGACCACCCCCGACGTGCACATCGAGCTCGCTTGGCACGCCCCCGATGAACTCTCGGTGCGGGGACGCGCCGCGGATTTGATGACGGCGCTGTCGAACCTGCTCGACAATGCCGTTCGCCATTCCCCACCCGGTGGCTGCGTCGAGGTCAGCGCGGACTGGAACGCTCACGACCGGGGCGCGATGGTGCGCATCACCGTTCGAGATCAGGGACCCGGCGTAGCGTCCGAGGTGCAATCTCGCCTGTTCGAGCGTTTTTTCACGACTGATGCCGAACAGGGCACAGGCCTCGGGCTAGCCATCGTGCGCGCGGTGGCAACGAACCACGGCGGCAGCGCCGAATTGCTGACGAACGAGAGGCCAGGCGCATGTTTCGAGCTCCGGCTACCGGTGTGGTCAGAAGCAGCACGCCCGCCGTCAGCGCGTACGGACCGCGCCTAGGACGCGCGCGCTGCTGCGCTCCTGGACGAACGCGACGAAGAACGCGTCGTTCAACTTGGACGCCAACTTCGGATGCCATCGACCGCTTTCCGTCTCCTCGTACTTGCGAGTCTCCAGCTCGCGAACCACCCCGACGTGCTGCAGCGTCTTACCCGCGTTTTCACCCCGGTGGACCGCGTTTCGAGCGTAGTCCTGGGCCAATATCAGGTGCAGCTCCGCCCCCGAGGCTTCGCCACGCGCGCGATAGTGCACGCTCCCGTCAGCGTCGACGCGCAGCTCCAGTCGCAGCGGCTGGGCGAGCTTCGCGGCACGCGCTACGGCCTCTCGCGCCATAGTCTCTTTCGAGCCGACGAAACCCCGTCCTCCATCGACGATCATCTGTGGCGTGTACACCCCGCTCCGCCCTTCGATGGACGCGTACCAGCGCTGACGTTCGGAGAACCGCGGGCTGGAGAAGGGATCCTTCCACCCCAGGTAGTCCCAGTAGTCCACGTGGAACGACAGCGGAATGACCTCCACTTCGGCACTGGCGTCCCGGCCCAGACGAGCCAAGACCGCATCAGCCGGAGGGCAGCTGGAACACCCTTGCGACGTGAACAGCTCGACCAAGACGGCGCGCTTCCCTTCGCTCGACGCCGGCGCCTCGGCCCGTGCTGGCCGCACGGGGCTGCCGTCGCAAGCCGTCGCACACAGCAAACACACGCTCCACATCAACATCCGCATCCCAG
>JBNKHV010000035.1:0-88082 GCA_050290545.1 Polyangiaceae bacterium | reverse complement strand
CAGGGTCCAGCGCTTTTCCGCTCGCAGATCGATGCGGTAGAAAGGAGTCGTGCGGCGTGAGGTCGTCGCGATCGTGGTCGTCGTGTCGCGCAATCGGTCGACGGTCTCGGCGATCGCGGGATCCTCGCGCGCCAGAGCGGCCAAGGTGGGGCCGTCCGTGACCGTGCCCGGAGGTGGGATCACGTCGGGGGGACGCCCGGTGTAGAAGACGACGCGCGCTCCGGTGCGAATGCCGTGGCCCCAGCGATAGCCGAGGGCGGCGTTGAGCACGTGCGTGCGATCCCACGCTGCGGCGGCCTTGAACCTGCCCACTGTGCGGATGTTCCTCGACAGAGTGTAGGAGAGCATGCCGCCCAGGCGCTGGGTCAGACTGCGCTCCAGCAGGACTTCCAAGCCATAGGCCTGTCCTAGCGTGCGCTTCTCGGCGGGGTAGGTCGCGGGAACGTTCGTCAGCCCTGGGGCATCCGTCGAGTTGAAGAAGACGTTGTGGAAGACGGTCGTCTTCGAACGGATCGCTTCCGGTAACTTGATGGTAGCACCCCAACTCGATTGCACGCTCTGTTGTAGGCCATCTTCGAGATTGGCGAGCTGCAGACCGGGCACGGGCGCGGGGAAGGCTGGCGGTTCGTGCGCAATGCCCACCCCGTGGTGCAGGCTCACGCGATCACTGATGCGGTAGTCGGAGGAGACGCGGGGCTCGATGCCGAGGGCGGCCTCTCCGCCGCTGAAGTACAGGTCCGTGCGCAACCCAGGGGTGACCGAGATGGCATCGGAGACCTGCCAGTGCACCTCTCCGTAGCCGCCGAGAGCGCTATCCAGACGCGACGTGTAGGCGCTGGCGAAGCGCGTGGGATCGGTGATTGCGTTTCTGTCTCGCACGTCCGCGGGGCGACTCTGTTGTCGCAGGACCGCGTAGTCATCCATGCGCACGTTGCTGCCCACGACGGACTCGACGCTGGGACTCAATCGCGCCGTGTGTTCGGAGCGCACCACCAGCGAGCGATCGCGCACCGCGCCGAGGCTCGAGTCGTCGGAGGTCTCGTCTTGCCCCAGGGTAACGCCCACGCTGGTGGCCTTGCCTCGAGCGTGCTGACGACGGAATGCGAAGTCGAGGCGGTGGAACTCGGAGGCGAGCACGGCGCCGTCGTTGCCGAAGTGGTCCTTCGAGCCAAACGCGAACCAAGTGAGGCGGTCGTGGGCATTCAGCTCGCGCACCACGCGGGCCTGATAATCCCAATACTGCAAGTTGATCTCTGGGGCGAACAGGCGAACCAAGGGGCCGACGTAGGAGTAACGACCGCCAACCAGCGCGGTGGTCGAATCATCGAATACCGGTGATTCGGCGACGACGCCCGCGTCGGCCAGTCTCAGTCGCGCGGTCATCCAGGGTTCGGCGCGTGGCGGCTTCAGCTTTGCCTGCACGATGCCCCCGGAGAATCGACCCAGCCGTGCGGGATAGGCTCCGGGATACAGCCGCAGACCATCGATCAGATCGGCCGGCAGCACCCCTGGTCCCGCGCCCAGATGGAACAGCAGTGGGACGCGCACGTCGCCGAGGAAGTAGCCCACATTGCCCGGGGGGGCCCCCCGGACGAAAAAGTACGGCAGCCCCGAGACCATGGGCGTGACACCGGGCAACGCCTCCAACGCCCGAAAGGGATCGCCCATCGCACCGGGTAGCTGGTTCAGGGTATCGCTGTCCAAAGCGACCGAGTCGGTGACGACGCGCTCCCCCTCGACGACCACTTCGACGACCGACGTCTCGTCGGAGGGCGCGGTGTTCGTGGCGGGCGCAGTGCCGCCGACGGGTGTCGTGCCAGTGGGGTTCGGCTGCATGTCCTCGTTCGAGTTTGACGGAGCTTCCGCGTCCGCTCGGGACTTGCTCGGCAGTTTGAAGCGCACCCGCGCGCTCACCCACGCGGCGACCGGTTGACCGTCGCGCATGGCCGGCGTGAAGAGGTAGGCAGCGAGCGCCGTTGCTGCAGCTTCCGCAAAGGGGCTTTGCCCCTGTTCGATCTCGACCCGCTGCACGTCTCCGCTGGGCCCCACCAAAACTCGAGCCAAAACGTCGTGGGTGCCCTGCTCATGTTCCGGGTAGACGGCAGGCGCGTCGTAGAGCAGTTTCGGTTGGGTGATAATGGGCGCGGTTGCACTTCGTGCTGGCACGGCGTCCGAGTGGACGGGTGCCGCATGCGCTCGCGAAACCAAGTGCGCGACGCAGAGGAGCAACGATGCGATTCGGCGAAAAGAAAGAGTCAAGCGAAGCGTGACGGCCTGGATGTTGGGCCAGAGGGCACGACGAGGACGGCTTTGCCTTCGGCCACCAACCCTCACGACGAAGGGTAGTCCAACTCCGCATCTCGTCAAACGAGCCAGGCGTCATCCGACGCTGCCATTTGCCGTCGCGGCCGCTATACCAGCCGATGTGATGCGTTCGTCGTGGTGGCACAGAAGTGGAGCTCTGATCTTCGGGTGGGTGTTGCTTGCGACCAGCGTGATCGCAGCATGCCGCGACGGAAAGGGTGGGGGCAAGGGCGAGGCGGCTTCCACGTCTGCTCCGAAGGCGGCTCCCGAACTGCGTCCGTTGCCCGACTTGGAGCGCTTGTCGAAAGAGTTCGAGCTGAGTGTTCCCATCCTGCGAGCTGCTTTCGAAGTGGCTCGCCGTACCCGACCATTGCAAGAAACGCTGTCGAGCAGCTTGCGGCCCGAGACGCCGGAGCGTGTGGCGCTCGGGCGTCAGCTGTTCTTCGATGGCCGTCTATCGAAGAGCGGTCACATCCCGTGTCACAGCTGTCACGTGCTCGAGAAGTACGGGGTGGACGGTCTGGAGACGGCCGTGGGTCACGACGGCCAGGTGGGCAAGAGAAACACTCCGACGGTCTTCAACATCGGGGGCAGCAGTCTCTTCTTCTGGGATGGTCGGGCGCCGTCGCTGGAGCAGCAAGCACGGGGCCCGATCTTGAATCCCGCCGAGATGGCCTTGAAGGACGAAGCCGAGGCCGTCCGCAACATCGCCGGGGTGCCCGGCTACGCCGAGGCGTTTGGGCGCGCGTTTCCCGATCAGGCCGAACCGATCACCTTCGACAACATCGTGCGGGCCATCGCCGCCTTCGAACGCCAGCTCGTGACACCCGCGCCGTGGGACCGTTACCTCGCCGGAGATGAGGCTGCGGTCAGTACCGACGCCAAGCGCGGCTTCGCGCTGCTCTACCAGCACGGTTGTGGCGCGTGCCATTCGGGGGTGACTTTTGGCGGTCATGGGCTCGAGCGAGTGGGGGTTCGCGAACCTTGGCCGAATCAGGAAGATCAAGGCGCGTTCGAGGTGCACGGGCGCCCGATGGATCGCATGCGATTCAAGGTGCCGAGTTTGAGAAACGTCGCAAAGACGGCGCCCTACTTCCACGATGGCTCGGCGCAGACGCTGGAACAGGCGGTGCGCAAGATGGCCAAGCACCAAGTCGGCAAAGAGTTGGACGACCGCGACGTCAAAAGTCTCGTGGCTTTTCTCGAGTCGCTCACCGGGGAGCTACCGGCGGAGTTGATTGCCCCGCCGACGCTCCCGGAGTGAACCTGCCAGTGAAGTGAACGCGACGTGGTCGGCGCGCTTCGTCGGGTGCGAGGTGGCGCGGTCGTCGGCGTCGGCGTCGATGTGACGAGCTACTCGTACCTCAGGTCGTCGATGTAGAAGACGGCGCCGCTTGGGTTGTCCTCGGCGGTGGCGACCCAGGCAAAGCCGCCGATGACGCTGCTCAAGTCCAAGTCCGTCAGATCGATGCGGTACGGGCGCCAGTCTTTGGTGAGTGAGACTTTGCCCAAGGAAGTACCGAATGAATCCTTGTGTTCGATGCCCGGGCGACGCGTGGCGTCGAGTGAGCCCGCTTTGAACTCGAGCCGCTCCCCGCCGCGCTCGCCTTTGGCCCAGAATGCGACGCGGCTGTAGCCACGCAGGTCGCTGCCAGGGGACTGCCCCCAGTTACCCGGCGCGTTGAGCCAGTACTGGCCAGCCCACCCCGTCGGTCCTGGCTCGTAGGCTATGCGCAGGCACTCCGGCGGGGAGTGGCTCTCCAACATGTGACGCGCGTCGACTTCGACGTATTCCCCATCGGCCTTGCCGTCGCCCATGAAGCCCGTGGCGTCGAAGTTCGACAAATCCAGGGGTTCCCGTCGCGTGAGGTTCACCGCCTGATCGCGCGTGGTGCGCACCAGCGGCTGCAGCGCGCTCGTGTAGGAGAGCGGAAGGTCACCCGTCTTCGCGAGGCGTGGTACCAGCGGTGAGCTTCTCTCCGGCGCGCGTAGAGTGACGACGGCTGCCCCGATCAAGATCACGGCAGCGCCGCTGCCGATGGCGTACAACAGATTCGAACTGGACATGTTACCCCCAGACGATGATGGCGTGGCCGATTGTTGCAGCGCACGCGTCCCCAAACGACGTATCCCCAATGGAGTGGCTGGCGCTGACACCCAAGTCACCCCGTCGTTGCAAGGTCGCGGAGTCAGCGGGCCTTGTCAAAGCTTGCCGTGGTCGATTGCGCTCACGGTTGAACTTCGTTGCAGTGCGTCGTGCGTCGCCGGTCCGGGGAGTAAGGCCAAAAGGTGAATGGTTGCCCGGGCCTGGTCGTGGCGCGCGCGTGCGATGTCCACCTTTTACGACTCGCTGCGCTGATGCTTCGCGTCGAATCGTCCTGGTCAGTCGGCGGGGTACGGTGCTCGTTGTTGCGGTGGTGTTCAATGTGCTGCGAGGTGGGTGTACGTCGCTTTGCCGTGCTCGGGACCGCGTGCTCCCTCCGGAGCCACTCCGCACGCGCAGGCCTCGTCTCTCGTTCACGTGATGCGTGACTCAGAACGCAATCAGGTCGGACCCGGTTTTGCGAAAAACGTGCGTACGCTCGTTCCCCAAGCTCCATACGCAGAGAACTCTGCGCACTCCGTCGGGCGGGCGACGAGTCCGCCGGCCAGGTTACCGCCTGACGCGTGTGTCGATTGACGCGGTGGCTCTGGTTGCGCAAAGGTCGGTTTCGCCCTCAGGCAAGGAGTAGGATCAATGAAAGAAATCGACGAATCCCGTTTGGAGAACGACCTAGGTTACCGCTTCGAATACCTGACCGACTTCATGGGCTTCGACCAAGCGGACATCGATACGATTCACGCGGCTGCACCTCTGTTGGCCCCGCTGGTGCCGCAGTTGGTGGATGGCGTTTACGACAAGCTCCACTCCTACACCGCGACCTGGCGACACTTCGTGCCCAAGCAGAGCGGCTACGACGGCGAGGTTCCGGCCGACGTCAAGAGTTTGAGCATGGACCATCCTCAGATCCAGTTCCGCAAGCAGCACTTGGCCCGTTACTTGGAGTCGTTGGTGACGAAACCGTACGACGGCTCACTGCTGAAGTACCTGGATATGGTTGGCAAGATCCACACGAAGAAGGCGGGTAACCCCGACATCAACATTCCACTGGTGCAGATGAATGCGCTCTTGGGCTTCGTTGCCGACGTGTTCAACGCGACGATCCTCGGTGCGGACATTCCCGACGACGTCAAGCACGCTTCGGTGCGCGCGTTCTCGAAGTTGCTCTGGCTGCAGAACGACTTCATAGCCCGCCACTACGCGGCGGAGTAGACAGCGCGACCAGCGAGCCCTGCCAAGTAGCGGAGTCTCGTCGGCACGCGCCGCCATCAACGATGAGTGCCGGCGGACTCGGGTTCGAAGACGCCGTGCGCGAGCGTCGCCGTCAACGCGCCGCCGGTGGTCGCGGGCCGTCACGCTTCGACGTAGGTGGCTTCGCAAGCAATCGGAAAGTTCAGCGAGCGCGCGATGAAGCAATAGCGATGGATCTCTCCATGAATTGCGTCAGCGCGGGTCAGATCCGCGCCGCGCCGTAGCTGGATCCTCGGGTGTAGGGTTGCACTGAGGAAGCGACCGGCGCCGTTTGTTTCGGTCTCGCCGACACCGACGGGCGAGTCCTCGTAGCCGGTGACGACGATGCCCGCGTTGCAAGCTAAGTGCAGGTACCACAACATGTGGCAAGAGGAGAGCGACGCGAGCAGGAGGTCTTCGGGGTTGGGTTTTGACGGATCTCCACCGAGTAGCGGATCGTTGGAGCAGACGATGACAGGCTTGCCAGGGGTGCGTACTTCCCACAGGCGATCGTAGCCGCGGTACTGAGCAGTGCCCTGGCCCCGGTTACCGGTCCACGTGATGGTCGCCGAGTAGGAGTGTTGGCGGGTCATGGACGCAGCGTAGCAAGCCCGCGCCGGAGTCGGTATCAGGCTTTGGGCGTGGTCGATGCGGGGACGAACGTGATCTCGTCACTCGTGCCGGCCTGCTCGAATCCGAGTCGCAGGTACATACCGGTCGAGGTCGGATTGTCGAGATCGGCGAAGAGGGTGCAGAACGACTTGCCCCACGCCAGCGCGCGCTGACAAGCTGCCGCAACGGCGCTGGAGGCGAAGCCCCGGCGTCGTTGCGGCGTTGGGGTATAGAAAGACACCAGGCAGGGTCGGGCCTCGCTGGGCGATGAGTTCGGCCAACGCCGCCACGGCCTGCGCGTCTCCCCCGGAAAGCACCAAATTGAGCTGGGGGTGCTTGGTCGCGACGCCGGTTGTGTCGAGCCATCGGCGGAGTGCAGGATGGCGCGGTACTCAGGTCCGTGGGCAGCGTCGTCGAGTGCACGTGAGATCAGCCCTAGCTGCAGGTTGTGAACGACTTCGTTCTGCGTGAGGAAGGGCAGGGCCTCTTCGGCGAAAGCCTGGAGGTCGGTGTGTTCCGTGACGAGCGGGGCCATGGGTTTCTTCGAGAGCCAGTGCGTGCGGCACGGGTGAACGTGTCACACCAGCCAAGGGAGGAGGTCAATCGCCGCGCAGTGTATCAGATCCTGCTCGTCGCACAGTCGCCAGTCGCCGCACGCCTTGCCACGTCGTCAGCGCCATGACGTAGGCCATCAGCACGCCCGCGCTGCCCCACAGACCCAGATGCGAAGGCAGCGGGGTCGCTTCGTCGACGAGTGGACTGGGCAAGAAGCTCAGGGGCAACGCCAACAGCCAAGCGAGTCCGGTCCACAGCACCCAGCTCCTTGCCTGGTCGTGGCGGTGCCGCAATTCGAGCCATTGTGCTCCTCCGATGCTCAGCAGGGCGGCACAGCCCGCGACGAGCAGACCCACGGTCGCCGCGGGTCCGGGTGCCTCGTCGCTTGCGGACATCAGCACCATCATCGTCATCACCGACGCCCATACCAGGCTCGCGGCTACGGCGGTGAGCCCCGCAAAACGTCTGCGATTGACGTCGAGGGGGAGCGCCCAGGCTTGTGCGGCACCCAAACACAGTCCCTCCCACAATCCAGCGGCGGCCATGGCGAAGATGCGTCCGACATCGTCGATGGCGCCGTACGACAGAACCCCGACGAGTGTGGGTCCCAAGTAACCGATGCTCTCTCCGAGCGTGACTGCGACGACCCACTGGCAACGTCGTTTCTTCTCGCGCCAGGCCGAACGCACACCCAAGCCGAGCAACGCAACGCCCAGCAACGCGTAGACGACGTGCAGCCAGTGCAGCGACTGCAATAGCGCCACCTCCGAGACGATCCAAAAGGTGTGCACGCCGCCGCAAAACAGGGTGGCGTCGATGGCGAAGGCCGAGCGACGCCATGCCAGCACGGTACACGTCAGGCTCGAGCCACCCACGACCAGCGTGAGCAGCAAACCGGGAACGAGGAAGGTTTCGAACGGCGTCGGCTGCAGCAATTCGATGGGCAAGTAGGCGTTGCCCGTCGGCCAGGCCAAGAGCTCGATTCCACCGCCCAGCGCCGAGAGCGCTCCGAAGGCCGATAGCCCGACGATCCACGTCCGAATCCGCACGAGCGACCCCTAGCGCACGACTACCGCAGAGTCACGCCCAAGCCACCGTCTCGCGAGCGCAGGGCGCGACGTTGCCACTCGTCGAAGTGTTCCAACAGACGCGTCGCGACGAGAGGCGACTCGAGACACGCCAAGGCGAAGGCTGTGGCGGCGAAGGTGGACGACAAGCCGGGGCCCGGCGCACGGCGCAACAGATACGCTGGCAGCGGTGCTTCGTGCGAGAGGCAAACCCGGCGCAGACTCTGCAGACAACTCTCGCGCCGCAGCCAACGGCGCGTTTGCCCCCAGGTGCCGTCAGGCACGATCAAGTGCTTGCACGTGTCGGCATTCGTCAGTGGGGCAGCATCTTCGCTCGGATAGAGTAGGAGGCAGTCTTCTGGCGGGAGTTGGCGCAGGGCGGAATCGACGACGCACGCCGTCTGTCGGCTGCGGCCTCGCTCCAGGATGCGCGAGTTTGGCAGCAGGGTGTGTGCCAGCCGAGTGGTATTGGAGGGCTTGCTACGCTCCCGCCAGTGCAGCACGAAGACCACTTCCGTTTGCGTGGCCAAGGGCTCCAGCTGCGGGCAGAGGCAGAGCTCAGTTCTGAGGCCGCACTGATCGCAGTGCGCGGCGCGATAACCCCTTCCACTGCATCGCGTGCGCCATTGATCCATCACGACGAGGAAACGTACCACGACGCATGCGGTGTGCGCGCCATCGACCTGGTTCTGGAGCAGCTCACAAGCCCGGGATCGGCCCCGAGGCGGGGTCTCCGTACTCGTCCACTTCGATTCCGAAGTAGCCCATGATCGACGCGTGCAAGCCGCCCGTGGGCAACCCCGCCGCATCGACGACACGCCCGGGGATGAAACCGCCGTTCTTGCCGGCCAGCATGTAGGGTACGCGCTTGCGGCTGTGGCTGTCGCCGTCGCCGTTCTCCGAGCAGTAGAGGGCGAGGGTTTCGTCGTAGAGCGTGCCACCAGCGGTGCCCGGGGTTTCTTTGAGGGCGCTGACGACGTTGGCGAAGCGGCGCGCTTTGAAGCGGGAGGTCTGCACCACACGTGCGTTGGCGATGGCCATGGCCTCGTCGCGACTGAAGCTGTCCAAGTCCGTGGCGTGGTCTTCGTCGTCGAGTTTGTGACTGATGAAGTGATCGCTCCAGTCGCCGCAGCCATCGGGCAGGTCGTACTTGCCGTAGTTCACGTCCCAACTGTTGCTGTACTGGATCGCGGCCACGCGCGTCAGATCGCACTGAAAGGCCATCAACGTCAGATCCAGCATCAACTTCGTGTTGGTGTGCATGTCGCGGGTGTTGGCTGGATTTTCGGGGACCGTGCAGCTGGTGGTGGTGGCCTGGATCTGTTGCTCGAGTTCGCGCACGGCCGTCAGGTACGCGTCCATGCGCTGTCGGTCGGCTGCACCCAACCGTTGATTGAGGCGTATCGCGTCTTCCTCGGCATAGTCGAGGATGCTCGCTTCACGCGCTCGGATCTGGGTCGGCATGTCGTCGGTCTGGGCTTCGGGATCGAGTCCGGAAAACACCGTGTCGAACAAGTCCGTCGCGCTTCGGAACACGGCTTCGGCCTGTCCGTTCTCGCGGAAAGAGAGAAAACCCTGCGTGATTGCGGTGTCGCCCGTCGCGCTGGAAGTCAAGCTGCGATAGGGAGTCTGATCTTGGATGCGGGCGGCAAGATACTGATCGAGAGTCGGCTGAGGCGTGACTTCGGGGCTGGCACCCCGAGCGTTGTGCGCGGAAAGCGCCATCGACGGGTTGTGGATATCGGCGCAGATCGCTTCGTGATCGACGTTCGTGACCCAGGTGATGTCCGAAAACACCGGTCCGGCTGCGGGCCACTCTTGTTCGGCCTCGAACCCCGTCATGTCCACCAGGCATTCACTGAGCATGTCTGCCGTCACCGAGTCGGTGGCGGCCATCTCCCAACGTGCTGGCTCCGTGCCACAGGGGCAAAAGAAGGCCAGGAAGCGCTGAACACTCGCGCTTTGTGCGTTCACCAGCGGCGTGCGCATGGCTTCGAGAAAGGGTAGTCCCAGGGCCACGCCTGCGCCCCGCAGGATCGTGCGGCGAGATACAGGGCGAACAATCATCTTGCGTCGGTTCATCGTTGGCTCCTGTTCAGTTGCTTGCCGCCTCGGGTGCACGTCGCAGCCGGAACTCGGGCGCCAGCACGAGCCCTTCGAGGATGGAGGCGAAGCGCCCTTGGTTCTGGTCGAACTGTTCCGCCGCGTGGCTCACCGTGCAAGAGTCTGCCGCGCCCGCCTCGCGCCCTTCGGCGTACAAGAACACGCGATCCGTCAGGCACTCGGAGAGCTCCGGTCGGGCGCGCAGCAAGGTGGCGAGCCCGCCGAGCGTTTCGAAGTTGCCGCCACCTTCACCGGGCAACGCCGGCGTGATGCCGTACTCGTAGATGTCCGCCTCTGGATTGAACTGGCCCGCGGCATCATAGGGATAGAAGCCCATTCCGATGGGATCGATCAGCGCGTGGCACCCGGCGCAGGCCGCGTCCGTGTTTCGCTTTTCGAGCATCGCGGGGTAGGTCAGCCCTTCGAGCTCCGTGCTCAGGGAGTCGAGCAGTGCCGTCGGCACCTCGAGCTCCACGCACAGGAAAACCTTTTGGATCCAAGCCCCACGGTGAGCGATTTTGTCCCCGTCGCCCTTGGCGCTGATGAGCGCGGCGTGGGTCAAGAGCCCGCTGTTGGCGCGATTGTGATCGGCGGGGAACTCGACGCGGCCATCGGCGCCGGGTGCCGGCAAGTCGTAGAACGCTGCCAGGTCATCGCCGATGTACGTGTGGTTGGCGGTTAGGGCGTCTAAGAAGTTCACACCTGGGGCCCAGGCGTACTCGGCCAGAAAGCGGTGCGTTTCGTCCTTCATGCTGGGCATGAGCGAATCATCCCAATCGGGACCGGGCTCGTTGGGTCGCCGCAACTGCTCGAACCCCAACCACTGCTCGAAGAAGGCGTCGAAGAACTCTTGGGACCGCGCGTCCGTCAGTAACTCGGCGGCCACATCGGCCAAACCAGTTTCAGTGTCGAACTCCCCGGCGGCACCCCGGTCGAGCAGTTCGCGGCTGGGGCCGCGGCCCGTCAACGCGAACGAGAGTTTCGAGGCGAGCTCTTCCCCGTCGAGGGTGGACAGACCATCCGGTGAATCTCCCAACTCCATGCGGAAGAGGAAGCTCGGCGAGCTGAGCATGGCGGTGACGACGTCGACGAATTGTTGCTCCGGGCCGCCTTCGGCGCGTTCGGCGACGCCCATCAGTGCGGCGATGTCGTCGTCGCTCAGGTCCCGGCGATACGCGACTCGTCCAAAGTCGCTGATGAAGCTCGATAGGCAGCCGGCTTCCGCCACGTCACAACCGATCACCGCTCGAGCCCGCGTCGCGTCCGCTAGCAGGGCCTCGGCCAAGACCGTGGCTTCTTCCTGATAACTGCGCAGGTGCTCCGTCGTCACGTTCTGGAGCGCTGCCACGGTGCGAAAGCCCTTGAAGTCGCTGTCTTGCGGAACGCTCGGCACCGCCGGCACGTCGGGGAGTTGGAACAGCTCCTTGAGCGTCAGCTGGTATTCGAGCCGCGACAGACGCGCGAGCACCTTAGGGCTGACGTCCGGCGTGGAGCAATCGACAGTTGCCGCCGGGCCGTCGTTCGGCGCGTTGGGTTCACCGGTGGGGGTGCCTGCGACGGGGGCCCCAGCCGTCGATTCTGAGCCCGTTGGCGCGCCAGCCCCGGCAGCAGGTTGGCCCTCGACCGGCTGCTGCGTCGTGGGGTTGGCAGGCTCGCCAGTTCCGCCTGCGTTGCCGGATCCCGCAGCGGCGCCGCCCGCCGCGCTGTTGGCTGCGGGTGAACTTGCCTCAGTCCCACCGGAGCACGCCATCAATGCGCACCCGCACGCAGCGAGGGCCAAGTACCGAACGCCCCTCACGCGGGCTCGGCCTCCGGTGCGTCCCTGCTCCCGGTCGGATGGGACCTGCAACAACCTTCGTGACATCATCGCTCTCCGAACCCGCAGACTGGGCTGTCTTCCGCGTCGTTGGTTGGGTAGGAAATTATCACAAGCGGGCGGGATGCACCTGGTGCTGCCGCCGATTGCCGGGCTCGTCGCGCCGCAATTTCACCAGGGTGTGATCATTCCACGACGAGTCCTCGCCGTACCGCATCATGGGACGGTCGCATCGGAGCTACCGCTCGTCACGATTGCCGTCAGGTGCGCACGAGCGTCACACCGGGGTCGTCTGAGACGACGGTGGCGGTGACGATTCAGCCCCGCGGTCGAGCAGCCCCCGTAGCGCTCCGGTCAAATAGTCCCGCAGCATCTCGTAGGCTTCGGGCTCCGTCGGACCCATTTCGCAGATCAGGTAGCCCAGCGTTCGGTCGTGGAGGTAGAGCGTCTCGGCAACGAGGCTGCGTCGGCGGGGCCCAGAAAGGATGCCTTCGGGCAGTAGCCGCTCCAGTGGGTAAGGTTGGGTCGACTCGGGCTGTGGGGTGGTCGCGTCGAACGTGGCGCACACGCGGGCGAAGCCGGAAGGTTCGACCGCGCACACCGCACAGGCCGGGATGCCGAGGGTCACCAGCTGCGTGCTCACCAGCTCTTGCAGCTGCGGCAGCGAAGCGGCCCGCATCAGCTCCGCGCCGACTTCGGAGATGCTGCGCCGCCAGTGTCTGAGCTGCAGGCGATGCTGCACCTGGTAGCGTTCCGCGATGCCACCGATCAAGACTCGCGCTCGATGCCACAAGTCTTCGGCTCGGTTGGCGATCGCCAGATTGCCTTGCATCAGAGGGCGCAAGCGGGCGCGCATGCGGGTGATGACCCCTTGGAAGGCGTTGGTGTCGCCGTCGGCTTCGGCAACTCGGAGCAGCAGATGCTCGAGGTATTCCAGGGTCGAACGATTGAGCAGCCCGGCGCGTCGTCCGCTGGCCTCCGAGACGAAGCTGTTGCACAGCTGCTCGGGCCAGTCGTCGACACCGATACCGGGGACTTCGGCCTGCAGCTCGTCGAAGAGCTCGGCCCGCAGAGTCCGGTAGCTCTGCTCGAACGTCGCGCTGTCGGGGACCCCGACGTTGCGCATGCTGTCGAGGGGGTTGCGGCTTTCGGCCCCACTGCTCGACGATTCACGCCGAACGAGTCGCGCCGGGAGCACGGTGCTGCTGGTCGGCTCTTGGTTGAGTTGTTCGATGACCGATTGCAGCGCCCGCTTGCCCAAGTCCATCAGCGGTTGCCGCACGGTGGTCAGGGGCGACGTTGCGAAGCGCGCGGCCTCGATGTCGTCGAAGCCGACGACACTGACGCGTGCCGGTACCGGCACACCGCGCTCGGACAACGCGTTGAGCGCCCCGAGCGCCATGAGATCGCTCGCGGCCATGATGGCGTCGAAGCCCATGCGTCGCTCGTCGATGAGCGTGCGCACGGCGTGAGCCCCGGAGGCCGCTTCGAAATCGCCCATGGTGATGAGATCCGGGTCGAGGGGGAGGCGATGTTCGGCGAGAACGTCGCGGTAGACACGGAAACGTTCCTCGGCTTCTCGATTCGATTCAGGCCCGCGGATGAACGCAATTCGTCGCCGACCGACCTCGTTCAGGAGGTGGTGAAGCGCTTCGCGTACCCCTGCTTGATTGTCGATCGTGACACTTGGGCAGCACGACAGCTCGATACCGACGCTGCATGTCGGCAGGGGCTGAAAGCTCTCTACGAACGCAGCCAGAGCCTGCTCGCTGACCTGGTTGCCCAACGTGCCCGAGGCGACCACCAAGCCGTGCAGCCGTTGTCCGCTCATCGCGTCGTAGACGCGATTGCGATGGGTGGTCGGGCCGAAGACCGACAGTTGCCCTCCCACCGCACAGACCACGTTGACCTCCAGGCGCGCAGCTTCCTCGTTGAGACCGGCGAAGAGCCGTCGCTGATAGTCTTCAGCCAGCGTGTCGACGAGGAAACCGATGGTGGGGCCTAGGACGGACAAGCTCTCTATTTTCTCAGGGCCAAATTCGCCGCAGATGCACGTCGCGCGGCGGTCGAAGCCACCCAGGCAGCGGGCGTCGCCCGGGCGCTCCGCCCGGTCTAGCAAACGCGGTGTCCCCAGAGCATGCGCTTTTTGGGCCTTTCGGTGGGGATGCGCTCGCCTGGGGCACTCCCCTTCGCACCGAGATGTGGGCAAGGCAGGGGCCCAGCGAAGAATCCGCGCCAACTGTAGCCATTTTCGCGGGCTGGTCTGCCGGTCCGGTGCGGGTTCTGCGCGAAAGGACAAGCGGAGGGCTGCTGTGGGTTGCAGTCATCCGGCATTCTTCGCTACCTAGCCGAACGATGCAGGTGGAGGACTGGGCGTTCTGTCGCGAGTCGCTGCAGCGCCACTCGCGGACGTTTGCGATACCGATCGCGATGCTGACGCCGGAGCTGGAGCGGGCGATCACATGCTCCTACATCTTGTGTCGCATCGCAGACACGGTGGAGGACACCCCCGATTGGGCCACGGCCGACAAGCAGCGCCTGTTCCGCGCGCTTCAGGATTGTTTCGTGGAGCCGCGGGCGGAGCAGGTCTTCGTCGAGCATCTGGGGGCCATGCCGGGCGGCGACCCGTCGGAGCGGGCACTGTTGCAGGGCTTGCCGAGGGTGATGCGTGTCTTTCGCTCCTTGCCGAAGCGGCTGCGCGAACCCTGCACGGACGGCATCGTCGAGCTCATCGGGGGCATGATGGTCTACGCCTACCGACGTCCGGGCAGTGATGGAGTCCGGTGCTTGACGTCGTCCGCCGATCTGGATCGCTACTGTTACTTCGTCGCTGGCGTGATAGGCACGCTACTGACCGAGTCGTTCGTGGCGGAGCTTGCCGACGTCGGCCCGCGCGCTGCCACCGCCCTGCGGGCCAATGCCGAGCAGTTCGGAGCAGGCTTGCAGCTCGTCAACATCCTACGCGATCTGAGCACGGACTTGCAGCGCCGGGTGTGTTACGTGCCGCGCACCTCGTTGGCCGCCGAAGGGCTCACTCCCGATCAACTCTGCGCGCCGGAGCATCGCGGCGCGGCCCGGCGCGTACTCCTTCCGCTGTTCGAGCGTGCTCGCGGGCACTTGGACGCGGCTTTCGAGTACACGCTGGCCATTCCTGCAACGGCGCCCGAGGTGCGGCGCTTCTGTCTGGTACCGCTCTGGCTGGCGGTCGCAACGCTCGAGATGTGCCGCACCGACGAGGCGCTGCTTTCTCCGGGTGAACGCGTCAAGCTCAGCCGCACCCGCGTCGTCGAGCTGATCAACGAATGCGTTTCTGCCTGTGGTGACGACGCCCGGTTGCGCGAATTCTACGCCGCATTGGACGCTCCGCCCGTCGAAGCCGCGTGAGCCGACAGAGCGAGGGCGAAGCGCCTAACCTTTGGGTCGAACGACCATGACCGGGCAATTGGCGTGTCGAACGACGTACTCTGCGACACTTCCGAGCCAAAGGCGTTTTGCGCCGTGACGGGCGTGGGTGCCCATCACGATCCAATCGCAGTCGCGTTCGTCGACGTGAGCGAGCACTTGGGCGCGCGGCTCCCCGGATTCGACGAACCATTCCAGCTCGACTCCCGAGAACTTCGCCTGATGAGGGGCGATGAACTCTCGTATCTGCTCAGCGCACTGCTCCCGCACGCGCTGGAAGAGGTTGTGCGGTTCGAGCTGCAGGTCCACGCCGCTGATCGCCGCCTCAGCGTAGGGCGCGGCCCAAACGTAGAGCACGTCGACTTTGGCGTTCAGCTCGTTGGCGAGTTCCATCGCCTGATCGAGGGCGTGGCCGCTCGGCTCGTCGAAGTCCACTGGGACGAGGATTCGCTTGGGGAGTGTGGTCATCGTCTCGCTCTACGTAGCAGACTCTGTCGCGTGTCGTGGAGCTCGGGTGGCGAGTCGCCGGAGCCTACGTAGCAATATCTGCACAGCGAGCGCCCGGAGACGCAACATTTACTAGTTGTTGGGAGTCTGATCCAGTCCACGGCCGGCATGCGGGTTGCAGCGCATGGGCTCGTTTTGGCGAATACCGTCCGCGAAGTGATGAATCCGGAGCTCCTGCTGCTCCGCGAAGACCAAGGCGCGTCTCACTGCCTCGAGCAGCTTGCGGCCTTCGGGGTTTCCGGCGCTCCGGTCGTGGACCCCAGCGGCGTGGTCGTCGGGGTCGTCAGTTGGAAGCAGCTCGTCGGGCAATCTGCCGCCGTCTCGACGGTGATGTCGCAGCCCCCTGCCACCATTGCGCCGGAGGCTAGCGTGGAGTCCGCAGCCGTGGCCGTCGCGCAGTCGGGCTATCATCGATTGGTGGTGGTGGATGCGGATGGGCGCGCGGTCGGCATCGTTTCCACCTTGGACCTCATCCGTGCCTTGGTTGGGGTGCCAGCCTCCCACCCACCCTCCTTCCCGCATCTGGACCCGCGCACGAGCCTGACCTGGACGGACCCCCGACCCTTGGCTCCAGCCACGGTTGGAGCACTGCCGGAGGAGGGTGGCTTACTGGTCTTCTACCGCAATGCGGTTGGCGTGCCGGACCGCGTCGTTTGGGCGGAGGCGACGGACAACCTCGCCCAACGTCTCCAGGGCATTCTTGCCTCGCCGGCAGACCACATTCCCCAACTCCGCTCGCTTCTCGATGCCGGTGAGCTGTGCTTCCGGGCGGCGCCATCAGCTGATACATCTGGGCGCATGAAAGCTCTGCGCTCGGTACTCTACCAAGCGCGCGATCAACGTCGAAATGCCAGTGCGCCGACCGAGGTCTCGAGGAAGTGAAGTATGTCCAATCCAAGTCTGCCCCAGCTCGTGCTTTTGCCCGTCGAGGAATCGGAACTCGTCGCGAACGTTCTACTGCGCCTCTCGGAACTGGCGAAGTCGTGGGACTTCGAGTTGGTCCTGGCGCACGTCTGGGAACCTCTACCGTTCACCCCACCCGAGTCGTCATTCTACGATGATGGCGAGCTCATCACGTATCAGGGTGCAGCGGAAAAGCGCGCCGACGGCATGTTGGAGCACGTGGCAAAAGACGCAGAGAAGTTGGGTCTGCGCGTCGGCAAGCGTGTGGTTCGGGCGGGCAGCCCTGCGTTCGTGATCGTCGATTTGGCGGACGAGCTGGGTGCGGATTGGATCGCCATGACTTCGCACCAGCGCCACGGCTTGAGTCGCTGGTTCCTAGGCAGCGTGACGGAGCGTGTCTGTGCCAGCGCCAAGGTGCCCGTTCTGACCGTCCCCAATCGAGAGAAAACCTGAGCCCGTCAGCGCGCCCCGAGGTCTCGAGGCACGTCTCGGTCTGCTCGAACGGCATGTGCTCGAACGGGCGCGCTAGCCTGCACTCGAACGGCGCGCGCTCCGAGCTCTTGCCGCGCGAGGCTCACTCGCCGCGCACGGTCAGCACCGCGCAAGGCGCGCCACGCACGACCTTTTCAGCGGTGCTGCCCATGACCAGGCGGGGGAGACCGGTGCGACCATGGGTGCCCATTACGATCAGGTCGTACTTTCCTTCTTCCGCTGCTTCGAGCAGCGTCAGGGCAGGAGGACCCATCAGCGTTCGACGACCGACGTCAGAGTCCTTGGCAATGCCGTTCCTCTCCAAGAATTCGTCCAGTTGCTCCTTGGCGTGGCGCTCGGCGTGCTCAGCCAGGGGCGCATCGATTTCTCCCATCATCACGACCACGTGGGGCGGGACGAAGGTGGGCACGTCGAAGGCATGCAGCACGTCGACCTGAGCGCCCAGTTTTTCGGCAAGGGTTCTGGCGTGTTTCAATGCGGCCGCTGAACAATCCGAGAAGTCGACGGGCACGAGGATTTTTTGGAACGAGCTCATGAAGTATCTCCGAGTGTAGTTGTAGCCACAAAAAGTCCAGCGCAGGGAGGCTGAAGCATCTCGAGCGGTCGGAATCCCTGCTTTGGGTCAAAGCAAAGGCCGGGCCAGACGCCGTAGCACGCCGTTCGAAACGGCCCGCGGGCAGTGAGTGACCCCAATGCTCACTCGTCGTCAGCCTGCTGCTGGGGGGGTCATGACCAAGCGCGTCGCGTTCATCACGCACAGCGTCAAGCGGTCGGCGCTTGGTCGATGGTCTTGATGCCTCTCCCAAGCATTGGGAGTTACTGTGGGCTCACGTTTCTTAATGAAACGAAGCGGCGGTTTCGGGTCCCACCACGGTTTCAACCTTCTGGCTCCGACAAATGCGTACAAGCTGTGCCATTGATATCAAACGCCGGATGTGGCAGCGTGCCCCGGCGTCAGGTGACGGCTAGGTCCTGCAACTGTCGCGAACGCTAATCGGGTGGGCTGATGAGATCGGACTCCCGCTCGAAACGGTTGGAGCCAAAATCAGCGATGTCGCAAGCCCCCCCTTCTCCTCCTCGGCAACCACGAATCCTGCTGGCAGATGACCAGCCCGTTTACCTGGCGGAGATGGCCGAGTTGCTGCGCAACACGGGCTACGATTGTCAGTGCGTCTCGGATGCTCGTTTGGTCGAGGACGAACTGGAGAGAGGTACCGTGGACGTGCTGGTCGCCGACATCCGCATGCCGGGCAACTTCAACCTGGAGTTGGTTGAGCGTGTGCGCTCATCGGAAGATGCACCGGCCGTCATCCTGATGACGGGCTTTCCCACGTTGGAGACGGCGATCAGCTCCATCAAGTTGAAGATTTGCGCCTACTTGGTCAAACCCTTCGGCTTCAACGAACTTCTTGCGGAGGTGCAGAACGCGCTGTTGTCTCGCGAGGCGCTCGCGAGTGGTCCGAGCATGAGCGTGCCGGAGAGCGATCGCTTCGGTCAGTCGGGCATCATTCAGGTGGGGGGTGCCGCCGGGCTGATGGAGAGGCATCCCGAGGTCGAGCGCCTGACGCGTCGCGAGTACGAAGTGTTTCTTCGCGTGTTGATGGGGGACGACGTTCCGGCGATCGGAACTTCCTTGTTCATCAGCCCCCATACCGTGCGCAACCATCTCAAGGCCATCTACCGCAAGCTGGACGTGCGCTCCCGCGTCGAGCTCGTCGTTCGCTACGGCCCCGTGCCGCGCGAAGACGTTGCTGCGCAAAGCTGAGCGGTGCGATTGAGCGGCGCGAGCCGCGGTGTGATTGAGCGGCGTGAGCCGCGGTGCGTCACTTGGGCCAGCCGTTCGCGAGCGAGTCGCGGTGCGATTGAGCGGCGCGAGCCGCGGTGCGTCACTTGGGCCAGCCGCCGCGCGCGCACCCGCGGCGTCGGCGAGCGCGCGCGCTTGGGACGCACTGCGCCGTCACTCGAGGGGCTGGAACAGGTCTTCGATTTCGGATTCCGTCAGACTGTGCCGGCTCTGTCCGCCCAAGATGGTGTCCGCGAGGTGTCGCTTGTGACTCTGAAGGCGCAACATGCGCTCTTCCACGCTGCCAGCGACGATCAGGTTGTAAACGAACACGGGCTTCGTCTGTCCGATGCGGTAGGCGCGGTCAGTCGCTTGGGCTTGTGCAGCCGGATTCCACCACGGGTCGTAATGCACCACCGTGTCGGCGCTCGTCAGGTTGAGGCCCGTGCCGCCCGCCTTGAGGCTGATCAGGAAGACGTCCGTGTCGCCCCGTTCGAATTCGTCGCACTTGGCCTGACGGTCTTGAGTCGCCCCGGTCAGGGCAGTGTGGCGCAAGCCCGCCTGCCCAAGCCCCTGGGCGATGAGTCCGAGCATCTGCGTGAACTGGGAGAAAATGAGCAAGCGCCGACCCTGTTCGAGTTGGGTGCATACGAAGTCGATCAAGAACTCGTACTTGGCGGATGCCTGGACGTGCTCCGCGATGGTCGAACTGATCAGTCGTGGATCGCAGCACACCTGGCGCAGCTTCATCAGTGCATCGAGGATGGTGACCGTGGACGCGGCGAGGCCCTTCTTGCGGATCACTTGCCGTACCTCGGAATGAGCGGCGATGCGAATGCTCTCGTACAGATCTCGCTGGTCGCCGCTGATGTCCAGAGCGCGCACGATCTCCGTCTTCGGAGGCAGGTCTTTGGCGACCGTGTCCTTCATGCGCCGTAGGATGTAGGGCGCAACGCGACTACGAAGCTGTACCAAGCGCCGCTCGTTGCGGTCCTTCTCGATGGGCGTCTGGTAACGCGTGCGAAAGCCCTGACGGTCGCCGAGAAAGCCGGGCATCAGAAAGTCGAACAGCGACCAGAGTTCACCTAGGTTGTTCTCCACCGGGGTACCCGTCAAACACAGGCGGTGTTGTGCATCCAGTGACATCACCGCGCCGCGGGCCAGACTACGCGCATTCTTGATGGCTTGAGCCTCGTCGAGAATGAGGAAGTAGTAGCTCGTCGTACGGAACTGCTCCAGATCCCTCAGTAGGATGGGGTACGTCGTCAGCACCACGTCCGAGCGATTCACGCGCTCGTGTTGCTTCTGTCGTCCGGCACCGACCACGGTGCAGACTCGCAAGAACGGAGCGAACTTCTTGATCTCGCGTTGCCAGTTACCGATCAGACTGGTGGGCAGAACCACCAGGGTCGGCGCCTGCATGCGACCTTCCACCTTCTCTTTCGCGAGGTGAGAGATGGTCTGTAGGGTCTTGCCCAGACCCATGTCGTCCGCGAGGATCCCGCCTGCACGGTGATCGCGTAGGTTCTGCAGCCAATTGAGCCCTTCTCGTTGGTAGGGCCGGAGCGTGGCTTGCAGTCCAGGTACGGGCTGGTCGTCGGTGACCTGATCGACCCGCAGCGCCCGACCACGGTCGACGATCTCGCGTGAGCCCGTCCAGTGAAATCGCTGCTGGAAACCGTCGTCGAAATCAGGAGCAAACGCTTCGTCGAGAGCGGCGACGGAGGCTGCGGCGGTATTGTCGAAGCGCACTGCGCCCTCGCCCTCGTACAACTCTTCCAAGACGAGCAGCAGTTTCTCCAGACGTTCCGGGGGAACGACGACGTAGCGGTTGGCATCCACC
Source organism: Polyangiaceae bacterium (assembly GCA_050290545.1). Taxonomy (GTDB): domain Bacteria; phylum Myxococcota_A; class Polyangia; order Polyangiales; family Polyangiaceae; genus SZUA-265. The sequence continues at coordinate 67,364 of JBNKHV010000035.1, read as the reverse complement.
CTCAACGCGCGAAAGCGGGCCGGGGCTCTCAGAATCGATGACAGGCTTTCCGAGTCACTGCTGTCGTGCAAGAGCTCCAACAACCCGGGCAGCAAACTGATACGCGTGCCGTCCACCTCGACACCCATGTCCAAGCTGAACCAGTCATCTCGCTTTTCGTCTTCGTCGACGCTGGCATACCAGGCTGCTTCCGTCGCGACGACTTGGTACGGGTAGTCATCCGCGACCTTCACCGTCCAACCCAGTTTTCGCAGCTGCGGCACGGCGTAGGCCGTGAACGAACACAAGGCGTGCACGTTGTCGCTCACGTTGACCAAGTACTGGGCGTCCGTCTGTATCTCGGAGAGATCATCGACACATCCCAACTCCACAGCGCCGAAACTCTCCAACACGAACTGGGCCTGTCGCTCCAGATCCGTGCGTCGGCACACCTTGGCCACGGCATTGCCCTCTGCGACGAAGAAGCCATCGCGCTCTTCTCCGGAGCGGATCACGATGCCGCCGTAATCGAAGGCAAGCTCCGCCACGGCGAGATGGCGCTCCTGAAATTCGGCTCCCAGAGCACCTCCTCCAGGCACCCAGAGGTTCTCCGTGCGAAGCTCGACCGTCGGCGTGAAGGGACCACTCGACGCGACGGTTGCATCGTGCTTGGGCTCGCCGCGGGGGGAGGGTTTCCTGATGTCGGGGATGGCTCGCATGGCTTGGACGAGGCCTCCAGTCGGACCTGTGTGATCCCTTCTGGAGAACGACCGGTGTAGAGGGCTCTGCTGCCTTTGTCGAACGCAAATCCGCCCCCCGTTGCGCTTCCTTCGATCGATCGTCAGGCCTGATCGTCGCACTGCAAAACATGGACCAAGTTCGAATTCGCCGCGCTGCAGGCGTGCATCGGTGCTCGAGCCCATCATGTTGGGTGTGTGCCCGTTCGCGAGCCCAAGATTTTGGGGGCATGTCTCCGATCCGGAGTGCATGCGCCCCCGGCTTTTGGCGGGCACCGGTGGCACGGCTGGGGTAACCTAGACTCATGCGTATCGCCGTGTGTTCCGATGAACCCTACGCCGTTCATGCGACCATCCAACGCGAGATCGAGGCACATGGGCACGAAGTCGTGCCGTTCGGTGCGTTCGGTGGGGGCGATGAGGTGGCCTGGCCGATGCTCGCGGAGCAGGCGGGCAAAGCCATCGTCGATGGTGACTGCGACGAGGGCGTTTTCCTTTGTTGGTCGGGGACTGGCATCAGCATGGCCGCCAACAAGCTGCCCGGGATCCGCGCTGCGTTGTGCGTCGATCCGGGCACGGCCAGCGCGGCGCGGGTGTGGAATCAGGCCAACGTGTTGTGCCTGTCGAATCGCATGCTGTCGGAGGACATCGCCAAGGAGATCCTCGATGCGTGGTTCGAGACGCCCACTGACGAGCGCGGGGCAGCCGGTGTGGAGCTGATGAAGGAAGTGGACGCCCGCTGGCGCAAGGCGGCTCCCTAAATGAGCGAGCGCGAATGCGAGTCGCTTGCGCTCGCTCATTTGGGATGAGCCTCACCCAACGGGGGCCAGACAAACTGCCCGACAATCGTGCTCGCCCGTCTTAGCTCGCGAGGATGCGTTCGGCGCCCCGCTCACCGGCACCGATGGCATCTGGGATGCCGACGCCGTAGAGCGAGTTGCCCGCGATCACCATGCCCGGCAGACCGTGGAGACGGGCTTCACAGCGTTCGACGCGGGCAGCGTGGCCCACCGCGTACTTCGGCATCGCATTGCTCTGGCGCCCCACGGTAGCGAACAAGGGACGCCCCTCGATACCCAGCAGTGCATCCAACTCTTGGATGCCCAGCTCGATGAGTTCATCGTCGCTGAGTTCGAGGGTCTGCGTGCCGTGATCACCCCCGAAGAATGCGCGCAGTAGCACGTGTCCGTCAGGTGCGCGCCCGGCAAACTTCTTCGACGCCCAGGTGGAAGCCAGGATTTTCCGGTTCTCCGCCGTGGGTACCACGAAGCCGAAGGCATCGAGGGGGTGACGCACGGCAGAGCGTGGCCAAGCGTAGGCGACGGTCGCCGTGGACCCGAACTCGATCTCAGCCAACGACTCGCCGAGCTCTGGGTCGAGCGCGCGCACGAGGCCACTCGAAGCACGGGCTGGTAGTGCCAAGATCACGGCGTCGGCATCGATGGGCTCGCGTCCATCGACATGCACCCGGTAGGCGCCATCGTGCTTGTCGATGCGTGACACCTTGGCGTTCAGTTGCACGCGCTCGCCCACGGCGCGATGCAAGGCGTCCGTCAACGTCTGTACGCCGTTCTTGAAGGACATGAACAGTCCGTAGCGGACGCCGCTCGCTTGGTTCGCCTTCTTCTTCTTTCGCAGCATGCCGAGGGTAACGCTGCGGTGCTGTCGCTCGAAGTCGATGAAGCGGGGCATGGTGCTGGCCAAGCTGAGGTCCTCGGGGTCGGAGCCGTAGATGCCGCTCATCAACGGTTGGGCGAGTCGCACGAGGACTTCCTCGCCGAAGCGGCGCCGAACGAAGTGCGCGATGCTTTCGTCGTCGGTTGGGGTGCCGCGGGGCAGGAACACTTCCGCCATCAAGCGCAGCTTTCCGCGCGGGCTCAAGATGTGCGACGTGAGGATGGGCAAGGCTTGCGTGGGCGCCATCATCGAGAAGCCTTCGGGGATGCGCTCCAACTTGCCATGCGCCAAAACGTAGGCGCCTCGGTCCTGCGTATTCGTGGGCAGTACTTGGTCTTCGATGCCGAGACGCTTGGCGAGCTCGAGTGCCTGGGGTTTCTCCGTCAGGATCGAGTCGGGGCCCTGCTCGACGAGGAAGCCATCGATGTGCTCGGTCTTGATCAAGCCGCCAGCGCGGTCGCTGCCTTCCAGCACCGTCACATCGATTTCGGGTTGGAGTTCGAGGAGCCGATGGGCAGCGCTCAAGCCGGACACTCCGGCGCCCACGACCACGGCTTTCTTCACCATGCCTCCAGCATAATGCGTACCTCGAGCAATGAAAGTACTTCGAAATCGACGCAAGCGTTGCGCTGCGCGCCCCTCAGAAGGCGTTGGCTTTCAGAACTTGATGCCCAACACCTGCTCGGCCGAGCCTAGCATCTTCGCTTCGCGGGGGAAGTTGTAGCCCATTGCCAACCAGCCGACGACGAAGAACGGCAACACCAACGGCAGCGAGACGCCGAGAAAACCCAGCACAAAGCCGAAGATGCACACGGCCTCACTCAACGCGCAGCCGAGTATCGTCTTGCTGGAGTATGCGGCCAGGATGGACCGGCGAGCGGCCTGAGGATTGCTTGGGACCCGGTGCTGCTTGCCGAAGCCGGGCGGCGCCGTCGGGTCGGGGACTTCGGTCGTCGGTATCTCGCCTTTCTTTGCGGTCAGAGTCTGCCGCAAGAGAAACTCGGGAAACGCTACTGCGCTGACGGCGGTGCTTGCTGCCACGAAACCGAAGATGGGCAAGAGCATCGCGTTCTCCAGTTCGTCGGGGCGGTCGATCACCCCCAGCACGATCAGGAACATCACCGTCGATGACAGGATAGCTCCCCAGATGATGCGTAGCGTGGTGAACGAGGGTGCTTGGTTTTGCGTTGGCATCTCGAGCCCTCCCGTCGGCCCAACTGCGAGCATACCTCATCTACTCGGTCTCGGAGAGGGTCTTGACTCGTAGATCGACCGTTCCTGGACTCTCGTCATCGGCATCTTCGAGCTGCGTGAAGAGTAGGGCGAAGTACTCCTGCCCGTTCGCGCCGCGTACAATCCACGACGCTTCGAGGGGAGTTGCGTCCGGTCCCACCTCGTCCACCCAATTGTCTTCGAACAGCGAGGAGACCAGTTCGTCCGTCGCGTAGTCGAGTCCGGCGTCCGTCAGCCGTTCGATGCCGATGGCTTCGAAGCGCTCCTGCTCCGCCTCCAGATCCGCTTCCGTCTCCACGGGGATCACTGCGTCCAGATCGAGATCCGCAGCGCTGACGTTGCCGGGGCCCGACAGGCCGCCATTGACGAATGCATCCGTGCGCTGAAAGCACACGTGCCAGTCTCTCGACGTCGCCCGTTGCTCTCGGTCGAGGCTCAGCCGTTCGCCGGTCGCGAGATTGAGGCAGCCGGCGCTCGTGTCGTCGACGTTGCCGTAGCCGCCGCTGGTGGCGTCGAGATTGTCCACCAACACCGTTTCCTGACTGCCGTCCTCGTCGACGGCGGCGTAGCGGAGCTGGAACAGGGCGCTGAGCTCGGTGTCGCTCGCCTCTTCGACGCCGTAGTAGCTCAACACTTGCAGCTTCCAGTACGCATCGCCGTCGCGGATGCCGTAGACGTGCATGCGGCACAAGACGGTGCCGCCGGTGTAGATGAACCAGTCCGTCAGATTACCGCGCGGCTTGTCTTGTAGCAGGGGCACGGTGGGAACCGTGTCGAACAGCAAGTCCAGTGGGTCGGAAGGACCGAAGACAGCGCCTTGGCCGGGCCCGGAGACGCCACCGTTGGTGTACACTTTCCACCCGTCAAAGACTAGATCCCAGCGTGTGGAGTTGCGGGTCGTCTCCACCACGCCTCGTGCGGAGAGATCGACGAAGGTTTCCGAATCGGGGGCCACTTCGATGGTCATCGGCTCCCCAGGTAGCGAATCTAGCGCCGTGCCAGAGTCGCCAAGGGTCGGGGCGTCGTCGTTTGCCTCGTGATCCGTCGTCGAACTGGCGTCAGCCGCTCCGAGCAGGGCCTGCTCCTGACTGCAACTCGTGGCGCCGACGACGGCGAGCAGAGTGAGACGACGGAATCCCGGTGAGCGCAGCATGGCATCAGTATGCCAGGCTCGCGGCCCCAGCCACCACTGCTGCCTCGGCTGCCACTCCACTGAAAAAATTCGGTTTCTGCTCGCAGCGAATCGTGCCGGCCAAGGACGTTCTTGGGCTTCCGGGGGCTACGGGTGCCGCGGGCAGTCGGCTGGGTTACGCTCCAAGCCGATGAATCGCACCACTGAGCGGCAAGCTGGTCGCGCGCGAGCCGGCTCCGAGTTCACCGCTGGTTTGGGTGCGGTCGGGGTAGGTTGGTGGCTACTCGCTTTCGCTGCTCTGGGAACGCAAGCATGCTCATCCGTGTCATCGCCCTTGGGGGTGGGCCACACGCAACAGAGCATCGAAGATGGCGACGTGGACGAGCAGAGTCTCTCGGTGTTCCGAATCATCACGCGTAGCAACGGGTTCAACTCGTTGTGCAGCTCGACGCTGATTGCTCCCAACCTGCTCCTGACCGCGCGCCACTGCGTCGCGGAGACGTCGGATTCGCTGGTCGACTGCGCCCGCGACGAGTTCGGCAGAACGGCCAGCAACGACGAGCTTCTCTTCTCCAACGAGACGGAGCCCAACCTGCAGAGTCGTTGGTACGCTCCTGCCCGCATTCTGGTGCAAGAAGAACAGACCGCCTTTTGCGGCCAGGACATAGCGCTCGTGGTGTTGGAGGACAACGTGCCGGCAAGCGAGGCCGTTCCTTCGCCGCCGCGATTGGCACCGGCGCTGCGCGTTGGCGAAGAGTACGCAGCCGTGGGCTACGGCGCGAGCGACGACGACAACGGAACGGCGGAATATGGCGTTCGCCGTTCGCGCTCGGGGCTGAGCATCGAATGCTTGGGGAGCAATTGCGGCGTGGACGTGGTCACGGGTGAATTTGCCGGCTTGGAGGGAGCTTGCCGCGGTGATTCCGGCGGGCCCGCTCTGGATACGTCCGGGCGCGTGATGGGCTCCTTGTCGCGAGGGCTCGCCGGGTGCGAGTCTCCGGTTTACACTTCCGTTGCAGCCTTCTCCGCATGGGTGCTCGAGGTGGCGCGTTCCGCTGCCGAGGACGGCCAATACCCGCTGCCCGAGTGGGCCGGGGGGGAGCCCGCCGAGGAGGTCACCGCAGCGTCCGCGGCTGACGACGAAGTGGCGCCGACCTCCGACTCGGCGGACACGGAAGAGGACCTTGCCGACGGGGCATCGCAGGAGGCCGAAGACGATCGACTGGCGGCCGAAGGCGGTTGCTCACTGGCAGCACCTTCGCGAGTGCCGGCAGGCAGGGAGCTCTCGACCCTGCTTTGGGGCATGGGCCTCGCGAGTGTGGGGCTGTGCCGAGCCCGCCGCCGTCGTGTAAGGCACACGGACTGAGCTCGCCCTATTGACACCACCCGCTCGTTCCCGCTTACGTGCGACGGTGCGATTCATCAGCTCCTCGAAGCAAAGGTGGGCTCTTGCTTGGGTCCTGCTGGTGGTGCTCACGGCGCTCGCGACTTTGGCTCACGCGCATGCCTTGGGCTTCGGCAGTGGGGAGTTACGCTTCGAGCGCGGACGATTTCATCTCGAGCTGGCGCTCGATGCGTCCAATGACGCCGCCGAAGACGAGCGTCGAGCGACGCTCGTCGAGGAACTCGAAAAAGCGGTCACCATCACCTTCGACGAGCAGCAGCAGCAGGCTGACTTTCGCGTCTTGTCCGTAGGCCGAGGCTCGAGCGCGGTCGACGTGGTCGAGTACTCTGGGGCGGCGCCTGTCGACGCCAAGCAACTGCAGATACGCTTCGACGAGAAAGTTGGCGATGTGGCTTTGGAGGTGCGTTCTCCTTCGGGGCGCAGTCTGTTTCGGCGTCTCGTACTCGCCGGCGATGCAACCCCGCTGCTCAGCCTGAATCCGCCCGTGGAGGCAGACGCTGGGGTCCGCCCGACCGAGCCCGCTGTGGCGGCGTCGACCGCCGCTCCCGCTCCCAGCGCTCGGCATTCCCCGAAGTCACGTCCCTCCGAGACTCGACCTGATGTGCCCGCCGTCTCGATCTGGCGGATGGTGCGGGTGGGGTTCGCGCACATCGTTCCTGATGGCCTGGACCACATGCTGTTCGTCATTGGGCTGTTGCTCACGAGCACGAGCGTGAGGCGTCTGGTGGTCGAGCTGTCGCTGTTCACGCTGGCGCACTCGCTGACTTTGGCACTGAGCGCGATGGGGGCGGTGTTGGGTGGCACGGCGCTGGTCGAGCCCTTGATCGCCCTTTCGATCGCGGCGATGGGTGCGGAATACTTCTTGCGCCTACCCATTGCCACGCGGTCGTGGTTGGTCTTTGGCTTCGGTCTCTTGCACGGGCTCGGTTTCGCATCCTCTTTGGCGCAGACGGGGTTCTTGGAAGGTGAGCTCTGGCGGGCGGTGCTGGGGTTCAACGTCGGGGTGGAGTTGGGTCAACTCAGCGTTGCCCTCACGGTTTGGCTCTTGGTGCGACGTTGGCGTTCGCGGCAGTGGTTTCAGACGCGGGTACTCGAGTTGGTTGCGTCAGGGCTCGTATTCGTGGGCACTTTCTGGTCGCTCTGGCGTGTTCTCGACCTCTTTTGAGGGCTCTCCATTCGCCGAAAAGCAGCCGCAAAACCGAGTCTTGCGGCGGGCGTTCCGAAATCGCGGGAGGTGGTGCTAGGCTGCTTCGGCTTGGAGATGATGCGAATGCTCGAGATGACGCGTGCCGTGTCGCTGGTGTTTTTGGTCGGCTTGTGTTTGTCCGCTTGCGGCGACGATGGTTCCGATCAGGAGGAGGGCCCCGTCGATGCCGGACAAACGGACACCCCCGATGCCGACGTCCAGCCCACAGAGGTTACGGACGCGGGAGACACCGATCCGACCGGAAGCGATGCGGATCCCGATGGCGCCGTGACGGACACCGAAACTGAGCCTGAGGAAACCGAAGCGGGCGTCGAAGAGACGGAGGCGTCAGACGACACCCCACTCGACGGGGGATTGGAGGCGGGGCTTCCGAGTGTCCCGGATGCAGGTGCCGAGCGGGATGCGGCAATCGCGCCTGAGGCTGGCAGCGAGCCCGCGGACAACTTCGTGCAGCAGGTCGTCGATCTCGCTCAGCTCGCAGGCGTTGATGGATTTCGACGGGTTTACGGCACACCCGAGGGGGACGGCACGTTGGGCGTGCCGGTCGCGGGGTCGTGGGACCTCGACGCCGACGGAGAGGTGGACTTCGCGATGGCCTCCTTCCAAGCCTCACCCCTGATGCGATCTGGCGCGGGGCAGATATACGTTCTGTTCGGCGATGGTCAGGTGTCTGGCGACATCGACCTCGCCGAAGAGCGTGATGACGTGTTGATGATCTACGGCGACAGTAACTTCGAGGGTGCTGGCAGTGAGCTGTGGATGGACGACGTGACCGGCGACGGCGTCGGCGACTTGCTCATTTCTCGCCAGAATCACCGGGCCAGCGATCCCGATCGCATCGGCGCGGGTGCGCTGAGCATCGTCGTCGGAGGCCCCCACCTTCGTGCGCGTCTGGAGTCGGGCGAACCCATCGACCTTCGGTCTCCTCCCGACGACATTCCGATCGTGACGCTGGTGGGGCCCGAGGAACTCGGGCGCTTCGGGATCTGGGTGCGTTCGGGGGACGTCAGCGGCGATGGCATTGCGGACATCGTGATAGGGGCGGACCAAGAAAGCATCGTCGGGGAGACTTTCCGCGGCGCGTCCTATCTCCTGCGTGGGGGTGAGCATCTGAACGCGTCGCTGGTCGTGGATTTGATCGACTTCGGCGTCACGCCCTTGGCCGGGCATTTGGCAAAGATGACACCTCCCGCCGGGGAGTCCACGCGCTATCACTTTGGAGCCACCGTCACGATCGCCGACCTGGATCGAAATGGTCGAGCGGAAGTTTTGAGTTCAGCGGCGTTGGTGCGCTCGGGGGCTTCCTACCGCGCGGAAGATGCACCTGCTGGCAGCGCAGAGGCCCAAGGCGGCGCGCCTGGTGGGCGGGTGTACATCGCCTGGGATGACAACTTCGCAGGTGATGTGTGGCCCGCGGGTTACAGCTTCGACGTATCGGAGCCGCCCGGCACCGTCACCACGCTGCTGCCCGGTACGGTCGACGATTTGGCCAACCGTCAAATGGGCGAAGAGCTGATCGGGGGGCAGGACTACGACGGCGATGGCCGCCTCGACTTGTTCGTGGGTGACATGACGGGCATCTCCGGCAGTGGTCGAGGCAACGGTGGAATCGGCGTCGTCATCTACGAAGCGGGCCGTTTGCGTGACCTGGCGACTTTCACGCCACTGCAGCCGGAGGAGGGGTTCGACGTGACCGTTCTGAAAGGGCCCACCGCTGGCGCCATCACTTCGGACACCGTGCACCATGGTGACTTCGATGCGGATGGCATCGTGGATCTCGCGGTTGCGGCACCCAACGCCAGCCCCGATGGCCGTATTCAGGCGGGCACCGTTTACGTCCTGTGGGGAAACAGGACTCGCTGGCCGGCGATGGTGGATCTGGGGAACCTGCCCTCCTCGGCAGAGATCCAGGTGACGGAGCTGTGGGGCGTGCTGGGCGCGGACGGTAGCGACGGAGGCGACATGTTAGCCTACAGCGCGGATACCAGCGACATCGACGGCGATGGCCTCGTCGACCTCATCATGAACGAGATGGGTGGCAACGGCACGAGCGCGGCTGCCATCGACTCGGGGAACTTCTTGGTTCTCTCTGGCGCGCTCCTGTCGGCGACTCGTCCGGATTGCGCCGGCTACGTGGGGGGTGGGGCGAAGTTCGATGCCTGCGGGCGTTGTTCTGGCGGTCAAAGGAGGGTGGACGAAACTCTCGACTGTGTTCAGTTCCGGCGCGATGTGCAGCCGCTGCTTTTGGGAGAATGCTCCCAATGCCACGGCAACTCCGGTGGGCTCAGCGTGTTCTCCTACGATCTCCTGATGCAGGGTACGAGCGATCATGGCCCGGTGATCATCCCCGGGGATCCCGAAAACAGCGCGCTACTGTACAAGATATTTCGGCAACCACCCTTCGGCGAGCCCATGCCCCCAGACTACGAGCTGCAGCCCGAGCAGATCGACGTCATCCAAGGATGGATCGCGGAGGGCGCTCTCGACAACTGACCCGCTAGGGCTTGGTGCCCGGCGGACAGGGGAGCTTCTGATGCTTGGCGAGGGCAAGCTGCGTTTCCACGTTGGACTGCAGACAGACCCGATACGTGTCTCGTCGCTTCTCCCAATCGAATACCGACTTCCACGCCGAGGCGTGCTGGGGACCATAGCCGCTCGCGTCGTCGTTGCAGCGTTCGGTGGCGGCCTCGTCGTCTCTCGCGAGCTTGCCGGATGAGAGCGCGTCGCTGTGGCACTTCGCCCACTTGGCGAATTCCGTCTGCCAACGTACTCGTGAACTCCGGAGTCGGGACGCGCTCAACTTGATGGCGGCTTTCAGGCCACCCTCGGTCGAAAGGTCGTCGGCTGTGAGGCTCAGTTCCAGCGCAGAGAGGACAGCCTCCAATTCTTTGGTCAGTTCTCGTTCTCGAGCAGCATCGCTTCCTGCCTTCACCAGCGCTCCCAGCTCCGCTTCGAGCGCAGCGCCCCGTTGGTCGCGCCCACCGATGACTTTCAGTGCTTCGCCGAGATCTTCGCACAGCCGGGCATGCTGGCCAAAGTAGCCAACAGCGCGATGCAGTTCCAACAACGCATGCAACGCATCCGTGCCCAGGCGTTGCTGGATGTAGCGCTTCCACGCTTCTTCCTTGGGCGCGTCGTCGCACCACGCGCAGGGTGGGGGGGGCATGCTCGGCGGAACGGGTCGCGGTCCTGGGGCAACACAGTGTGCTGGTAGGCTGGGCCGTTCGACGATGCAAAGGTGAGCCTCGCCGTTCTTTGGCTGGGCAGCGGCCAAAGTGTACAAGGGGCGCTCGTGGTTTGCGAGCCCGCGCTCTTCTTTCAGGGCACGTAAGGCGACCACGGCGGCGCCCAGTGCTTCCGCCTTCAGCAAGACGTCATGTGCCGGAGCATCATGGCTTGCCGAAGGAGCGCCTCGCTGGGTCGCCGCCTGCGGCTTCGCACCTGCCTCCAACGACAGGGCGCACGACAGCACGACGCTTGCCCACCCGAGCAGGTGGGAGCGGGAGGGCCGATCTAGCCGTTCGCGCGGGGAGCTCTCCATCTCACCTCCTACGCGTTCTACAGTAACACTCAGCAACGAAAACGGGCGGCGGGGCTCTGGCGGTTTGTCGCCGCGTACCAGTCTCAGTGGATCCCGCGCGGTCGCTTCTTTGGCGAGCTTCGCGAAACCGCCGGTTGCAGCATCCGGCGAAGGTCGTGAACACCGTTCCTGTGTGGGTCAGTCTTCGCCTTTGGTCTCGATATTGCCGTCCATTCGCGAGCTTGGCTGCTTGGGGGTCCAGGGTGCGACCTTGGGCAGCAACATCAGACCCGGTATCGCCAAGGCGGTGCACAACAAGAAGAAATCGCGATAGCCGAGCCACTCGGCGGCCTTGCCGGTGAGCGAACCCAACGCGATGCGCGGCAACGCGATGAAACTCGAGAAGAGAGCGTACTGCGTGGCGGTGAAACTCTTGTTCGTGGCACGTGCCATGAATGCGACGAAAGCGGCCGTACCCAGGCCTACACCGACGTACTCGAAGAAGACCACCGCTCCGAGTGCGGTGAGGTTGCGTCCGATCACGGCCAAGGCTGCGAAGCCCAGGATGGAGGCCATCTGAATGCTACCGAAGACCCACAGTGCTCGATTGATCCCGATGCGCAAGATCACGATTCCGCCGACCAAAGATCCCCCGGTCGTCGAGCTCAGGTTGATGAATTTCTCGACCAGGCCGATCTCCGTCGCGGTGAAGCCGATGTCCACGTAGAACGGACGCGCGACTGCCGTAGCTAGGTTATCACCGAGCTTGTACAGAAAGAGGAAGCTCAACAAGACGCCGGCAGACGAAAGGCTCCCCCGCCCGAAGAACTCCTTGAAGGGTTCGACGATTGCGGAGACCAAACGCCGGGGTGGGGGTTCGGGTGCTTCGACGCGAGGGGCCGCAAAGCTCGCGACGATGCCGACGAGCATGAACGCCGTCGAGGTCCAATGGCCCCAGAACCATGACACCTGATCACCGATGATGACAGCCAACGAGCCGGGTACGACGGAAGATAGGCGGTAGGCGTTCACCGCGAGCGAGTTGCCGAAGCCGAGTTCGTCGTCGGCCAAGATCTCTCGTCGATAGGCATCGATGGCGATGTCCTGAGTCGCACTGAAGGCGGCGATCACGAAGCAGATCGCGGCGATGGCCCAAAGCGACTTCTGCGGGTCGAACCAAGCCAGGCTCCCCATGACGCACAGCAGACCCAGTTGAGCGAGTAACATCCAGTCGCGACGGCGTGTCAGCCATCGGAGCTGGTAGCGGTCCACCAGCGGCGCCCAAGCGAACTTCCAGGAGTACGGTGCACCGACCCAATTGAACAAGGTGACCGTTGCCGTGGTCACGCCGTAGGCCTTGAGCCAAAGGGGTAGCATTTGCCCCAGCACGTAGAACGGCAGCCCCGAGGAGAAACCGAGCAAGGCGCAGGCGAGCATGCGCCGGTTGAACAGCGCGTCGATCAGCCGCCGAGACATTCGGCCCATTGTGGTCACTGCCTGCCGTGAGGGACAAGTTTGCGCGCGTCGGACTCGGTGCTCGAGGGGCTATGTACGCGCAGGTCTCCCCGTCAGTCGCTGCAATCGAGGCCAGAGCCAACGCTCGAACAGGCGCTCGACCTCGAACAGGGGGGCGAAGGCGACGCCCAAGAGGGCGTAGGGAAACACGATGGCCATCAGCGCCAAGACACCGACGTGAAATCCCCACGCGGTCAACGCCCAGCCCCTCGCCCAACGCCCGCCGAGCAGTGCCAGTGGTGCGCCGAGTTCGAAGGCGAGCGTCAGCCATGCCAGGGGTGGGAAGGCCCACACGTGGGGCACGAGCGCGGCTCCCAGAGGCGAATGGATGCTTCCGAGCTCGAGCTTGCGGACCGCGTCGAACGCGATGTGCGAACGCAGCTCTTCTCCTGACGTCCAGGCCCAACCTGCGGCTCGCAATTTCGCCACGCCGGCCACCACGTAGCTCAGCAGCACCACGAGCACCATGGCGCGCACGGCCCAGCCGTAGCGCCTGCTGGGCGCTGGGGGAGAGGCGCCTTTTTGATCCAGACTCCAAGCGTCTGCCGCGGGCGCCAGCCCGATGATCAGCGCGTGCAGGACCAGGAGGTTCTCGGTGTGGAAGATCATGCCCCACGAGTTGCGGTAACTCAGAACCCACAAAATGGAGAGCCCGAAGATGGGGCCGCTCAGGCGGTAGCGAAAGCCGATGGTGGCGGCGACTCCGCTGAGCACAGCGACGGCGAAGAGGCCGACGACGGCGCCTGCCGGTAGTGGTTCACTCAAGACGGCAATGGGCCCCACCGGGCGAAATGAGCGAACGGAGAAGTGCGCGAAACTGGTCAAGTGCGGGACGCGGCTGAGCAGGTACACGACGCCGAAGCCCGCGACCAAGATGCGCAACGCCGCCAGGCGCGTTGCGGGCGTCCTGGGGAAGAGAGCGCGTTGCCATGTGCTGCTCGAAGTCATGGCGCCTCCGGTTGCGGTCCCTGCTTGGCGCCGGAGTTGCCGTCGTCGGACGACGAGTGTTCGAGGCGGCAAGTCGCCAATCGCTTCTGCTCCACCGGTTCGGGGCCCGACGTGAAGTACGCCACCGGGTCGAAACGCACACGCTGCAGTTCGAGGCGTACCACGTCGTCGTAGTCGGCGTCGCGACTCACGCGCGCGGCGACTTGTCGACACAGTGCTTTGCGACGCTGGGGGCTTCGGGCTGCACGGTCAATCAAGGCTTTGGCCTGGAGCACTTCGCTGGTGCCGAGGTGTTTCGGTTCCAAGTGTCGGCGAGCGCCGCCTTTGGTAACACCCAAGAGTTGATGCATGCGCGGCTGCCCACGGTGTCGGGCGAACATCGGAAACGTGGAAAGGGGAAAGGAGTCTGCCTCCAACGGTCCGAACACAGGCCAAAGCATCGCCAACGAAGCAGCGACGACCACGGTGGCGCCGAGCCAGTGCTCCCTGCGGGAGAGCGCCTGCGTCGACGAGCTGTCCTCGGGGTCGGTCATAACGCGAGCGCTCGTTCCCCATGGCCCCAAGCGGCCCAAGCGTGTTGGACGAAGTCGATTCGCGTGATGGGTGAGTGCGTGTGCTCGGACAGTGAGCCTAAGGCGCGGCTGTTACAGCCGAAGCAGTTGTCCTCCGTCCACTGCTGGCGCTTCAAGAAGGTCATCACCTTGCGCAGCAATTCCTGGTCGCGGGTTACGTCTCGTCCTTGGGCCCGCTTGACGGAAATTGCCGCGGCGAGAGCTTCGCCGAACCCGGCCGCTCCCGTGTTGTGAGGCGGGATCACGTTGCCGAAGCCGAAGCCCCCGACGAAGTTCGGGTCGACGTCGCTGTCTTCTTCCAGAATGATGCGGGACTTGAACGCGATGTAGTCGAGACAGAAGCGTTCGTAGTCCGGGTCACGCTGGAGCGACAGGGCGGCTCTTGCCGCCAAGCAGTTCCAATTCTCTTCCACGAAGAAGAAAGGGTAGAGCGACGATGGCCAATGATGATGTGCCACGTGGTCCATGGCTCGGAGTCGTGCGCTCTGGAGCGTCGTGGCGTCCGGCAAGCCCTCGATGGGTGCTCGTCGCACTGCGGATTCGAGCAGGGCCAGCGCCAGGATGGATTGCCCGGGGGCATACAAGGGTTCCGGACCGGATATGGCCTTCCCGGAGTCCAGGTCGAACTCGGGGGCGAAGCTGCCGTCCTTCCGCTGCAACGCGACAATCAAACGGGTGAGGCGTTTCAGTGTAGCGTCGAAGGTGCTGCCCACGCGCGTACGGCATTGGATGAACGCGGTCAATGGCAACGCCGAGTCACCCAATTGCACTCGGCGGCGCCCCGGATCCATCGTCAACCCGGAGACGTTGCCTTCAGCTTCTTCGTAGCTGGCGAGGAGCTCGAGGCCGCGTCGGATGGCCCCGTCCAGCTCGTCGTTGTCGGAGCCGAGCTCGCACAGTACCAGCAAGGTGCCCGCTTGGCGCGCGAGGTTGAAGTTCTTGCGTTGCTCGTACTGCGAAAAAGGGTGCAAGAGGTAGCGGAACTTGCCGTCATCGAGTTGCGCCTCGACGATGTGGGCTTCGGCTGCGCGCTGGGCGGCGCGCAGAGCGTCCGCGTCGAGATCGACCTCCACGGGGCGCAAGCGTTCCACGCGCACGAGGCGGTCTTCGTGCAAGAGCCAGCTCTGGGTCGTCACGCGTTGGAGCGACGCTTCTGCCGGCGTATTTTCCGAGCGCAGCTCGGCGTCGAGCCTGATGAGGTCGACGCCGAACTTGAGGTCTTGGAGGAAACTCAAGGGTTGGTTCTGAATGAACGCATTGCGGGCCAACAACTGCCACGGCATCCAACACCGGTTCGCCAGGCATACGCCGTCGAGGGCAGGGCGCACATTCAGTACGCTCAGCCAATCGGGGCCAGCGGTGGTGCTGGCCACGCCCGTCAGGAGGTCCAACTTGATGGCGCTTCGTGCGGCCCGTCCCAGCAAGCCACGACGTAGTCTGGCGATCGCCGAGTCGAGCTCTTCTGCTTGGGCGCACAGGCTGTCGTAACCGGGACCGACGCGACGCGTGAAGGTGGCGATCAGCGTGAATGCAGCTCGAGCTGGTGGGACCTCACATTCCGCGGCGGAACGACGCGAGACCCGCCACTGCTTGCCGGTGCGCCTTCGCAGGTCAGGCGCGTCGCCCAGCTTGTCGAAGATGTCTGACAAGCGCTGCAGCTTGCTCTCCGCACCTTCGGAATTGGCCAGAGGACTAGCCGTGCCTTGCCCATGCGCGAGCAGTGAGCTCGCCGCCACCAACAACAGTGCGCCCGCTGTCCCTATCCAGGGCAATCTACCCAGACGCGGAGCAGCGTGCCGCGTTCTTGCGAGGGCCCAGCAGGACGTCGGCAGCGTCAGGAGGACGAGCTGTCCCCAAATCGCCAGAAGAGCGGCAAACAGTCCCTCACCGAGGGAGCCGTAGAGCCCGGATAAGTACGCGCCTCCCGAAAACACCTGTACACTTGCGACGAGTAGCATCAAGGTTGCGACGAGTGCCGATACCTTCCACGCCGTTGGCGCCCAGGCAGGGCGAACGATCAGGCAAGTGACGACCGCCAGGTGGGCGCAGCCGAGCAAACCCGCCAGCAAGCTGAACCAATTGACGCTTTGCCAGGGTAGGGCGACCGCGGCCCAAAGAAAGAGCGCGCCCTGAAGTGAGGACAAGCCTGCGATGCTCCAGCGCTCCGTGCTCGACAGCACACACTCGGACGAGAGCGCTTCTTTGCTCGCGCTGGAGTTCGCGTCGCCGTCGGCTTCTGCACCGCCACGCTCGACCTGCTCGCCGTCGGTCACGGCACGCCTCGAGCCGCGCGTCGAGCTATCGGGCAAAGGCCCCGGAGCAAGTTTGCCATGCTGGTTTGCTGTTTCGCTCAGTGCTTGGGCTCCGTCAACCTCGGCGTTTTGTGGGCGCTATTCGGGAGTATTGACTGGGGCGGGGTGACCGCTTATGACACCCGGGCCTCGAGTGACTGGCGACTCGCGTGGATGGACCACGGTGGAGCTCGGGGCGTGAGCAAGCCGCGCGCCTGGGCTGAGTCCAGATAGTTTTTGCCAGCTCACGAGCCAACGTAGGAGCCTCATGACCGATCCCAAAGCGTCGCGTTTGACCAAGTATCTCGCTAGCCTCGAAGGAAAAGCTCCCGAGCCGGCGACGACCGCCTGTTTGGCCGCCCTCGACCACGTCGCATCCGTCTCTCCTTCGGTGGCGGACGCCATCGTGAAGGAGCTGACCGATCAGCGTCAGAGTCTGAAGCTGATCGCGAGCGAGAACTACAGCTCGTTGGCGGTGCAGCTGGCGCAAGGAAACTGGTTCACGGATAAGTACGCCGAGGGTTACGCGGGCCATCGATTCTACGCCGGCTGCGACAACGTCGACGTCGTCGAGCAAGAGGCGGGCGACCTCGCGTGCCAACTCTTCGGTGCAGAGCACGCGTACGTGCAGCCGCATTCCGGTGCCGACGCCAACATGGTGGCGTTCTCCGCCATCTTGGCGGCGACGGTGCAGACCCCAATGCTGGAGAAGTTCGGGGAGAAGAACCTGGCGAAGCTGACCGACCAGCAATGGGCGGAGGTTCGTTCGGAACTGATGGGGCAGCGCCTACTGGGTCTGGACTACTACTCCGGCGGGCACCTGACCCACGGCTACCGTTACAACATCTCGGGCCAGATTTTCGAGGCGCACTCCTACAGCGTCAACCCGGAGACGGGGCTCGTCGATCTCGATCAGTTGCATGCCCAGGTGAAGGAGCTCAAGCCGCGCATCTTGTTGGCTGGGTACAGTGCCTACCCCCGCAAGTTGAATTTCGCCAAGATGCGTCAGATGGCCGACGACGTCGGTGCGACCTTCATGGTCGACATGGCCCACTTCGCCGGGCTGGTCGCGGGTAAAGTCTTCACTGGGGACTACAACCCCGTAGCGCACGCCCACATCGTCACCTCAACCACGCACAAGACGTTGCGCGGTCCCCGAGGCGGCATCGTCTTGTGCAACGGGGACTACGCGGAGTTCGTGGACAAGGGATGTCCGGCGGTGCTCGGCGGCCCGCTGCCGCACGTGATCTGCGCCAAAGCAGTCGCCTTCCGCGAGGCGTTGTCGCCGGACTTCGGCGACTATGCTCGTCGTATCGTCGAAAACTCTCAGGCGTTGGCTGAGGCGTGCCAGGAGCAGGGCATGCAGGTGCTCACCGGAGGCACGGACAACCACCTGCTGCTGGTGGATGTCAGCAAGAGCTTCTCTTTGACAGGACGCCAGGCAGAGTCCGCCTTACGGCAATGCGGCGTCACCTTGAACCGCAACTCTCTGCCAGAGGATCCCAACGGACCTTGGTACACGAGCGGCTTGCGTTTTGGCACGCCGGCGACCACGACGTTGGGCATGGGGTCAGAGCAAATGCGCGAGATCGCAGCCATCGTGAAGCTCGTCTTGTCCAACACCAAGGCGGGGACCACCGCCAAGGGAACTCCGAGCCCAGCCAAGTTCGAGCTGGAAGACTCGATCGTGGATCAGGCCCAAAGTCGTGTGACGGCGTTGCTCGCCGATCACCCCCTCTATCCGGAACTCGGCGCCCTCAGCTGACCGCACCGTCCGCTTGCGGCGGAGATGGTCGATGAGCGGGCGCGCGGGGAGTCGCGCTCGCTCTAGAGGTCCAGCACGCAGCGGCCTTCGGCGCTCTGCAGTGGCTTGGCGTAGGGGAGTGACGCTGGCACCGACTCGACCAAGAGACGGCCGCCAGCCTTGGGTCGAGGCACGATCGCGCCGACGATCAGTGGTCGCCCTGGGTTCGCTTCTTCCACCATCACGAGCACGTCGTTACCCTGCTCGATGTAGCCACGGTAGGTAGCGCCTTTGCTGTCCTCCGTTGCCTCGGCGCATCCCGCCATACGGAAGGCCACGACCATTTGGGTCAGCGGATTGATGCGAGGAACCTTCGCCTCCCAGCCCAAGCGCGGATCGTCCGCGGGCGCGGCGACGACGGAAAGGCAGGAGCAGTTCTCCACCGGATCGGCTTTGACGAAGACGTCGTGGCGTGCACCCAACAGCGCGGGATCTTCGCCGGAGGCCTCAGGGGTGAGCGCGAACTCGCCGACGGTGCCCTTTTCGTCTTCGACGGCAGGATTGTCGAAGTCCGCGAAGGCGTCCACCTCACCCTCGGCGCCCGATGAACTCGCTTTGGCCTCGCCTTGCACGCTAGCCTTGCAGCTCACGCAGGCGAGCAGCGCCACGAGTAGCAATGGCTGCCGGGTTCGGGAATGATGAGCGCGTGTCGAGTCGAGTCTGGCCATGCTGACGGTCCTGGACTCAAGCCTGACAAACTCCCCGAGCTGGGGCCAACAACCTGCCCTACGCACACCTGCCCTACGCACTGCGTGAGAGGGGGTGGACCCCCCCCGTGAGCGGCATGCGCAGCGGATCGGCGAGGGGTAACTCCGGCCGAAACATCACCGCGATGCGGGCAGCTGCACGACGGACCTTCGGCACGCCATGCACGAAGGTGCGCTGGCACGTACCGCCCATCACGATCAGATCCCCTTGCCCAGACGAGAACTTGAGAGACCTCCCGCCTGTGGCTGGCTTGAGCAGGAATGGCCTCGGTCCACCCAGCGCGACGACGGCGACAATCGTATCGTCGACCAACGGTCCCATCTTGTCCCCGTGGAGGGCGACACTGTCGTTTCCGTCGCGGTACAGCGCCAGACCGACCGATCCGAGCTCGAGACCGTAGCGACGAGACAGGCACCGGCTCATGTCTCTGAGCGTATCCAGTGCTTGCCCTTGCACCGGTACCTTTCCCAGTAAGCGGGGCACGGGCAGCCGGCGCTCGTACATCACCGTTTCTTGGGCCTGCCAGGTCGCGCCGTGCTCGCCGGCTGCAGCCAGCTGCCCGAAGAGTAGGTCATGCCTCGACAGCCAACCGGGGACCCACTCCACCCAGGCACCTCGGCCTAGATCTTTGCGCTGGAGTCCGGAGAAACCTTCATCAATGCCGACGGTCGTCCCACCAAACAAGCTCAACTGCATGCTCGTGAGCTTGGCTGAAAATATGTTCAGTATCAAGCCTCCTCTGGACATCGCTTGACCACGTGGCCATGAAGCGGGGCATGGAGCATTCCTTCTGGTCGTCACGTTGGCAGAGCGGGCGCACGGGCTTTCATCGCGCCCAGGTCAACCCCAACCTGATCGAGTATTGGGCCGAGCTCGCCGACGACGGCGGGAGGGTGCTCGTTCCGCTGTGTGGCAAGTCGAACGACCTCGAGTGGCTCGCCCAACGGGGTCACGACGTGGAAGGCGTCGAATTCGTCGAGAAAGCGGTCGAGTCGTTCTTCGAAGAGCGGCAGATCGAGCCGGAGCGCGTGACGCGCGGAGGTGTCTCGTCATTGTCGAAAGACAATCTGCGTCTCGTGGTGGGCGACTTCTTCCGGCTGTCCCCGGAGCACGTTCCCGCTTGCGACTGGATCTACGATCGCGCGGCTCTGGTGGCGATCGCGCCGGAACGACGCCGCGACTACCTGCAGCAGCTGCATCGTCTGAGCAAGCCGGAGGCGAAGATGCTGCTCGTGAACTTCGTGCACGACACCGGATCGGGGCCGCCTTTCTCCATCCAGACGCCGGAGCTGAAGCGCCATTGTGACTCGCTCTTCGAGCTCGAACTCCGCAACGAGCGCGACATCATGACCGAGGAAGAGCGCTTCTCCGACCGTGGGGCGACGTTTCTGGTGGAGCAGGTCTGGTTCTGCCGCCGCTTGGAGTGAGTCGCACGGACCTAGCAGGGCACCTGCAGGTACGAATCACCCGGGCCGGTGCGAGCGACTCGAACGTTCGGCAGCCCGTGCCACACCTGCTCGGTCACTGCGGATGTGGCTTCGATCGCGCAGCTTGCGTGAGCGGGGACGAATCGCAGGCGCCGCGTTTCAGAGAGTCCGCATGTAGGCGACCAGATCGCTCTTTTCGGCGTCGGACAGCTGCGAGGTGCGGCCGTGTGCATCGCCACCGCCGCACTTCTCGTCAAAGCGCTCTTCCAAGGTCTTGGCGCAACCGTCGTGCATGAAGGGGGGGTGCGCAGCGACGCCGACCAGCGACGGTACCTGCATCGGTACCTCGCTCGTGCCGACATCGTAGCTGCGGTTGTCGGTCAACGCGTCGCCGCTGTGGCAGGAGGCGCACCCAACGTCTGCCGCTTCGAACAAAGCCTTGCCGCGTTCAGCCGCAGCATCCATCTCTTGCAAGTGGACGGGCACCGGTGACTTGAACAGCCAGTTCTGCAGGGCATCCAGTCGTTGCTCGCTTTGGAACGAACCGCCCATGCGCACCACGAATACTTCGTCCATCAGGTTGGAAACCGAGGTCAGTTCGCCATCCCAATGGAAGGGTGCCGTGTCCCCCAGGGGAACCGCCAGGTTCTGCGTGCGCCGCGGACCGAGATCGGTGAACGTCCACACGTGGCCATCGTCCGTGCCCTCGGGATGGCAAGAGGCACACGCGATGCCGGCGCCAGTGTCCCGGTGGAAGATGTCGTGGCCGGTGTCGATGCCGGAAGCTCCGCCGAGCGAGAGCACTGCACCCCGCTGCACGAGCGTTGCCTGCCTCACCGAGAGTGAAGCGACCGCGTTACCTTGATAGGCGACGGCCGTGCTCGGGCCCTCGGCATGCGCTTGCTCGATACCGTCGACGCAGCCGACGACCGTAGTTTCCGACGCCGGGCTACTCAACGAGAACTTGTCGAAGGTCATGACGCTGGAGCGCACCGAGATGTCCGTGCTACTGCTCTCGGACGTGCTGTGCTCGCTGATGATCATGGTGCGCGACAGGGGTGCGTTCGGGTCACGCACACCGGCGTTGGCGACGAGGAACTCGTTGCCACTCGGCGAGACCGCCAAGTCCACCGGCAACACGACGCCAGCCAGCGAGGGCGACGTCAGGACCACGCCTTCCGAGTCCACCTGGCTGATGCCGGACTGGACGATGCTGGTGCAATCGGGCAGGCCCACCGGGCTGCCGCCTCCGCCATAGGGGCTGGCGGCCACTTCGCCGTCTCGCTCATCACCTTCGGTGAGCTCGATGGGTACTTCGTCCACCGTCGCACGTTGGTGAACGACTGCGACGCCACCAGAGGGGACTGCCTGCATGCGCCAGGCGACGGTCGGCTTCATCGTGCGTTCGATGTCCGTGAAGCGCGCGGTGACCAACACCGTGGGTAGCTCCACCTGTTTGACCACTTCGCCGCCTTCGACGAAGAGCACCTCTGCCGAGCGGAAGCGACTGACGTAGAGTCGGCCGTCGGCTGCGACGACATCTCGCAGGTCGGAGGCGAGGAACACTCGAGCCTCCTCTTCGCCCGTTTCTGCGTTCAGGCTGACGAGTTCACCCCCTGCGCAAGCGACGTGAACTCGTTGCGATGATAGCTCGAAGTCGAGACCACGCGGCGCAGTGCACACCGAAGCTTCCCAAAGAGGATCCCCCGCGCCATCGACGTCCAAGGCGACGACCTTGCTACTGCCACGCAGAGAGACGGCGAACGTGCTGCCTCCGAGCTGGGTCATGCGCCAAGGCTGGCTGCCCTCCGGCAACGTGATCTCCGAGACGTTGCCGTCCAACGCCACACTGATGCGATCTCGCGCCGGATCGCTACTCACCAGGGCGCCGCTCGTGCCCAAGCTGAGCAGCGTGCCACCAGAGACAGGCAGCGCCGTCATCTCTGCCTCTCGAGGGGCGCGTTCATCCGTGGGCACGACCCGTACGGTGCGCGACCCCGCGGCTTGTGGTTCGTCGAACGCGTTGCAGCCCGTGCCGGCGACGAGAGCCCCCAACGACAAGGCCAGCGTGAACGGTCGTGTTCTCATTTCTCGGTTCCTCCAACGGCTCATGCAAGGGTAGCGGAAGCGACGAGCGGAGGCCACTCGTTGTTCCCGGCGCTACCACCTCTTCGTGCAGCCAGGCCGCGTTTTGGTGGTGTAAACCGCTCCCGCGGCACGAGTGACTGGCGGTGCAACTCCACCGCATCCAAAAAGAAACTGGTGGCTCGCTTCTTGCGGCAGCATTTACTATGTCGTCCTGTATGACTGGACGGGTTGGGCGGCTAGCTGTTGCACTGTTTTCCACGCTTGCCGGCCTCGGGTGTCTCGCGCCGCAATCCGCACTAGCGCAGCCGGAATCCACGCCTCAGGAGGCGCCCGCTCGAGGGAGTCGAGCGCGCTCCGCCGCTCAGGCTGGTGCTGACGAGGCTGCCACCGCCGCACCCTCCGCCGAGGTGGAGGCGACACCGATTGATGGTAGAGGTGAGCACCCGCCTCCAGCTGCGACGTCGGGGATCACGCCGCCAGCACTGCCGTCCAGCGGTTTGGAGCGGCGTTTGCGCACGTGGCTCGCCTCGCGAGACGTGGCTTGTGACTACCGAGGCCTGTGGTCGGATGCGTCTCAGGTGCTGGTCGCCTGCGGTTCGGATGGCTACCTGGTGCTGAGTCGCTCGGAAAAGGACTTCGTCTTTCATGAGGCGCGTCAGTTGGAGGGCGACGTCGTTGGCTTCTTCCAACACAGCGGCAAGGTGTGGGCTCGCGTCTTGGAGGAACGCGCCGTGGTGGTGCGTCAGGGAAGCACGACGGGGAGTAGTAGCCCACCCCCGCCGAGGCGCTCTTCAGTGACGATGCCGGAGCCGGCGTCATCCGTCACCAGCGACTCGGGCGCGAGGGACGAGGCCCAGGTTTCGGTGGCGGAAGAGGTCTGGCCCGAAGGCGAAGTGTTGGCGGTCGAAGGACTCCAAGTCAAAGTCAGCATGGGCGCCCAAGACGGGGTTGAGACGCGCATGCGGGTTGCCTTCTCCGACTCGAATGCGGTCGTCGGTATCGTCAGCAAGGTCATGTCCGACCACTCTTGGGTCGACGTCGGGATGAACGAGACGGTGAAGGTCGGCGAGACGGCGATGGTCACAGCAGCATCGGTGACGGCAAGTCGCTCGGCTCCGGACCGCGTGACCGGCGTTTGGGAGCTGCGCGCCATCCTGCGCCCCATGCTCAACCTGGGCTCGTTCGGTGGTGGCCTGTTGGGGGAAGTGTCGGCAGCCTCTCGCTCGGAGCACTTTCACTACGGCGTTCAAACAGCTCCGTTCGGGATTGCTGGCTCTGACGACGCCGGTGTCGCCACAGCGTCGGCGTTCATCTTCGGGGCGTTCGACAGCAAAGTCTTCTCTGCCGGCATCGGGTTGGGTGGGCAAACGGTGAACAAGCCGGAGTTCGGCACGGACAAGGGCACCGGCATGAGCCTCGTGCAGCTGCTTCGCATCGGGGCGGTGGATGGTCTGCATCTGATGAGTCGCACCCGCGCCGTCGTGTTCCGCAGTCGCACTGAGTTCTCCTCGCTCGAGCTGCAAGGGCAGCTCTCCGTTGCCCGCGACAGTTGGTTGATCCTGCGAGGTGGCGGCGGAATCGAGGGCTACGGCTACGGAGAGGTCGCGGTTCGCAACTTGCTTCGGGGCAACGGTGGGCCCGGATCGGTGTTCCTCGAGTTGAGCGTGGGCGGGGCGTCCATCTTCCAGGACTATGTCGAAAGCAATTCCCCCATCGTGCCCGCCGGCAGCCAGCCTCGCGTCAACGAAGAGGTGGCCGGGCCCATCGCGGGCATCGGTGCGGAGTGGCGCCTGTGAAGTGGCGCTCCGCGGTTTTCGCGCATGACGCGGCGCCAGGATGCCGCAAGGCGTACGCTACGGTGCGATTGTCTGCGCGAAACACCGAGCATTCAGTGTATCGAGACGAAATCACGTTTTGCCGAAATCACGTTCAGAACTGAACATTGCGTCGCAGATTTGCGATCCTGTAGTTTGTAACTAGTTGATTCTATTGTTTCATGATGCCGCGTAACTTGGCACGTGATGTGCTGAGAGAGGGGTAGCGCTGCAGAGCCAGGAGCCCGACTTTGAATCAAGACTACGCCGCTGACCTCCTCGAACTTGCATCATTTGCCGCCGGCCCCAGAGCGCTCGGCGAAATTTTGACGAAAGCGCTCGACGCTTTACGGGATATCGTGCCCTACGACTTGGCGGCAGTCTTCGAGCTGGAAGCAGACTCGTTGCGCTTGGTGGCGGCGGAAGGTCCGCTGGCAAGCCCTTCTCTATACGGCCATCGACTGGCACTGCTTCAGTACCCCGCGCTGAGCAAGGCGATGGACGAGCGGCGTCCGGTCGCGTTCACGGAGGCCCACCTGGCGTATCAGGCGGATCTGTTCACTGGCGTCTTGGATTCACATCAGCCCGCGCGCATGTTGGTACCTCTGTATTCAGGGCCGGAGTCTTTGGGCTTGATCGTCCTCGATCGCCGGGACGGTGCGCCGTTCGCGCCCGACAACCTCGCGCTGGCCGGCACCTACGGCAAGGCACTGGCTTTGGCGATGGTGTTGGCGCGGCAGGCGCAGCTACTCGAACGGCACCGGCGTCAGTTGGCCGAGCAGAGCCGGTTGCTTCGCCTGGAGATCGGAGCTGACCGTTTGGCGTGCGAGCGTTTGGAGGCCAGTGAGTCGCCCGCGATGCGAGAGCTCGTGGTCCGAGCGCAACAGCTGGCGGCGAACGACGTCCCAGTGCTGATTTTCGGCGAACTGGGTACCGGCAAAGAGGCCTTGGCCCAGGCGATGCACGCCTGGAGCCGGCGCGCCGCTGGGCCCTTCGTGAAACTCAACTGCGCCGCGCTACCTGAAAACCTGATCACGACGGAACTGTTCGGCCGTGTGCGCCCCGGCGACGTCGATGGCTCGAGCCGTTTACTCACGGCCAACGGCGGCACCCTGCTTTTGGAGGAGGTTGCCGATCTCCCGCTGACCGCACAAGGCAAGCTGCTTCGACTCTTGGAGAGTGGCCGCTTCCAACCGCTCGACGGCCACGGTGAGTACAAGGTGGATGTGCGCGTGGTCGCCTCCACCAGCGTCGCGCTGGACCACGCGGTCGCCACGGGGCGCTTCCGAGAGGATCTCTATCATCGTCTGGCGGTCTTTCCGGTACGCGTTCCGCCGCTTCGCGAGCGTCCAGAGGATGTCGCCACCATCGCCGAACGTCACCTCGCGGAGATCAGTCTGCGCTCGGGGCGCGGGCCCTGGGTGCTGTCTGAGGCCAGCCGGGCTCGGTTGAGGGCGTATCCCTGGCCGGGCAACGTGCGCGAGCTGATCAACGTGGTGGAGCGCGCGGCGATCCTGCGATCCGAAGGCGAGGTGCTCGCGTCGGATCTCGGTCTGCCGGTCGCCGCGGATGAGGCCTTCGGCAGCGCCATGCCGACGTTGGAGAATCTGCCTTCCTTCGTCGAGAACGAACGCAGCTACTTCGAGCGTGTTCTGACGGTAACCCGTGGCAAGCTCCATGGCAAAGACGGGGCGGCTGCGCTGGTTGGCCTCAAACCGACGACGCTGCAGAGTCGCCTGAAGAAGCTGGGCATCGAACCCCGCAGCTGGAAGCGTCGTTTCAACTCGACGAGCCCGGTGAGGTCCATGCCGTCACTGGCCATGCGACACCCGATGAATTGAGGGCGTTGCCCGCGTGCGTGCAGGTACCACGCGGGGACGGTCACGACAGCGCGACGATCACTCGAGCGGTGTTTTGGTCCTCGCGGAAGCGCACGATTGGGATCACCCAGCTCAACGGGAAGCCCGGATCGAGGATCCCCCGCGCGACCTTGGCGACCATTGCGTCGCGCTCTCGGATCAGCTCTGGCCAACCCTCGCGGTCTGACTTTGCGAGGCTGGCGCCGAACTCCCACGCTGACTCCCGCAGCCATTGGAGGGCGAGCTTCGCGAGCCATTCGTCCCACGAGCCCAGCAGGTAGTCCGCCAAGCCGAGCCACGGGGAATGTTCACCGACGCGGTTCTCGGTCGGGTCCAACTGTTCGAACAGAATGTCGTTGATGCGCCGAAAGTCGTTTTGCAGAGCAGCGTAGGCGGGCCCCGGCGCGGCTTCGGCGGCTGCGATCCCGAGATCGAGGTAGATGTGGGCGTTCATGCCCAGCAGCAGGTGCTGCAGGATCAAGGGTTTCCGAGACTGCGTCGCTTCGAAGGCGATGCTCCACGAGCGACGGAGCTCGCCGCCCGCTTGGAACGCGTCGAGCGCGCGAAAGTAGTGCTCGGCGAACAGCGCATCGAAGTGGGACATGCGCTCCCCATCTTCGAAGTCGCCGCGTGAGATACCGTCTTTGACAGCCTGAGTCACTCTCCGGTACATCGCAGCGAAGTACCCGATGCGAGAGCTGCGCGTGACAGATTCGTCGACGACCATTGCCAGGCGTTGGAGCACTCGATCGATGTCGGACATGAGCGATGTAGGTGTGATGGCCAGGGACGAGTTGCCGCGCCTGCTCCGCCGACGGATGAGTTACCTAATCAGGCGCGCCTGTGCAAACCCGAACTGCACGCCGTCGCGCGCTAGCGCCGCGCGGCGCGTCGACGAAAGCTGATGGTGATGGAGCGAGGGCATCCGGTATTCGAGAACGAGTACTTTCGCGTGACCCGCGACGAAGACGACCCGATCGTCGTCGTCGTGCGCTCATCGAAGCCGTTCGCCTCACCACGTGACGTCATTCATGCATTTTCTCCCATGCTGAGTGCTCTCGACGGATTGGGGCGTGGGCAGCACTATCTCCTTCTCGACTCGCGTGACGCGGTCGGCAACAACGATCCTGCCTACGAGGCATCGTTCGCGCGTTTTCGTCGTGAGCTCTTCGATGGCTTCCTGAAAACCGCGGTCGTCGTGCGCACGCCCGTGGGCATGCTGCACAGCAATCGGTTGATGGAACAGGACATCCAGCGAGATCGACCGGGGGTGTTCACCGATCCCATCTCCGCCATGGCATCGCTCAAAGCCGCGCTCCGACGCTCGCTCATTCCGCGTTGAGCCGCGGGAACTGCTTCGAAAGCTCGCGTCGGACTCCGGCGGCGTTGGGCGTGATTCAAAACGCCATGCGCAGGTCGAGCATCGGGAACCAGTGGAACCGGGTTCCGACGGGAAAGCGCGCCCAGGCCGCGCGTCCCAGTACGGAAAGCGCCACCTCATCGGTGAACGACCAGCTTGCCTCTCCTGCCGTCTCCAGCGCGAACGCGCCATCGACGTCCTCGACGAGCAGCCAGTCGTAGCGCGCGTTGGCCTGCAACGAGAGGTGTCCGAAGCCCCACGCAAGATCGACCCCGACGTGCGGCACGAGCGGAGCATCGAGGGCTGCGAAGCGTTGGTAGAGGAACGGAAAGTCCAGCAGCACAGGGTTCTCGGTTCGTGGGGCGACCTCGGCCCCGAATTCCAGAGTGACCCAACCGTCCGTCGCCAGCCGTCGCGTTGCCAGCACGTCACTGCGCAGCATCAGGGCCTGGGGCACGGGCTCGTCGGGTGGGAGCAGTCCCCCCGTACCTTCTCGGGCAACGACGTTGAGAAACAGACTCGGGTACGTCAGCCCGTGCCGGGTCGAGATGAAGTTGTTCCCCTCCGACCACCAACGTACTTTGGCGTCCACGCTCGGCAGAACGAGGGCAGCCAAGGGGTGAGCGCGAAGCTCGAGCCAGTCGTTGGGGGCGTAGGCCGAGCGTGAGACGAGCCCCAATTCCAAGCGTTCGGGCTCCGTCGTGAGCGCAGTTCCGTCCGCCCAACGGCTGAACGTCGTCTCTTCGGCGCGGGCTTCGGTGACCAACAGAAGCGCGCATATCGTCGAGGGGATGACGGCGGTGCGCATCACGGGTTGCCATCTCCAGCGTCAGCCGTCGTGTCCGTGACTTCGGCGCTGGGTACTGCATCACCATCGTCCAAAGTGAATAGCGCGGAAAGCGGCGCGTGGTCCGATAGGGGCATCGTCTCCATCCCGCCGCTGCTCGCGTCTTGGTGGACTAGGCCATTGGAGAAGTGGCCGTTGGTGAACAAGTAGTCCAACTTCCGATTCCAGAAACCGTCTGCCGAGGTGGTGTGGGAGAAGTAGGGTGCGTTGTCGTTCTGGTAGTCGTCCAGCGGAATCGCTGGCTCGAAGCGGTTGTAGAGCCCGTCGAGCCAGTCCTGCTCTTCGGAATAGTCGTCGGCTTCGAACTCACCCTGGCAGGCCGAGTCATCGAAGCCGAGCAGCTGCTCCGACCCTGGCGGGACGGAGTTCAGGTCTCCCCCACCGATCACGAAGCCACTCTTTGCCGCATCATCGAGTTCTTGCTCGAAGCGCTCGATGTGCGAGCGCTTGGTGCCGTCCTTCGAATACGCGGCTGTGTGCGTGGCGACGAGGAACACCTCTTCGCCGATGGCGTCTTCGTCGAGGCGCGCCGTCAACAGGTTGCGCCTCAAGTAGAAGTACCGTTCCAAGGAGTCTTGGTCACTTCTCAGTGCGAGTGCGACGCGTCTACCCCCGTGCAATCGGTACTTCGAAGCGATGGCATTCCCGGAGTCGACAGCGCCGAGGCCATCGCTGGGCACGAAGTCGGCTTTCCACTGGGAGGCGTAGACCGCGTAGTTCAAGTCCGTCTCGTCCAGCAGGCGCTGCAGTTGGTCGACGAAGGCACTGCGCTTGGAGTTGACGTCCACCTCCTGCAGAAAGAGCACGTCGGGGTCGACCTGACGGATCTTTCTGGCCAATGCCTCGATGTTCGACTCGACCTCCCGCTCCTTCATCAACACGCGGTCGCCGTGGCAGTCGAAGAAGAAGTCGATTCTGCCGCCGCCGAACTTGACGTTGTACGTCATGACGACGAGTTGATCGTTCGACTTGGGAGCGGACGTCAGGTCGTGGGCGCGGTATTCGACGGCCGATTCGACGGCGTCGAACTCCGTGTGGAATGGATCGCAGCCCGTGAGGCCGCCAAGGAGCGAGACGGCACTGCACAACAATGAGGCGCTGCGCAGCGACAAAGCGCTGCACACCAAGGCCAACTCGTGCCTCCCGGAGCGCATGACTGCTCGTCTACCCCAACGTCGAGGCGATCGCAATCTCGCGTGCTTCGGGGATTGGGGTGATTTGGGCTTGCCAACTCAGGGTCCTTGTCAGAAACAGCGGGTTCATGCCGCACGCCGAAGGTTACACCTGCATGTTGCTCGGCCCATCGCGTCGGGGTTCGTGGTCGTGGGCGCGGTCGACCAGATGGGGCAGGGTCGCGGTGCGGATCCGCCCGGGCTGGGCGTTTTGGGCGCGGCTCGTTTTGGGGTCTACGCCAGGCGTTTGCGGTAGCGCGCCGGGCACTGGAAGCGGGCACCACAGGCAACCTGGTGCTCGTACCGTGAGGCCAGCGGCGGACTGGCGATGACACGCAAAGTGAAATCTGCCTACCAGGATCCGCTCGAACTCATCTGGTTGCGCGCCGCAGAGCGCCTCGGCATACGCGTGGTGAGGTCGGCAGAGGTGTTCGCTTCCTGGGATGGTGCGGGTACACTCACCATTGCTACGA
Source organism: Polyangiaceae bacterium (assembly GCA_050290545.1). GTDB lineage: Bacteria > Myxococcota_A > Polyangia > Polyangiales > Polyangiaceae > SZUA-265. Next base: position 37,596 of record JBNKHV010000035.1, on the reverse strand, counting down.
GTGAACACTTCGATGCCGACGACAACCTCGGCCAAATGATATTCCACGAGATTTGCCACGCGCTCGTGGCTGGCGATGCGCGCCACCAACCCGATTGGGGATTGGACAACGACGAGGCCGGGGACATCGTCTTCGAACACGCCACTCATCGGCTGCAAGCCGCATTGGCTGGTCCGTACGGCCTGCGCGATTTCATGGCCGTGACTACGGATTGGCGCCCCTATTGGGATGCTCTACCCCAGGACCCTTTGACGTCGGGTGATGACCCGGCGATCGCACTGGCACAACGGGCCCACTATCGCTCGCGTGCGGCTCCGTGGGCGGCGGTGTTGGAAGATGCACTCAGTGCCACAGCGGCGATCGCTGACGTGGTGAGGCCCCATTGCTCCTCAGCGTCCCTCTGGGCGGTGACTCACGCTCGGCATCGAACGGGCTTTCTCCTGAACGAGGACTCGAGTCGACACTGCGGGCAGTGCGCGTGGGCGTACGAAGCTCGCGGTAGGACGCTCCGCTGTCGGCGCTCCAAGGACAGCGACCGCGAGGCCGTCGTGATCGACTCCGAGGAGAGCGCCTGCGAGTGTTGGGAACCTCGCCTGACGGCGGAGGACTGCGGGCCATGTGGTGCGTGTTGTCGGGAGGGCTTCGATCTCGTGCAGGTTCGACCGCGCGAGGCCTTCAACAAGCTACATCCCGAGTTGGTCAGCACGAGCACGTTGGGTCTTCACGTGCAGCGCCCCGACGGGCGCTGCAAAGTGCTGCGCGGTGACGGGGAGTCCGCCCCCTACCGATGTGCGCACTATGCGGACCGGCCGCGGGCGTGTGCGGATTTTCCCGTTGCCGGCGACGCGTGCCTCTTGGCACGTCGCCGCGTGGGGCTCAGCCGCTGAGCTGGGGTTCGAGCGAGGACCTGCGGTCGCAAGGGTAACACCGCAACACCCTCGTGAGGTCACCCAAGCGGGCCATGGGGCCATCCCCGTTTTCGGCGAGCCGTGCGTGCAATAGTGTGCGGCGGCGCGCGGAGGCGATGCGACGCTCGATGGTCCTCGCGGGAATGTCGAGCACTTCGCTCAGCGCCGCGACACTCATGCCGTGGACGTAGCGCAGCTGCAGCAGGTTTCGTTCCAGGGGCGTGAGCTGCGCCAGAGCTTGGTGCAGAGCCGAAAAAGCGGGTTCGAGAGACATGGCGACGTATTTCAGGTCCTACGCTACTGCTGGGGCTGAACTTCCCCCGCGACTGCCGCGGTAGCGGTTCGGGCGGCTATGACGGCGTCAGCGAGCTGGCTCATCACTGAGCACCGCCGCGGTCAACGCTTGAATATTCGCTACGTTCGCGTCGCGCTCCCGGACGCTCTCCAGAGGAGTCCAGGTCTGATCCGCTTCCAAACGAAAGCTCCCTACGAAGGTATGCGGTGGCTGTCCTTGGTGATCTTCCGGAGATAGGAGCGAGAAGAAGCTGTGTCCTGAGGGGCGCCGATAGAGGTGATAGGTCTTGCCGGGGATCTTGCGCAGGTTGCATTCCGCTTGGTGCAGGGCCAAATCAGCTTTGGCCTTCTCCATCACGGCTTGGGCTTGGTCTTGAAGGTGGCGGATTTGGTCGGCGATGAGCCGCAGCTGGGCGTTCGTTTGGTGAGCGACAGCTGCCGACGCCGCCTCGATTTCTTTGGCGGTGTCGACCAGCGAGATCGCCGCAGAGAGGCGATGAGTGGGATAGGGGGAGCTGTGCGCAGGGCCGAGATGGTTGGGCCCACTGTGCTTTCGAGATCCGCTCATGAGCTCCGTCGCCCGCCTCACTCGTCCTTGCTGGCTGACGCTGCTACCTGGGTCTCCGCGGTGAGGCGCTTCAACAGATTCTTCACCCCCCGCGGCGTGTTCACGGAGGGTTCACCGAGCACGGCGTGCTCGAAGCCCAGGTAGGCCGACTCCGCACCGATCGACGAGCTGATGCTGAGCAGCGAGCCGTTGCGATGTAGGACCACGAGCAGACCCAACACCGCGGCTGCGCCCAAGAGCAGCCACTCTAGTATTCTGTTGCCACGCGCAGCGGCGGGGACGGCCTGTGCGGTTTCGACGGCAAGGCCGCCAGCGCTGGGTACGGGGGCGTCGACTGTGCCCGGTAGGTGAGCAAAGGCGTCTGCCGGCAGTGGCGGAGCCGCGCTTGGTGTGGGGTTGACCTGAGCGCCCGCAACAGGCGGCGCCATGGGGGGCGCGCTTGCCATCGGAGGCGGTGGTGCGGAAGGGGGCTGAACGTTGGCCACCGGTATCTGCGACACGTTGACAGCGGTGCCGAATGGGGCCGGAGGCACGACATCCGCCACGGCTGGGGCGGAGGGCGCTCGCGCCTCCGCGATTGCCTCCTGCGCGAGGTGTGCAAACGCGTTCGGTGGAAGCGGCGGGGCGGCGCTCTCTGGCGGGGGACGCGAGGCGGTCCCTGCCTCTGCGACGACGGCAGCCGCGGTCTCCGCCATGCTCGGGGACTTCGAAGGCAGCGGCGGCATCATGCCCGTGCCTGGAATCGTACCTGGCCGCGGCTTGGGTCGAGGCACGCGCGGTGCTGCGGCAGGCCCCGGCAGAGGCACCTTTCCGTTCACCTGGTTGGCACCTGCAGTGCCGAGGGGGCGTGTCGGTGGGTCCAGAGAAACCGGGGGCCCCGGAACCGTGTGCTGTCCGACGCTGCTGGGAGGCTCCAAGCCTGCAACGACGTACAGCGGCTCCCAATCGCGGCTTCCCGCCTCGGCGATCAGAGTCGATTCGTTGACCAGGCCCGCTTCGAACGCTGCATCCAACTGCTCGAGCGTCATCATTCGAGTGTCGCCAGGGGCGACCGCTACCTGCCACAGATCCTCTTCGGGCGCTTCGCTCATTGCTGTGTTTCTCCGCGTCGGATCCGTCGTCGTGCGGATCCAGGGCTCATTCGATGAGGCTACCCGAAGACCGTGCCCAAGGCGATTCGGCACCGTTTCGGGCCTCGCTGACGTGTCCGTTGACCGCTGAGTGTATCAGTCGATTTGGAAAAAGCCGCCAATAACGCAGGATATTCACACTGCGCGCACGCGAGGCGCTATAACGCCGACTGACGATGGCTAGGGACCCGTTTGCCGAATTCTCGCCCGAAGGTGCCCCGAAGAAGGGGCTCAAGGCCAAACTCGACACAGGTCGAGTCGTAACTGGTCTCAGTTTGATCGTGCTGGTCACGTTCATCTTCGCTTTCTACTTGCCCCTCAGTGGTGCTCACAGTGCTTTGGCTGAAGAGCTCGAGACGCTGAGCAAGTCCAATTCGGGGACCAATACGCAGCTGGAGAAGACGACCCAGCAGCTGATGGACACCCAGAAAGAGCGTGACGAACTCAAGTCCAAGCTGGACAAGGTGGACGCAGAGAATGCCGCCGCCGACAAGAAAGTCGACGATTTGCGCGCCGCGCTCGAAGGCAAGTTCGACAAGAGCGTCAAGGTCGAAGAGGTCCAGGGCGGTGCCGAACTCGTCATCGACAACCTGAAGCTCTTTCGCGGCCACGAAGTAACGGTGCATCCGCCCGGCCGCAAACTGCTCTGCGCAGTGGGCAAGGCCTTGAAAGGGATCGACTCCGAGGTCGAAGTTCGCGCCTACACCAGCGACGGCACGGTGAAAAACCCCATCCTCCGACGCGACTACGCAACGGCGTGGGACGCCAGTGCTGCCCGCGCGGTCGGCGCACTGCGGGTGTTGGAGACGTGCGGCGTCGCCGGCAAGCGCTTGCGCGCGACGGGTCAAGCTCAGCACGGTGTGGGCGAGCTGCTCAAGAGATCGGACGGGCAGGTACGGCTCGTGCTCAGCCCGTCGAAGTGACGCCCCGCGGTGGCGTCAGTGGATCGCGAGGCCCAGCTCCGAACGCAACGTGCGGTAGCTCTGTCCCATGGTGTAGCTGAACAGATCCGCCAGTTGCTCCCGATGTGGTGTCTGACCCATCGGGAATCGCTCGAGCATGTTGGCGGCGATCCGCGGCGAGCCGCAGGCGAGCAAGGCCACTCGATTGGCGATTAGTTCCAGCTGTCGCTCCCAGGCGCCCACGCGAGCGGGGGCGTTGTTGGGAGAAATACCTTCGAGTTTCTCCCCGAGCGCGGCGAGCCCGTTGGCCTCGAGTTTCTTCTTGAGCCCTTTGGCGAGTCTGGCCGCTTCAGCGCTGGGCGCCTCCATCCGTCCGGTGGCCACGAAACAGGCATCGACCAAGGTCGTCAGCCCGCCGGCGTCCGCCGCGTAGAGGGACGAACGAGCTTCCGGTCGGAGTCGACTCAACGCACGCGCCCAGAGGAAGACGAGTTCTTGCGCGCTCAGACCACGCCCCACCGCTTTGCCGACGAGCCACGCGGCTTGCTCGACCGGTAGCAAGGCGGGCAAGTGATCGCTGTCGGCGAGGTAGAGGCCCGGCATGCCGATGCTCAAGAGCTGGCAGGTCCAGTTGAAGGCGCGGGCTAGGGTCGTGGTGCTCGTCGTCGGGTCTTCGGCGGTGCAATCCTTGAGCATCTGCTGCTGCACTTTGGGCTTGGGCAACGAGATGCTGCGCACCGTCTCGCCGAGGAAGGCGAACAGTTGAGCCAGTGCCGGGTCGCTGGCGCTCGCCGACAAGCCTGCCGAAAAATCTCCGCTGGCGAGGGGGCGCGAAGGTCGAGGCAAACCCTCCACGCCGTACTTGTCGAGTAGCTCTTGTTCGACCTGGTTGCTGGGGCCCAAAGCTGCGACGATGGCGGCAGCATTCCACGCTGCGTCCAGCTGCTTCGTCCAACTGAAGAATGCCGAGGCGCGACGATAGCAGCGTAGACTGAGGGGATCGACCGCCATCGCGCTCACGTAGTGACCCTCTGCTGCTCGCAGCCGCGACTCGTTTTCGTAGAACGCGGCTGCTTCGAGGTGCGCGGCGCTGTTCTTCGGCTGAAGCTCACAGGCCCGTTCCAACACGTTGGCTGCTCTGCCGGGTGAGTTCAGTTTCGAGACGTAGAGCCGTGACGCCGCGATGCACAACTTCGAGACCGCTGGTGCATCCAGGTGCCCAGCGATGAGTTGTTCGTACAGCCCGGCGAGTTCTTCCCACTGCTCGAGCTTGGCCAAAAGCGTGGCGGCGATCTGAAGAGCGGCCACCGACTGGGGGAAGAGGCTCAGGCACTTGCGAGCCAACGCCAGAGCTTCGTCGTCTCGCTCGCCTTCCTGAGCGGCACGAGCGCGGGCTACCAGGCCTGCTTCGTCTTCCGCGTCTCGATGTGGGGTCGGGCCCGGGGGCGGTCGCCAGGATTCCGGTCCGGCGAAGGGGGCAGGCGCCTGAGGCGGACGGGAAGGAAACGCTGGGGGTTCGGGGTGGTTGGCGGCGGTCTCCGCAACCGCGGCTTGCTCTTCGCGACGAGCCAATACCGCTCGACCCATTTGCTCGAGCGCGCTCGCCGCTGAAGTCTCAGACGTGCTCTCGGGGGAGCCGGCTGCCGTGGCTGCAGGCGCAGTCGTTGCGGGCTCCTCGGGGGAGCGGGGTGCTGGCGGTTCGGCAGGTGCCAACGGTTCGGCGGGCGCGGAAGCAGATGCCACCGGTTCAGCGGGCGCATGAGGCTCCTGCGAGTGTACATCTGCCGCGAAGTGTTGGTTCTGAGTTACCGAAGAAGCGCTGCTGACTGTCGTCGTCGGATCTGGACTTGGTCGAGCGGACGTGGCCGGTTCGGGAGCGGCCGGTTCGGGAGTGGCCGGTTCGGGAGCAGCCGGTGCGACGGAAGCAGGCGCCGGTGCCGGAAGTGGACCGGGAGGAGGCGGCGTGACCGGCGCGTTCGCCGCCTGAACGGGCGCTGAAAGCGGAGCGGGAGGCGGCGTTGCCGGCGGGTCCGCCGCCTGAACGGGTGCTGGCAGTGGAGCGGGAGGAGGTGGTGATGCTGGTGCGTTCACCGCCTGTGCGGGCGTTGCAGGGGGCGGCGGCGGCATCGGGGGTACGACGCCCATGCGTACCATCGGGCTCGGCGCCAGCGCCTCGGGGTTCGACGGGTACTGTCGCCGTGGCAACACCACGAAGCTCGGACGCGCAGCGAGGAAACGCAGCGTCAACTGGTCGGCGTCGGGCGCGTTTCGAAGCCACGTATACAGATCGCCATCGGAGGTTGAGGAGTGAGCGTTGCTCAGCTCCTTCAGCCCTCTTTCCAGGAGTCTCGCGAACGGCGAAACGTGCTTGTCACTCTGTCCCCACGGGCGCACGCTCATCAGTACACTGACGTTCTCCGCGTCGCAGGCGCTCAGAGCAAGCTCCCCCATGGATTTCTCAGGGCTGGAGGTGATCGGTACGTCCATGCTTCGGCAGGCGTCCTCCACGTCGGCGCGGGCGCTGCCGAGAGTCGTGTCCAGCAACAGCAAGACGCGGCCAAATGAGCGACTCGTTCGCGATACCAGTTGGGTGAGCCTGAGCGCCGTCACCGTCTCGTCCGCCAGGAGCAAGGCAGGATCGCCCTTCTCCGTGACCAACGAGTAGCCGGCGAAGTAGAAGATCACGCTCGCGTGAGGGTTCTCGCTTCGGAGGTGACTACGCAGACGCTTGATCAAACCAGCTCCGGGCAGGAGGCGTTCGATGTCGTAGCCGTGCTGCGCTAGGCGGGCGGCCAGGAGCTCCGCGCTCGGGGTCCACGAGCTGAGGTTCGGGTAGCCAGAAGAGGCGTCGTAGTGGGAGCTGATGACGATGGCTTGCTGCATTTTCGAACAGAAGACTGGTCGTTGGAGGGCCTGACGCCCGTCTGACGCGGAACGAGGTGGGGAGAAAGTGCTCCAGATTAACGAGTGGGTCGCAATATGTGAACTCGAGCAGTTGGCTGGACTCCCCGCGCTCTGCTCACGAGGTAGTTTTCTCTGCCGCGAGCACTCTCGTCGACTGCGGGCCTCGCTTTCACGAACGCCCGGATCGCGGATAGCGCGATCCGCTCTCCAAATGCAATTCAGTAACGCGCGAGCTTGTTCAGGTCTTCCTGCAGAATGTAAGTTGCCACCAACCAAGTGACACCGACGAAGAGCCCGGCCACATCGAGCATCAAGATGGTGTCCGTCTGGTCTTTGATCGACGGATCGCGCACGCGCAGGGCGGCATACACTTTTCGAGCGTTGCGGTACTCGATGTAGACACTCCACAACGAGCAGGAGACGAGCGCGAGCAGCAGGTCGATGCCCGGTTTGATTTCGTCGTCCTGAAGTGCGTCTTTCAGTTCTCGGCTCGTCGCGTACAGCCAGAACAGGTAGTAGATGTTGCAAGTCACCACAGAGAGCACGAGGACGACGACGGGGTTGCGTTCCTTGATCGCCCCTGGTTTGAGCACTTGGGGCGGAGGGGCGCCATAGGCCGACGACTCGTAGGACAGCGGCGGTCCGTAGCCGGGAGGAACCGCCCCGCCCGGGGGGGGGCTTGCCTGCCCGCCGCTCCCAGGTGGCGGTAGGCCACCGGGTGGGAACCCCGGCGGATGTCCGCCGCTCACGATTTGCCTCCCAACATCAATCGCGCAAGCCGTCTCACTGGGGCAGCATACTCTGACTCCGAGCCGGGATGGAAATGCGCTGTCGTCGACCGCGTCAGCCTGCATTTGCGCAATCTTTGCAATTGGATAGCCAGTTGCAGCGTCTCGGTCTACCGTGCTCGAGCCGTGCAAGAGCGTGACTCAAAGCCGCCCCGGGGGTCAGACGGCATCGAGGTCGGTGCGTTGGGCAGCGAAGGCTCGCGTGCAGCTCACGATGGCAGCGTGCTGGCGTTGCCCGAGTCAGAACTCCAGCCAGAGTCCCCGCAACGGACCGAAACGGAGAACTACGCTACCCGCTTCGCTTGGCCTCTGCGCTTGTTTCTCTTCGCCTTCGTCGTCGACATGGGGGCGCGCAGTCTGGTCACGCTGACGCCCTACGACGGAGCCTGGCGCACGGACTTGGGCATGGAGCGCTTTCCGCTACCGTTTCCTACGGCACGTGAACGGCTCAAGATCGAAAATGGTAAGGACCCAATCTACGAGACCGTCGCCGAGCGTTATTCGAAGACTGCTGCCTCAGTCGTGGACTACGTCAAACCGTGGCCGGACGCCGACGTTCGTGAACGCATGCACGGTGCTGCCGACGTCGGCAAATTCGCGACCGTTTGGGTCGGAACTCGCTTGAACTTCGTGGGTGCTCTCACCGGCGTCGATCAGAACTGGCCGATGTTCGCGCCCAACGTTCGTACCACGCGACTCATCCCGCGCGCGAAGCTCATCTTCGCGGACGGCTCGAACAAGCAGCTGTGGCTTTTGGGGGAGCCCTGGGACTTGACGAGCTTCTCTCGCTGGTTCGTCAAGCGGCCGTTGCAGATCGACATTCGCCTGCATCAGGACTTCGATGCTCGCCTCGGCGTCAGCCGCCACCTGGCGCGGGTGCACCCCGTTTCCGATACCGGTTCGCCCCTGCGCTACATCGAGTTTCACAAGGTTTTCTATCGCCTCCCCAAGCCAGGACAAGACGCCTACGACGTTCTGCGACGACAGAGCCGCAAGCCCCTGGGTGACGACCCCTTCTGGCGCTATGACGTGCAGAGCGAGCGTGGCCGGACGCTGCAGGACGAGTGGGACAAGAAGAAGGCCGAGCGAGACAGACAGAGACGGAAGGAGCGCCGCGCCGCGGCCGAGGCTGATACGGAACGAGCCGAAGAGGGAGAGCCATGACGCGCGCCGAGTTCGGCCGACGTTGGACGGAGTTCTGGCATCGTCCGGTGGCGTCGGAGCGGCTCGCGTTCGTGCGTGTTGCGACGGGCGTCGCGCTACTGACGGACCAGTTGTTTCAATACCTGCCGTTCCTCGACTACTTGTTTGGACCCGGTGGGATGGGGTCCGAGGGCCTCAACGACCGATGGATGGCGAGCAATTGGCGCTGGCCGGTGCTGTTCTTCACGACCGACGACATGTTCGTCATTTTCACGTGTTTTGCGGCGTGGGTCATCTCGACGTTGGCTCTGACGATCGGCTTCAAGACGCGCTGGGCGGCGGCGGTCGCCTGGTTCTTCACGATGTGCTTCTTCGCGCGCAATTCGAACGTGAAAAACGGCGGAGACGACATCGTTCAGATCGCGCTGTTTCTGCTGATGTTCATGCCGAGCGATCGCGCGCTGGCTTGGGATGCTCGTCGAGGACCGCGCGTCCAGACGATTCCGCCTTGGGGTGTGCGTTTGCTTCAACTGCAACTGTGCATGATGTACACCGCCACGGGCTTCGCAAAGCTGAAGGGCGGGCTCGGCGGCACTTGGCTGCAAGGGACCAGCCTGCACTACGTCTTCAACGACATGGCACTGTCCAGGTGGTCCTACGCGCAATTCCCCATCCCGATCTGGATCACGGCGCCCGCAGGCTACCTCGCACTGTTTTGGGAGGTGTTCTTCATCGTCCTGGTCGCCTACCGCAAGACACGCCGTTTCGCGTTGTGGTATGGCGTTGCCTTCCACTTGGTGGTCTTCTTGACACTGGAAGTGGGCTGGTTTTCGTTCTATTCGCTCGCGCTCTATCCGGTATGGATGCCAGACCGTTGGTTCGAGGAGAAGTGGCCGGCCTGGGAGGCACACATCCGGCGCCTGGCTCGCGCTGCTGTAGGCTGGTTGACGCCTGCCGAATCGAGGTGATGAGGCGTTGCGCCTTTCGTCAAGCTTGTTAGGTTCACCTCGATGACTGATGGCGGCGCCCCGTCTGCCCTGAGCAGCGACGAGATCGAGCAGCAGCTCCGAGTCGAACCGGCGGGTTCGGCTTGGTTGTCGTGGGTGTCTGCCAAAGCGGGTGATCCGGCGTCGATCGCCTTTCGTGCCGCCTATGCGTCGGCAGAGCGCAAGCTCCGAGCGTTGCCCCGCTGGTTGGAAGCCCCACCGGAAATGCGTCACTGGGACCCGGTGGATTGGGCGCGTCTGTGGCTGTTGCGCGAGGGGCTCGAAGCGACCCCGCACGACGATTGGGCGTCGTCGGTCGAGGTTCTGTTCGAAGGTGGGGAGTTGGGTGAACAGGTTAGTCTGCTACGCACGCTCGCTGCGCTGCCTGAGCCAGGGCTCTTCGTCGAAGTTGGGGTCTCTGCTTGTCGCACGAACGCGGTTGCTGTTTTCGAGGCCATCAGTTGTGAAAATCCCTACCCTGCAGCGTTCTTCGACGAGCTGAGCTTCAATCAAATGGTGATGAAGGCAGTCTTCCTACAAGTCTCGTTACGGCGGGTGAGGGGCTTGGACGAGCGCAACAACGACGAACTTCGCCGCATGGCTGGTGACTACGCGTCAGAGCGCCGCGCAGCATCTCGGCCGATCCCGAGCGATCTCGCTCTCATCGTTCCTTCCATCGGAGCCTCCCAATGAAACTCTTCGATCCGCACATCCACATGACGTCTCGAACCACGGACGACTACCAAGCCATGGCCGAGGCTGGCGTGGCCGCCGTCGTGGAGCCGGCATTCTGGTTGGGACAACCACGTACCCACGTCGGTAGCTTCGAGGATTACTTCTTGTCGCTGCTCGGATGGGAGCGCTTTCGCGCCAGTCAGTTCGGCATCCGACACTACTGCACCATGGGCCTCAATCCCAAAGAAGCCAACAACGCCAAGCTGGCTGATGGGGTGATGGAGCTCTTGTCGCTCTACGTGGAGAAGACGGGTGTCGTGGCCGTCGGCGAGATCGGCTACGACGACGTCACAGCGTCGGAAGAGAAGTACTTTCAGGCGCAGCTCGAGCTGGCAATCGAAGCTGAGCTGCCGGTGTTGATCCATACCCCGCACCGCGACAAGAAGCGAGGCACTGAGCGTACGCTCGATCTCGTGAAGGAGTCGGGGATCGCGCCGGAGATGACCCTCGTCGATCACAACAACGAAGAGACGCTGCCGTCGGTGTTGGACTCGGGTTGCTGGGCGGGGCACTCCATCTATCCCAAGACGAAGATGAACGAAACGCGCATGGTCAGTCTGGTGCGCAGCTTCGGCAGCGAGCGCATGCTCGTCAACTCGGCGGCAGATTGGGGGGTGAGTGACCCGCTCAAGGTGCCCAAGGTTGCCCGCGCGATGCTGGAGGCGGGGATCGACCGAGGCACCGTGCAGAAGGTATGTTGGGACAATCCCGTCGAGTTCTTCGCGCAGAGCGGGCGCCTGGACCCGGTGGAAATTGCCACGCCCCTCGACGTCGATCAGCGGGAGCTATTCGAAGGAAACTCGGTCTTGCGAGGGCAGGTTCCTCGCACGAACGCCGAAAGTTGACGCTCGGTACTGGTCCGTACCCATGCACGACACCTTGGTGCTCAACGTCGTCGGCTTGACGCCGCGCCTGCTGCAGAAAGCACCTGCGCTCGCCAAGTTGGGTACGGCCCGACCTCTGCATACCGTGACTCCGGCGGTCACCTGTTCGGCACAGTCGTCTATGTTGACGGGGGTCATGCCGACGGAGCATGGCATCGTCGGTAACGGCTGGTACTTCCGCGATCTCGCTCAGGTCTGGCTTTGGAGGCAGTCGAACCACCTGGTGCGCGGCGAGAAGGTGTGGGAAGCGGCGCGTCGGCGCGATCCGACGTTCACCTGTGCCCAGTTGTTCTGGTGGTACAACATGTATGCCGACGTCGATTGGTCCGTCACGCCACGACCCATGTACACGGCGGACGGGCGAAAGATCCCCGACATCTACACCGAGCCCGCCGAGTTGAGGACGGAACTCACTGCGGCGCTTGGCCCGTTTCCGTTGTTCAACTTCTGGGGGCCGCGCTCGTCGATCCTCTCGTCGCAGTGGATCGTCGACTGCGCGCTCGCTTGCCTCCGTAAGCAAAGGCCGACGCTGAGCCTCGTGTATCTTCCACACCTCGACTACGATCTGCAGCGGCTGGGGCCGAACCATCCGAGAATCGAGCAGGCCGTCGCCGAGATTGATCGCGCTGTGGAGCCGCTCTTGCACGAGGCACAGGGGCGTGGCATGCGCGTGATCGTGCTGTCGGAATACGGCATCACCGAAGTTCGAGGAGCCGTTCACATAAACCGAGTATTGCGCGAAGCCGGCCTGTTGCGGGTGCGCGAAGAGCTCGGTTTGGAGCAGTTGGACGCCGGAGCCAGCGACGCCTTTGCCGTCGCGGATCACCAGGTTGCTCACGTGTACGTCAAAGACCCCGAGCGAGTCAAAGAGGTCCGCTCGCTGCTGGAGCAGGTCGGGGGTATCGAACGTGTTCTCGGTACCGACGAGAAGCTGGCGGCAGGTCTCGGGCACGAGCGCGCCGGTGAGCTGGTGGCGATCTCGAAGGCTGACCGCTGGTTCTCGTACTACTTCTGGCTCGACGATGCGCGCGCTCCGGACTACGCACGTACCGTCGACATTCATGCCAAGCCCGGCTACGACCCGGTCGAGCTATTCCTCGACCCGAAGATTGCTCTGCCCGCCTTGGCGGTCGGTCGTCGTGTGATTGCCAAGAAGCTCGGCTTTCGCACTTTGATGGACGTGATCCCGCTGGATACGGATCTGGTGAAGGGCTCGCATGGGCGCATCACCGATCAGTCGGAGGACGGGCCTGTCTTCATGAGCAACGTGCCTCACTTGGCGGTGGGCGAGCGAGTTCACGCAACCGACGTCAAACGGCTGATCCTGAGCCACGTCTTCGACTGACCGGTTCGAGCGCATGCGCGGCATGGCCGTCTCCCGGTTTGGACTCGAGCCTGCCGTTCGGCGCTGAAGCGGAGCCCCCGGCAAAGCCGTCACGCCGCCGCAGGCTCTCCCCGTGATGCGACACGCCCTGTGAGCTTCCGCCCACGAAGTGATCATGTCCCGGCGATGGCGCGCTGCCAGCGTAGCGTCAATCCAAAAGCCACGATGGCGACCAGCGCCAAAGGTGATGAGACGAACGCGAGCCAGGTCGCATCGACGAGGCTCAGACCTGCGATCAACGAGACGACTGCTTTGGGGATCGCCCCTGCGCGTCCAGAGCGCACGATGGTCAGCGCACGCCAGCACCACCCAATCTGCAGTGCCAGGCAGCCCGCTGGGACGAAATGGGCGATCGTCGTTGCTCCAGTCGCGAGTTGGAACGACGCCCAAAGTGCCGGGGCAAACACCAGCAGCCCCACCCAGAGTCGGCTCACGGTCGTGCCCGTCTCGAAGCGTGCGATGTGTGTCAGCCCGACGACGTATGCGCACGATGCTACAGCGACAGTCCACAGGTTGGCGTTCGGAATTCCGACGACGGCCGTGGCTCCCATGGCGTAGAGGCCAGCGCGGCATGCCCCCATCAGTAGCGGCGCCCAGCTGATCTCCTTGTGCCAGTAGTCGTAGGCAACGACGGCCACGGACGTGCAGAGCGCCGCGGCGCACAGAGGCCAACCCGCGCCGAGCAGCGCGACCACCAGCGATGCTGTGAGGCCAACGCCCAGTAGCGTAAAGCCCACGGTGAATACCTCGCGTCGGGCTACCTTGCCGGTCACGATGGGTCGAGCCTTGCCGTGTCGACGGTCCCAGTCTGCGTCGAAGGCGTCGTTGAGCAGCATGCCACCGAGATAGAACGCGCATCCCGCGGCGGTGACGAGCAAGACGGAGGGCCACTGTCCTCCGGTCAAGGGCACGCCGCTGCCGATGACGGCACCGCACAAGACGTTCGTCCAAACGGTGGGGATGTTCGAGGTTCGGCCGAGCTCGAGGAAGGTACGAAGGTTCACTGCGTGTCCGGGGACGATAGACGCCGCTGCGTCCAATGCAACTCAGCGGCGATCGCCTCGTCGAGAGACGCGGGCTGCAGCTGCGCCGGCAGCACGCCCCAAGTGTACGTTTCCACCTCGACGTGAGGCGGTTCTGTTCGCGCACCGAGCGCTGCCAGCAAGGGGGGGAGCGTGTCCTGGGTGCTGGTGAAGTGCCCGCAGTCCGTAGTGAACACGGGCACGTGGAAGTGCACTCGCCACTCGGCGTCTTCGGTCCACGGTTGCGTTTCCGCGGTGGCGAAGGCCTGCGGCAGGTCGACGAAGCGTGTCAGCCGTCCGTCGTTTCGCGCGACCACTTGGTGCAGGTAGACCGTTTCGTCGAATTGTCGCAGGGCACGTCCTTGCACTGGATCGCGCGGATCCAGCTTCAAGCCCGCGCTGACCTGCACCTTTGCAACGGTCAGTCCCGCCGCTTCCAGTCGGGTGAGGGCATCCAGCGGTGCTTCGAACTCGACCGCCGCGTGACAGGCGTCGAGGCATACACCGAGGTGCCGACGCAAGAGTCGTTCTGCGCTGCTCTTGTCCACACCGGTCAAGAGCCCCAGGGTCTCGATCGCCGCCCCGTCGAGCAGGTGGGTTTGGAAGAAATCGATGGTTTCGTCGGTGGTTTCCAGCAAGCAGCACGGTTCGGGCTCGAGTGCGAGGCGCACGAGCTGCCCTCTTCGGCGCTCCAGTTCGACCAGGTCCGCGCAGGCTCGAATCAGGTTTTGGGCAATCGCGCTTCGGTCCTTCGTTGCGCGACATGCGCTCTTGTACGCGCCCGGCACGGTACTGATACTGCCGCTGCAACCGTCCGGAAGCAGTCCGCTGAGCAGGTGGATCAGCCGCTTCGTGTAGTTCAGCCGTTCTTCCGAGCTCCAGTCGGGAAGGTAGACCTTCTCCTTGACGGATTCGCCGTGGAACGGACCGTACGGAAAGCCGTTGAGGGTGACGACGTAGAAGGAGTGCGTACGCAAGAGCTGACTGAACTCCTCGAACGCCGCTTGGCTGCCGAGCTGGGTAGCGCACTGGTTCGAAAGCCGCAACCCAACGGAGAACTGGTTGTGCCAGTCGAGCTGCTCGCTGACTTTGGTGGTATGCCGGAGGAGCGAGTTCGACAGTTCGTCGAGGGTTTGTCCTGGATGTACGTTGGTGCAGTACGTCAGGTGAGTGCTCCGAACGACGCTCATCCCTGTCCCCTAGGTCTTCGGCTGCTCATCGAGCCAGTCGATGGCGCGTCGGAGCTCGTCGTGATCCATCTCGTGAACTTCGGTGGCGCGTCCAATGTCCTGCAGCAAGGTGATGGTGAGCTCTCCGCCGAGGTGCTCACGGAAGTCTTCCAGCCCCCGAAGCAGTGTCATCTCCCCGTCAGTCACAGCGCGCAGCGACGGGTGATACACGGGTAGCTTCAGGGCCAACAACAAGCGATGCAGTCGCCCGAAGGCATTCGGAGCGAGCATTCCTCGAGCCACCGCGTAGCGGGCATCGAGCAACATCCCGATGGCGACGGCCTCACCGTGTCGAAGTGCATGACCGCTCATGACCTCGAGTCGGTGAGCAGCCCAATGTCCGTAGTCCAAAGGACGTGCGCTGCCCAACTCGAACGGGTCGCCACTGGTCGCGATGTGGCGCAGATGCAGCTCCGCACAACGTTGGATGGCAGTCTGCAGTTCCGGTCCAGGGCGATTGAGGGCGCGAGCGTTCCGTTCGAGCCACTCGAAGAAGCCGGCGTCTCGAATGCACGCCACTTTCACGGCCTCGGCGAGTCCAGCGCTGATGTCTCGAGTTGGCAGAGTCTCGAGCCAGCAGCTGGCGTTGACGACTGCCCACGGAGGGGCAAAGGTGCCCAGGAAGTTCTTGGCGCCGAAAGCGTTCACCCCGTTCTTCACGCCGATGCCAGCATCATTTTGGGCCAGCACCGTCGTTGGACAGCGCACCAACCGGAGCCCCCTGTGTACCAGCGACGCAGCGTAACCCACGGCGTCCAGCACTGCACCGCCTCCGATGGCGACCACCGCCGAATGACGGTCCATCTTGGCGCGGGCTAGCGCCTCGATCAGCCCGCGAATGCCGAGTTCGTCGTTTTTGGCTGCCTCGCCGCCGGGTACCAGGACGACGGGCGCTCGGAGAGCGAGATGCCTCGCGTGGGCGCTGCAATACTGGGCCACGCGCTCTCGAACCGCTGGCCACTCTGCTTCCACTCCTGCGTCGAGGAAAACGAGGATTGGGTGACTCCGGTCCGGCTCCAGTCGCGAAACGGCCCAGCTCAGGTGCTGCGCATTCGGGGCCAGCAAGTCGTCGCAGAAGATCACCGGATATTCGAACGAAACCGAGACCCTCTGGAGCTGGAAGTTGTCGGGCTGGAAGCCGTCGGGCATGGTCGCGGAAGCTATCCTGGAGGGCGTTTGCGGGCAAGCTGGCCCGGTCGCTGAAGGCTCGAAGTTCAATATGGCGCAGCACCGGGACTGCGCCAGTGTGGGCGTCGACGGCAATCTCATCGGGAGCAGGTGTCCGAAATGACGAGAACCGCCCATCGGGCGGTTCTCGATCCGTCGCTGACCGTGGAAGGTCAGGCTGCTTCTTCTGCGTCCTTGCCTTTTTTGCTTTCGGGCGGGCTCGCCTCGTCCTGAGCCGCGAGCATCCGGCTCTGAGCAGACGGACTCGTCGTCACCTTGATGAAGTCATGCACGTCCAAGTAGTCCGCCGGGGGCAACCCGTTTTGCTCCAGCTGCTCACACACCATCTTGGCCAGATGCGAGAACCCGCCGTACGTCAGCGCGTTGACACGCTTGTCCGCTTTGAACTCGGGAAGCAACCAGTCCGCCTGAGTCTGGAAGCTGGTGCGCCGTACACAGACGTGTTCTTTGGGAGAAATCAGAGCGAGAATCGCGGTGGTGAGCTCCCAATTCGGAGCTTTGCCCAGCATCGACTGAAGCGCACCCACGTAGGCGTCGAAGCGCGCCGACAGATCACCTTCGCCATACAGCACGGCGCGCAGCGCGCGAACACCATCCTCCGTCGCCCGTCCGGTCGCGCTTTTGAGGGCGTCGACTTGCGCTGCGGGTACCAGATCGGTAGCGCCCAGTATTTCTACGACCTTCAACCAGGCCTGCGCTGGGTCGCTGGCGCTCTGATCGAGGAATTCTGCGGTGAGCTCCGTCTGCGCGTGCTCGATGGCGGAATTGCGGTGTCGCTTGAGTCGTCGCTTGGCCGTGGTGCCGCGCTGCTTCTTGCCCCAAGCCTCGCCGAAACCTTCTTCGAACTCCGACTTGAAGTACTTGATTTGTTCGGTGATCGCGAAGCGCAGACTGGGCGCTTGAGAGGTCCGAGTCGGTCCCATCGCGCCACTGGTGTCGACCTGGGCCAGCAGCCGATTGAGCGTGGCTAGCTCGACTTCACTCGACGGATCCACCGGCGACATCAGCCGGTAGAAAGGTTCGGCCAACACTCGCAGCATACCGCTCTCGAAAAGGTAGCCCCGCTTGCCATCGCGCTCCCAGGCGATCACGGACATGCCCCACTCGGGGCGCTTCGAGTGCTTGAACAAGGTCGGGGTGGATTGCGTCATCAGTAGTCCTTTCGGCAGTGACAGCTTCGCCCGGTTCGCGCGTCGAACGGGAGCTCACCAGCGGTGGGGTTGAACTTCCCGCTCAGCAAGTCGTGTTGCGAGCGCGACGGCGCGGCTGACCTTCGGAGCCTGCCTTTAACAGTAGACGAGAAAGGTACCACGTCCTCATACATTCTGCAACCCTGTGTTTTTTTGGTATTGCGGGACGAAACACAACAACTTCAGCTCGTTAGCTGCCGTCCCACCCCAACAATTTGGGGTCGCGTCGCCGAGCAGCAGCGCGTCATGATGGGACCAATTTCACTCCGCCGGTTACCTCTCGCTCTGGGCCTGTACCATCTCGCGTCAGGCTGCAATCCAGAGTCCACAGTCGTCCCGAAAGGACCTACTGAAGTCGATACGGGGTAACGCTTTCGCCGAAAGCGCCGTGTGCCCTCGGCCTCCACCTGCTGGCTACTGACTCAGTTGCAGCCGCTTGCCGATGGCTTCTGCGGTCGCCAAGAACGTTGTCGCTTCTTGTGGACAGGTGGGCTTGCAAGGCTTTTTTGCGCACTTCGACAGCGGAGTGGCTAGAAGCTTCAGGACTCGAACGGCGCGCTCATCGCCCATTTGTTTTGCGCGCGGCAGCAAAGGAAGGCGGGCCTTGCAGGATTTTTCGTACCTGAGATCGTAGGCGATCTGCAGAGCTGGAGAGAAGTGTTCTCTCACTTTCGGTTTCGCGAGGGTCTTCAGCGCCTGGTCCTTCTGTTTCGGTCGGGTCAGTGCGAGCTTGTACAAGATGTCCGCGCCCACTGCGCCCATGTGATTGCCGAGCAAGTCGAAAGCTCCGCTGCTCGCTCCGCGTGAACGTGTCATCTGCATCACCATGCGTTGCAGATCCGCGTCATTGACGATCTGCGGTGCCAACGCGAAGAGTCGTTCCAGAGTCTTCAGCGAATCGTTCATGCCGGAGGCACGGCTCGCTTGGGAATAGGCGACGGCGCGCAATACCTCCGGATCCCGCGGGTACTTTTCGAGCAGGGGCAGCAAGGCATCCAGCCCCTGGGCCATCGCTGCTTGAAGGCTTTCTTTGGGGGCGAGCTCTGCCGTCTCCGTGGGGGCCTCATCAGCAGGCTGCTCTGTCGGCGCATCACCGTCATCAGTCGCTTCAGCGACTTCTTCCTTTGCAGGTGATGGCGAGGGAGTCTCGGTGCTGGGCACGGGTACACGCAACGTCGTGACTGGGGCGGAGCGAGTTCGATCGTGATGGCGCCAGGCCGTGCCGAGCACGAGGGCAGCCAACGTCCAGGCTACCCCGACGGTGGTCAACACCGGGCCAGTGATGAAGCGTCGAAACCGTCGTTTCGCGCCGGAAGCGGCGTCGACCCAGGCCCCAGGAGTTCGCAGAGTCGTCCTGAGCCAGACGGTGGCTGCCGCCATGACCGCTGCCCCCAGCAGTACGATGGATGTACCGGGCCAATGCAGCCCGCCGCCGGCGATTCCTGGGAGATCGACGAAGTGAACTGCGACATCGTCGATGAAGAGCCAAATGAGCGCGCACGTCCCGTAGGCGAACATGCCGGTCGTTGCCGCCGCCCGAATCGTCTTCAGCATGCTGACGACTCGCGCCGTGTTGCTCCATACCGTCTTGCGCAGGCGGCGCACGAGCAGCAGCGTGGGCGTCAGTAGCGTGCCGATGATGATCAGCAGCGTGAGCACCGTCTCCATGCGCGTCAGCGGCCAGTGCCCCGCGATCAGCGTGATGGCGCCAGCGATCGCCGTCGCGATGGCGGTGAAGCAGAGTGTGGTGGCCAGCAGACCATACAGGACGAAATTCAGACGCGCGGATTTGACTGCGAGGTTGTGGTCCTCGGCGGACGTCGGCGCCAGCATGCGTGTTTGGGCCGCGCCCAGTGGGTCGTTGTCGGCGCCCATGGCTTGCGTGCCGAGACTCAGCTCCGCGATGGCCGATTGCAGGTCCTGCATCGTTTGGTAGCGCTGCTCAGGATCCTTGGCCATCGCCTTCTGGATCACCAGCTCGAGCGCCACCGGGATGTCGGGATTGAGCGCCGTTGGGCGTGGCGGCTCTTCGTTCATCACGGCGAGGACCGTGGCTTGCGGGGTTTCCGTCTTGAACGGCGGCCTTCCGGTGAGGGACGCGTAGACGATGGCGCCCACCCCGTAAACGTCACAACGGTGGTCGACGCGTTCACCTCGAGCCTGCTCCGGTGCCATGTACGAGGGGGTGCCCATGATGACACCCGTCTTCGTCAGTTCGCTGTCGCCACTACCCAAAAAACGCGACAAGCCGAAATCCAGTACCTTCGCGACGGGGAACTCAGGAACGCCGTCCTTGAAGTCACCCACCAGAAAGACGTTCTGTGGCTTCAGGTCTCGGTGCACGACGCCGCAGGCGTGTGCCTCAATCAGTGCGTCGCAGACTTGCAGTGCGATGTGCTTGGCGGTCGAGGGGCGGAGCGGTGCGTGGTCCTTGAGGTGTTCGGAAAAGTCGACCCCTTCCAGGAAGTCGCACACCAGATAGGGCCAACCCTGGGGCGTCAGCGCGACGTCGTACACGCCCACGGCGTTGGGATGTGAAACACTGGCCGCGGCCTCGGCTTCGCGCTGGAAGCGGGAGAGCACTTCCGGGGAGCGCGCGTACTCCGGATGCAGGACTTTGATCGCGTAGCGCTTCTGCTTGATTCGCGTGTGCCAGGCTTCGTAGACGCGCCCCATGCCCCCCTCGCCGAGGATGCCCGTGATGCGATAGGTGCGGCTCAACGTCATGCCGAGCAGTGGGTCGTCGTCGGTTGGCGGGGGCGGATCCGTCCAAGCGGACTTGAAGCTGCGGCCGATCTCGCCCGCGCTCGCGGGGGCGGACGTCATCCGCGTCGAGGCGTCTGAGTCAGCCATTGGGCACGTGAGGAAGCAGCATGAGGTAGAGCCGGTGAGCTTACTTTAGGCCTTGCCTGAGGCAAACCCTGGGGCGGACACCCTTTCCATACGGCCGGGTTTCCACGCCATCGAAGAGAGTGGAACGCGTCGACAGCCCCGGCTACTCCGTCGGTCGGTGCATCGAACCGGGCACACAACCGGCGGCCGGCCCGATCCCGGGACTGGGCGCAGTGGTGTCGCGCGTGGGGGCGAGTCGGGCCCTGTCGGATGCTCAGGGGGCTCGGCGGCGCGGGCCCTCGGGCCCCGCTGGTCATTCGGCGGTGTCCAAAGAGACGGCGCCGACCTGACGCATGGCGTTAGGCGACGGAGGGAGCCCGGTCTTGAAAGCGGAACTGCTCCAGAGTACCCGTAGGTCGATGACGCCTGACTCCGAACCAGTTTCCAGGGAGAAGAACGCGGACCTCCTGTCTGCATACGACGGCCTGCGCGTGGCCGACGTGCGAGATGGGATGGATGCGCTGGGTTACCATGCCGTGGGTAGCCTCAGTGCCGCCCTCCGCCCGCTCTGGCGCACTCGTGCCGTCGGAATCGCGAGGACGGCGCGGTACCTGCCCTTCCAAGGACGGGTGCCCGAAGGATCGCCGAGCGAATACATGCAGTGGTCCGCTTGGTACTATGGCAACGTGTGCCGCTACCCCTGGCTGGACCGCATCGAGGACGGGGATTTCGTGGTGTTGGATCAGAGTGGCGTCGGCGCCGGATTGATGGGCTCGGAGAACACGCTAAACGCGCTCAAGCGTGGCGTTCGTGGTTTCGTGACGAACGGGGGCGTGAGGGATACGGATGAGATCATCCTTCAGCGCGTCCCCTTCTGGTCGGGAATGATTTCGCAGGGCATGGTCCAGAGTCGCCTCCAATTCGACGCTATGGACGTTTCGGTGTGCGTTGGTGGCCAGACGATCTGCCCAGGTGACGTCATCGTCGCGGATGGCGACGGCCTGATCGTCGTACCGCGAAGCATCGCCAGAGAGGTTGCGGACTTGGCTGCTGCCGAGCAGGCCCGCGACCGCAAGAACCGGCGTCAGCACTACGCCGATCTCGGCAAGCCGCTGGACGAGACCGTCGACTGACGCCGCTCACCACGGCGCTGCGCATCGCAGCCTTCACCTGCGTGCCTCAGGACACATCACTCGGATACCGTGCGCAGCGGCGTGCCGTCGGGTCCGAACATTTCGATGCAGACCTGGCTCAAGTGGCGTTGCACCTGCACCGTCAGGAAACCGTCGAGCTTGGGGTTCTTCGACAGGTAGGCGCGAGCCACGCGCTGACAGTCGGGGGCGCTGCCCAGCATGCTCGCCTGGCAGGTCAACATCTGACGCGGCAAGTGGTCCGTGTCGCCGGGAAAGTTGACCAGGTTCGCGTATTCGCAGCCGACGGACTTCAAAGCCTGTACCTCCGGTTTGTACGGAGACGTCATCACGTCGACCCAGGTATTGCCGGCCGCGTCCAGCGCATCACGCGCGTTGTCGTCCGACTTGTACGCCCAAAACAGGATCGCGCCGATGCCTCCCCAAAACAGCAAGCCCGCGATGCCGAAAGCGATCAGCCAGCGGACGTCTGTCCTCTTCTTCTTCGGTCTCGCGCCGCCGCTCTCCGAGCTGGACATGGGGTTCGAGCTTGAAGCAAGCAAGACGGCTTGGCAATTGGAAGGACGCCACGTAGAGACGCGTTTGTCGTTCTGATGTCCATGTTTTCCTATCGAATGAAGGTTCTTCGTGTCGTCGTGAGCACTCCACTTACGCTGGTCGTGCTTGCGTTCGTTCTCGCTGCTGTCGTCGGCTGTGCGTCGAGGGGCAATCCCGCTGCTGTGGGGACCCCCGCTCGAAACGAGTGTCCTCCCGGGCAAGGGTCTGCGCCAGCCGGCGGTCCTCCGAGTTCCGAGCGGGTCGGCGGGGCCGGACAGGCAGGACAAGCAGGCGGCGCCTCGCTCGCAGGCTCTACGACGAGCACCAAGCCGCCAGCGCGACCGTTCCTGGAGGTGGCTCCCGTGGTTGCCGATTGGAGCGCGCACTTCGAAGCGGAGCGAGTAGGGGGCGGCTTCGTCGTTTACGATGCCGAGCGAGAGCAAGCGTGGGTTCACGGCCAACGAGTTGCGAAGACGCCGTACTTGCCCGCCTCGACGTACAAGATCCCGCACACCGTCATCGCCCTCGAACTCGGCGTCGTCGAAGGTGCGGACTTCGTGCTGCCGTGGGATGGTGAGCGTCGTTGGAACCCCGATTGGAACTACGACGTCACCCTGCGCGATGCGCTGCGTTTTTCAGTCGTGCCTTACTACCAAGAGGTGGCGCGACGTATCGGCCCGGGGCAAATGACGAGGTGGCTCGAACGGCTCGACTACGGCAACCACGATATCGAAGGTGGCATCGACCTTTTCTGGTTGCAAGGCGGGCTACGCGTCAGTGCCTACCAACAGGTGGACTTCTTGCAACGTCTCGACGAAGGACGGCTGCCCATTTCCGCACGAACCCGTGAAACCGTGCGAGAGCTCCTGGTTGCAGGTCGGCGCGGTTCGCACACGTTGCGCGCCAAGACGGGAAGCGCCGAAGCGCTCGGCAGCCTGCCTGCCGTCAAGTGGTACGTTGGGTGGGTGGAGCGTCCCAACGTCGCCCCCGTCTATTTCGCGGCTATCTTGACCGAGACGCCTCAAAACGCGTGGGCAGCGTCTCGGCTGCTGAGCGATCGCATTCTGAGCGCCCTCTCGTATCTGTGAGAAGTGGAGCGCCACCTGATGCGGCCGAGCATCGGGCTACGATGCCGGCGCGTCTGATGCCAGGAGCGGGGGGGAAGCACGCTGGCGTGCGGCTATGCGGCGTTCGCCTCGTGAGCGCGCGGTATCGCGCTTGCTCCGATGGTGCGACGAGCGGTGAAGATGACCGTGGCTGCCGCCAACAGGTTCAACACGTCCCACACGCTCTCGTCGAAGAGCATTCCGAGTGAGTGGTGGGAAATGGTGCTGAGGCCAAACCAAAGCGTTGGGGGGATCGTCGCGAGCAACGCCAAAGCGGCGGGGAACTCTTTACGAGAGCGGGGACGGTTGCGAACGGCCATGACGGTCGCGCCCAGCACCAGCACCACGAGCCCCGTCCCCGTGACCCAGTGGCGCATGGAGTGCAACCCGGTCAGCTTGGCCATGCCGCGTCCGACCTCACGCAGGAACTCGTCCAAGTCGAGTTGCATGTTGGCGCCGTGAAAGAACATCAGCACGGCGACCGTCAGCCACAGTCCAGCTGCGGAGCGTCTGCCGGAGGCGGAGTCGGCGTGCCCGAAGCGCCGCCTGGCACGCAGGGCGAATGCTCCGGCTGCAGCGAAAGCGAGGGTGAAGAGCCAATGGCGCGGACTGAAGTCGAATAGGCGTGGTGTCCATTCGCGAAACCCGGGGATGCTCGCAGGTGCGGACGGGCCAGGGCCGACCTCGACGAACTCGAAGTCCACTTTCTCCGGACCGACGCGAAACAGGCCGTAGCCGAGAGGCGAGTGGTCGTAGCTGCGAGCGGTGCCGGGCAGTGCGACCACGGCGATGGCATCCATCGTGTCGGTCATCACCATCCGGTGCAGGTGTCCCGAGATAATCCATCGCACCCCGTACCTTCTCGCGAAGTCGAGCAATCGCTGGCGTTGGGGCAGGGGCCAGTTGCTGCCACTTTCGCGCTCGCGCTCCGACCTGGCGAACGGTGGACGATGGGTGATCAAGAAGACGTGCTTGCGGCCCGCCTGCGCATGCGCTTGGAGTGTGCTTTCCAACCACGCCCACTGCTCTTCGTATTCGCGAATCGAGAGGTCGGCGTTTCGGGCTGTCTCGGAGTTGACGAGGACGAAGGCGCAGTTTTTGTAGACGAAGTCGTGGTAGTCCGCGCCGAAGGCGGCTCGATAATCCGCGAGCGCGTCGCTATCGTCGACGTCGTGGTTGCCTGGCGTCAGCAGCAGTCTGCCTTCGATTCGCCGCACGGAGCGTGAGAAGGCCCAACTCTGCCACATCGATTCTCGTTGAACGAAGTCGCCAGGGATGACCGCTACCGGAGCGTGGAGCTCGTTGGCGTGTTCGATGACGCGGTCGAAGCGCTGGCTGTCGGCGTAGATCCCGCCCGGCCCGAAACCGATCTGTGGGTCACCGAAGACGACGAAAGTGAAGGGTTCGAATGCGTCGGCGCTCGCCCGCGCCACCCCAACATGACTCGGGGCTAGGGCGAGCCAGCAGCAGATGGCGACTACCTCGGCCAGGCACTTCAGCGAGTGGGGAAAGGAGAGAGCTGGCATGGCGAGGGCTGCAGGCGAGGACGTTCGTCTCAGCCTAGCGGTGGGTGCCTCGGCTTCCAAGGGGTGTATGGTTGAAGCATGGTTTCGCCCCAGCTGGCCCTCGGTGTGGTCGTCGTCTCGGAACTGCTCGGGACCTCGCTCTGGTTCAGCGCCAACGCCGCCGCGGATGGTCTGATGCGCGACTGGGGACTGACCCCTGCGGACGTGGGCAGCTTGACCAACGCCGTGCAGTTCGGTTTCATCCTGGGCACGTTGGGCTTGTCGCTGACCGGTTTGGCGGACCGTTTCCGCGCCAGTCGGCTCTTCGTGTGGGCCGCCCTCATCGGAGCGTCGAGCAATCTCGGAGTGGCCCTCGTCGCCTCCAGTCTTCAGGAAGCCTGGGTACTGCGTTTCATCACTGGCGTGACGCTGGCTGGGATCTATCCCATCGGGATGAAGCTGGTCGTCAGCTGGGCCCCCGACCGTGCGGGGCAAACACTGGCCTGGCTGGTGGGGATGTTGACTTTGGGCACGGCATCACCCCACGCCGTTCGGGCGCTGGGCGCCGACGCGCATTGGTCCGTACCCATCATCACGGCGTCCTGCGCGGCAGCACTGGGCGCTGTCGCCGTCTTCAGCGTTGGCGATGGGCCACATCTGCCGGCCACCGGGGGGAAAGGCATGCCGCTGGGCGACGTTCTGACGGTCTTTCGACTGCCGCGTTTCCGGGCCGCTGCGCTCGGGTACTTCGGGCACATGTGGGAGTTGTACGCGTTCTGGACAATCGTGCCGTTTCTGTTGCCTTCAGAGTCGTCAGTTTCCGCTCGCTCCCTTCAGGCGTTTGCCATCATCGGGGTTGGGGCGCTGGGGTGTGTCGCTGGGGGCATGTTGAGCCGACGCATCGGTGGCGGTCGGGTGGCGTTTGCCGCTCTGCTCGGTTCGGGCGTGTGCTGCTTGCTGTATCCTTGGTGTGATTCGTTGCCCGCACCGGGGAAGTTGGGTCTGTTGCTGCTCTGGGGCCTGTTGGTGGTGGCTGATTCACCCCAGTTTTCGGCGTTGTCGGCTCGGGCTTGTCCGCCTGAACGCGTCGGGGGTGCACTCGCCGTGCAGAATGGGATCGGGTTTACGTTGAGCGCGCTGTCCATCTCCGTCGCCACCCACCAGCTGGGTGAGCTGGGGGCGTACGTGGCGTGGCTCCTGCTGCCGGGTCCCGTGCTGGGACTGTTCTTGATGCGCGGCTTGCTCGAGGGAGAACGACAGGCCGCCGGCTGACTCGGCAGCTCTTGCTGCCAGCTCCGTTCAGCGCCTCGAGCGGCTGCCGGGGGGAGCCGTGCTTTGTCGCACGACCAGCTCGACCGCGTATTCCAGAGAGGCGCCGCGTTCCTGATTGTCGTCCTCGATGGCGTCGAGCAGGGCGTCGCATGCGCGCGCGGCCATGCGTTGCGTCGGCTGAACGACCGTCGTCAGTCCCGGCCAGAAGACCGCGCCGTCCGACGTGCCGTCGAATCCAACCACCGAAGCGCTTTCCGGGATCTGTTCCCCCGCGTGGAGCAGCGTGCGCATGAAGCCGAGGGCCATGGGGTCGTTGCCGAGAACCACGGCGCTCGGTCGTTGCTTCTTCGGCATCTGCAGGTAGACGTTCGCGTATTCTTCGCCGTCGTCGACCGAGTAGTGGCGGCCGAACCAGATGTCGGCGGGTTCTGGTGCGCCTGCCTTGACCAAGGTCTGGGTCAGGCCCGTCAATCTGTCCTGGGTGTCGATCGAGTCTCTGGGGCCTCCGGCAAAGGCGATCCGCTCGTGTCCCAAGTCCAACAAGTGCTGTCCCGCGAGATGTCCTGCGTCGATGTTGTTGCAGCGCACGATGAATTCGGAAGGAGCGGTCAAGTCCGGCGCGATGAGTACGGTGGGCAATCCAGCGCGCGTTGCCGCCTTCAGTAGCGGCTCCTCTCGCCGAGAGTAACGAACGATGATCAGTCCGTCGACGCGCCGCTGTTGGATCCAAGAGAGTACGGCGCCTGCATCGTACCTGCCGTTGAGCATCGTGCTGGCGAGCAGCACGCTCTTGCGGCTGGGGGCGAGGGCCTCTTCCACGCCGAGCAGGATCTGATTGAACCAAGGACTCTGGCTCGAGTTCACGGCCAACCCGATGCAGCCCGCGCGACGGCTGACCAGACTCTGTGCCGCTACCGACGGGGTGTACCCCAACTCGGCAATGGCTGCCGACACCCGCTCTTTTGCCAGCTTGCTTGCCGCACCACCGTTGACGACACGGGATACCGTGCTGATCGCGACTCCGGCGCGCTCTGCGACGGCCTTGATCGTGGGCTTGCCGGGGGTATCGGGCTGGCGACGACCTCGGGTCTGTTTGGCCGGGGCGGCCGCGTTCGCCACTTCCTTGTCCGATGCATTCACCTCTTCACACTACTTCTCATGCTTCGTTCGGGTAAAGGCTCCCGCGCTCTCGTCGGTGTGACGTGCGAGTCGAGAACGTCCCTGGTTGGAAAGTTTTCCAGCGGTTTCCAATTCGGATCGGCATCGGCCTGGAAATCGGAAAAATTTCCAGGAGACGCTTCGGTCAGTCCAGTTCCGGGAACCTGACCTCGATGATGCGCTCGCGCTCCATGTCCACCAGCAGGGCGCCATCGGCCTGATAGGCCAACAGGTACTCCAGCAGTTGGCGTCGTGTTGCGGCGTGGTTCCAGGACGTTGCCAGCTGCCCGCACTTGGCGTCAGCTACGTAGAGTCTCCCGCCACGACGGGTCAAGTAGTCGACGCGCAGCTGCAGCCGTTGCACGTGGTCGTCGAACAGCACGGTCCATCGCCGTGGTGCTTGACGTGCGAGTATTTCGAAACCGGACTCGTGCAGCAACTGCGCCGCGCGCCGCTCGGCGTCCTGCGCGTCGGCGGAGCGGCGACGTCGCCGACGTCGCTGCAAGAACTGCTGCATGCGGAGCGCGAACCAAGCGGCCGCCAACAGCGCTAGAAGCAGCAGCAGCCAGTCGCTCGTGGCTCGCGCTTGCAGTTCTTCGAGAACGTGGTCGAACGGCTTCATCGACCGAACCATGCCAGACGGTTGGCACGAGGGCGGACGTAGTCTGACCGTCGTCGATGGGCCGACGACTAGAAGCGGCCTTCGACCCTGGCACCCGCGGGCGTCAGTGCAATGGCGACGCCGGCTTCGGAATCGTTACCGTCGGTCAAGCTCAGATAGGCGCCTGCACCGAGACCTGCCATGCCCACCCCGAGGCTGACGTAAAACAGCGTACGTTGGGTTCGATAGCTCGATAGCGTCTCTGCCGCGCTGGGTGGGCAGCCCGGATCGCAAAGCTCCTCGAGCTGGTTCTGCTCGTCGTGTGCTTGCATGCCGCTCAGGGTCGCAGCCGCGATTCCGACGCCGCCTACGGCGAACGCCACGGGGGTCGCCCAATCCCGCAACTGCCTCTCCTTCGGAGGTTGCGGTTCTCGTTTGACAGGGGAGGGCGGGATGGGTTCGGGTTCTGGCGCCTGCACGACGACCTGGTCGAAGACTGGAACGGATACCAACTTGTGCTCCGCTTCGAGCACCACCACCCGCTCGGAAACCGAGCGGTCCTCCGAGGCGGTGGCGACGACGTCGTGCTCTCCTGGATCGACCGGTCGAGGAACGTTCAGCAGGACTTCCGGTACCTCCTTTCCGTCGAGCATGACCGTCATTCCTTCAGGCACTCCTTGGCCGGCGCCGATTCGAATTTCCAGGTGCGGCATCCGCACCTCGAGCTCCGCGGCTTCTCGGGCTGCATCGGCGATCGCCAGACGAAACGCCTGGGGCGCGTCCGGCGCGAGTTGCGAGCGTGCCGTTTCGTAGTACTTGTCCAGTCCTTCGACCCACCTACCGACGGCGACGAGAGAGCGCGCCTGCATCAACGAGATCGACGGGGCTTCC
The DNA here is from genome assembly GCA_050290545.1 of Polyangiaceae bacterium. Lineage (GTDB taxonomy): Bacteria > Myxococcota_A > Polyangia > Polyangiales > Polyangiaceae > SZUA-265. The sequence continues at coordinate 9,288 of JBNKHV010000035.1, read as the reverse complement.
ACCAGTACCGCCGCGCGCTCGAAACGATCGAGGGCTTGATCGTAGTCCCCGCGTTCGAACGCCTCCGCCCCCTGCACGGCCAAGTCTCGGGCCACCGCTCGCATCTCCGCGTCGTCTGCGTTTGCCCACGACGCGCAGAGCAACAGGCAAGCGGCCGCGCGCGCCGCACGCCAGAGCCGTCGGATACCGCGGTCAGAAGCCGAAATCATGGCGGAGCTTCTTCTTCTTGGGCGGCGCGCGCTTGCGATCGGGTTCTGGGGCTTTGGGCAGAGCCGAGACGTCCATCATTGCCGGGCGAACGCGGTCCTTCTCTCTCGTTGTGGGGCCGTCTGCGGCTTGGTTGTCCGCGGGTTGCTCGGGCGTCGGAGTCTCTTCAGTCGCGCGCTGACCATCGGGAGCCGTGCCGGTTTCTGCGGCTGGCTCGGTGGCGGGGCTGGCTGGTGCGACAGACTCACTCAATCGCCGGGGCGCCTCGGCCTGCGCACTCCTCGCCTCGTCCGCGTCGGTGTTCACGACTGCTTCGGACGAACCAGAAGGACCTTCGGCGACACTCGTCAGCGCTGCGCCCAGTGCGACGATGCTGGCCAGCCCCGCTGCGATGATGACGCGACTCTTCTTGCCCTGGACCAGGGCTGGTGCCCAACCGCTGGCTGCCGGCGCTGGGTTCCGACGTGAAGTGGTAGTGGCAACACCATTGGATTGTCTGAATTGGGCGGCCCGATTGCGGGCGAAATTCGCCGACGGAGGGGCTGGCGTGTACGTTGCGGGGGACTGGCCAGAGTCGGCCATCGAAGGGTCGAGCCACACCGCTCGAACCGAGTTGCCCGAGAGGTCCTCCTTGATTCCGTGCTCGTAGAGCCAGAGCGCCAGCGCCACTCCGAACTCCGTCATGTCGGACCAGCGCGCGTCGCAGTCTTTCTCCAAACCCTTCTTCAGCACTCTCCACAGGCTGCCGTCGCCCTCGCCGTGTTTCGTGGTGGGCTCGGGGTCATCGTTGATGATGGCGTGCATCAGCGCGTTGTAGTTGGGTCTGCTGAACGGGATTTTGCCGGTCAGCATCTCGTACAGGACGATGGACAAGGACCAAACGTCGGTGCGGCCGTCGATGTCTTCGAGCCCGAGTGCCTGCTCGGGGGACATGTACTCCGGGCTTCCGAGCACGGCGCCCATTTGCGTGATCTTGCCGGTGTTCTCCGTCTTCTGGCCGATCTTGGCGATGCCGAAGTCGAGCAACTTGGGCTGCCGTCGCCCCAGCGCGTCAGCGGATAGCACGATGTTGTCCGGCTTGATGTCGCGGTGAATGATATGCCGTTCATGTGCAACGCGCAGCCCGTCGGCGATCGGTAGAATGGTTTGCACTGCGCGGATCGCGTTCATCGAGCCTCGCCGAATGGTTTCGGCAAGCGTATCCCCCTGAACCAGTTCCATGACCAAGAACGGATCGCCGCGATTCGTCCAACCGAAGTCGAAGACTCGGACCAAGGCGGGGTGCCCCAACCGCGCTGCCGCGTGTGCTTCCCGCGCCATTCGCGACGCCACGCCAGAGCCTGCGGCGTCCGCGCGGATGAGTTTGAGGGCGACGTCGATACCGAGCACCAAGGAATGGGCGACCCAGACCACCCCCATTCCGCCGCGTCCGATTTGGGTCTCCAACTTGTAGCGATCGCCGATGACCTCGCCGGCGAGATATGGGCGGTATGATTCCGGGTCCGCGTAGTCCCCGGCATCCATCGTCTCTGCTAGCCGGCTTTCTTCGTTTGTTTCGACGTCTTCGGTCATCACGCTCGCGTCACGACCCAGTCGCGACAGCTCTGAGCGTAGCTCATCCGCGTTGGGGGTGCTCGTACGCAGCCGAGGGTGAACCCGTCGCGATTCGGTCTCAGGCGGATTGATGTCGTTGGACGCCATCCTGAATGAGCGAGCGCGATTCTCGGTCGGCTTTGCCTCACCCCATTGAGTGAGCGACTCGCATTCGCGCTCGCTCACTTAGCGTTTTGCCGTGCCTCGGCTCGTGGGCGACTTCTTCGGGAGAAGGGCTTACATCGGTGCCAGTGTCGGGTTCACGATGATCGAATGAGTTCACCTGTTCGGTGCAGGAGGCTCGAATCGGGACAGCGCTTTGGCGATGGGCGTGTGCCGACAAACAGTCGTTCGACTTTCGGATGTGTGCGGGTCAAATTCAAGCAACTGTCGGAGGAGCGTGAAATCAGCCTCCGTTCCGCTCAATGCCGTCGTCCTCGCCCAGGAGCTTTCGCTACTTTCTCTTTGCGGCAGTGGTGTGTCTTCCGGGATGCTTCAGCGACCCCTACTACATCAATGAGCAACTCGATGTCGCGGCGGAGGGAGACGATGCCGTCGACATCGGTCCCAATCGTCCGCAGGGCGGTTCGTTTGGGGATCCGGCTGGTGGCGGCGCCGCGGTGGAGCAGGATTCGATGGCGACCGACGCGAACGGTGGCGTCGAAAGTACGGACGAATCCGCGGCCGCATCCAGCGCTCCAGTCGGTCCGTTCGGCGGCGGCTTTCAGCCTGCTCCGAACGCGTCGACGGCGACGTCCGCCGACGACGCTGAGCTCTCCGAAGGCGCTGCTGTCGTCGACGGGCTGGTGGTCGCTGGTCTGTGCTGGCCCTTGTGCGAAGGCCCGGGGGACCTCGTGCGCGACGGTTGGAGCGTCGAGGCTGGTCGCATGTGTGTCATCGCAGGCAAGCGGGACGCAACTGGTGAGTGCAGTTTCGACCCTTCGGTCGCGGGCCTGACGGTTCAAGACACCTGCTATGCGCCGTGCCCGCCGGGCACGATCGACATTGGAGCCGATGGCCTCTCTCGATCAGACGCCGGCGAATGTGTGGTGGCTGACGCTCCCATCGCCGACGGAGCGGAACCCTGTCCGCTCCCCTGACCACGGAGCGGCTCGAGAACGGTTGCTCCGTGGGCAAGTGCGGTTCGGCAGCCTGAAGTTAGCCTCGTTCATTTCACCCACGGCATGACAGACTCTGAGCCGGCCACCAACCCGACGCGAGAACGTCTACCCACGGGGCGCCGTTGGCTGGCTCAGTTGGTGGGCATTCGCGGTGTGGTGCGTCACCACACATACGACATCGATCCTCAGGCCGTGCTGGGGCGTGCGCAGGATGCTGACGTCGTCATCGACGATCCGGGAGTGTCGCGCGCTCATGCGCTGGTGTGGCTAGACAGTGGTGGCAGTCTCTTCATCGAAGACCGCGGAAGCCGAAACGGGGTGTCTGTCAACGGTTCGAAGGTCAAGCGACGAGCCTTGGCGCGCGGGGACCGTGTCGCGTTGGGTCCGGGCGTGGAGTTCGAGTGCCGACTGTTTGCCGTGCTCAACGAGGATCTATGGTCCAAGCACCGGGACGGATTGCTCGGGCGAGTGAGCGCGGCGTCGGCGCCGGACTTGGGCCAGACGCTAGCGGCCGTTCAAACGGGGCTCCGCACGATCAGGGAGCTGCGGGCCCAGAGTACATCGGCGGAGGTCGAAGCCAAGGAGACGCTCGATGACGTGCTGCGCGTCGTGGCTCGTGCTCGGGACTTGACGGACCAGGTGCTGGCTTTGACGGCGGCTGAGCGGCGCAGCTACGAAGTGCTCAACCTCAAGCAGCTCGTGGCTCAAGCCCACCCCATCATCGACCAGATGGCTGGTGGAAGAATAACGGTGGAGCGCGAGGTTGACGACGAGGCCCTCGTGATCGCGAATCAGTCCGACCTGCGTGTGGCATTGTTCGCGTTGTGCTCGAATGCGATCGAAGCGATGCCGTTCGGGGGCATCCTCAACGTGGAGCTTTCGGTGACGATGCTTGGCGACCGCCCTCGTGCGGCGCTGAGCGTGCGAGACACCGGCCCGGGCATGACGGAGTCTGCGGTGCGTGCTGCGTGCGAGCCCTTCGTCACGAGCAAGGCCAAGGGGGTGGGGGATGGTCTGGGGCTCGCGGCGGTGACGGACATTGCCCATCGACATGGGGGCTCACTGCGCATCGAGTCGAGGCCCAACGGCGGGACGCGCGTGACGCTGATGCTGCCTGCCGAAGACCCGGACGAACTGCGTTTGGCGCGGACCGTGGAAACGCCAGCGGCTCCCGCAGACAAGCAAGGCCGCCGGCTGCTCTTGGTCGACGACGATGAGGTCGTGCGGCGGATGACTGCTCGCTTGCTGCGACAGAGCGGCTACACCGTCGTAGAAGCGGGGACTGGTTGTGAAGCCCGGACACTGTACTCGACCGAGCAGGTCGAACTGGTACTCCTCGATTCGAAATTGCCGGACATGAGCGGTGCCGAGGTCTATGCACTGCTCGACGACAGCCACCCCGCGGTGCGCGTCGTGTTGCTGAACGCGGATGGCACGACGCGCGTGGAAGGCTTGAGGGAGCAGCCCAATCGTCTGCTGGTGTTGCCGAAGCCGTTTTCGTTCACTCAGCTGCTCGACGCGATTGCGGTGCTGCTTCCTCGGCGCACCGGCCTCGGTGACGTCGCGTACCGAAGCTGACCCAGTTCAGTGGCCCCGTTCTGGACAGGCAATGTCCGCCCCTGGAGGGCGCGCCCTGTTCGCGAGGCCTGACGCTCGCTATGCTGCGGCCGTGGCTGGCAGGCGCACGAGCAGTAGGAAGCGGGTTGGGGTCGACGAGCTGGTGGATGCTCTGCTCGCACGCGGAGACGACTGGGGGGATCCAGTTGGCGACGAGCTGTTGCAGCAGGCATTGGAGCACAAGAACTGGCTCGTTGCCGCGACTGCTGCGCAGATCGTCGGGGAGCGACAGTTGTCGGGTCACGAGGAGCGCTTGCTTCGAGTGTGGGAGCGCTTCAGCGCCGGCGGCGCGAAGGACCCAGGGTGTCGTGCCAAAGAAGCGGCGTTGACGGCGCTCGATCAATTGGAAGGGTTCGATCCTGACCCGTTCATCGAGGGCGTGCACTGCCACCAACTGGAGCCGGTGATGGGGGGCAAGGTGGACACTGCGGGTGGTGTGAGGCAACGCGCCGTCTACGCGCTTCTGCGCATGCTCCATTCCGATGCGCTTTTTCACGCGGCTGTCGCGCTGGCAGATGCAGATCCTCACGTGCGAGCCGGCGTGGCTCGCGGCTTGGGGCACTATGCGGGGCGAGCAGGCGCACCGTTGCTGCTGTTTCTGCTCGAGGCGGGTGACGATGATCCTGTCGTGATTGCGGACGGCATGATGGCTTTGTTGGCGGCCGCGCCCGACTTCGGGCTTTCGTTTGCGGTGCGTTGGCTGTCTGACGGCGAACGACGACGACGCGAAGCCGCCGCGCTCGCTCTGGGCCAAAGCGAACGTGGGGATGCCGTGCAGCGCCTCGTCGATTGGCTCGACGGGGGGCTTGGCGACGACGACTTCGAGATCGCCGCTCGCTCGCTCGGACTGGCACGCAACGAGACGGCTCGGTCGGCGTTGCTCGACGTGGTTCGACAGGGGGCAGAAAGCCGCGCCAAGCTCGCGCTCGAAGCGCTCGCCGTTCACAACTACGACGGGGGACTCGCAGAGCGAGTCTTGGCCGCAGCGGAAGCGAACCCCCGCGCGCAGTTGGTCGGGCTTGCGCGTCGTCGCTTCCCCGTGCTCAGCGATTGATGTTGCGTCAGGGCAAAGCGCCAATCGAACGCACGAACGCTCCGGCAATACGAGCTGGCCCCGAACGAGAAAGTCGCCCCTCGGCTTCCAAGTCCCGCAGCGAAGCCCTCCTGGAAAGCAGAGGAAACCAATCGAGCGCGCTGCCCGACAGTGTGACGTCCGGGTTGGTCGGCGCGCCGTCGTGCACGTCAATCTGTCCACCTCCGAAGCGGACGCCGAAGTCGTCGCCCCCGACGTTCAGGGCCACGACTCCCGACGTTTTCGAGCCACGGTAGCGTCGCTTCAACGCCAACATGGCTGAACGCGGATCCAGACGCTCATCGGGTTGCGGTTTGGACATGTAGGCTGCCCCGAAAGCCCCGAGTCCGAGAATCACGACCTCGAGTGAACGGCCCCGCTCGGTCAAGGCATAGGCGCGAGCCACTCGAGGGTCGACGACGCGAGTCACGAGCTGGTGTTGCTCCAGTAGCGCCAGCCGTTTGGACAGCAGATTGGGCGTGATCCCGTGCAGGCTGCGTTCCAAGTCGGTGAAGCGTCTGGGACCGAGCAGCAAGTCGCGCACGATCAACAACGTCCAACGCTCTCCGAGTACGTCCAGGGCTTTCGCCACCCCGCAATACTGCCGATAGCTCTTCATCGTTGCGGCAGTGTGCCGCAGGCAGACGATCGTCGCTCGTCTTTTTTGGGAGGCGTCCTGCGTCAAGGTGGGGCGCGCCTAGTTACTATCAAAAAAAGTAGTATTCGCTCGGGAGTCCGGGTGCTATCCCTGCGTGCGGACCCGACGCCCACACGCGGGAGAAAGCCATGACGCAAGCAAGTCCTGAACAGGTCTACGAGTTGGTCGTGCCATCGACGGTCAGTACGGCGGCATTCGTCGCCGTCGTGTTGGCTGTGGTCGCCGCCTACGTCGGCATCTTCGCCGCGAGTTATCGGGGTTCTGCAGCCCGCGCTAGGACGCCGCTCATAGCCTTCTTGGGCTTGGCGTTTTGGATCGCGGTGGCATTGGGGGCAACGGCCAGCGGCCTGCTCCTGCAGTTGATGGGAAGCCCCAAGCTGATGGGCTACTTCGCGCTTTCCAACGCTTTGGCATTGCTACTAGCGCTTGGCCCAGCCGGGCATCGAATCGTAGGCAACGTTCCGATCGCGTGGCTCGTGGGGTTTCAGGCCTTCCGCCTGCCTTTGGAGTTGGTGTTGCATTCTTGGTATGAACAAGGCACGTTACCGATCCAGATGACCTATGCGGGGGACAACTTCGACATCGTGACCGGCGTGCTTGCTTTGCTGGTGTGGAGCCTGCTCACTTTCGGTCGTCTTGGTTCGGCCACACGGCGTTGGGTCGTCCTGGCGTTCAACGTCGTGGGTATCGGGTTACTGCTGACGGTGATGAGCATCGCGGTGCGCTCCACGCCCTGGCCGCTGCGAACGTACCTGAACGACCCGCCGGTGCTCCTGGCGTTCTACGCGCCGTACACGTTGATCCTCCCGGTGTGCGTGGCCGGTGCTTTGTGGGGGCACGTGCTGGTCTTTCGTTGGCTGTGGCGCCAGCGCACGGCCGCCAGCCGCGCTATGGGGTGAGTTTTTCGCGTGGCGGGGTGGGTACGGAAAGGCCGCGGCCTGGATCCACGGAGGTCGCCGGGTGGGTACGGAAAGGCTGCGGCCTTGATCCACGGAGGTCGCCGGGTGGGTACGGAAAGGCCGCGGCCCTGATCCACGGAGGTCGCCGGGTGGGTACGGAAAGGCCGCGGCCCTGATCCACGGAGGTCGCCGGGTGGGTACGGACGGCTGCCGGGTGGGTACGGACGGCTGCCGGGTGGGTACGGACGGCTGCCGGGTGGGTACGGACGGCTGCCGGGTGGGTACGGGGCTAGCCCTGGGCTCCCAGGCGCTCTGCGACGCTGTTCATCTCGCCCAGCCAGGTAACAGGACGTGCAACTGAAGAAGTTGGAACGTGCGTTGGCCTGGTGCGGCGCGGCCATCGCCGAGAACCCTAACGCGCAGTCATGACATCTGCATCGCGCTGCGGTGACGTCCGTTCAGCGCCGAGGTGACATTCGTGTGAACCCGTTGCCCTGCGCACGGCCGAGCTCCGAGGGGTCAGGCTGTTGCTGCGGCGCCTGAGTGGTCAGGCTGTTGCTTCGCCGCCCGAGAGGTCCGTCCGTTGCTTCGCCGTCCGAGGGATCAGTCCGTTTCTTCGCCGTGCGAGGCGTCGGCCTCGTTCAGGCACCAGTCGAGCGCATTTTCGACGACGCGACGGAGCACCGGATGTCGCAGCTGTTCCTCTCCGTGCCCGAGGGCGCAGTAGACGACTTTGCCGTGGCCGTGCTTCTTGTGCCACAGGCACGGCGTGCGCAGGTCGTCGTGCACGGACGAGAGCAGGGTCGAAAACTCCGCGCGAGGTTCGAGCAGGTACTGCTCGTCGGAGAAGGGGCCAGCGTCGATGCCGCGCGTCAGGGGATGCGTCGGGTCGTCGACGCTCAGCGAAAAAGGTCGCAGGGGTGGGTGTGATACGAATCGACCGCCGAGCATGTCGAGGTAGGCGTCACTGTGTTCGAACGAGCAGGACGCGCCGTGTAGGCCGATGAAGTGCACCGCCTTTCCTCGGTCGTTGCTCGGGGTCGCGATCGCGGACAGGAGCGCGGACTCTTGCTTCGCGCTGAGTATTCCGCCGCTGGTGATCGAGAGTATCGCGTCGCAGCAAGTGAGATTGGCTTCCGTCAATGCCAGGGCTCCAACCCCCAAATTCACGACCCCTCCCCAAGCCTCGACGACTTCCATGAGCGGAGGCACGACCTCGTCGGCCCGGTGGAAACGTGTCTCCGTGCCCGCGAGCAACAGGATACGAGCTTTCTCGAGTGGCATCGGCACGGCGGTTTGGAAGTGGCTTTTCGCTTCGATCAGTACGGCAGTGGTTCTCCGTGTCGATCGGTGTAGAGCGAGGTCGTGCGAGGGCGCGCCAGGGTCTCGAGCAGTTCGCGGGCGGCGTCTTCGGCCGAGTCATGCGCGTTCGGCCCGCCCATGTCCGTGCGCAGCCAACCGGGGTGAACCGCGCGCACGTCCACTCCGGATTTGCGGTTGAGCTCTCGGACCTCCAGCAAACGGGCAAACATGTTGAGCGCAGCTTTCGACATGCAGTAGCCGTACTCGCTTTCGCGCCAGCACTGCCCGATGCTGCCCGCCTCGGATGAGATGAGCACCAGCTGCCCGCCATCCCGCAGCAACGGGCGCAGGTGTTTGACCGTGCGGACGGCACCGACGCTGTTGACGTCCAGGGTTCGCGAGACGTCGTCGATGGTGGAGGCGAGTACGTCGGGGCCACCGTGTTCCAGATGAACGGCGGCGTTGTAGATGATTTGGTCGAAGCCCGCGGCCGGCGCCGAGTCGGATGCGGCGCTCACTGGCGCCGTTGCCGAGCCAGGCAGCGCGTTGGAGGTCACTGCACGAAGTCTTTCGGCGGCCTCTCGCATGGTCGTCTCTTGGGTCACATCCGCCTGGAGCAGGAGCAGGCGGTCGCCAGAGTCCTTTGCCAAGCCGTCCAATCCCGCGCTGCGCTGCTTGTGGAGCGCGACGACGTGGTGTCCGTCTTTCAGCAAGCTGGCGACCAATGCCAGTCCCAAGCCACGGCCCGCTCCGACGACGATACTGTGCATCATCCGCTTATAGCCGCGTGGCATTCGCGTGCACAGACTCGAGTCGCCC
>JBNKHV010000034.1:0-2850 GCA_050290545.1 Polyangiaceae bacterium | reverse complement strand
GGAACCACGCCGTCCGCGTGGGCAAGCAGCTCAATCAGCTGAAACACACGCGGCTCCAAGTCGAGCGGAGCACCCTCCAAGAAGAGTTGTCCGGCTCGGATCTCGTACGGGTCGAAGGCGTAGGTCAGGCTGGGGTTCATGGAGTTGGTTGCAGTCGCTTTGAAATGAGTGGGGCGCTTCGCTTCGCTGGACGGTCCTCGTCAAAGGCGTTCACCGGGAAGGGCAGAGTGCGGCATTCCGTGCGGTCCTCGTCATGCTTGGCCCTTGCCCATCGGTCGTATCCCACCGCGCGCGTTGTACGGCGAGGCTAGTCGCCCTCGGGCCGTGTCGCAGCGTTGCACCCAGGGACGGGAGCGCAGGCGTTCACACAGATCCCGAGCGTCGTCGAAGTGCTGACGAGCGTCACTCGCCTTGCCGAGGAAGTGGGCGACGCGCCCCAGGGCGTACGAGACGGGCCCGGGAAAGGCGGCGCCGATACCAGTGATGCACAGGTAGCCCTGAAAAGGCAGCAGCAGTTCGTACGATGCCCTGGCGCGATCGTGCTCTCCGAACCAGGCGTGCAGCTCCGCGAGAAAACACGACAACGTAAGCTGTATGTTGTTGAGCGGAAGTCCGTCGCAGGTCCGCTCGTGCGCAAGCTCATAGACGTCCCGTCGTTGACGACGAAACGTCTGCAGGAAGAAGGCGCGTGTCACGAGAAGGGACGCGTCGTTCAAGCTCAGGTCGGCGATCGATTCCATCCAAGCGTCCATGACGGGAGCGTCGGCGAATTCGAAAGCGGCGATGATCTCCTGCCCAGATTGCGTATGCTGGGCAAAGTGGGGCGCTATGTCGGCGCCGAGCCGGCCCAGCTCTAGGATCTGCCGTCTCGCCGTCGGCTCACCCCGAAACATGCTGAGGCCGGCTTCGCGAACATGGTGGCAGAGGATCTCGAAGGCCAGGCTGAGGTCGCTCGCATACTGCTTGGTTTCCATCGCCAGAAGTTCCGCCTCAGCTATCTGGCCGCGTTCGAGGAGTGCTACGACCCGTAGGATGCCTGTTCTGACGATGAGCCGGTCGTCGTGAGCCCGTCGCGCTGCATCTTCTGTTCGTTGGACCACGTTGAGCCACTCCCGATGCCTGCCCATGTCACCCCAACGGGACATCGCATCAGCGTAGCGGGCTCGGGAAATCGCGCTCAGGTCCCCGGAGCGTTCGGCCAGTTCCACGGCGGCACGTGCGTCGCGATCGCGGAGGCCTTGGTCCGGCTCGAACAAGGTGCCCTCCGCGCGAACCGCATGGACTTGAGCTCTAAGAGCCAACTCCGTCTCTGGGAGGTCGCGGAGCACGTCACCGACTTTCTGAAGCAGCGGCGTTCCCTGCTTGAGGGGGTCGGTGTCCAGCCAATACTCCGCCACGAGACACTTCCCCAAGCTAACCGCGCTTTGCGTCTGTGTCGCCAGCTGGAGTGCCCGCGCGTGAGCTTCGCGTGCCCGGTCGCTGCGTGCACAGTTCACGAGGCACTCACTCAGGCGCAGCTCGACGCGGATGCGGTCGTCGATCGAAAGTTCACAATGCGCGCCTGACGCCAAGGCGTTCTCGAAGTGTTCGGTCGCCGTCTCGTATGCGAATTGGGATGCGTAACTCTCGCCGGCAGCTTGGCCGGCGGCGCAAGCGCGTGCCCAATCTTCGGTCGACTCGGCTGCTAATGTCAGGTGCCTGGCGATGGCACCCAGGTGCTCGGGGGACATCGCAGTCTCTCCCTGCAGCGCCCGCGCTAGCGTGTGGTGGGTGCGGCGCTTGGCGGCGGGGTCTTGTGTCGCTTGCAGGCGCTGCTGATAGAGCGCATGAGCAAACTCCGCGTCACGGAGGGAGAGCAACCGCACGACGCCCGATTCGACAGCGGGACCCAAAGCTTCGGCCACTCCGGCTGCGCTGGCTTTCAGGCACTGCGCTAGCAGTCGGAGGTCGAAGCGCTCTCCGATCAGTGCCGCACTCTGCAGTCCGTGCAGGGTTTCCGGAGGTAGCGCGCGTAGATGATCGTCGATCGCTGATGAAACGAGTCGCGGCAGGCGATCTGCAGAGCCGCTGGGAGCGATGCGCGCCAACTCCTTCAAGAAGAGCGGATTGCCATCAGCCAGTCGTAGGAGGTGCTGTTCGTCTTCCGGACTGAGCGTGGTTGGGCAGGAGAGCCGCACGAGCTCGAGCGAACTGCGCGGGCCTAATGGCGCCAGATCGACGAGTTGAGCATGACGCTCCAATCGATCGAGAGCTTGCCGTGCCTTGCTGAGCGATGCGGGGCGCCGAGTGGCGACGACGGAAACGGGGCCGAGCGAAGTGGCCGTGCACAGGAACGTCAAGATTTCGAGGGTTTCCTCACCCGCTAGATGCACGTCATCGAAGATCAACAGCAGCGGCGTTTGCCTGCTCGACGTCTTGAGTTGTGACAGGAGCCGCAGCGCTAGGCGACGCCGTTGTGCGCCGCCGACTACTGTGCCTTCCCCGTGGGGCGAATCCTCATCGGCCAGCACGTCGTCACTGAGGTCACCGTGCTCTGGGAACAGCTCGGACCAGAGCTCTTGCCAAGGCCAGAAAGGGGGGGCTTCGCTGCCGTCGAAGCAACGGGCGAAGGCACAGCGTACTCCTTTGGCTCGGCTGCGTCGGGCCAGCTCGCGGACGAGCGTGGTCTTGCCGCTGCCTGGCGCTCCAGCAATGACGATCAGCCGCAGTCCGGAGTGTTCCTGTGGCGCGCACACCATGCCGCTCAAGTCGGCGAGTTCGCGGGACCTGCCGACGAAGCGTTCGCCAGTCGGACGTCGTTGCTCGACGGTGACCCCGAGGCGATAGCCCTCACCGCGGATCGCTGTGATC
>JBNKHV010000033.1:0-7711 GCA_050290545.1 Polyangiaceae bacterium | reverse complement strand
GACGCCTCCAGTCAGTGGCTCCGAACTCGAGACCTCGGCCTCGGTCTGCACGTTGACGGGAGGCGAGACGAATCGGACCTTTTCACCGGCTGCTAGGTTGGTCTTTGTCCCGGTGTCCGTGGCTTGGACGGAGATTTCGCTACCGTCGCTCGGGTTGACGTACGTGCCAACAACGGTGCCTCGGCTTCCGTTCGGGTAGACGAACTGGGTGCCGTTGACGATCGTGGTCGCGCCATCAATCGTGGGGATGATCTTCCCGGTGGCGCCAGCCGGGTTGACGACTGGAAGCCCATCCTGTTCGCGGATGTCGTCGAGCTCGTCATCGATGGCGGTTAGAACGTTTGCGTTCTCTGCAGCGACCTGGATCTTCGTGATCCCGACCATCGCGACATTCGCGACCGCGGTCCCAATCAGGTCAGCGTCAGACCCGGGTCCGATCGAAATGTCGGTGACCACGCCAGCGTCGATTGCGGCGAGTCGGTAGTCGCGCGCGAACTGCTCGCGAATCTCAGCGACAGTCGGGGTTTCTGTGATGCGCGGGTCGGTCATGCTGTCGTGGAAACCCGGTCGTGGCGGCCGTTCTTGCGGTCGGTGTACGAGACGGTCAGCACTGCTTTGCCAACCCCCACGCGGTCGACCTGGATCCCGTCAATGCGAATCACCGGGCCGTCTTCGCGTGTCAGGTGACGGAGCGCGTAACGGGCAGCCTGCTTTGTCTGAGCCTCGAAACTGGTGCCCATTTTCCGCGGAGCACGGAGGCCGAATTGGGGCTTACCGGTCGACGAAGCGAAAACCGTGTGCAGAGCCAGGAGCACACGCTGCCTCGTCGGAGGCATCTGCGCGTACTGAGAGGTGCTCGAGTCGATCTCGTAGTCGCCTGTTTGCGGGTTGATGTATCGCGACCCGGCAACCGCATCGGGCGACGCCGCGACCGTCGCGGGCGAGTGAAGCCCAGCCGGAGCCGTGCCGGCCGACATGGCCCCAGCGCCAGCCGATACTGTGGTGATGGGAGGGGTGCTCATTCAAACGGGCAGGGCACGTTGATTGATGGAATTTTTGGGACTGGCGGTAAGCCCAGACCCGGCACTCGGATCGGGATTGATGGCAGCTCAAACCCGGGTAAGTCGATGCCGAGCGAGAGACTCGGAATCTTCGGAATCGGCGGCAGTCCAATCCCAGGTATCCGGATCGGAACGCTCGGGACGTCGAAGCTGAACCCGGGGAGGTCGACGCCAATCGACAGCGACGGGAGCCGCGGGATAGGCGGCAGACCGAGCCCCGGCACTCTCACCCCGATCGTGGGCAGAGCGAAGTTGCAGGACATGTCAGAGGCCTACAGAGACGCTCTTCGCGGCCATTGCAGGGATGCCGCCCGGTGCGACTGGCGACGGCGCTGGCCCAACCGAAGGTGAAACCACCACCTTCATGGCCGGGTTCGGAAAGCGACTTCCCAGGATCACGTTGGCATCAAGTGCAATCGTGTCTCCCTGCATCAAGAACGACGCTTTACCGTTGGTCATCGTGATGTCGCCGCTGGTGCTCATCTCGATGATGCTTCCAGGGACAAGGATTTGAATCTTGCCGCTGTCACCATCGAGCAACACCGCCATTCCGCGCCCTTGCCCGTCCTTGGTGGCCGCGATGACCTGGCGCTTGTCCTCTTTGCACTGGACCTGAGCGGCTTGCTGAGGACCGGTGCTGTGCAGGACCGTGTCGCCTGGCTTCAGGTTGCCAACGATGGTGGCCGAGCGAGTGTCCCGGGCGCCGATGAAGGTGGTGTTACGCCCGGCGATTCCGCGCACACAGAGAGCTTCCGCTTTGCCGTTACTGTCGGCAGGGAATGGTGCCGACGTGACGCCTAGGGACTGGTAGACGTCCCCATCGGGAAGCGACTGAACGTCAGCCTGGTCCTCGCTGACATGGGTCACGCCGCTCCACAGCGCAACCCCACGCTTTACCAGCGACGCGCCGAGCTCTACTAGGTCAATCCTCATGTCAGAAACGTTCCCGGGCGCCAGCAGGTAAGCGAAGTCGTGGCGCCCGCGCTGTCGTCAAACTTCAAGGTGCGCTGTGCAATCCAGAGCGGTTCGGCAATGTCGCAGACCTCGTCCACCACATCGACAATCGTATCCACGGACCAGATTGCTCCGGTGTTCGGGTCGACGTGTCCCTGAACCTCAACGTCGTAAACCAGGATCTCTTTGATGCGCTCGCTGAACCTGCGAACGGCCACGCGCTCGAGTTGCTCCTGCGTCCGGCTCTTGTCGTCCCGGACCGCCAGGAGCCGGTACATCTTCAGCGGGTCACCGGTGCCGTCCTGAGGTTTGCGGCGACCGATGTGGCACGCGTCGAGGATGATGTCCTCTGCCGACGGAGCGAACCCAGCAGCAGCATCCGCGGTGCTGTAAGTCTTGGTTGTCGAAGTGGGGCGCTTGGGTTTGTTTGGTCGCCGGAAGATGTTCGCCGGGAATCCGAACGGCGCAGCAGCCAGGACGAACCCGGTCTGCACCCCGATCGCGATCGGGGCAGATGTCGGCGTGATTGGCTGTGCCGGACGTGTCTGACTGCCGTTGAAGAGCGTGTAGGTCGGGAACCTGGAGAAGTCGCGGCTCGCTGTGCCTCGGATTACGTTGTTTCCAGCCGCGTCGCCGAGCTTGCGTTGGACCTTGTAGCTGGCCGGCTGCGTGTAGTTTGGCGACGTCAGTAGCACCGCGTTGCGACTGTTCGCTGGCTGGATCGTAGCTCCGTGCCGGGCGACGATCGGAGCGAGAAACCCGAAGATGGTGTCCCCGTAGTCCGGGTCGATTTCCTCGGCCTTGAGCTTCTGGAACTCCTTGCCGGCGCCGCCTGCAATGCTTTTCCCGGTCCGGATGTTCCTTAGCGCAAGGTCACCATCGCTAAGCACTGTGTCGATTCCGACCGGGCCGGCGATTGCGGTGATTGCCGCAAACAGATCCATGCCCTCTTTGATCTTGGCAGCCGGATCAACCGAGCATTCGACAAGATCAGCTAGGTAATCGCGACCCTCGTAGGTGACGGCGGATCCGTCCGTGCCGATCGTGGACTTTTCGATGCGCCCGAGGAGCTGGCTTGAGTCGTTGACCTTGAGCTCGACCGGCTGCATCTCCAGGCCGCGGACTTGCGCAAAGTCCTGGGCATAGCAGGTGAACGAAAAGCCGTCTGTGCTCGTGAGATAGTCAGACTCGATTGACCAGGACTTGACCTCGCTGGTCAGTGATCGGCCCTGTAGTTCCAGCTGTACCCGTAGCGTGCTCTCATCAACGCTTGGCATCTGGGATTACGACATTCGTTCCAGGCTTGACCATGGGGGAGCGGGCCAGTGCCTGATTTGCCTTGAGCAGAGACTCAACAGTGACGCCCAACTCAGCCGCGATGCTTGTGAGTGACCGCGGAGTTTCGACGAACAGCGTTCGAACCGGGTTCAGTTGCGCGGCGTTTTCCAGGACACGGAAAGCCTTTTCCCGAAGCGTTCTGGCTCTGAGCCTGACCGCCTCAACATTCGGGCTACTGGCCTCGCTTACAATGTCTTCGAGTTCCGCGGCCCAGTAGACGATCCGGTTCATCTCCGCGATCGCGTCGTTGGGCGTGTTCAGTACAGCGCGCCCGAATGTGGACAGCTCGCGCAGGAAATCCGTCAGCTTGACCGACGTGTTCGGGCTGATTTCCTCGGCCTCGTTAGCTTCGACAGCGAACTCAGCGACGGCGACTTCGAAAGCCTCACTCTCTTGCGCAACCGCTTTCCCGGTCAGCGTGACGACAATGTCGTCGTCACCATCGTCATCGGGCGAGTGTGTGAACTCGACCTTGATGTCAGTGCCGTCGCGCTTGTTCGGGTCGCTGGTGTCGTCGTAGCTGTTGGGAACGCAAACGAACAGGCCGAGGATCGGGTCAACCAGATCTCCCGGTTCCCTGTTCCTGATGTCGTTCAGGAGTGGCTGCAACCCCTCCGTGAACAGGTGCCGATACGGACCTCGGAACAGGTCCTCGCGCATCGGGATCGTGTAGGAGAACACGAAGTTGTGCGCGCCAGTCTGCTCAATGAGGTCCTGGTTCCGGCGCTGGAGTTTGTGCCGGACTGACTCGTGGGCAAAGTTCGCGTTGCGCTCAGTGACCGGATACTGCTTTCCACGCCACTCGAACGGCGGCAGAAGTCGGAGCTGATCGGTCATTACGAGGGGGAGGGGGGACGGGGGAGACTGCCTCCGCCGCGGCTCTGCGCCGCTTGGACTTGAAGCTCAGCCGCACGCAGGGACATCGCCGCCGCTGCCTTTTGGTCCGCGGCCACGGATGCCCCCGCCTTGTTGGCCTCGCTGAGGACCTTGCGCATTTCCTCGGCGTTCGCCTTGGACTCCTCTTGCGGGTCCAGAGCGCCAGCGATGAGGCGGCCTGCTCCGACAGCCCGGGCCAGGTCGCTGATGAAAGGGAGGTTCAAGCTAGAGACCACCCCGGCGACACTGGTCACGGTCGCGTCGTCACCGATTGCGCCCGTGCTCTCGCGGACGTGCTTTCCGAGAGCCCCAAGTTTGTCATCGGACACCGCAACGTCAGCTAGTGCGCCAACGCGCTCAGTCAGGATAGCGACCGCTGCCGTCATGGCGCCCGCGCTGGCAGCGGCGCCAACCATTGACCCGCGCTTACTTCCGGTTGTTCCGCCGCCGACCGGAGTAACAGTGGGCACCCCAGGGGCTCCTGGTACGCCGCTCCCTCCGGATGCCGTGAGCATCGCGATCAGCTTGTCCTTGACCGCTCCACCGATCCCAGCCGCCGCCAGGTCTTTCAGGATTGCGCCCGAGATGAGCATGCCCAACGACTGGAACGGGTTGTCCTTGGCCCAGTCGAGGATCTTGATCAGGCTGTCGAGTAGCGCGGTAACAACCGGCGTCATCTCAGCCAGGACCGGGATCAGTTTGGTCAGCTCGGGCAAGAGCTTGTCGCCGACCTGCGCATTGAAGCCCTTCATGGCTTCTTTGAACTGCATGTCCGGGTCTGACATGCGGCTGTTAAAGCGCGCTTCCAGGTCCGCCTGCGACAGTCGCGCCCCGGCAAGAGAGTTGAACTCTTTGGTTACAGCTGCGCGACCATCTCCGCCAGCTGCGCGCGCAGTTGAGTATGTGGCAGCGAGACCGCTGAAAATCTTCTTGGACTCCATTCCGAAGAGCCCGCTTGTCTTCTCGATGTCGCCGCCCGTTGCGTCCAACACGTCCAGCATGATCGACAGCGGATCACGCAGCTTTGTCGGGTCATTCTCGCTTTTGATGTCGACGCCAAGAGCCGAGAACTTCTTCTTGTTGGTAACAATGTCGCCGGCAAGTCGCGCGGCGGCCGTAGACGCATCGGCGCTTGTGTCGGCTCCACCTCGGGCAACCGCAATTTGAGCGAATGCGCCCATCGATCGGAGAAGCTCTGGTGCGCCACCCTCAAAGGCACGGGTCGCCGCGCCCAGCTTGCCGAAGTCACGGGCCAAGTCGGAGATTTCAACGGCTCCCATCTCGCCTTGCTTTGCGAGAACCGCTAGTAGCTCCTGAGTCTGACTGATGGCCTCCTGCGGGCTAGATGCCGTGTCGGATAGGACGTTGAACGCTTGCCCCGCCGTGCGACTGAGATCCTCGAGGCTGGTTCCGGTCGCCACTGCGACCTTGCCCATCTCGGCAATCATGGATCTTGCTGCGTCTACATTGCCCGTCTTCTCTACGAATGCGGACATGCCAGCGAGCGCCTCTTCCCCGGTGAAGCCACGGACTCCCTGGGCCTCGCGCAGTAACGCTCCTTTGATTTTCGGATTACCAGCCTGATTCGCCAGCCCCGACGCCATGGCCGTCTCGCGCATCTGCTGGCCGACAGCCATTGACATTCCGAGGCCGCCACCGATGGCCAGCGCGCCGCCAGCGGTCGCCCCAACGGCGCGCAAGGTGCCGCGGGTCGACTTGCCGATGGTCCCGAAGATGGACCCAGCGACGCGCCGCCGCTCCTTGACTACGCTTTCGGCGGCCTTCTTGGCGGCTCGGACCTGCGCTCTTTCTGTCTGCTGTCGCTTCCGAGCCTCCTGGGCCCAGTAGCGGTTCCGCATGTCCTGGCGGTACTTGTCGAGACGGATCTTCTCGCGCGCGGCACGACGCTCTTCCCGCAGCTCGGACGCAATGCGCCGGCGGTTTGCCAGCTCCGCTTGCTTCGTGGCCGTAGCGACTGCGTTGCCTCCGCCCTGTCGCGCGCGTGAGTCACCGCCAAACGCGCGGGACATGCGCAGGTTATGGCGGACGGCGCGCTTTTCGATCGATGCAAACGCCCTTTCGACGTTTTTCACACCGACGACGCTGAAATCGTAACGAAGGGTTGCCACAGGGGGTTGTTAGTCGTCGCTGCTCAGAGCGTCTTTGAGGCGATCGGCAGCACTGGTTTTTCGGCTCAACTCCACTGCGTCATCAACATCGATGTCGAATTCAGCCGAGCTTTCCAAAAACGCGTGTAATTCGTCGGGCGGCAAGGACCAGGAGGTAATGCCCGAACAGGACCTCTCGAGGGCGGATTGACAGGTATCGGGCAATTCCTTCCACCGGGACGCCAGGACGCGGTATGTGATGGACAGTCTTTCCGCCAAGGATGATGTGAGACTCGCCAACTCCGGCAAGTCCAGCGACAATAAAGGGAAAGTTTCCCCACCCTCCACTAGGCGCTTGACCCACGCATCAACGTTGGCGCTGTGCTCGAAGGGACCGTATTTTTCCTGCACCATCTTGTACGCGTTGAACAAGACGGTGACCTCGTGGGCTCGGAGCTGGCCGACGTCCTCAGCGTTGCGAAACCAGCGTCCGTAGACCGGGTTTCCGTTTGCGTCCCGGAACTGTTCCTTCGCAGTTAGACACGCAATCGCGATCAGCTCTTTGGCTACGCGATCGCCAACGACCTCGCGCATCGACACGTGCTCAAGGTCGGCACGGTCGTAGCCCTTTTCCTTGAAATACTGGAAGGCCAGTATCCGCGCGCGGTCGTGCTGCTCATGTGGCAAAACCGCGATCCTGATTTTCTCGACCGCTTTGCCATCCGGACCCTTGCGCGGGAAGTCGATCACCTCCGACGGCTGAGGTTCCAGCAGTTTCAGGAAAAGCTCATTCGCCGGAACGTCGCCCGGCGGCCCCAATTTGTCCATCATTCGTCCAGAAAGAAGAGAACCCCCGAACCGGAAAGCGGGTCGGGCGCTGCATCGATTCGGGGGTCTCTAAGTGTGTGACTCTCTGGAGTGCGCGACTGCACAAGGCGGACAACGAGGCCCCCGACCGGCCCGTGTCCTTCGCGCGGAATTCTAACGGTTCGCTTAGCCTTCCATCGGCTTCAGCTCCCCAACCCAGTTGAACGTGCCCTCCGTGTTGGCTCCCGCGGAGCCACTCACGTCCACGTCCATGATCTTGCCTTGACCGATGTAGTATTGTCGCCCCTGCTGGAGTTGCAGGGTGACGTATCGGCCATTGGCGCAATCGGACTTGTAGTCCTTCTCGGTGCCGGCGACAGGGATAGCGAACCCAACAGAGATCGACTCGTCGCCACTGCCGGGCGTGAACCCAGCAAGGCCAACGTCCATCAGGTCTACTCGTTGCTGCCCGCTGTTCGTGGTCGCCTGAATCGACGTCACTTGGGTCAGTGCGTCGCCATCGTAGAAGATGGCAAGTCGTGCGTAATCGCCCAAAGCCATAGGTGA
>JBNKHV010000032.1:0-63951 GCA_050290545.1 Polyangiaceae bacterium | reverse complement strand
GGCGTACCAGCATCCTGCCGACCGCCGAATGCTGGTGAGGTCTGTGGCGAATTCGTTGCTTCCTCCCCGCGATTCGAGCCTGCGTTGAGGGTGCCCTTGGTGCAGGCCGAGGTAGCGATCGACGCCGACGACAGAAGCAGCGCGAGGGGCGAGCACAGCTGGAGGAGGCGAATCAATCCTGGCACGAGACAGAAGCGCTGCATGAACGAGGCTCCAAATCCTAGCGTCTTCGCAACGCGAGTGCTCGTTGGTCGGCGCGGTCAGCGTGTACAGTTCATAGTTCCGAGGTCACGGCAAGCGTCGGGTGAAGCGAAGCGTCGAACGACAAAGGGGAGCCGGCATGGTAGCGGGGTCTGCAAAGAGCCGCCCGATCCCGACATGGCGAACCCCACCGAACCCCAGCGCGCCAGTGACAGCCAAACAACTGGCGACGAAGAGCTTGCCAGCGACAACCGAACCGCTGCCGACGAAGAAGCGGCATCCAAACTGCGGTGTGACCGTTGCGGCGAACTGTACGACGTGCGGTATTCCAAGGACGGCCTGTGCTTCACTTGTGCGGTCCACTTCACGTGCGCCTGCGCCGATGAAACAGAGTAGGGTGCGGCGGCGAGCTCGATCGGACCGCTCTATCCAGGAGGTGCCCCCATCCCCGCCGCCGTGAGGTTCGGTGGTTGTAGTGTGGGGCTGTTCACTTGCGGCGTGCTTCCCCCTGGCCCGTCCTCCGCCTTCGGCGTGCGGGCGGTCGGAGGAAGAAGTGGCTCTCATTCGTGCAAGGAGGAGGTCGAAGCGTGCTCGGTTGGCGTCGTCGATGGTTGAGAAGCGAGTGACGCCGCGAGAAAAGGCGGGAGGTGAGAGCGCAAAGCTCGATTCCAGAGCCTGCGGATGCGGTGGATGAGGTCGGGCGCCGACTGCGTTCAGTTCACTCGGGGCACTCTTCGAGGGAGCGAGGGAGCGAATCCAGTCGGCGATGAGCTCACTGCTGCCGGCGTCACGAAGTGCCCCGCGTCCCACGGCGATGACCGCCACAGCGTGACGTGCTGCCGGCGACCGCCCTCCGACCTCAGAACTGCCCGCGAAGTACGATCAAGCGGCCGCCCGGCACTGCCAGGACGCCGACACGTGCTGTGGGAGCCGGTGATGGGCGCCAGCGTTCGCGACGTTCCTCCAGAAGGCTCGCTCGTTCCTGCTCCAGAGCTTGCTGGTCGGACTGTGCTCCCAACTGAATGATGCCCCCGGTGAACCAAACTCCGCCTCCTGCAAGAAAGAGCATGCCATTGGCGGTGCAGTCCCGCCCCGGGCCTCCGCCGAGGGTCATGCCGCAGGCCAGAGCCGTCACCCCGCCGAACACCGCAACGACCCCTCCTCCGAGCGCGGTGAACTTCCCCACGAACTCCCAGTCGCGAGCGGTCCTGACGGCTTTGGGAAGCTCATTCAGCCGCGCGTCGATCTGCTCGTCGGTCAATTGGGACGGGTTCTTGGGTGGTGGTGTCGAGCAAGCTAGGCACAGCGTGACGAGCCCAGCTATCCAGAGCCATCGTGGCGACGCTTCGAGGCGCTGCTGTGCGTAAGGCGTCATCTCGAGCGCTGGGGCGACCTACGGCTACCACGGTGCGGGCCAGTCGGGAACCGGCAATCGTTGTCAGTTCACTCGGGGCACTCTTCGAGGGAACGGATCCAGTCGGCGATGAGCTCACTGCCGCCGTCATCGACCAGATGAGTCCCCATCGGCGGCATGCGCCAGCTGGCCTTCTCGCTGACCATGCGGAGATAGAGCGCTGAGGCCTCGGGCTCCCCCGGGGCCACGATGACCGCATCTTCCAGCAATTCGTCTTCGTCGCTGCTGTCGCTCTCGCTGCTGTCGCTCTCGCTGCTGTCGTCGCTGCCCGAGGGATCGCCGTGTAGCGGTTGTGCGTTGCAGGTTTCTGTCAGTCGGAATGGGGTCGTCACCCGAAGATCGATCTCGCCTTCGCCCAGGCCACCGGGACGATGGCAGTGACCGCAATTGGCGTGGAGATAGCTGCGGGCGCGGTCTTCGAGGGGGCATCGTCGCGCCCAAAGAAGGCACCGAGCAGAGTGCCCGCGGACGTCATCGTGTTGATTCGGCGGATGGCGACCGAGAATACGACCTGGGGCGCTGAGCGGATCCGCGGAGAGCTTCTGAAACTGGGCATCGAGGTTTCAAAGCGAACAATCCAGCGGCACATTCAAAAGACCCGGCCCCACGGCGATGGTCAGCGTTGGTCTACGTTCTTGAAGAATCATAGCGTGTGGGCCTGCGATTTCGTGCAGACGTACGATTGCTGGTTCCGACCGCTCTTTACGTTCTTCATCGTGGACGTGAACAGGAAGACGGTCCTGCACGTTGGCGTCACCCGCTCACCCAGCGAGGCGTGGACGGCACGTGGTCGCCCGTCGGTCCCGGATTACGGGACCAATGGGCAGCTATTTTCGTAAACCGAGATGTTGTCACTATTTGCCATGGGGCATAGGAACTGGACATACCGGCTGTCGTTATCCAGGAAGATCTTCATCCAGGGGATGAGCACACGCATTTCGGTGTAGTTTTCCCTGGTAAATCCGAGGTGATCATCTTCAGCAAGCTCCACCCAGGCGCGTTGCGTAGTTGTCGGGATGTCATCATAAATAGAGCTGACAGAGGCCGGGGTTACCACAGTGTCGTTCTTTGCACTTATGATCATAGCCGGCATTTGGAGACTGCTGAGATCCGGGTGAGTCAGATCGAAGTTAAACCACGGTGCAAGCGAAACCATCGTCTTCAGTGATGGCCTAGCTAGAGCAGCATGAAAAGTGCCACCTCCGCCCATCGAATGGCCCATGACCATCAAGCGATTGGGATCGACGCGATCCTTGACCTCGCTTTCCTGGGTTAGGTAGTCCAGCGCGGCCAGCAGTTGTTCTCCTCGGGACTCAGGGAGATCAGATACGGCGTTCGTCTCTATGCCGATGATGACAAATCCAAAAGAGGCCAGCCAGTGTCCCATCCACGTCTCTTCGTCAGCGAATTTAGCCCCACCACCGGGACAGATCGCTACGCCAGCCCAAGTCCCGTGGCTGGTATCGGTCGGGTAGTAGATAAACCCACCACCAAAACCATTGCCGGGAGGAAAGGTTAATTCCGCAGTGTCGAATGTGCCTCTGTTAGCCGAGATACTGGTGAGTGAGGGGTCCGGCCCAGCCGTTGTTCCGGGCGCGCCGGCGGTGCCCGCTGTGGTGCTACCATCTGTGGTTGACGTGTCTGTCGTAGCGCTACCCCCAGTGCTCGCGCCGCCGGCGTCCGGCGTGCCTCCCGCGTCCGGCGTGCCTCCCGTGTCCGGCGTGCCTCCCGTGTCAGGTGTGGCGCTACCCCCGTTGCTCGTACCTCCCATGGCCGTCGTGCCCCCCGCGCCAGGCGTGCCTCCCGCAGCCGACGTGCCCCCGGTGCCGGGCGTGCTGCTACCGCCCATGGCCGTCATGCCTTCGGTGGCCGACGTGCCCCCGGTGCCGGGCGTGCTGCTACCGCCGGCAGCCGACGTGCCCCCCGTGCCGGGCGTGCTCAACGCTCCGCCCGTTGCCCCTTCGTCCGATGTGCCTCCCGACGAGGACTCAGCGCCGAGCGCACCGGCGTTGGCGGCTCCCGCCGATTGCCCTGGGGCCTCGGCAGCATCCGATGCCTCGACTGCTTCGTCGTCTGTGGAACAGGCAAAGACCGCCCATGCCAACAGTGGAGCAAACAGAACTGGCCTTATCGCAGGATTCTTCATTTCTTGTCCCCTACAGGAGTGCGAGCCATCACAGGCAGTGACAAGCTCCACGATGCCATCATCCAACTGAGTGCGGCTTGGCGCGAGCAGAGGTGGACCCGAACACCGATCATCTGGGAGCCACTCGGGCTCGTTCGCGAGAAGGCAGCTCGCGGCGCTCCGCTGCCTTTCCCGTGCCCTTGGTACAGATCCCTCAACGTTACGCGGACCGGCACTCTCCCCCTATGCCACGGTCCAGAAGGGTTCGGTAGGGACAGTACCGGGTTCGCCGATCAGTTGGCGCACGAATCGAAGATTCCCGTGCTGCGCAAGGGCATAGGCGAAACGAACTGTCAATATGGGCAAGCTGATGATCACCTGTGCAGGTGACACGGGGGGCGCGTGAGGCCCCTCACCCCGCGGTTCGGCCATCGTGATCAACCGAAGGCGAGGGGTCACTTGTTTGGTCCATTGGTGCAAGAAGGCCTTGGCCGCCCAGGGCGCCTTGTATCCCCAGAAGTTCTGAAAGTCCTGTTTGAGCAGATAGGCGCGGACCGAGCGCAAGTTGCATCGAAGCAGCTCGCGCAGGCGTCCCCGCTGAGCGTCGCTGAACTTCTCCGGGCCCTGCTCATCAGCTGCATGACGTGGAAGCGGTCGAGCACGTGGATCGCTTCGCTGCACCGCTTGCGCACCACCTGGAGGAACGCCTGCCACATGTCGCTGGGGACGAATTCGATGCGGCGAACCCGCTCCTCCCCGAGCATGTCGAAGAAGCTGTTGAAGCTCGCAGCGGTACGGTCTTTCGAGATGTGCAGCAGTCGGCGGCATCCGTTATCGAGCTGGTAGACCATGGTGAGGTAGCGCTGGCCCTTCTTCAGCGACAGCTCGTCGACACCAATAGCGCAGACATTGTCGAGGTCGCGGTGCGCAAGCCCCCAGCGAACCGCGATCTCGACGGAACGAAACACCGTGTCCCAACTCGTGTCGGCGGACGATCACCGCCTTCTGCTCGGGACTGAATCGACGACGGGTTTGCTTGGGCATTGGGACTCCTTGCTCTCCCTATACAGGAGGTTGATGGAGTCACGTTCCGACCGAGGCAGAACAAGCGGAGACTTGCCCGTGGCCCACGGGACCATCTCGACCGTCACCCCGCACCGAGGACAATCGACACGTCGCATAGCGTAAAGAAACACGACGGGCATCGCCCACAGCGGGACGAAGTCGAACTGGCGCTCCTTCAGGGTATCGTAGCCTCGGCCTTTTCGGTCGCATCCGCTGCAGATGGGGTGCGACTTGCGTCGCGGCCTCACCTGCACGAAAAATGTCGCGCCTCCACGACGCTTGCACAGCTCGACTGAGCCATAGACGAAACCGGGTATCGGATGGGCGCGACGTAGGATAGACTGGAGCTGCATCGGGCGGCGGTGTTTGGCGTAGAGAACCACCATCTTCGCACGATGCACTTCCTCTTGGCGCGCAGATCGCGCTGCCCAAATTCAGCTCGGACTCGGCGTGGGGAGCTCAGCTCCCATGCCGCGTCGAGCATCGTTCCGCCAGAGGCCCATCATGTTGCAAGGTGCTCATGCGGAACGAATTCGAGATCACGCGCCCACAGATTCTTCGCAAGAACCTGAAAATGAGGGGATACCTCATACGTGGCGGTGGTGAATCACCGGGAACTAAAATCACGCAGCGTGCAGTTCGGAGATTGTGAGACGAGAGTCCTGAGATCGACGGGCCCGGCCTTCCGACGCCGGGTCATGGTCACCGCCCGCTTCGAAGAAGTCCAGGGGACGCGCGGCTGGCCAATCACACCATGGGGGTTGCCTGGGCCCGCAGGGACCTAGCTAGAACTGATGAACGATCCGACATCTACCGCCTGAACCGAACTCCGCTACGCTGTACTTTCTGTATGGACGCGAAACTCCTCATCGACGGTGCGGTGCGGCAAACCGCAGTGTTCATAGCGCGCTTGTCAACTGCGTCGGGTGTGAGATCTCCGCTCGCGCGGATAGCCGATCAAGTCTTTCTCGACCTGGCGCGGGAGATCGAGGCTCAAGGGGTTCGACGGCCTGTTGCCGCCGACATGTTCTGGATGGCGCTGCGCACATACCAGAAGAAGACGCAGCGGCTCACAAAAAGTCCGAGCACCAGAGAGCAGTCGCTTTGAGAAGCGGTGTTTGCGTTCATCGAGGATAGTAGCCCAACCCGAGCAAACGTCCTGGCGGAGTTCTCAGGGGACACCGAGCGCGCCGGCAACCGCGCAACTGGAATCGGCAAGCTTCACGATTCCCTTAGCCTCACGCAAAGGGACGGAAGCGGCGATACTCGACCACTTTCGCGCGGTCACCAACGCAATCGCGAACAAGGTGGCGGCCGGTCCGGACGATCAAGGTCACGCGGAAGGTGGCTCAACCCTCACATTTACCATAGGGCAGGGGCACCCACTTGCCCAACCAGTGCTATTGCTGCTGGATGAGGTCCGCGCCAAAGCGCAGAAACTATGGAATGAGGTCGCCCTGTACAACGACGATCATCCTCCGGGGGCCGGGAGCCAGAGGATCACGTTCTACGTGGGACAAACGTGCGAACCACTCGAATCAACTACAAATGAAGGGAGCAGCACCGCATGACCAAGATACTCTACTACTGCCTGGCAGCCTTGCTATCGTCCGCTTGTGGGGGACAGACCAGCGGGCGAGGCGAAACTGATAGTAGCTCCCATTGGCTCAAGCGATGCGGAGACAAGGCCGACTGTGACGTAGGCCTCGACTGCATCGGGGGCCTGTGTTCATCAACGTGCTCGCAAGACACCAACTGCTCAGCCTTTTCCAACGAGGCGGTCTGTGCTCAAGAGGACAACCCACCGTCGGGTAGTGCTGGCTTTTGTTCCAAGCCGTGCGACGAGGATAGGGATTGCGGGGAAGGCAACGCGTGCGAAACGGTCTGTGTTGGGACGAGCACGGCGGCGCCTGATGCCGGCAGCATGACCTGCACGGACCTTTCCGAGCAGGACTGCGCACAGTCGGGGTGCCGCCCAAGTTTCGGCGACGCTGCGTCGGCCGGTGGCCGTGTTTTCGCGGGCTGCGTTTCCGGTGACCTGACATGTACTGACGACGTCTACTGCGCAATTGACGGCACGGGTACACTCGACGGCTGCGTCGTGTTCAGCAGCGGCTGCTTCCCGAGCCATTTCGAGCAAGTTGACTGCGGCGAGTGTGACGACATCTAGGCGTGTAGGGACGTCACGCTACCCAGCCGCTGCGACGGTCGCCGTGGTAGGAGGTATTTGTGGAAAGTATCCCCTGCGCGAAGCATTGGTGGTCGCCCTACAGAGTGGTTTCGCAGGAAGGTCCTCCAGCTTTGCCTGCTTGGAGGTCTGGCGTCGGGTTGCGGCGCTGATCTGCCTCTGCCGTCCGGAGCGGGGACCCGTTCGAAGGAATTTCCCGCGTCGGCAAATAGATCCCGAAGGGCGAAGCCATTTCTGGGCAGCCGAAAGATCGCTGGGCCATTTGGGGGGGGTGACGAGTGTGGTGGGGGATGAGACAAAAAACATTGCCGTCTCGTGCGCGCCGCCCCGGCGGCCTGGTGCCGCAGCGAGGGAGTTGGCTGGCATTGGTTGGGTCGATCGTCTGGGCAGCCGCCTGTTCGGGCGGGCTCTCCGATCCCTCATTCGATGGCGCAGCAGCCGGCAGTTTCGCACCGGGCACCGAGCAGCCTGGCGGGGTCGGCCCCGTCGGTGGCGCTTCGGAAACTCCAGGTGTTGGCGACACGGGGGCGCCGGGCGTCTCGGGCACCTCGACCCCAGGCCTCCTTCCGACCGAGCCGAATCCGGACAACCTGCCAGAGGACACCATGGTGCCCGGAGGGGGGGGGACGGGAGTCGCTTCGGACCCGCTGCCGCCAGTCGAAGCTGAGGTGCCCAGTCCCGTGCAATGGAAGCGCCTGACGTCCGCGCAGTTCTCAAACACGCTGGCCGCGCTGCTCAACGTCCCAGGGCCCTTTGAGGTCGAAGACGAGGGGCTCTACGAGTTCTCCACGGTAGATGCTGGCCGATTGTCGAGCTCTCCCCGCGCCGTGAAACTGTATTGGAACGCAATCCGGGACGCGGTGAATGAGGCCTTCGCTGACTCGGCGAACGTCGAGGCTATAGCGGGCTGCACGCCGGGCGCGACCGAGTGCGACCGCCAATTCGTTCAGGAATTCGGACGCCTAGCCTGGCGCAGACCCCTAACCCCGGAAGAGGAAGAGCGCCACGTCGCTGTCTCGCGCCAGGCGGCGGCGAGCCTAGACGCTGTGTCTGGTTTGCGTCTCGCGGCAGAAGCTCTGCTGAACTCGCCCTACTTCCTATACCGCGCCGAGTTTGGTGAGCCCACTGAAACGCCAGATGTCCTTCGATATACGGATTACGACATGGCATCCAGATTGGCCTTTTTCGTGACCAACCAAGGGCCTGACGCGGAGCTGTTGAACTCAGCGGCGGCGGGCGCACTTGGCACGCCCGATGAGGTACGACAGCAGGTTTCCCGTTTGCTCGAAGGCGAGCATGGGACGCGCGCAATCACCGGGTTCGCGGAAGAGCTATTCCATCTGCGGGCTCTACCCACCAAGGCGAAAGACCAAAGCGTGTTCCCCGAGTACGACCAGGATTTGATCGCCGCAATGAGCGAGGAAGTGAAGCAGGACTGGGCGTTCGCCATGACCTCAGGCGCCAACGCGTTGACGTTGTTCAACGCTCGTGAAGCGACCGTCAACGGTCCCCTGGCTCGGCTATACGGGATTGACGCGCCTGACCTAGACGAGAACACGTTCGAACGTCGCGCCTTACCCAGCGACGGCCCCCGCGCCGGTTTGCTGGGCAAAGCTGCTGTGCACTCCCTGTTTGCGAACCAGCAAGAGGGCTCTCCGACTTTGCGCGGGATTTTCGTGCGTGAACAGCTCCTGTGCCAGCCTATTCCCCCGCCCCCGCCCGGTGTGCAAGCCGTCGTTCCACCAGCTCCCCAAGGGGTGGTGATGACCAAGCGTGAGCGCCTGGACCAACATCGTTCGGACCCCGTGTGCGCGGGCTGTCATGCACTGATGGACCCACTCGGGTACCCGCTGGAGCACTTTGATGCGATAGGTCGCTACCGCGACACGGACTCCGGCAAACCAGTGGACGCTAGCGGGTCGCTGGATGGCGTTGCCTTCGATGACCTTTCTGGGCTGGCGCAGCTACTCTCGGAAAGTGAACAAGCTTCGCTCTGCCTCGTTCAGAATCTCTACACGTATGCGACGGGGGTTGCCGCGACCGCGGAGCAAAAGCGGACGTATACAGTGCTCGCGGAGCAGTTTGCGCAGTCGGGCAACCAACTGAGCAGCCTCGTGAACAGTATCGTCACCAGCGACGCGTTCCGGCTCGGCGGTCCTCCCTCGGAGGAATCTCTCCCAGAAGCAGAATCTCCCTCGGAAGCGGAATAAGGCTCACATGATGATCAAGGGAACACAGTCAATGCAAGTCAAGTTGGCGCGCCGTCGGGTGCTGCGAGGGATGGTTGCAGGGATGGCCGCGACGGTGCCCCTGCCCCTGTTCGACTTCCTCCTCGACAGCAACGGCACCGCCATGGCTCAAGGGGACGAACTGCCCAGGCGCTACGCCACCTGGTTCTTTGGAAACGGGATCCTACCCGGCTTGTGGGTGCCAGCCACCACGGGCAGTGACTTCGTGATGCCGCTCCAGCTCGAGCCTTTGACGAATTTTAGGGACCAATTGACGGTAGTCACCGGACTCGAGAACAAGATCCCCGGCGACTCTTTCCATCCGGATGGCTCAGCCGGAAGTACAACCGGAGCTCAAACACGTAACGACAGTGCTCAGTTGCCTTCGATCGATCAGATCATTGCGGGGCAGATCTCGGGGGATAGCAGTTTTCGCTCGATCGAGTTGGGGGTGACGCCAGCCACGCCCAATGGTGCGCAGAATACGCTTCACACGTGTTCCCACCGAGGTGTCAACGCACCCAATGCTCCGGAGTTTTCCCCAGACAGACTATTCAATAACATCTTCTCGAACGTGGAAACGGGTCCGGTCGAGGATGACGCACGCTTGGAGACGCTGAAGGCTCTGGACCAAAGCATTCTAGACGCCGTCAAACAGGATGCCGCCGAACTCGAAGCCAAACTTGGTCAGAGAGACAAGATCCGCCTGGAGCAGCACTTGGACGGAATTCGGGAGCTGGAACTGCAGCTGACGGGTGAGGGCGCAGTCAGTAGCTGCACGCCTCCGGCCGAGCCCAGCGTTGGGCGAGACGAACAAAGTGAAGCGCCTCCGGACGTCAACGAAGTAATGGCAAGCCTGTCGACTCTGGCGTTTGCCTGCAATCTGACCCGTGTGCAAACCTTCATGTTCAGCCTACCGGCAGCACACGTCTACTTCCGTCACCTGGGTGCGGACATGGATGACGATTTTCACGACACGATTTGCCATACGGATCCCGGAACGGATTCCGATCAGCCTCGAGTCCACCGCGGCGTCATCTACACGATGGGGTGCTTGGCAGTGTACTTGGAGAAGATGAGGGCGCTGACGGAGGGGGACGGGACCGTGCTGGATCGGTCGCTCATCTACACCACCTCTTGCACGTCGTGGGGTCAAGTTCACACCAAGACGGACTGGCCCGTTTTGTTGCTCGGGGGCCTGATGCCCGGCAATCGACATTTGCGTTTCGAACGGGAAAATCTCAGCAGTGTCTTGCTGACCCTCGCGAACGGTTTTGGAGCGGAGATGACTGAGCTCGGCATCGCCGAGGGCATGACCACCACAGAGCTTGCCGGCCTGTGGGGCTGACGCGGGTCGTTGAACACGTAGGCGTCCAGCTCGTCGAAAGGCGCCAGCAGCCCCCGGCCATTCTCCGGCTCCACGCGACACAGAATGTCCAAGTCCCGAGTCCTCGGGGTTGGCCCGTGCGCCACGACAGCAGCACCGCCCAGCAACAGGAATGCGACGCCGTGCTTTGTACGCGATTTCGGCGTGTGCGTAGGTTCGGAAGCCGTAGGAGCTGGCCGAGCACCGATGCCGAGGTGTGGTGGGCCGAGTACCGCACCGCCTCGAGGCCCGCGCCCGTTGACCCGAAACCCGCCGGCGAGACGCTAGCGGTGGACCTGGAGCGGCGTTACGCCTCCTCCTAGGGATCTCCGCCCGTGGCTGAATGAGCGAGCGCGCATGCGAGTCGCTCACTTTTTTGGGTGGGCCAGAGCGAAGCTGGGGCGGGGGCTGGGAAGCCCTCGAGAAACACTGGAAATGCGGAGCGAACAATCACATCATCGGCTCCGCGAAGGGCCCACTCAGCCGCGATGGACGGCTTGGGACGCGTCTGGCACAGCCGCTACTGGCGTGCTGGGCAGCTTGGGACGCGATTGGCGGCCGCCACAAGCGTGCGGGGCGGCTTTGGACGCGATTGGCAGCCGCCACAGGCGTGCTGGGCGGCTTTGGACGCGATTGGCAACCGCCACAGGCGTGCTGGACGACTTTGGACACGATTGGCAGCCGCCAGCGGGCGCTGGGTGCAGCGCGAGCCCGAGGCGCTCCTCACTCCGTCGCGGGTTCGTCGGGGGTGCTCTCCGCCGTTTGGCCCGGGCGGCGGCGCGACGGCCGCACGCGGGCCGCCAGTTCGGTTTCGCTTGCCAAGATGAACAACCCCTCGAACACCTTTGCGATGCCGGTGAATGTCCGGTCGTAGGCGTCGATGGCGCTGTTCTTGTTCACCAGGGTCGCCTCCGTCTCGCGGACCTCGCGCGCGACGTTCTGCAGGCGCTCGGCCAACGTGTCCACTTGTTGCTGCAGTTGCTGCGCCGACGCGGTGGCATCGAACGACGCACCTTGGATTCGGGGAGTTCCGAGCTTGTCTTCCTGGAAATGCCGGATCACGTTTGCCGTGAAGCCCTGCAGTGCGACGGCATCACTCGGAGTCTGCTCGGTGAACACGCGAGACGCCGTGTCTTGGCCGTAGACTCCCGTGACGATGTCGCGCAGAGAAATCAGTGTGGCCGCCAGGTCGCGCGCTGCCTCGTCGCGCGCGTCACGGGCCTTGGGATCGTCGGCAAGCTCCGCCTGGTGAGCGTCGTCCTTGTCGACCATGTTGGTGCGGGCTCGCAGTAGCACCTGCGCCAACGTGTCGACGAACGTCGCCAGCGTGAACTCCTGCTCGAAACCGAACTGTTCGGAGAGTTTGTCAGCCAGAGCCCCGCTCTGCGCTTTACTGATCGCTGCTACAGATTCCGCCGACTTGCGTCGATCGGTTACCATCTTCGATGCCATGAGACCCCTTTCGTGGCTGCTGCCACCTCTCAGTCGAGGTGCGGGCTGTGCCCAATGTGGCGCAAAGCTAGATCGAGGGCCTGCCGGAGGTGAAGTGGTTTCTTTCCCCACTGCGCGTTTCACGTGTTGCACGGCGTTGACCTCGTAGGAGTAATCCCAAACGTAGGAGTGATGCGTGAACGCGGGTCATGAGATGCGTTGCCTCGAAGCCAGCAGCGAAGAGGCTCACCTCTCGCTGCGGGAACCTTTGAGCCGATGACGCCATGCGTTGCAAAGCCCGCAGCTTGCCGAGATGGGCAGGGGGCACCGGGTCCACGCCCGCGCCGACGAGCTCGTGCCGTCCGACCGGAGCGACTGATATTCTCGAGCTCGGCGCGTGCTCCTGGCTCATACGAGCGGCACGTAGAGTTCGGTGCGCAGTTCGACCTCGGGCGTGTCGGCGGGAGTATTTCGATAGAGTTCGTAGAAGACGCTTGGCGCGCGCCGCCGCGCCGCCGGGCATCACAGGATCCCCAACCGGTTACCGCACTGGTCCGAAAGTGTTTCACCAGCGAGCTAGCATCAGTACTCACAAACGAAGGTGGCCAAGATGTCGAATCCCCCGTATCGTGCGGACTCGAGTGGATAGCCCGCTTTGCTAACCGAGGAGGCTCGATGACCCGCACCCACAACAGTCTCAATGCGCTGCCCAACAGCAACCACAAGACACGTCGTCGGTCCAAGGCGGCATCACTTGCTTGCGCGCCCGTCATGCTGTTATCTTGTGGCGACTATTCAAGTCACGCGGAGCCTGACGTGCAGTCCGCTGAGGGTCCGACCGAGCTCGAGCGTGTTGCGGACACGCGGGCACCGGTGGTTGCCGCAACGCCACCTCCGCCCATCACCGGCGGGAGCCTTCTGGTGTTGGACGACGGCAACACCGCCGTCGCTGCCGACCCCGCGCGCGATACGGTCCACTTCGTCGACATCGACGCAGGCCAGGTGTTGACCACGATCGCATTGCAGAAAGGCGCGCAGCCCACCAGGGTCGCACAAAGCCCGAACAAGGTTCACCTGGCCCTGTCGGGGTCCGGTCAGGTGCTGACCCTCGACACGGCAGGCAACACCCTCTGGCAAGCCGACGTGTGCGCCGAACCCCGCAGCCTGGAGTACCTACCGACGCGCTCGGCGGTGTTGGTTGCCTGTCGCGACGGTAAGCTGCTCAGCGTTTCGACGGCCGACGGCCAAGTGGAGGCGTTTTCATCCCTGCCGACCGATCTGAAAGACGTTCTGGTCGTGCCATCGAAAACCGAGGGCGAAGAACCCTCGGTCTACGTCTCCCGCTTTCGCTCGGCTGAGCTGCTACAGGTGAACATGGATGGCTCAATCGCCAACGCGCGGACGGTGCCGGACATGCGCATGATGCAAGAGCGGTTCGTGGCCGAGGAAACGCCCGAAGGACGACCGGCGTCGGAGCTGGTCAAGACGACGTTCACGGCCGATGTCGCCTGGCGCGCTCGCGTCGTCAACGGTGAGGTGTTCGTCCTGCATCAAAGGGCGCAGCGCGGCGAAGTATCGATCTCGGTGGGCGGCTATGGCGGAAGCGACGGCTGCGAGCGAGTCGTCGGAAGCGGTGTTTCCAAGATCGGGCCAGAGGCGGTGCTGACCGGAGCTACCCTGAGTTCCGTCAACGTCGGCGTGGACCTCGCGATCTCTCCAGATGGAACGTGGTGGGCCATCGCGGATGCCGGTGTGCCCGACCCCGACACTCCGAGGGGGTTCGTCAACGCACCCGGCGAGATGAATGGGCCGCCGGGTTTCCCGCTGCCGGGACCCGATTCGGACTCCCGTCTGATGCTGCCGTACCTGAACTCACCCGTTCAGATTTTCCGGGCCGGAGGCGCGATCTCGGAGGTGACCGATCTAGGCGTCATATGCGGCCCAGGGCCGACGACCTCGCTGACCGGTACTCCCGGTCAACAGGCAACCGCCGTCGAATTCAACCCGACGCGCGAGGCCCAACTCCTGGCCCTACTGCGGCAACCCGCGGTGCTCCTCATCCAAGACGATTTCGAGGTGGGCACGGTCCCGCGCAGAGTCGAACTCGGAGGCGTCGACATCACCGACACGGGTCATGACCTCTTTCACCGCGTCGACGCCCGTGTGGCGTGCGTCCAATGCCACCCGGGAGGAGCCGAGGATGGTCAGGTGTGGGCCTTCGAGGGCGTCGGCGCCCGCAGGACGCAGAGCTTGGATGTCGCACTTCGCCCACCGTTTCACTGGGACGGCGAGTTTGATGACATGAACGAATTGATGACCGAAGTGTTCGTGGGTCGGATGCGGGCAGCCCCTCAGTCGCCCGAACGAATAGCTTCGCTCGCCGGGTGGCTCTCGTCGCTGCCCACACCTCGAGGTGCTGTGACCATCACCGACCCGGTGATCGAGCGCGGTCGTGAGCTGTTCGAATCGGCAGCCGTGGGTTGCGCCAACTGCCACTCGGGGGACACGTTGACCGATGGCGCTCTGCACCAGGTCGGCACGAGTGACGTCGCGCTCAAGACGCCGTCGCTGGTCGGGGTCGCGCAACGACAACCCTTCATGCACGACGGCTGCGCGGCGACCCTGCGCGAGCGATTCTCTGCCGAATGCGGCGGAGGGGATCAGCACGGCTTCACCTCGCACCTGAGCTCAGAGGATATCGACTCGCTCACCGCCTACCTGGAGTCGCTCTAGCGACGAAGCGGACCGGGCTCAGCCGAGCTGAGCCTTGAACGCCCTTCGGCCCCGAACGACACCTTGGCGGTGCCCGCCAGACGGCCGTCGAAGGCGTGTGCGGTCAGTGTCAGTGCCCTAGCCCCAGCTCGGTATTCCCGGATCATGCCCGAAGGCACGGAGCTCCGAACGGAAGAAGGGACCCCTCAAGGGGGGCCACTTTCGCCGTTGCTCAGCAACATCGTGCTAGATGAACTCGATCAAGAGCTGCATCGACGTGGTCACCGTTTCGTCCGCTACGCGGACGACGCGAACATCTTCGTGAAGAGCGAACGCGCTGGGGAGCGAGTCAAGGCGAGCATCACGCGATTCATCGAGAAGCGCCTTCGACTGAAGGTAAATCTGGACGAGAGCGCGGTAGCCAAACCGGAAACCCGTTCCTTTCTTGGAGTCACCCTGAACCTAGATCCCGAGAGCGGGAAGGCCCGAGTGACGGTCTCCAAGGACAGCCGCGATCGGATCCGAAGCAGGCTGGAGAAGCTGACCCCAAGGAGTTGGGGCCGGTCAATGAGGGACTGCATCGATCAGCTCAACCAGTACCTCCGGGGTACCCGTCCAGCGAATCCGTCCTCGTTGGTCGATCCGATTCGTGTGACCCCTTGGCCCTCGGAAGGAGGCCACGACGTCACGGTCAGCAAGAGAGGTCTGGGAGGAGCGGGTTCGGCGGCTTGGTGAGAGTGATCTGACGATCGGTGAGTTCGCCACGGAGCTGGGCATCAACGCGCCCGCGAATGGCGCTCCGAGCTTCACGCCATTCGCGGGCGCGCCACTGGGCGTTACGCTGAGCAGAACCGGACCGTTGACGGACTTGGCCACAGGCGATGGGCACGCCTCGCTGGTGTTGACACGTTGAATCGAGCGGCGCGCTGAGCGCCTTACGGCCGACTTCGTCGAGGGGTGCTTGCTGGCGTCTCGCTTCGGGAGTAGAAGGTGCGAGCCACTATGGCAAGAGCACATCCGCGGTCGCTTCGCATGGGCCTGTTTTTTTTGTTCCTCGGCGTTTGGCTTGGCGCTTGCGGCCCAGCGTGGCCCAATGGAGGCGCTCGAGGAAAGCGGGCGGCGTACAGGCCCCCGGAGCCAGCAACGATCTATCCGTGTGCGGGGGGTGCTCAAGCTTCGACGACGCCCGGCGAGGCGCAGCCGAAGAATGTCGCCGTAAACTTCGCTTTCGCGACGGTGAACAGCCGTCGCGGTAGGGGGGCGCAGGTTTACGTCCGAACCCAATACGAGCTCAAGCAGGCTGAACTAGATTCGAAGGGAGCTGCGCTCATTTCGCTAGAGCGCAGTATCAACGAATCGCCGCCGTCCGAGGAGAAGGACGAGCGGCGGAAGCAGTGGCAACTGAGCGCGGACCAACTTCACGCGGAGGTACAGCAAGCCCAGCGCCATCTCGAAGCAGCACAAGAGCGGATGTTGGGCCCTATCAGCGATGATGCGGTCGAGCACGCCACGGGCTTCGCGAAGAGAATGAGCGCACATGTATTGTACGACGAAAGTGACGACTGTCGCGCGGCAGACTCTCAGGAGAGCCGCGCCCGCTGCGTCGCGTGGGCTGTGGACAGGGATGAAGCGACGAACGAGGTCGAGTGGTGCAGACCGCGACTCGACCTCACAGCCAACATCATGGAGGCGCTCGACGCGACGTACTGAAGGAACAACCATGAAAACGATCTGTCTTGCTCTGCTGGCTCTACTCCTCGGATGCAGCTCGGCCGGCAATCAACCCGCGAACGAACCGACTTCGTCTGAGGAGCCTTCGGGCGACGAGCGCTCCGTGGTTCCCATCAGTAGACACTACTCGGAACTGCAGCTCAACAAGCTGACGGCATGCTCAGGCTACGGTGTCGTGGTCTACCATGCGTTGCTCGCAAAGGATGCTGGCTCCACCATAGAAACAGAGCTCGCGATCATTCGGGAACAATCCCCAGAAAGTCTGAACGGCCCCCTCGAGATGATTCTCCGCGACCTGTATTCGCAGCCTGCTGACACGCACTTTGCGGTGATGAATTCGTTCTACGATGAGCTCTGCGTCACGGCCGCGAGAATCGCCGAAGGACAGAAGGAGATCGCTCAGCGTTGCTTGCTCGCCACGTACATTTCCATGGCGGCGTATGCGGCGCACGTTGGAGGCGGACCGGAGGCAGGGATACAGCAGTACTTCGCAGCCCATGATGCGACGCGCTCGATCGCCAAACCCATCGTCGCGCGCGCGTATGCGGCGGATACGCAGCACATTCCCGCAATGGGTTACCTCAGGTATGCACCGCTAGCTGTGGACGAGTGGTTGGGGTGCTTCGAAGAAGCGGAACGCTCCTGACTGCTATGGTTCGGCTCGCTCCAGCGGAATACCGCGTAGCGGCGCGGAGTCCTTGAACCCTTCGGCGTGTGGCGGCTCCACTCTCGAGCCTGCGCTCGCGCGGCGTCTCTATGACGCTGCAGCGCTCTGTTGCGGCGGCCACCGTGTCAGCGCTGGGGCACTGAGGCCCTCGAGATAGTGAAGCCGCATGCCGGGGCGGGGTGAGGATTTGTGGCCGAAGGCATCTCCGGCGGATTGTAGCGGCATCCGGCGCCAATACATCAATCACTTGGCCGTTGGGGGGGCTCTTCATCACGACCTCCAAAGCGCTCGGCGAGTCGACGTCGCTATGTGCCGAGTCCCCGCCGTTTCAAGCCCAGCAACTGTTACGTCGACGCGCACGCCCGTCTGTCTCCAACGCACACATTTCACCCCCCCGGAGCGGGCGCAGGCGTTGGAGCCCGGTGCTCGCCGAGCGTCGGCGACACCCAGGGCCGGCGCCGCGCTCGCCAGAGTGTGTACCACCGCGACCCCACGATTCAGTGCGGAGCAGCGCTTTCTGCACCCGCGTCTCGACGGGCTGTCGCATCATCGTCGCCGGCGGGTGCATTGAGTACCTCCTCCGCGGCGCAGGCCTTGGCCGAGCCATACTCACACGCGAGCCGCACGAAGCGCAGAGCCTCTGCGATCGAGCGCGCGACGTGACGCCCTTCGGCGTGCACCTCGGACAGCACCAGGCACGCTTCAGACTCTTTGGCTTCGCAGCTCTTTCGCAGATAGTTCAAACCCGACTCGACGTTCGCAGAGGTGCCGACGCCTTCGAGCTGGAACCGGCCCAACGCCGTGCAGCTGGGTTGATGCCCGTCGAGACATCCCGAAGTGACGAGTCGAACAGCGCGTTCCGGATCTTTGGCGACTCCGGCGCCCGCGGCGTACGCGACCGCAAGGTTCTTGCAGCCATACTTGCCGCCAAGATCGCAAGCCTGCCTCCATGCGCTGATCACCTCTTGCCGTGGTGCACCCAGCGTCGACCGGACTAGGCCGAGATCGTTGCACGCTTCGGCATTGTCGGCGGCGCAGGCCGCCTGAAACAAGTCGTTAGCCCGCGCCAAATCCACATCCACCCCGAGCCCGCGATGGTAGTGGTTGCCCAGATTGCGACAGGCGAGAGCGATGCCAGCGTCGCAAGCCGATCGGTAGTAGCCCAAGGCTTTCGGTACATCGGCGCTAACGCCTTTCCCGCCGTGGGCGTAGATGACCCCCAAGTTATTACAACCCATCGCCGCTCCGCCCTCGCAGGCCCGCTCTGCCCAGCGCATGCCCTCGAGGGTGTCTTCGGCGTCGAGAGCGCGTAGGCTGGCCTCAGCGCAACCCGCTGCGTCTCCCAGACGGCAAGAGAGCTCCGGCCAGTGCTGCAGGAGCAGCGTTCGACCCGCCAGACCTCCCAGGATCAGCCCGGAGGCCATGAACAGCCATCGACGCCAGTTCATGGTGTGCTCCTCTCGCACGAACGCACACCGAGGCGCGAGTGCTTCACCAAGTATATGGGGGCACAGTATGTGGGTGCACATTCGTCGTGAATCGTGACAAGCTCGACCGAGCACAGAGGCGCCCGTGGATAAACAGATGTTCGATACATTGAAGGCTGCACTGGTCGCCACCCCGTCCAATACCAAACTTCTGATGGGGCTGCTGAAGATGCTGCAAGACGCTGGCAACCTCCGAGAAGCCGGCGAACTCCTCGATTTGGCACGAGACCCCCAGGCTGAAAACAGCGAAGAGCGCTTGCTTCTGGCCCGCGCACTTCTTGAGGCGAATCGCCCCGAACGCGCCCTCGAACAGCTCACCAAGGAGACGCCAGAAGAACGCCTGCTGGCCGCAGAGGTACACCTAGCGATGAACGAGCAGCAAGCAGCGTTGACCGCCTACACCGAAGCCATCACCCAGAACCCAACACTGGAAGACCTCGATCTGAAGGCACGACTCGGCGCTCGGGTGAGAGACATCGGCGGTGGCAGGCGCGGTCCGTTGCGCGTCATTTCCAACGACGACACGGACGCGACAGAAATCACGCGTCTGCTCGAGCCAAACGAAGAGCGTGTGACCTTTGCGGATGTCGGTGGTCTGGAACACGTCAAGAAGCAGATCCACCGCAAGATCATCTTGCCGTTCAAGAAGCCCTCCATCTTCGAACGCTTCAAAAAGAAGGCCGGTGGAGGCATTCTCTTGTATGGCCCCCCGGGTTGCGGAAAGACACTACTCGCGCGGGCAACGGCGGGCGAGTGTAACGCGCAGTTCCTCAACGTCGTCATCTCAGACATCCTCGACATGTACATCGGCGAGAGCGAGCGCAAGCTCCACGCAATTTTCGAGAAGGCACGAACGAGCACACCTTCCGTTCTCTTCTTCGACGAATTGGAGGCACTTGCGGGAAAGCGCCAATACACACGCGAAGGCACCAGTTCGAAGCTAGTCAGCCAGTTCCTCTCCGAAATGGACGGCTTTGCAAAGAACAATTCAGGCGTGTTGGTGCTCGGCGCCACCAATGTGCCTTGGGCGATCGATTCTGCGTTCCGCCGCGCGGGCCGCTTCGACCGTGTGCTCTTCGTCCCGCCACCTGACAACAGCGCCCGCGCGGAGATCCTCGACGGACTGCTGAAGGATCGACCGATGGCGGAAGATGTACAGCCGGGCAAGCTCGCCAAACAGACCTCCGGCTTTTCCGGGGCGGATCTGAGGAACCTCGTGGAAACCGCCAGCGACGAAGCCATCGAGGAGTCCCTGGATAGCTCGGACGAGGTGCCGATCTCCGGCCGCCATCTGAAGGCTGCGCTGCAGGACGTGAAAGCCACGACCGTCGAATGGCTGACCACGGCACGCAACTACGCCCGCTACTCGAACGAAGCGGGGCAGTACGACGAAGTGCTCGCCTTCCTCCGTAAACACGGCAAGGGATAACTCGTGAACGTCTATCAGATCACCGACGAACCGAAACCTGCAACGTTTTCCCATCTCAGCGCCAACCCGTTCTGGATGTTGCTGGCCACGATGCTGGGCGGCGTCTGGCTCGGGTGGGCGTGGTTTGCGTTCAACTCAGTTGCCATCGGCAGCGCCACCAAAAAGAAAGAACTCGGACTGATCGCTGTCGGCCTACTTGGAAGTGTCGGTCTGGCGATGTTGGGGCTGCGTCTGGTCATGTCTGGTCATCTCGATGCGAGCCACATCGGCTACGCCGGCACCGTTCTGATCGTCTGGAAGCTGGCGATCAGTTACCGCCTGCATCTTTGGCAAGCTCGCAGCTTCGAGCTCTACGAGTACTTCGGCGGCAAGGTGCAAAACGGCCTGTTGGTGCTGTTCGCTGGGCTCTTCCTCCGGGGCAGGGTGCTCGGGTGGATGGGTGAAGTGCCCATTCTCGTGTTGGGGTGAGAGCGAGTTGTCGGGTTACACGGTGGAACAGCAAGTCGACATCTGGCTAACACGGGCGCAGCAACAGCTGGAGCTAGGCGCGATACCTAGCGCCATCGATTCGCTCAAGCGCGCCCTTGGCATGGACCCCAACCACGCTGGTGCCCACGCTGTGCTCAGCCTCGCGCTCCTGCGCAGCAAGCGGATCTTCGCCGCCAAGTACGAGGCCGAGCAGACGCTGACACTAGAGCCCGAAAACCCAGCGGGCCACTTCGCTCTGGCTCGCGCGCTGATCGCGCACCGCAAGTTCAACCAAGCGCAGGCTCACCTGGAACAAGCGCGTGAGCTGGCTCCGGACGATGCACAGATCGTATTCTCCATGGCGCTCATCGAGGAGTTTCAGGGCCACCACGAGCGGCGTCTCGCACTGCTGGAGGAAGCGCTCGCCCTCGACCCAGAAGACGGTGAGATACTGAGCGATTTGGGGGGCTACTATCTGGAACGCCGCGACTTGGCTCGCGCTGAGGAGTACGCCCATGCTGTGCTGGAAGCGACGCCGGAACACACTGATGCCTTGGTGCTCGAGGGGCGCATTCATCTGGCACGCGGAGAGGTCGACGATGCGCAACAACACGCCGTGTGGGCACTGCGCAACGACGCGAGTAACGCCAGCGCTCTCGCTCTACTCGCCTCGATCAAGGCTCGCCGCAGCCTGGTGCTCGGTCTCTGGTGGCGCGTCATGGTGTGGCTTGGAAGTCACGGCGACGGCCGGATGATCCTGATCCTGCTGTGCGCGTTCGTCGCGCAACGCATCGGCACGCTGTACGCAGACGCGAACGACTTCACGATGACCAGCGAAATCATCTCCTTCAGCTGGCTCGCCGTTTGCGTGTACAGCTGGGTGGGTCCTGCGCTGTTCAAGCGCAA
The DNA here is from genome assembly GCA_050290545.1 of Polyangiaceae bacterium. Taxonomy (GTDB): domain Bacteria; phylum Myxococcota_A; class Polyangia; order Polyangiales; family Polyangiaceae; genus SZUA-265. The sequence goes on along the minus strand of JBNKHV010000032.1, from coordinate 42,533 downwards.
AATCGACGAGGAACTGAAGCAGGTAGAATTGAACCCGGAGTTTTGAGTGAAGCTTCTAGTTCGATTGTTCGATTACCTCAGCCTTTGCCGTCTCTAGAGGCCTTCGCTTCCCGGCTGGTCGCCGCGACCCGCCGGAGCCATTCTGACGCAAGGTCGGGCACGATGGCGGCTATGCCGTTTTGCAGCAGCTTGTGAGCACCAAGCAGCGTTGGCGGGCCCGAGTCCAGGCGCAGCACGTGGGTGAGGTCTTCCACGAGATGGGCTTCTACCGGCCCGCGCAGCAGGCTTCGCCCTTGTTCGACATCGCCGGGGTCACATTGCACGTCTTGTGCCTCCTAATTAGCAGTGCCGGGCAATCAACGTCGTTGAAGACGGTGCTCGCATCCAGGGCGAGCAAATTCGCGGAGCCAAATCGCGGTGCCTTGCGCATGCCGACGCGAACCGTTGGGGTAGTAGATGCTCGAATCCTCGTCAGAAGCGCACGTTGACTGGCAACGGGATTGCGCAATCCGAGGGGGGCCAGTCGGAGCAGCAGCCGGGTAGGGGCCGGGAGCGCCTCCAGGTCGCGCACGACTTGTTCTGCCTGCTTGATGAGGATCGGCTCGACGGGTGGGACGAACGGGCAGAGAAGCACCATACCTCGTATCAGCGTGGGGAGTCGCTGCACCACCAGTGGGGCCAAGACGCAACCCTCGCCGCATGTTCTCGTCACGGTCGAGGGGCCCGCTGCCGTGAATGAATACGACAAAAGGGAATGGTCCCGGCCCGTCCGGGACAGCCGTCGTGCCCCGGAGGCGCACGTCGCCGTTCTGTACAACTGTTTCACACTCGTTCACGGACTTCTCGACCCTCGCGTTGCCGCCCGAGCAGCGAATAGCCACCTTTCTCCGATCTGTCACCCGCGTGAAGAGTGACGCGAGGCATCCTTCCAAAGCGAGCAAGGCATGCTCAGGAAGGAGCGGTGAACCCGAGCCCTGGAACCCATTCGAGCAGTCACACCTTCCGGCGCTGCTGGAAGAACCCGCAGCGAGGTGACATCAGAGTGAATCGCGTCAAATTCCTCTGATGTCCCCGCGTCGAACATCCATGAGACGGTTGAGGATTGCTCTGGGCGTGTTGATCGGCATTGGCCTGGCGCTGCTCGCGGGGTGGAACGTCGGTCGGGCGGAAGCGCCGGCTGCGCCCAGCGCGCCGGTAGCAGCCGCTGAGCTCGACACGGTCAACCCCGTGATCGGGGATATCAGTTGGCACCATGCCTACGGAGATTCGCCCGGGCCGCAGGTTGACGAGAAAGAGCGGGTCCGCACGCACCTCCGCTATGCCTTGGCTCGTCTACGCCACGGCGACTCTGCTGAGCTAGCGCCCGCCGTTCGAGCGCGCCGCGAGGCCGCACTGGATGCGCTCGGGCGGTACGTGCAACGAGGCGAGTTTCCCCAACGCACTGACGACAGCCTGAGCGGGCGCCGCCCACGCTTCATCGACGATGAGGGGACTCACTGTGCGGTGGCGCACATGATCGCCGCCTCTGGCGAAAGCGAGCTGACCCAGAGCTTGCAGCGTTCCTACGAGTACTCCTACGTGCAGGAGATGAATTCACCAGAGCTGGGGCGATGGGCGGCGCACAACGGCCTGTCGGTGGACGAGCTGGCAATGGTGCAACCGACGTACCCGCGGCATTGGGGCTATCGCAAGATAAAGCGTCAGGTCGCCGCTGTGCGATTCGACTACACCCTCGACTGTGCGCGACGCCACCGCCCCGTGCGCGCGATCCGCCTCAATGTGGGCGGCCTCAATGGAAGAGTGCACGTCGGCACTGACGCGACCGACGAGTTTTCGAAGTGCTTTGTGAAACGACTGCAGAAGCTGCAGATCGTTCCTGCTGAGGCGGACGCGAAACGCACCTATCGCTTCAGCTGGGAGCTCTGGATGGCCACGCCTCAATCCCTTCTAGAACCGCTGCTTCAGCGACTGGCTCTCGACCCCACCACCACGGGCTGTGGGCCGAAACAGAAAACACCGCCAACCGAGGTGAAGTTCGAGGTCGAGTCCAACGACAAAGCATTCGAGGTACGCGTAAAATGCTCACCCGCGAATGACGAGCTAGACCGTTGCCTAGAGCGCCATGTGCACCGCCAGCTACAGCACCTCGGCACGGGGCCGCAAGAAGTCAGGTTCAGCGTCGAGCGCCAGCTCTGAGTGCGCTTTCGAATTAGTCGAAGCGCATGTTGTCGACCAGCGCGGCCCCGCTCGCTTCACCCCACTCGTAGGTGCCGCCGTTGTGCTCGATGATCAACCAAAAGCCGTCCGACGCCGCGTCGATGGGCGCAGCGTAGGTGCGAAAGACTGGCGTGTCGTCCTCGGGGTCTTCACCCTGAGCCTCCAGCTCAACCATGCTGCCGGCTATGTTGGCGTACACGGCTATCTCACCTCCGCTCGCACCTAGCGAGAAGTCGACCTCAGCGACGTCGATGAACACTTCTGTGGCACCCTCGGGCGGGTCGACGAAGCCCTGCAACACGACTCCGTTGTCGTAACAGATGGCCAACGACTCCCCGTCACTGGGCTCGATGACGACATCGGCTTCTTCGCCCCAGTCGCGATACTCGACAGCACCTTCGGCAACACAGCCAAACCAAGGGCCATCCTCCGTGATCGGCTCCTCGAAACTCGGGTTCGTGGTCACCGAAACCCACTCGGGTACGTCGACCGAGAGCACCTCCCGGTCGAGGGCATTGCCCCCAGCATCCACCGCATCTTCAATCTCGATTTGCAGCTCGCCGCCAGGCCAGGCTTGAAGCGGTTCGAGTGTCACGCCCCAGATCAAGTCTTCCGACACCATGTCGAGTCGCGACTCGGTGGGGATCACCTCATCGGATTGGCTGACGGTGAACTGCGCCGCCGCGTCCACCGGTTCGTCGAAGAAGATTTGAATCGGTGTCAAGGCGGCAAGGCTGGGCGGGAAGCTGACGACCTCTGGCGCATCGGTGTCTCGCACCAAGGCGCGCTCGCCGCTGCTATTGCACGTCACTGCGATGTCACCCTCGACGATGCCGGCGAGCTGTCCAGACACCACAGCTGTCAGCGCCTCACCATCTAGTTGGACGTCGCTCAGCTCGATATCGCTCACCGATACGGAGTTGCCCCAGTTCAATCCGTCGAGCTGAAGCTCGATGTCTCCTGCTTGGGTGCCTGTGGCGTCTTTGGCCGTACCACCAGGGATCATCGGTGGGCTCGACACCATGGACCCGTGGGGAATCGGCAACGCTTGCGAGCCAGGTGGGAAGCCGCACTGCCAAGACAATGCTGACGTCGCGGAAACGATCGAAAAGGCTGTCCTGGCTACTTCGCTCCTCCGCCGTAGGATCGTTGAGAAATCCGACAAGAACAAGTCTTGAAGGTGTCGGAGGTCTGAGCAACATCGCAGGCCGTGTTCGGGATCGTTGGAGCTCTAGTTCGGGATGCCGTGCGGCGCGGCTTGGCGACAGTTGCCACCGGGCTGCGCCAAGCGTGACGAGCCGCTCCGATGACCGTTAGTTTCGCTCGTGATCTTTTCCGTACCCGCGAAGAACTGATCGTCGAGAACGCGGCGCTTCGGCAACAACTCGTCGTGGCGTCTCGCACCGTGAAGCGCCCGAGGTTCCGCCCACTGGAAAGGGGCTTTCTCGTTGCCCTATCGAGTCGTCTCCCAAACTGGTGGAATGCCGTGCTCCTGGTGAAACCCAGCACCATCCTTCGCTGGCATCGCGAGGGCTTCCGCTTGGTGTGGAAGCGTCGATCCCGACGGAGCAAGGCTTCCGAGCCAAAGATCTCTCAGGAAGCCATCGACCTCATTCGGCGCATGGCGATCGAGAACAAGACGTGGGGCGCCGAGCGCATCCGTGGTCAGCTCTTGAAACTCGGCGTTCGGGTCTCGAAGAGAACGATCCAACGCCATGTTCGTGGCGTTCGCCCGCCCCGAGCCCGCTCAGCCACCCAATGAAGGCACCCCCCAGGAACCCGAGTTCTACTCCCTTGGTCTTTCGCTCTGGAAAGCGCACCACGCCGTCACTAGCGAGCGTTCCTTGTGCCAGCCCGCCCAGAGCGCCAAAGCCGATCATTGTCAACACGATCATCGTCCTGCCCCAGTCCTTCACCCAGCGGTCGTCGAATCATCGCCAATCGCAAACTCAACTCAGGCTACGGGACTTTGGTTGGCTTGCGAAAGACAGTTCCCTGCCGCGATTCACCGGCGCCGCGCACGCCCCTTTCCAGTCCAGAACGAGGAGCAGGTCAGAAGAGAGAGAGAGAGGTAGAGGGGTGGAACTGATTGCCCTCGGCGAAGAGGCGCTGGATGCTTGTCTCGTTGGGACACGGCACGGACAGGAAGAGCCGGCCGAGCCGCTCGAGCCAGCAACTCAACACCGACGGCGACGGCAAACACGTAGATGCGAATAGAGTTGAAGGATGGCGCTTTCCAGGGTAGCGTTGCCTTCCGCGGCTTAGGACTTGCATCGAGGTGCTGTCTGTCGTGGGTTAACTGTCTATCGCGCCACGCAAGGGTACCTGGGGGCTTCGTTCATTGAGAATCTTGTTCTGGAACGTTCGCAATCTGAGCCGAACGATCACGCGCCCTGGAGTCCGTGGGCTCGGACTGCCTCCTGAAGAGCGAGCCTGGGCACTGCGTTTGACAGTCGACCACTACTTGCGGCCGGACCTGGTGTTGCTCGTCGAAACTGGCGTGGACAGCGCGGAGATCCTCGGCACACTCTTCGCCAGCGACTACTGGCTTCTCGTCTCGCCGGTGGTGAGCACGGACGGCGAGACGTACACGGCGCTGGTCAGAAAGGACACCAACGGCTTCTGGATGTCCGAGTGGAGCGCCCTGATTCCCGGGACCGGAACGTTCCGCCAGGGCGTCGTGTTTCGCCAGATGGCCATGCTTCCCATGCAAAACGCGGTCCCCGTCCGGGATTTCATTGTCCTTCACGCTCGAGCAACGACCAATGACGAAGCTCGGCTCCAGTTCATCGACCAGCTCCTCGCCGCGTACGATGCCTTGCCGCAACCACTTGGAGGAACGCCGCCGGTGGTCTTCGTCGGCGACTTCAACTTCAAGGCGGACCTGGTGTCGGCCGTGGCCGAGACACTGCCGGGGTTTCAATTCCTCGGCCCCGGAACTTTGACGCTGCCGCTCGCCACTTCCGTCCGCACCTGGATCACGAGCCTCGCGGCCCAAGAAACGCTGAGCGAACCGTACGATCTGGCTTGGGCGCGTGGCCTCGGGAATACCACGGCAATCGCGGAGCGCATCGACCCCGTGTTTCCGGCCAAGTTCGAAGGGCTATTGGCTATCGTGATCTTCCGGAAGCTCGAGGCGGCCATCGCTGCGCTCGGTCAGATCCCGGCGGGCCCCGGGCTGCCGGATGACAACGTGGTCGCTGACATCCAAGTCGCATTGGATCAGCTCGCTTGGGGATCGAGCGTCGTCCGCGACAACCAGGATCTGCAAATGGATACTCGGCTAACCGATGCCGTAAACAATGCCAACAGCGCTGGAGACGCGAAAGGCCTGGAAAACGCCAGCTTGATGACGAACTACTTCACGAGCATCAAGCAGCTGATGGTCGATTTCACGTCGAGCGTCGAAAAGCTCGGCATCGGCAACCTCAATAGTTTCGGCCAAAATTGGGTTTTGTCTGCTCTGCAGTCATTCAATCTCAATATCACCGCGGCTCTGAGCCACATCGGATACAATATCAACCTGCCTGGTTTCGGCGACCCGGCGTCGCTCCGAAACGCAATTTTCGCCGCGGGCGTCTCGGATCACCTGCCGATTCTGATCTGTATCCCCGACACCGACACGGGCCTGGGCTAATCGTATGGACAGCATCGACGGGTTCCTCGCAGAGCACTTGTCAGGCGGCGATTTCACCGCGTCGCTCTCCGAATTGTTCGGCAGCGCGGCGGCGGCGGACCTCCGGACCTTCTGGGGCGGCGGTACGATCGAGCTTGGTGGCGTCACCGTACGAAGCCAAAGCGACGCCGGGGCGGTGCTGAGCAGTACGCTCGCGAGCTCGCCCCTCTCCAAGTCTGCGCTCGATGTGGAACTAACGCTCTCTTTCGTATCCGGGGCGGTACGATCCGTCTTCGCCATCTCGGGGTTCGAGCCCGGATGGTCGCTGAGCCTGCCGTTTCCGTCGCTTGCCGGTTCGATCTTCGATCAGGTCGGCTACCAGTCGACGGTCCTGACCCTCGGTCGCCGGACGAAAGCGCTCGCGGTTTCGAATTTCCCCTTCGTGGCAGACCCGTACGCACCTTCGCGTATCGTGCGACTGGTATCGCTTACGACCAAGGTCGCGCTCCTCGATCGCTCGTCAGCGTTCGCGCGATTCTTCGCGAACACCACGCTCGATGTCGGCGGTCCGGTCGAGCTCTGGGATGGTTTCCCCGCTGCGATCCTTTCTTCGAGTGAGCTTTCCGCCGGCATCGGCATCCCGGGGATCCAGGGCAACGACACCACGACCTTTCGATTGATGAGCCTGCCGGCTGACGCCCCGTCGAGTGTTCTCGGTCCGAGCCGCCGCAGCGGTCCGGCTCAGGCGTCGAACGGAGTGCTGGAAAGTCAGTTCATATTCGGAAACCTCACGGTGCCACCGCTGCTCGCTTTCTTTCCTTCGTTCGGGGGGAGCGTGATCGGCTTCGAGGTGCTGCTCGACCAGCGGCTCGATCTCTCGCAGGTGGCCGGTGCCTTCGGTCTGAAGCTGAATCCGAAGAGCCTACCCAAACCGATTCGCGCAGTAACCGACGTAACGTTGAAGACGGTAGGTATGGTGCTCTCGCTCCAGGACTTTTCCGTGCTCGATCTTTCGGTAACGCTCGCGTGGCTCACCGACGCTTCGTGGACACTGATCAAGGGGCTGCTCGAGGTGCGGGATTTCGAGGTCACACTCTCGCTCCGCGATGTCGCGCTCTCTGCGGTAGCGGAGGTCACCGGCCAACCGATCGTGCTGAGGGGCGATCTCGCCACCGGTGCCATGCTGATCCACCTCGAGGAAGGGAAGACCCTCGACGTCGAGAAGCTCGTCGATCGCCTGGTCGGAAAGAAGCTCGATCTCGACTCGATGCGCGTGACACAGTTTTTCGTCTCGACCGACATCGACGCGAGCTTCTTCAATTTTCGCATCCGTTTCTCCGAGAAGTGGCGGCTGCTCTCAAACCCGAAGATTGTCCTCAAACAAGTCGGGCTGATCTTCAACTACACCAGCGGCGAGGCTGCAGGCGGCTCGCTGGACGGCACGATTCAGGCCGTGTCTCGGATTGGCAAAGTCGACCTTCAGATTTGCGCCGAGCTCGCGACCGCTCAAGGGTTCACCTTCTCCGGAAGCACGATCGACCAGAGCACGATCGACGTCACCGATCTCGTCAAAGGCTTCTTGGGCGAAAAGAAAGTGCCGAGCTACGTTCCCGACGTCCGGCTATCAGGGCTGGTGCTCGGCTTCAATACGGCGTCGAAGGACTTCCACTTCGAGGGCGATATCGAATACAAGGAGAAGTTTCGCATTCTCGGAAGAGCGGTCGCCCTGAAGGACGACACTCGGCTCAGCCTCGATTACGCTGGAGGCACGGTTACCGGGTACGTCGAATCGACGCTCGACATCAACGACCAGGAACTCAAACTCAAGCTCCTGCTCCAGCAAGATCAGAAGTTCTTCACCGCCTCCTGGCTTACCACTGGAAAGCCGCTTGAGCTCCGCGATCTGATCGACTTTCTCAGTGCAGGCCTCGTGGACCCGCAAATCGCCTTCAAGGTCTTCGATCTCAATCTGACGGCCGCCGGTTTTTCGTACGACTCCAAGCAACGCCAACTCGTGCTTTCGGCGCGCTCGGCATCGTACGGCAATTTCTTTTTCGTCGTCGGCAAAGACGGCGGCGTACCGACGGCGAGCGCTCCCGGACCAACGACAACCACCGGAACGAGCGCGGCCGCCGCCGGCTGGCAATTCGCGGTGGGCCTCGCGATCGACGGTCAGAGCCCAGGCAGCGTGCTCGACGCCTTGAGCTTTCTCGACGAACTCGATCTACACATTCAAGGCCTCTCCTTTTCTTACTCGTCGTTCTCCGGCGCGCTGGCACTCAACGGGCTCCCGAATCCGTTTCCGGCGGCAGCCGCCAATGTACCGCTGCCGATGCCGGGCACCGGCACGAACGCCGGCACCGCCGACCCGAACAGCTGGGGACTCGGTCGCCTGACGCCGGTCTCCCAGCTGAGCCAAACCGGCCTCCCCTATTCGGCGACGACGCGAACGCTCGGAGCCATGGCGCAGGGCACGCCGCGCGTCGCGCTCCTGAACAAGGTACTGCCGGCGCAGGCCAACTTGATTCAGAACCAGCTTACCCTGTTCGGTAGCCTCGAGCTCGGCAAGAGCTCCCACCGGGGAATCGGTTTCGTCCATGATTTCTTTGATCTCGACGTCACGGCCGAGCTGCTGTTCAGCGTCCGGCTAACCAACTCGACTGCCGGCCGCGAGGTCTTGCTGACGACTGGCCTCTCGGTAAATTCGCTCGAACCCGAGAGCGACATCAACGGGAAGAGCTCGAGCTTCGGTTTCGGTGTCTCGATTTACTTCGTAGTCGACAAGAAGCCCGACGACCTCTTGCTGTACTTTCTCGGGGAACTTTCGACCACGATCAAGGGCCAGCCGCTCACTTTCGATATCCAGCTCGGCTTCGAGGAAAATAGCTTCTTCATTGCCGGGGATCTGCGCGGCAACTGGAACGACGCGCTCGGCATCAAAGGTCTCACGTTGGCAAACGTGGCCGTGGAGATCGGCGTGGTATTTCAGGATCCGCCGCTCCCAAGCTTCGGGCTGGCCGGGGAAATCGCTGCGGGGCGCTTCGACGGCTCGTTCGGGATTTTCGTGCTGCCGAGCGAAGAGGATCCGAAGGTCGCGCTGATGGCGAGCATTCACGACCTCAGCCTTGCCGACGTCTTGGACGGGATCGTTCATCAGAAGTTGCCTTCGGAGCTCGCTTTCCTGCAAACCGCGCTCGCAAATACCGGGGTCAGTGGCCTTCAGGCGTTCACCATCGAGAGCTCGTTCACCGACACGCTCGACCAAGCGGTGATCAGCTCGGATCTGTCCGCTGCCTTTCAAAAGGCAACCGGTCGCCCGCTACCCACCGACCCGAGTCAGTACCTGGTGCACGTTGCCAAGAAGCGCTCGTCCTGGCTGATAGTAGATTACGTGACCCACGTTTCCTACGAGCTCTTCGCCAAGAAGAGCGGTATCGCCGTCCGCTACGAAGCCCAGCTCTATTTCGTGCCCGATCTGACCGGCATCCAGATTGCCAATCTAAGCTTTCCGTTCGGGTTCCGCTTGACTGGCAAGCTCAACGTCTACGCGCTTTTCGAGTTTTCGGCAGAAGCGGACATCGAGCTCGAGCTCGGTAAAGGGCTCTACGCGCTCTTCGCGGTCGAGCCCCTGAGCTTGTTCGGTGGCGCGATTGCGATCGCCGAACCAGAAAAGGACAAGCTCCCGGGTGCTCCGACGGGCGGGCCCGTGGTTTCATTTTCCACCCTTCATCGCGACGATGTCGACAAGCGGTATCGCGACCCGCACTTCATGGTCGCGGCAAGCGTGGGGGTGCTGGGAATCGAGAAGGAATACTACGAGATATCGATCACCGACAAGGGTTGGCTATTCGAGTTCGATCGCACCGAGTCGTTCATCGTTGAAACGAAGGTCGAGCTTCGGCTCTATATCAAGGGACTCGAGGACGTCGACGGCGAGGGGAGCCTGGGTTTTGATCTCGATCTCGATTTTGATCTCGGGACGCTGGGCAAGCTAAAGCTCGCGGATGTTGCAGTCGAAGTCGATCTCGAGCTCAAGTATTCCCACGGCCTGAAAGTCGAGGTGTCCGGGAAGATCCATCTGGCGGTCGGTAGCCTGGATCTGATCGAGGTATCGGTGATCCTCAAGCGCAACGCCTCGAAGCGGACGCTCGATCAAGTGCCGACGATGGTCAAAAAGGCCATCGAAAAACAAGCCGGCGAGCTCACGAGCTTTTTCACGCACAACCTCGAGCACCTGGCATCGAGCGTTGCACGCGGCGCGCTCGAGCTCGGCAAGGACTTGTATTCGACGCTCAAGGCACTCGGGGTCGAGTCGCTCGACGATGTCGCGCACCTGGCGGACAAGGCCGGCGAAGAAGTGCACGAGATCGTCGACGGGCTCGAGAGCAGCTTCAACGCCTCGAAAAAAGATGCCGCGAAGGCTCTGCGCAGGATCACCAAGTCGGCGGAAGAGGTCGGTGACGCGCTGATGCACACCTATCGACTGAGCGCAGCCGAGGCCGGGGCCGTCTTGAATGACGCCGGCTATGCCGCCAAGGACGTGCTGCGTTTCGTCCGGGACTTCAAGGGCGACTTCGATTCGTTCGTGGACGACCTCGATAGCGATGCCGGCGAGTTCGTCTACGATCTCGAGAGCAAGGCGGCGTTTCTGGTAAGCAGGCTCGATAGCGACGTGCTCGACTCGCTCGCCAGCGAGCTCGAGGATCTCGGGTCCGACGCGCTAAGCGAGGTCTTGAGCGTGCTCAGCGACGCCGGCGGCAAGCTCGAGAGCTTCGCCGAGGACGTCGGCGAGAAGCTCGAAGACGCGGGAAAGGACCTCCTCAGTTGGTTGTAGCGGCGCAAAACGACCGCTGGCGCTTCCTCGGCAAAGGCGGCGAGCACTTCGTATATCAGCGCGATCGCCGGCCCGATGTCGTCTACAAATTTTTCATCCCCGGGATTGCTCGGGCGCTCGTACCCGGGCAGGACCGGGAAGCGTCTGCCAAGTGGGAACGTCGGGCACGGCGGATCGTTTCGCGAGATCGAGGTCGCTGGCAGCTGCTCGCCCGATACTTTCCGGAAGGGGTGTTGCCCCAACGCAAAGTCTTCGCTGAAGCGCCGCTCCTACCCGAGATGGCAGACCACTGGCGCGTTCCGTACGCGCCGGGCACTTGCCCGACGATCGTCACGGTGCAGCGGTACGAGCCCATTCTGCAAACCGGGAGCTACCTATCGCTCAGCGCGGGTCATGCGGAGACCTTGCCGCAGATCCGTGGCTACTATCGGCAAATCAATCAGCGGTACCTTTACAATTCTCACCCGCGAGCTGGCTTCGACCAGGCCGCGTTCATCAGCGTCCAACGCTCCGGTCCGCTCAAGCGGTTGCTCACCGCGATGAAACGCGATCCGTCGCTCTACGACGAAGTGACTGGGCTGGTAGCCCGCGTGATCGCGTACGCGAACAGTACCGGCGAGCTGCTCGACCTCGGACCGAAAGACAACTTGATCTTGTTCCGAGGGTCCTCTGGCTGGCGGCACCGTCTGGTGGATGCGCTCTTTCCGATCCAGGACCAGGGTCTGGTGCTGGCTCGGGTGCTCTTGTCGCGGATCGCGGCTGGCGAGCCGACGGATCCCAAGAAGATCCGCTTCTTGTTGGCAGCGGTGAACGTCGTTCGTACCGTCAATGCGCTCGCCGATTGCGCGGGACTCGCGGAGCGTATCGAGCTCCGCACGCCGCACGCGCCGGGCGGCATGCCCGATCTCCTGTCGCTATTTCAAGCATGGAACGTCAGCCGCCGCTCGCCGAACGGATTCGCGGAGGCACCAGCCGATCTCCAGCTCCCCGATCCCCCCAAAAAGCCCGAACGGATGGACCATGATCGATGAGTATCAACCAATCAAGCCACTGATCGTCGCAATCGAGGGCATGGATGGCTCCGGCAAGAGCGCCTTGATACGGAAGCTGGTTCCCCACTACCGGGGACAGCGCAAGATCGCCAGCTACTTGATGCCGCGCAAGCGCTACCACTTGTGGCGTTACCTCGCGCATCTGATCGATTCCTCGGCGCCGATCGAGCCGCTCGTGTATCTGCATCTGACTGCGGCAGGCTCATTTCGTGCCAAACGCCTGCGGAACGGCATTGTATTTTACGACCGGTACATCGACAGCTTGATCGTGCGCGCGCTCCTGCTCGGAGTTTCCGAGGACGTCGTGAACGCCGCTTTCCGCCGCCACAAGAGGCCGGATCTTACTCTGGTCCTGAAGCTCCCGTCCGCGGAGATCGCCAAACAGCGCAAGCGCGGCAAGGTAAGCTTGATCGAGCAAGGCTCGAATCGTCTTTTCAAAGGCTCGGAGTTTACGTCGTTCCAGCAATACCAGGAAGCATTTCAAGAACGGTTGCTCGAACGAGCCCGCCTCGACCCGCAGAAGTATGCGGTGATCGACGCGACCCAGGCGCTGGACGACGGGGTACGCGAAGCCATCAAGCACATCGACTCATTGATCGAGTCGACGTTCGTCGCGGAGAACGACGCCAGCGAGCCGCCGGTCGGCACGAAGAAAGCGGCGGTGCCGACCGGCTAGCGCTTTGTTTTGAGACCACCGCGCGGAGCGCCAAGCACACGCACCAAAGCACTTTTCTCCCGTGGTCATTCGCTTCGCCTCTCGGGCGCATGGGCAACGTAGGCCATCCACCAACGGCCCATCGCGAGGGGTCCAGAATTGGGGCATCAAGGACGGATGTCGAGGTCGAGTCGAGTCACCTGGGCGGTGATCAAGAGAGCACGGCGCTGGAGTGCGGTGCAAGGGGATTGGGTGATTGGGGAGCTGGAACGTTCTGGGTTGGACGTGCCGAAGTTCGCAATTCGGCACGGGCTGGACCAGCAGCGCGTGTACTTCTGGCGCAAGCGCGTTGAGAGTCCGCCGGTTGAAGTTGGTTTGCCCATGGCAAGTTCGGTGACGAGCCACCGCAGCGCGGAGATCGAGATCGAGTTGCGTTGTGGGCACCGAATACGGGTGAGCGAACGGGTCGATACGGGCGCGCTTCGTCGAATCGTTTCGGCTTTGGAGGGCTGAGTGTTCAACCTGCCGCCGAGCGTTCGGCTATTCCTTGCCACGCGCGTCATCGACGGACGGAAAGGTCCGGACAGTCTGATGACGCTAGGGCATCGATTTGGAGCCTCCAGACGCAAACTGTACTGAGTGTCCACCGGTACGGTTTGTTGCGGAGGGGCTGCGGCGATGACGGCTTTGGCTTTGACCTCTGAATCCAAAGCAGAACAGCCCTCGTCCACGCAGTTGGCGTAGCCCCCTAGCGCCACGCAGCATCGATCGGTTTGCCAACTGCGAATGGACGTTTCTCCACGTCGCGCAGTTCCTTTTCGGCGCTCTGTTCCATTCGGATGCAGAGCTCCAGAGCTTGCGCCAGATACTCGTCGGGGCCATCGGGATTCGACACTGCAGTCTCGAGCAGCCGCGTCACCGAGCGCGTGATCTTCGTCTTGTAGCCCGCGCCTTGAAGGTGGGCTCTGGCTCTTGCCAACCAGCGCCGTCGCTCCACCAACAGAGCCTGCCGCTGCGACAGTAGACTGCGTAGTGGCCGAACGGTTCCTGTCGGAATGTAGACTGGGTGAGGAGTCATGCCGGTCTGTAACGCTTTGGCTAACCAGTACGAGTCGCGCGTATCGGTCTTCTTGCGAGACGAGGCAATCATACGCAACTGGTACGCGTTGAACGAGAGCAGCTTCACCCCAGCAGCAGTGTAAACATCGTGGACGAAGTAGGATAGCTTGCCCACCTCCTGTCCAGCGAGGATGCTGTCCGCCTCCGTCAGTCGTTTGAGCAGAGCAATCAGGTCCAGTGCGGTCGTGGCGACTTTGCCTCGCTCCACGATTTGGCCAGCCTCGTCGAGCAAGCACCACATGCTTGTCTTCACATGAACATCGATGCCAACATACTTCACGGTCTCCTCTATTGGGTTCGAGTACGTTCGCCGGTCTGACCTGGAGCTCTTGGCCAGCCAGGCCTTTGGTAGTGGGTTTACTGTTCCACTTGTACCGGACCAGTGAGAGGAGACCACCTAGCTCTCCAGCGCGCTTGGGAACCACGCCGAGCGGCGCCTCCCAATCGGCGACGCGGATGCTTCGCGAGGCTTCACCCACTCTCGCGCTGAGCTGCCAGCCTGCTTCCGGATTACCGCTCCAGGTCACGGCGGCCATCATGAGATCTATGCGCACGCTAGCGAACTCGAGATCGATCTGAGCAGGCTCGACGAATCCGACTTGCACATCCACGTTCCGGCGGGCGCCGTTCCAAAAGACGGGCCGTCGGCGGGTGTCACGATCTTCACGGCGCTCGCGTCACTGCTGTCGGGGCGCCAAGTGCGTCACGACACGGCGATGACCGGTGAGTGCACCCTGCGTGGCCGCGTGTTGCCTCTAGGCGGCATCAAGGCCAAGGTGATGGCTGCTCATCGCGCGGGCATTCGCCGAGTCGTGTTGCCGGAGAAGAACCGCCGCGACATCGACGATGTGCCGGAAGCCGTGCGCAACGAGATGGAGGTGGTTTACGCCTCCGACATGAGTGAGGTATTGGCCGCCGCTCTCGACGACGGCGCACACGGTGAAGGCACGGGCTTCCTCGGTGGCCCGGGCTCCGACGACCTCGAAGAAAGGCACGATACTCTCTCCTGATGGTGTGATGGGTGATCCGAGTCCTCCTGCTCGGATCTGGCGGCACGTCGAACCTTTCGTTGGGTTCCGGTTCGGCGTGCCGCCGTTTTTTGTTTGGGGGAGCCTCGCGCTTCCTTGGAAGCGCGGGCAACGCCCGTGACGCTGCTGCGTCTCAGCCGCGCAGGATGCCGTCGATGGTGCCGTCGCTGATGCCTATGCCGTCGATCGTGCTGCCGAAGCCACGGGCGAGGGTGAGCAGGTAGTTCGCGTGGCTGGTGTCGACCTCGAGTTGCTGCCCAGTGGCGAAGGGGGTGTTCTCGCCGCCAACCAGCAAGAAGGGTAGGTCGCGCGTGGAATGCTGATCGGCGGTGCTGTTCGCTCGGGGGCCGCCGTACTCCGAAACGCACAACACCGTCGTGTTCGATAGCAGCGTGCCGTTCGCGTCGGGGATCGAATCCAGCCGCGTGAGCAATTGATTGAGCTGCCCGAAGAACCAACGATGGATGCGCACGCGGTCACGGGTGGAGACGGCCGCGGGGATGTTGTGGCCCGCGTCTTGGAAGGCGCCATCTTCCGGGTGGGCGAGGCCGTGGTCGCCGGCGCCGCGGTACTCCAAGTCAGAGAGGAAGTCGTAGCGGTAGTCGGTGAGCTCGCCGCCTTCGATCTTGTTCTCGCCGGAGGCTCCCCATTGAATCGTCGCGACGGGGCTGTAGTCGAGGGCTAGCGCCGTCGTGGCGAGGTCGCGCACGAAGGGGGCTACTGTGGGCAAGGCGCGAATGTCTCGCTCGGCGTCGGCCACCTCGGGATCGCTGACGTCGACCAGCGGTTCCGTCGCGGCAGGCGTTTGTCGTGCCTCGGATTCGAGCGCCTCGAGACGCGCCACTTCTTCCACATAGGCCTCCAGGCGATGGGCGGCTTCCGTGCCCGCCGAGCAGCGAAGCGCTTCGACGCGGTCGCGCACCGAGCCCAACATCGCCAGGCGCGTCAGTCGCTGTGTGTCGGTGTCTTCGGTGAGGCTGGAAAGGCCACCCACTGCATCGAGGACTTGGCGCGCGTCGCTCACGGGCTGCCAAGAGGGCTCGATGAACGAGCCGCCCGCGGGGCGACTCAGGTCGCGCGTGCCGTTGTAGGAAACGCGATTGCCGTAAACGCCGGTGCGAAACACGGGCTCGATGTGCTGGCTTTGAGTCAACACATCCGCGACCACCGTGTCCAAGGAAGGCGAGCTGCCTTCGTCGTCTCCGGAGAGTGCTTCGCCGGTGAACATGCTGCGCACCGCTGGCGCGTGATCGCCCTGGCCGGGGTTCCTGAGGCCGCGTACCAAGAGCGCGCGGTCGGCGTGGGCGGCGATGGGCTGTAGCAAGAACGTGGGGCGCTCATCGTTGGGGACCGCCGTGTTGAACTCGTTGCCGCTCAGATCGTCGGTGCGATCACTGCGGATCGTCAGCGCCCCTGCGCCGTCTGCCCAGAACCACTCGGGCACGGTGCCATCGGCGGTGTACCAGACGAGCAGGCGCTGCGCGTCGGAGGGTTGCGCGACGGCGCGGTGGATCAACCGTGACCACAGGGGCGACGACGCGGCGGTTGCAGCGATGGCCACGGGCAAGCCGAAGATGAAGCTCCGGCGTGAACGCAGGTTGCTCGAGATGGGATGATGACTCTTCATGCCTTCGACTCCGTTGCCCGTGTGTACTCGCCTGCCGTTCAAGGCGCTGCGCACCACGGCGCCTCCTCTTGTCGCTCTTCCACCAAGTGAGCGGTCGTCAGCGCCACGAAGTCGCGCAGCGTCGCGCCGCTTTGAACGGCATCGGCCAGCTCGGTAACCCACTCCGGCTTCAGCTCGTGGGGCGGTTGCTCCAAGGCGAACTCCAGCCAGTGTTCGGCAAAACACTCGGAAAAGGCGCGGCTGCCTGAGACGGCGGCGAGCAGCTCTTGCAGTGAGTCGTAGCTGCCCTCCAATTCGGCATGCCCGATGATCTCGGCCGTGACCGTCGGTGAGTCGATGTCGTCGTCCAGCACGCTGAAGGCGTTGCCAATCGGGTCGAGCAGGCTGTGACACCCGGCGCAGCGAATGTCTTCAGTGCGGTCGCCGACTTCGCCGGCAAGCGCCACCAGATCGGCGCTGGGTGTTGGGATCACGTCACACAGCAACGCCTCGCGCACCAAGAGTCCACGAAAGATCGGGCGGCGGCTTTGGTCGGGATGGCGCGTGGAGGAGACGAACAAGTCGCGCAGGAGCAACGGCTGCTCACTACCGACATAGTCGGTGACGCTCACTCCCGAATCAATGGCGTCGCGGGTAAAGTCCAGTAGCTCTTGGTACTCTCCCGAGTCGCCAAAGTCGGGGTCTTCCAGCCGCAGATCGGTGTCGACCTCCAACCACTGGCCGAAGAAGCGGGCGACGACGGAAACCGCGCGCTCATCCGAGAGCAGGTGCTGGACGGTTGCGGGGGCGTCTGCTTCGAGCTCGATCAGCTCCGTGTCGGGCGGGGCGTCCCAGAGAGCGAACGCGAGGCGCTCTGCAACCAGGCGAGATGGGGTTCCCGCTGCCGGAGCGGAGCGATAGATGAAATCCGGGGCGAGCAGTATCGATCCCAGAACCGAGCGCGTCGCTGCGACCGAGTTGACTCCTTGAGCTTCCAGATCGCTGAGCGTGCGCGCCCACTGTGCTAGCTCGGCGTCGGTGACGGGTCGTCGGTAGAGCGTGCCGACGGCGTCGGCGAACTCGTCGCGCAGGCAGCTCTCCGCCCCGTCTGCCTCGCAAGCGGGAAATGCGCCGGGCACCAGCGCCTGAGATAGCTCTTCTGCGGCCAGCATGTACGGGTGCACTGGATCCGTCGAGCTCTCCGCGTTGGAGGTGAATGGACCGACGCGGCCGTCTTCGGGGATCAGGTGGACGTCGGGGGTGATGCCGAACGCGGCTTCGATCGTGGCCGCATATTCGGCCCTCGTGAGACGGGCGAATTGCTGGGAGGACAACTCTTCGGTGGAGCTATCGGGATCGCTGTTGGGGGTTGCGCCCGGTTCGGCGTCTTCGGCAGGTGTGCCGTCTGGTTGTGACGCAGCGGGCGAGGTTTCGTCAGAGGGCTCGTCGTTGCCACTCTGGGGACCCGGCGCTCCGGGGCCCGCGGGAGAGTCGTTCGGTTCACTGCCGGGCGCGTCGTTCGGGGAGCTCGTTGCCGGGCCATTGGAACCTTCTCCGGGCTCGGATCCCTCACCGGGTTCGCTTGCCGCCTCTTCGGCATGCGGATCGTGCACGTCCGCCGAACTACAGCCGAGGGCGAGGAGGAGCGCGCAACTAGCCAGGACACGGAAGTGCGATTCCTGAGGCAAATACCAAGACATCCTCGAGTACGACCCCGAGTCGCGGGGGCATGGCTCAAAAAAGATTCGACGGATAGACTACGCGGCGATGGTACTGCGAGTCGTCCTAGTAGAGCTGAAGCCCGAATTCGCGACGGACGCCAAGTTGCGTCAAGTAGCAAAAAAGGCAATGCAGGTGCTGCCCCACGCCGCGCGGGTGATGGACGTCAAAGTCCACCTCGCGAGCGACCGCCGCACCCGTGAGGCGTGGCACATCTGCATCTTGGTGCGCTTCGCCTCGATGCAGGATCCGGAGGTGTACCGGGTCGATCCCATTCACCGCTCGTTCGCCGACAACTACCTGAAGCCGATGCAGACGCGTATCCACGTCTACCACTTCGAGGACTACGAGCCGCTGGTTCCCCTACCTCAGACGTAGGTGCAGGTAACCTAGAGCCTCGCCCGATTGATTGCGGTCGACTTCTCTTCGACGTTGATTGTCGCGGACTGAGCCGCGTGAGGCCGGCAGCTGGCATACTTCTCGCAAAACTGTCGGGTATGCTAGACCTACCCAAGGATTTTCGAGAACCATCTGATCCAACGGGCGGGAAGCCGCGCACGTTTCCTGCCCAAGGCCTACGCATTCTCCTCACCGATGACGACGAGTCACTGCGCCGCCTGATTGCGCTCCAGCTCGCGGCACTTGGCGCCACCGTCGACGTCGCTGATGATGGGTCGCAGGCGATCCGGCGTCTTCGTTCACTGAGTGGACGGGAGCACTACGATCTCATCGTGATGGACATGGCGATGCCACTCTGCGACGGCTACCGCGCGACGGCAACGTTGCGTAGCCACGGCTACGGGGGCCTCATCGTCGCCTTGACCGCCCACTATTCGAAGGAAGAAGCTGAGCGCTGCAGACGCCCAGGCGTTGACGCGGTGCTGAGCAAGCCGATCGGCTTGACGGAGCTCGCTCTGCTCTGTGAGCGGGTGAGGGGTATCGCGGCGGAGGGCGTCGCGGCCTCAAACCGAGTCGAACTGCCTGTCCGGGCTGTCTCACAACGAGAAGCACCGGGCAAGGCCGATGTAGGTGTCGCGCTGACCTTGGTGCTGAGCTTCGAGGCGGAATGTCGGAGTTGCCCTTAGTCGGTGCCGGAAGCTGGCCGCTTTTGCTCGTGGGGTAGCTCATGTACGGACTGGTCAACGGATCGTTGAAACGCATGGTCATCGATGGGCACGGCGTCGACGTCTGGCAGCAAGTTCTGTCCGCGGCCAAGATCGATGATGACTTCTATGTGGCGAACGAGAGTTACCCCGACGCAGTCACGTACCAGCTGGTCATGGCCGGAGCAGAGGTATTGGGCGTTCCGGTGTCGGACCTGCTTCGGCAGTTTGGCGTGCATTGGATACTCAACACGGCCGCCAAATCCTATGCGGACCTCATGAACGCAGGTCAGACCCTCGAGGAGTTCCTGCTGTACCTGCCGACCTTGCACGGCCGAGTCGAGCTGGTCTACCCTCACCTGCGGCCGCCGCAGTTTGCCTGCCACGAGCGTGAAGGCAACCGAATGCGAGTCGAGTACCGTTCGGATCGCGAGGCGCTGGCGCCATTTGTCGTCGGGCTGCTCGAGGGGCTGGCGACGCACTTCGACGAATCCGTGTCGGTGGCGCAGGTCGCGGAAAAAGGCGAAGGTCAAGACTGCGACGTCTTCGAGGTGATCTGGACCTAGATGAGCAATGAAGGCCCCCATCTCCTCGATTGGAGATTGATCGAGACGCTGTTTCCGTTCTTCTTCAGCCTCGAAGAGGACGGGCGGACGGTGCGCCACTGTGGCCCGAGCTTCACGCGTGTGCTGCCGGCGGCCAAGCCCGGAGCGGACATCAGCCGCCTCCTGAGCGTACGCCGTCCGGCTTGCTCCTGGGAGGCGTCGGAGCTCCGGCAAAAGGTGGTCAGTCGCCTTGCGCTCTTGGATGCGGTCGACTGCGCTGCCGTGTTTCGCGGCCAGATCATCGAGTTGCTTCACGAAGGCGGACTCGAATTCGTTTTCTTGGGCTCACTGTGGCTCAACCCTGGGCAGTCCCTCAAAGACTTTGGCCTCACCCCCGACGCGCTCGCGCCCCACGATGCGACCTCCGACCTCCAGTTCTTGTTGCAAACTCAGAAGATCGCGACGGAGGACATGCGCCAGGCGGCGGAGTTGGTGCGGTCGAAGAGCGCGCAGTTGACCGAAGCGAATCGCCAGCTGCGCCTGGCAGTGGAGCAGGTGACCCAGGCCAAGGATGAGGCTGAGGTCGCGAACCGCGCCAAGTCGCGATTCCTGGCCAACATGAGCCATGAATTGCGCACGCCGCTGAACTCCATCATCGGCTTTGCTTCGATTCTGCATCGCAACAAGCGGGGTGCGTTCGACAGGAAGGAACTGGGGCACCTCGAGAGGATCAAACGCAACGGTCTGGCGTTGCTCGATCTGATTAACGACGTGCTCGACCTGTCCAAGATCGAAGCCGGCAAGTTCACCATCGTGCGTGAGGACGTGGATGTTGGCGTTCTGCTGAAGAAAGTGGCGACCACGCTTGGGCCTCGCAAGGCCGATGGCGTGCAGCTGAAGGTCGTCGTCGAGCCCGGGCTGAGGAGTGTTCAGATCGACCCGCTTCGCATGGAGCAGGTGCTCAACAACTTGGTTTCGAACGCGTTGAAGTTCACCCCCAACGGGCAGGTCGAGTTGCGCTATCAAGCGACGGAGCTGGGGCAGGAAGTCGTCATTGCTGATACGGGCATCGGCATTGCGCCCGAAAAGCAATTGCTCGTGTTCGAGCCCTTCTTACAGGCGGAGGAGGGAACTGCGCGAAGCTTTGGGGGGACCGGTCTGGGGCTCTCCATCACCCGCTACCTGTGCGGATTGATGGGGCTGGAATTGAGCCTCCAGAGCGAGCTTGGCGTCGGTACCACTTTTAGTGTTGCCCTACCAGCTCAGCTGTTCAGCGTGCCCGAACATCAGGGCTTCGAGTTCGACTACGAGCCCTCGCTATCGCTTCAGGAGATCAAACTATGAAGACGTTGGCCATTGTCGAAGACAACCCCGACAACGCCGCGTTGCTCGAAGCGCTCTTGTCCGATGACTTCGCACTCGTGTTCTACGACGACGGCGAAAAAGCCGTTGCAGGTATCCCCACCAACCCGCCGGACATGGTCTTTCTAGACATCTCCCTGCCCAAGCTCAGTGGCGAAGAGGTCTTGGCGCAGCTGAAGCAGAACGACCAGACACGGCGCATTCCTATCGTGGCGTTGACGGCTCACGCGATGGTTGGTGATCAAGAGCGCTTCCTGGAGATGGGTTTTGATGGCTACGTGAGCAAACCCATCGTCGATGACGAGGCGCTGTTCTCTGCCATCGAGCGGTGTTTGGGGGGCAAATGAGCGATCGCTTGCTGGAGGCGCAACGGGCGCTGACCGCTGACTACTTGGCAGCCATGCCGCGCAACGTCGGGCTGTTTCGGGAGTACTTGGTTGCCGTTGCTTCCGGGGATGGCGATGCGGAGGCGAGTCTGCGAAAACTCGCTCACCGCTACGCCGGCTCAGGTGGCAGCTACGGCTTTGACGAGATCACGAAGGTGGCTCGCCTCGTGGAGCACGCACCCGCCGCGGACCTCGAAGAGCTCGTGAAGGCATTCATCGATGTGCTTGAGCGCATCGTGCGAGAGGCCAGCGAATCGGGCTGATCCACCTCAGGGCTGCTCACCTCGAGGCACGAGCTGTTGGGGTTGAGCTGGAGCAGCACGGCTGAAGGCCTCGCTCTGAGACACCGGTCGCTTTGGGCGGCTCAGGCTGAAACATCCTCGCCAGAGGCGTCGCGCAAGCGCCGACACTGAGACTCCACGAGTGCTCAATTTGAGAATCGGCGCTCAAGTTGGGCTCCCGCGGGTCGTTTGCCTAGTTGATGTCGAACGACGAGATGTGGACTCACGGCAGCGCCTCGGTACTGGTCGTGGATGATGATCCGAGCACCCGAGGATTGATGCGGATTTGGCTCGAAGCGGCTGGTTTCCTCAGCGTGGAGCATGAGGGGGGCCGCAGCGCCGTAAAAGCAGACAAGAGTGGCATGGTCGCGGCCTGCGTCGATCTCGGATTGGATGACATGTCGGGAATCGAGGTCATCCAGCGTTTGAAGGCCGATTCGCCGGACTTGCCGGTGGTCGTCGTAACGGCAGAGACCAGTTTGGAGACGGCGATCGAGGCGATGCGTGCTGGCGCCTACGACTACGTGACCAAGCCGTTGAAGTCGGAGCGCTTGGTGCACGCTGTGCGGCGCGCGGCTGAACGCTACCGCATGGCTGCGGACATACATCGCCTCGAGTCTGAGCTGCGTGGCAAAGAAGTGCTGGGCCAAATCGTGGGTCAGAGTCCGGCCATGGCGGAACTGGCGAACCAAGTCTCTCGCGTTGTCGAGAGTGACGTTGCGGTGTGCCTGTTCGGCTCCAGCGGAACGGGCAAGGAGCTGGTCGCGCGCGCGATCCATCAGGGGAGTCGGCGCGCGCGGCGCCCCTTTGTCGCCATCAACTGCGCGGCGATCCCCGAGTCGCTGCAAGAGTCGGAGTTGTTCGGGCACGAAAAGGGGGCCTTCACGGGCGCGAATTCGATTCGCCGTGGTCGCTTCGAACAAGCCAGTGGCGGTACTCTTTTCCTCGACGAGCTGGGGGAGATGAGTGCGTCGACGCAGGCGGCGTTGCTGCGTACCTTGCAAGAAAAGACCGTGCGCCGCGTGGGTGGCACTGCCGAGATCCCCGTGGACGTGCGGATCATCTGCGCCACGCACCGCGATCTGAGCCAAGAGGTCAAAGAGGGGCGTTTCCGCGAAGACCTCTACTACCGCTTGGTGGTATATCCCATTCATCTACCCAAGCTGAGCGAGCGCGATGGGGATGTGCCGCTGCTCGTCTCCCATTTTCTCAAGCGCTTCGCTGAGGACGTGGGGCGCAACATCTCCAGCGTCAGCCCCGAAGCCCTCGAAGCCCTCAACCGCCATGACTGGCCCGGCAACGTACGTGAGCTCCAGAACGTCGTGCATCGCGCGATGCTCGCCTGCACTGGTGAGAAGATCGGCCTTGCCGATCTTCCACCGAACATTCGCACCAGCGGTCTGCCCAGCCTGCCCCCGGAATCGTTGCCCCGCACACCGGCCAACGACACTCAGGTTCTTCCGCTCGAGGTCGTGGAGCGGCGTGCCATCGAACACGCGTTGGCGGTGGCGAATGGCAGTGTCGGAAAAGCGGCGAAGCTGCTCGGGCTCGGCCGCGCGACTTTGTATCGTCGGTTGGCTAAGTACGAAGCAGCTTCGTGAGGCCGTAGCGGCGGGTGCCCGTTGCCGGCTATTCGACGGTGACGCTCTTTGCCAGGTTGCGGGGCTTGTCGACGTTGTTCCCCAGCTTGACCGCCGCGTGATACGCCAGCAGCTGCGCTGGCATCAATGCGGGAAAGACCTTCCAAGGGGAGGCCACCTTGGCCACCGGTAGACAATAGTCAGCTTCGGCGAGGAGCTCGTCGTCGTCCTCCGTGTCGGTGATGATCACCGTCAGCGCGCCCCGAGCGCGCACTTCGCGCACGTTGGAGATGTTCTTGTTCTTCATCTCGTCGTCCGGGACGAAGGCGATGACGGGCGTGCCGGTGGAGATGAGTGCCAGTGGCCCATGCTTGAGTTCACCCGAAGCAAACCCCTGAGCGTGGATGTACGAAAGCTCTGTCAACTTCAGTGCAGCTTCCTCTGCCAAGCCAGACAGCTCTCTTCGTCCGATGAATATGGCGGAGCGCTGATCCATCAAGCCGTGGGCGGCCGCTACGACGGAAGGCTCCACCTCCAACGAGCGTTCCAAGGCGAGGGGCACCCCACGTAGCTCGTCGAGCAGTCGGGTGGCTTCCGCTTCCGACAATGCGCCTCGCTCCAGGCCGATGGCTAGCGCCAACGAGGCGAGCCACGTCAGCTGCGCCGTGAACGCTTTGGTGGACGCGACACCGACTTCGACGCCGGCGCTGAGGTGCAAGGACGCTGCGGCTTCCCGATCCAGCGCGCTGTGCTCGACATTGACCAAGCCGACCGTATGACAGCCGCGTTCGACCAGTTGCCGCAGTGCTGCGAGAGTGTCCGCCGTTTCTCCCGACTGCGAGATGAGGACGTTGCAGTCGCTGGCATCGAGGGGTGTTTCTTCGGCGTCGAACTCGGACGCGATGACGACATCGGCGTTGATGCCGGACAGCTTCTGGAACCAGGTCTTAGCAACGGTTGCCGCATAGCGGGACGTTCCACAGGCGATCAGACGTAGCCGATTGCACTCGTCGAAGTTGCAGGCCGTCTTCGCCGCAAGCTCGCGCAGGTCGTCAGCGTCGCGAAGGTTGGACAAGATGTTGCGCATGATGCTTGGTTGTTGGTGGATCTCGGCGATGGTGTGGTGGGAAGATCCGCGCCGGCTGAGTGCGGCCTGTTCCTGCGCGAGCGATTGCTGGGGGCGTGGCATTCTGGTGTCTTCAAGGTTGTGGATCGAAATCGAGTTGGGGGTGAGAATGGCAACGTCGCCGTCGAGCAGGTGCGTCACTTGGTCGAGTACGCCGACGAGTGAGTGAGCATCGGACGCGAGTGCCGCGAAGCGTCCGTTGTGACCGACGGCGAGGGGGCTGCCTCGGCGACTGGCGATGACCAGGTCTTCGTAGTCGGCGAAAATGGCGGCGATGGCGTAGTTGCCTTCGAGTTCGCTGGTGGCCCGTTGAACGGCCTCGAGTGGCGTAGCGCCCCTCGCGAGGTATTCACTGATCAGGTGTGGGATCACCTCGCTGTCGGTGACACTCTCGAAGTGGTGCCCGGCTTCTTGCAGCCTGCGGCGCAGAGCGTGATGGTTCTCGATGATGCCGTTGTGCACGACCGCGACTTTGTCCGTGGCGTGGGGGTGGGCGTTTTCAGCCGTCGGCATGCCGTGGGTGGCCCAACGTGTGTGCCCGATGGCCGTGAGCCCGGAGTCGAGGGGCGCCTGAGTCAATAGAGTGCGAAGGTTATCGATCTGACCTGCCGCTCGGCGTCGATCGATGCCGCCGTTGTGAATGGTTGCCAGACCGGCGGAGTCGTAGCCGCGGTAGGAGAGCTTGGCGAGCCCCTCGACGATGCGTCGAGTGGCTGCCGAGTCATTGACGATTCCAAAGATGCCACACATGGGTGAGCCTTTCGGTTGAGTGAAGGGTTTTGGGTAACCACTCGGTGCAAGGGATGGGCCACGCGGCGTCGGCGGGTTCTTTGGCGGATCTACGCGGCGCTATTCGAGCCTGCGTCTCAAAGTGAGACCGCTTCGACGTCGCCGTGGACCAGCTGTCTCAAGGCGAGAATGCGAGCTGTCCCGTTTCATCTACGGGAGCTCGAACACCGCTGCTCATGCGCATCATACGTGGGGGACGACGTCGGCACGCTTCTTGGAATGGTGGTGGGAAAGGTGCTCCGGCACCGCCAACAGGAAGGAAAGAAGGGATGCAACGCCTCAGACTCGACGAAGACCACCACGTACACTCGACGTTCTCGGATGGCAAGGGCACCATCGTAGACAACATCGCCCAGGCCGAGCGCCGTGGGCTGAAAACGCTGGTGTGTGTCGACCACGTCCGCCGGGACACCGATTGGCTTCCGGGTTTCGTAGCGGCGGCGAAGGCCTGCGCCGATGGCACGGATGTGCGCATCCTCGTGGGCGTCGAAGCAAAGATCCTCGATGCTGACGGCCATCTCGACGTTCCCACCCGGCTCGACGGAGTGGATAAGATATACGCGGCCGACCATCAGATGCCGCTACCCGGAGGCTGTCGCCCAGCGCGGCCCGTGCGTGAGATGCTGGCAGACGGGCGCCTCAGCCCCAACGGAGTGATGGAGCTGCTCGTCCGGGCGACGTGTCGGGCGATGTGTCGACATCCAGGGTTGGTCGTCGCGCACCTGTTCAGCGTGTTACCCAAGCTCGGGCTGAACGAGAGAGACGTTCCCAGCACCCTGGTGTGTGAACTGGCCGCAGCGGCGGTCGCGACGGGCTCCAGCTTCGAAGTCGACGAACGCTGGCGATGCCCATCCAGTCGCACGGTGCGGCTGCTGCTCGCCTGTGGCGCCGAGGTCGTGGCAAGCACCGACAGCCATCGCGCGGAAGACGTCGGTCGCTATGAATTCGTGCGTGAGGTCGCTCAGGCCGTGGAAGGTATCTCATGCTGAAGCTGCTCTTCAGAAACCTGCTCTGGCTGGTTGCCTTCACCCTGGTCATCTGTGTGCGCGAGGGCATCGTGCGAGCCGCCCCGCCCTCGGAGATGGATCAAGCGCGCGAGGCCTTCTTCGACAAGGACTACGACACGGCGTTCCCCGTTCTGCTGGCGCTGGATGCAACCCCCGAGCACGAACCCGCCGTTCACGTCTACTTGGGCGTCATCTATCGCGACCGCGGCGAGTTCGACGCAGCCGTGAATCACTTCTCGCAGGCCGTCGAGATGTTGCCGGACCAAGTGGGGCCCCGCCTCGAGTTGGCAACCACCTACGCCTGGTCCGAGCAACTGGACGCAGCGCTCGTGGTTTACGAGCAAACCCTGGAGCGCTTTCCGGGCGATCGTCCCAGTCGCTTGGGGCGCGCCAGGCTGCTGACCTGGCTCGGCAAATCCGACCAAGCCAAAAACGAATACGCCTCCTACTTGTCGCGCTACCCGAGCGACGTCGAGGCGATGTTGGGCTACGCGTTTCTGCAGCGGACGCGGATGAACTACTCAGAGTCTGCACGTTGGTATCGGCGCGCGCTCGATCAGGACCCAACCCGAGATGATGCCCGCCAAGGACTCGACGACGTGCGGCAACTGGACCGTTGCCGAGCGGGGCTGGGCTCCTCGTGGATACAGTTTGAGGGTGCGCCCGCGCAGCTAGCGTACCAGGGGGATCTGAAGTGTGCGTTCAACCCCGAGTGGGAGGCGCGCGTGTCGTACGAATCCAACGCCTTAGGCAGCGCTCTGTTGGACCGTCTCGGCGTCGCTGCGACGGCGAACTCCCATGCTGTCACCGGCGTGCTGGGTCACCGCTTCACCTCTGAGCTGTCGGCAGAAGCCGGCTATCGTTGGTTGCTGCTGCCCCAGGGCCAAGCGCACCAGCTGCCTCTGAGGCTCTCCGCAAAGCTGGGCGAACGCTGGGTGGGGCTGTTGGGGATCCGCCCCGGTGTGGGTCCAACGACGGGGGTCGACACCCTGGCAGATGTCGGCGTGCAGTGGATTATCAACACCAAGACCTGGCTGATGCTCCAGAACTTCGGCTACCTTGCCGAGAGCGCACCCGCTGCAGACATGGCTGTGTTCAGTGCTTACCGTCAGCTGATGCCCTGGCTGGGGGCCAAGGCCGGCGGCGGCGCTGGCGTGAACTCCGGCAGCATCGCCCGCGTCGCGTTTGCAGAGCTCGAACTCTCTCCCGGCGCCAAACTGGACCTGCGAGCCAGCTACGAGCTGCTACTGGGTCCGGTGGAGCGCCAAGCGCTCAACGTCGGATTGGGAAGGACGTTTTGAGATGGCTCGCTGGTATCGACTCTTCGTTCTCTCGGCGGGCCTTTGCCTCGCCTCACTGACCACGCTCAGCGCCCACGCTGCCGAGGTGCAGCTCGCGCCCCGAGGCTTCGAGCTGCGTGGCCTCGAGTCTTCCAATGCTGTCTCGTTCGAGCTTCCTCCGCTCGAGGAACGGCGTGGTCACCCAGAAGTGGCACTGCGCTGGAAGCTCTCGGAGGTGGTGGTGGCCGAGCGCTCGACACTGACCGTCGAGGTCGACGGTCGCAGCCTGCGCAGCATCAAGCTGGGAGCACAGCCCAATCGCGGCGGACAGCTTCGCCTCGACTTGGGCGAACTCAGCGGGGGCTTTCACACCCTGAAGCTCAGCGCTCGCCTGAACGTCGATGGGGACCCCTGCTTGGAGCGTCTCTCCAGGGAGGCTTGGCTCGCGCTGCAGCCCGATAGTGTGCTGCGCTGGACCGAGGTGAAGCCCGGTGGCGGCCCGCCCGACCTCGGTCGTACCCTGGCGCGCTTCGCAGCCGTCAAGCA
Source organism: Polyangiaceae bacterium (assembly GCA_050290545.1). Lineage (GTDB taxonomy): Bacteria > Myxococcota_A > Polyangia > Polyangiales > Polyangiaceae > SZUA-265. Next base: position 14,682 of record JBNKHV010000032.1, on the reverse strand, counting down.
AGCAGTCGTGACGGTGCACGACGAGCCGAGCGTCGAGGGCGCGCTCACGTGGCTCAGAGCCGACGAGATGTTGCACGCGCGAGGCATCGCAGCAACGACCGACAAGGCGCTGCCGCACCGCCTGGAGTTGGCGCTGAGCGACGCTCAGCACTCCAACGCCGCACTACAGATGCTCCAGCGAGCATTGGTTGACACCGAAGGCGCCCGATCGGCGTTGGGTGTGTTCGGCAAGCGCCTGGTCATCGTCGGTCAAGGCCATGCGGATCTCCGCGGTGCGTTGGACGGACTACAGTGGGGCCAGGCGGAGCAGCTCTGCCGCGAGCGCGCGGTGTGTGTGCTGGGTGATCTGGCCTCGCAGGCGAACGCAGCCAAGCCGGAGCCCACCAGCGACGAATTGACGGTCCTCAGCTTGGAGAGCGCGGGTTATCGCGAGGGGTGGACCGCCGCGGGGCTCGGTGAGCACTCTCTGCGCCTGGTGTGGCAGCGCCCCGCGACGTGGAAGTTGGACCGGGCCCCAGTGCTCATGCTGCCGGTGAGCATCGCGAAGTCGATTGAATCCCACGACCATCGAAGCACGCTGTCGGTTCACGTGGGCAACGTGCCCCTGGCGACCTATCGCCTGGATCAGCTGGAGCAGCAGTCGCTCTTGAAGCTCAAGCTGCCCGAGCAGCACTGGCAGGCGGAAGTTTTCGATCTGAGAATTCTCGTGCACCTGCGGCGGCAAGGCGATGTGCCCTGCTCCGAGGCCTTGGATGAGGCCCACTGGCTGCACATCGCGCCCGAGGCAAGCCTGCAGGTGGAGCGTTTGGAAAGCCACTACGATGGCATCGCTCGCTTCTTCGAAGACGCGAACGAGCAACGCCCTGGGCTCGGCTTCGAGGAGGCACCCAGCTCCTGGGACGAGCTGCCCACCATTGCGGCGCTGCTCGCCCCCTTTGCCCGCGCGGTGCCAGGGCAGCGTTGGAGTGTGGCGGATGAGGAGCGCCCGACGGTCTTCATCCGCCACACCTTGAGAGACGATGGTCGCGTGCGTGCCAACGAGCAAGGCTACTGGACAGACAGCGAGAAGCGCCTGGCGCTGCCCCTCGAGGCGGCTCGCAACATGCTCTATCTCGACTTGAGACACTCAGACGACGCCCCTTCTCGATTCGAGATGGTGCTTTCCGAGTGGTCGGGCAGTGGGCGCCTCGAGTCGCCGGATTACGCAGGCATGCTCACCTCTGGCGCGCTCTACGCCGAGGGCCAGTGGTTCCAAACGCAGGATGGACAGAAGCCGGAGCAGGTACCGGTGCGCCGAAAAGAATCCGAAGCACCCCCAGTGGTGGCGGATACACCGGTCGCTCGCAGCGTGCAGGAACAGACCTTGCAATGGGTCAATACCATCTGGGCGGTCACGATTGGGCTGCTCACCCTCGGCGGCATCTACTGGCTCCGACGCCGCATGACGCCGAGAACCCGCGCACCGCGCGACCTGGAATACGAGAAGAACTCATGAACCAAACCACGGAACTCAGGAACCGGCTGCGGCTACTACAGCGGCAGACACGGGTGCTGAAGCGCCTGGTGCTGGTCGTGTTGGTCATCGACATCCTTGGAGGCTTGTTCGCCTGGGCGCTCAGCGACCAGGTTCGCTACCTGTTTTGAGTTACCATGAAACCGAAAGCCAAACTCCGCCTCGTCACTTCCTCGAGCGAGCGAGAGCCGTTGTCGACGAAGGGAGCCAACGCTGCAGTCGTTCAGCTGCTGCAGTCGGTGGGCGGCTTGGTGCCCGCGGATGCTCAGCTGCTCGCGGGGATCCTGGGCAGCGGCATCCAAGAGCAAGAGGTGGCACAAGCGGTCCGCGAGTTGGAAAGCCAAGGCGCGCTGGCGACGGTGTGGATGGGGCACCGGCCGCACTTGGCGCTGCGCACGGCGCTCGACCCGACAGGGGCGCCGACCGCTGGCGCCGCGAGCACAGCGCAGACCGGCGACGGACTTGCTAGCGGCAATACAGCTCCCCAAGAGACGGCTCAGCCGGGCTCGGCGGCGCTGCTCCACGCGGACAGCGCGAGCGCGGCTACCCCGAGTGACGCGACACCCAGCGCGCACTCGCTCAGCGCGGCGGAAGAGGAGGCGTTCTCACTGCAAGTGGCGGTGGACGTCGAAACCGAGCGAGCGCTGCTCTTCCGCTTCCTACTGATTCTCCTGCTCATCGTCGGCACGGTAGCCGCGCGCCAAGTGGCGCTGACGCTACTCGGGCTCTGAGCGGGCGAGGGCTTCACGGGCGCCGTCGCGAAGATCGCGCGGCGCCGTTCGGCTTCGCTGGCCCTGAGCGGGCCTGGGTTTCGCGGGCGCCGTTGCGAAGATGACATGACAGCCTGTGGCTTTGCCCGCTCTGAGCGGGCTTCGGCTTTGCGGGTGCCTTGGGGAGCAGCTAGGCTCCTCGCATGGAGATGAGCCTATCGTACATGGAGGAGACGGTCTCCTTCATGCAAGAGCGGGGGTTCGAAGTCGCCCGCGAGGAGGAGGAGCTCGTCGACGATTCGGACGCCACGGCTCAGATCCGTCGCTTCGTGTTGCGGCGTGGGGCGGAAGAACACCTGGAGCTCGAGACGGTTTCCTATCCCGATGGCAAGGAGACCTACTACCTGGCCATCCCCCGGTTGCACTCGCTCTCGTCGTTCAGCTTTCCGCTGGATTCGTGGAAGTACCGCGACGCTTACGTTGAATTCAAATACTACGCCCCCGCCGAAACCGGCGTTGGCCTGAGCTTCAAGCTCGCGCTGTGACGCCGTTTCGCTGAGACGCACCTGTCGCCGCGGGGTGTTGCGCGAGCACAAATACACTTCGGCGGAGCGAGGCGGGGGCCTCACTCCGCCGAGGTGCGGAACGTCGAGTGGATGGGAACTTCAGGCGGCCGCGACAGCACGACCGGGTAGTGATAGCGGCGCGACGTCGCTGGCGTGTACTCGTTGTACCTGGGCGGTAGGCGCGGCGGCAGTGCTCTCGGCCGCCTGCATGCGGTAGCTCGTGAGGCGCACCGTTTCGAAGGGCTCCACCGCGCCGTAGCCGGCGAAACGCCCCCAATACTGCGCCGTTGCCGTGACCAGCTCTGGCCGCAGATACGGCGCCTTGGCCTGACTGGCGAAGCACTCCAAGAGCTCTTGTTTTGCCTCCACGTGGGCGTCGATGTTGACGTACACGTTGGGCAAGAAGCTCGGGTTGCAGGAAGGGCTCTGGTAGCACAAGACGTTCGGGACACGCCGACACGCGACGATGCTCGCGGCGTGTACGGCGCGGTGGTCTTGATGCCAGTCGTTCTGTGAGTGCGTGTAGACGACATCTGGGGCGATCTCTTGGACGACCTGTTCGATGGTTTGGATCGTCTCCAAGCCCTCGCTCACCGCGGTGTCGACGAGGCGCCCGAGGTAGAGCTGGGAGCCGACGAGTTGCGCGGCCGCTTGGGCTTCGTGCGTTCGAACCTCGGCGGGGCCAGCCTTCTCACCGCGCGTCGCGGTCAGGGTGAAGATGACGTCTCCGCGCCGGCGGTGTTCGAGCAAGGTGCCCCCACAACCAATTTCGACATCATCGGGATGGGCGCCAATAGCGAGCACCACCTGGCGACTCTTCGGAGTGTTCGACGCCTGGCGGATCTGAGCCAGCTCGTCCAGCAACGCCGCGCGTGAAAGTGGCTTCGGCAACAACTTGGTCGCTGCACACTCGACAGCACTCTTCATCACGTCGAGGCCCGCATGAGCGGTCATCAAAACGACGTGCGTGTTGGGGCGCGCGTCACGAGCAAAGCGCGCGACCTCGGTGCCGTCACTATCTGGTAGCTGAATGTCCGCCAGGACGACGTCAAAAGCCCGTTCGGCCAGCAGCCGCTTGGCCTCGCTGGCAGTGTGGCAAAGGGTGACTTCTGCCCACGGCTGCGACTTGAGCCAGAATTGGATCAAACGACCGAGGTGCACATCGTCTTCCACGACGAGAAAGCGACCCGGTTGCGCGTCTACTGTGATTTGAACATTCATGGCTCTTACCTATGCGAAGGCAGTGCCAACCACGCGGGCCGCGTGCGTTTGCCACTCTGACCTCAGTCGCGTCTCTGATTGAGACATCTGCCACGTTCGAATCAGCGACGACTCTCAGCTTGAGACAATCTGGCGCTCCGGAACGCTTCTTCAGCCCTCGCCATGCGGGAATTGCTGCCAAAACGTGAACGGTACGGTCCTTGAATAGGGGATGGGCATGAAAGCTCTACCCCCCATGAAAAAGATTCTCATCACCGGCGCTGGCGGACCGGCAGCGGTTGGACTCGTTCGCAGTGCTGTGGCCGCGGGCTACGACGTCTTTGCAGCGGACATGTCACCCGCTGCGGCTGGCCTCTACCTGGTGCCGCCCGATCGTCGCTTTCTGGTGCCGCCGGGCAAGGACGAAGCCTTCACCGGTACGGTCTTCGAGTTGTGTCGAACGAACGCCATCGACCTCTTGATCCCTACCGTGGACGTCGAGCTGCGCAACTGCGCGCGTGCTGAAGGACTGCTCAAGTCAGTGGGCACGCAGTTGCTATGCGCCGGTGATCGAGCTCTGCGGGGCTGCCTCGACAAGTACGAGCTGCTCTCCGCTTGCGCTGGTGATGTGCCCGTGGGGCGTTTCGAATTGATCGATGAGTCCTTCGATCCGCACCGCTGTAACTACCCCGTCATCGTCAAACCGCGCTCCGGTAGCGGCAGTCGCGGCATCTTCGTTGCGCACTCTGCCGATGATCTGGCTGGCGTCACGCGCAACGGCGAGATGATGGTTCAAGACTATCTCCCCGGCGCAGAGTATTCTGTCGACGTTCTTGCCGACCGAGATGGCAACGTCCGGGCCAGTGTCGTTCGTGAACGCATGGTGCAAGACTCGGGCGTGGCCGTCGTCGCGCGCACGTTGCGGGATCAGACGCTGGAGCGCTTCGCGGCGCGTGTCGTTCGCAGGATGGGGCTACGTTACGTTTGTAATGTTCAGTTCCGACGCACGAGCACGGGTACGCCCGTGCTGATGGAAGTCAATCCACGTTTTCCGGGCAGTATGGCTATTACGGTTGCATCTGGCGTCGACATGCCGGTTCTCGCGATCGAGCACGCCTTGGGTGAGCCGCTGCCGCGTCGCCGTTTCAACATCATGCCGGTCGAGATGGTGCGCTTCTTGGAAGAACGCTTCTTGGAGGCGGGCACCTTGGCTCGCACGGAGACGCAGAGCAAGGCCAAGCCGCTGACCTCCGAGCCGCTAGCGCTCGCCGGGTGAACGACCGTGGGAGTCTTGCACCAGGTGGCGGTAGCCTTGTGCACGGCGGCGGTCATCTTGGCCGTGCTGCCAGTGCTCACGGGGCTTTATCAATACGTTCTCGTTGCGTTCTCGATGCTGGCGACCCACCTCGAGCGGGTGGCGCCCTTTCTGCCGCGGGTGAGCGTTCTGATCCCCGCGTGGAACGAGGCAGACGTGATCGAGGCGACCATCGACCGTCTGGTGCGACTCAACTACCCCAAGGACCGACTGCGGATCTATGTCATTGATGATGCATCGACCGACGAGACGCCGCATCACGTGATCAGAAAGTCGAAGCAGTACCTGGGGCGGGTCTTTCACATTCGCCGAGTCGCGGGAGGGGAGGGCAAGGCTCACACCTTGAACTACGGGCTCGAAGCGCTGTGGCGCAACGGTTGGACCGAAGCGGTGCTGATCATGGACGCCGACGTCATCTACACACCGGACTCATTGATGAAGATGAGCCGGCACTTGGCCGATCCGAATGTTGGCGCCGTGACGGCGTACATCAAAGAAGGGAGCCGCAGCCCGAACTACGTGCAGCGCTACATCGGCTTCGAATACATCACGGCCACCGGAGCGTCGCGCCGCGCACAAAACGTGTTGGGCTTTCTCGCGTGCCTTTCCGGAGGCGCCCAGTTGCATAGCCGCGAAAACCTCCTGGCCATCGGCGGCAAGATCTTCAGCAACACTCTGGCTGAAGACACCTTCACGACCTTCCGCACCCAGCTCTCGGGCAGGAAGGCGTTGTTCGAGCCCAATGCCATCGTCTACGCGGAAGAGCCGGATGGCCTCGAGGGGTTGTGGAAACAACGTGTGCGCTGGGCACGGGGCAACGTGCAGATCACCAGCGTGTTCCGCCGGCTCTGGTTCAATCAGCACGCTCACAACAAGATGGGCAGCTTCTCGATGGGGATCTTGTGGTTCTCCATCTTCCTGATGCCGGTGTTTCAGATCGCCGCAGCGCTAGGGCTGATCGCGCTTTTCTTCTTGGATGAGGCTTGGTCTTGGCAGCTCTTTCGCGGGTTTTGGATCGTTGCAGGTATCGTCTACCTGGTGGTCACCTTCGCCTCGTATGTCGTCGATTGGGAGTCGGGCGCCAAGACGTGGGGTGAGGGCATTCTATTCCCCGGTTTGATCTCGCTGACGATCATCGCCCACTCGTTGGTGCCCGGGCTATTCCTACCGCTGGACCCGTTCTATCCGGATTTGGTGAGCTCGGAGTGGTGGATGGTCAGCTTGAAACTCTTCCTTTACTCCTGGTTGGCCCTTGGCATGCTCGTTTCGTGGTTGGCCAAGGAGCTCGAGCGCTTGGGTGCTCCCAAGTGGCTGCCGCCAGCGGTGATCACGCTGTCCGGCTATGGCCCGCTGCTGTGTGCGGTCACCTTTGGCGCCTACATCAAAGAGATGACGGGCGCACAGATGAAGTGGGACAAGACGGTCAAGACCGGCAAAGTCGGGTGAGGCCTCGTGGTGCTCGTGTCGACGCGGGCTGATTGAAAAGCAAGGCTGCTCAGTCGTCGCAGGCGAGCTGGAAGCCGCTGACGACGACGCGGCTCGTCTGCCGGATGCCCAGCGATGGTCGGATTGCCCACAGGTTGATGTGCACTCGGTGCGGTCGGGGCGTTGGTACGTCTTCACGAAAGACGGATACGCTACGGGAGATGCCGCTCCAGGTGCTGTGCATCGTCAAGCGCGCTGCGGACCACTCCAGGCAGTGTTCACTCGGGCGCTCGAGGGGCAGGGCAAAGCGCGAGAGTACTTCGGCGCCGTCGTTTCCCGTCATGACCCACTGAGCGTTGTCGCTGAAGCGTCGTTGCCAGGTGGAGACTTCGAAGTCGATCTCGGAGTGGTCCCCGGCGTAGAGGAATACAGAGAAGACAGCGTTGTGGTCGAGGGTGGCTGAGCCTTTGAGGTTCCAGCAGACGGTGCAATAGCCCCGGGGCAAGGGTGCGCTCACTTCGGCGGCGTGTAGTTGGACGCCGCCGCGCGGGAGCTCGAGGGTCAGCGCGCCGTCGGTGTTGAGACGCAGGCCGTCGGCGTTCCAGCGGTTCGGGCCTGCGCCCGTCGCAAAGTGAGATTCCCGAACGTCCCAGTCTCGTCCGGCGAAGTGCAACGTGCTCGGAGACCACTCGTCGGGTTTGAAACCGGGGGCGGCGGTGGCGGCGGGCGTCGCGCCGCAGGCCATGGTTCCCAGGTGGAGTGAGAGCAAGGTCGTCACACACGCGTTGCGAATCATCGCATGTCGCTTTGCCAAGCGCGTGCCAAGTCTCGCGCAGGGACAACGCCTAGCCGCACGCGCCGTGTCTCAACCCGAGAACCCGCCCGTGTCTCAGATTGCGACGCGTGAACAGCCCGGGCATGCGACTTCGTACACTTGGCGCCTTTAATGGTTGGCTTGCTCATTGCACTAGGCGGCGGTCATGAACAGCATTCGCAAACACATGGGGATGACCCAGAGCGAGCTACACGCATGGGCCGACTACTGGCGGCGCGCGAGCTTCGTTTGGTTCCTGGGTCTCGTGATGATTCTCGTTGGGGCCAGTTGGACGGCTCCGGCGCACGCGGTTGGCAACAGTGCGACGGATTTCTCCGTCTTCGTTCCGCCGAACAACAGCTACAGCTCGCGCAAGAGCTTGCTCATCGTCACCAACGTTGCTCCGCAGACCGCGGCCGTCGAAATTGTCGACGATGACGCAGATGGCGACAGCGACGATAGCGTCTCGACCACCCTATCCCAGGGGCAAAGCTACGTCATTCGCATCGCCGACGGCCAGGTCAACGATGACGCCGGCGGCAAGATCGATGGGGACTACTTTCGCATCTCTTCCGATCATCCGGTGGTCGTGCAGATCGCGACCCAATCGAACTGGCAGCACGACTGGGTGCCCAGCGAAGGCAAGACTTCACGCGGGCGTAGCTTCTTCGTGTACGCGCCGCCGACCTCCGGCGCCGACAACGACATCAACCTCTACGCCTACGAGGACAACACGCGTGTCACCATCACGGACGTCTCCGCTTCCACGCTGACGACCACCGGGCGCACCGACGTCGATCTCGATGCGGGTGCGAAAGCCCTGGAAACGACGCTGCATCTCGGCGAGGACCTGATGGTTCGAAACAACGGCCTCGGCCTCGACATTCTCGATCCGGGCCGCACCTACTGGGTGCGCTCGACCAAACCCGTGACCGCACAGTACGGGCACTTGGGTCAGGTGCGCGGCGGCAATCAAGCGCGCGACGGCGCGGGCTTCGTACCGAGCGTGAACGGAACCTCGAGCGGTTCGCTCTACTTCTTCGCCATCCCCCACAATCCGGGTTTCGAGCACGAGAAGGAGCTGCGGGTTGCCTGCTTTGATGACGGCACCACTGTCTCCCTCTACGGCGCGAACGCCAACTCCACGGAGTGGTCACTCATCTCGAGCGAACTCGTCGATGCCGGCCAACACTTGGACTTCGTGGGGCGCGACATACCGAGCTTCAAAGACGCGGAGCTCTACAAGCTCGAAGTCGACCCGCCCTACTACAAGTGCACGGCCTTCGAAGGGAACTGGCTCGAGACCGGCAACTACGGAACCAGCGACTTCGCCAGTGCGGTGTCCGGTAGCAACGGTCGCAACATCGCTCACCACTTCGTGGCCTACGTTGGCCCTCCGGGGCAGCAGAACAACGTGCGCCACCCGGTCGGCGAGGCGACGAACCTGACGTCCACCAGTGGCGGCTACGCCTCGCACCTCTACATCTACACCCACTTCGACGACACGGGCGTGACCGTGCGCGACGCCGATACAGCCGGCAGCGTGTTCGAGCACAGCTTCGTGTTCCAAGCAGGTCAGTACTACGACGTCGTGATTGACCCGAGTGTGTACGATGGGATCTCCAGCGGCGGACTGAGACCGTACCTGACCATCGACGCCAGCAAGCCGGTGATGGTCGTGAATGGCAACTTCAACGACAACTGGATGGCGTACCTGCACTCGCAACAGGAGGCAACGCCCGTCGCCTCCCTCGGGCACACCGGCAACACCCTCGACTGCGGTGAGAGCACGACGCTCAGCGTGAGCTGTCTCAACGACGCTTCGGTCGAGCTACAGAACACCACCCTGTCCCTCACCCTGCCCACCGGGATCAGCTATGGCGGGGGCGCGCAGCCCGAGCCGACGGCCAACGGCAACACCCTCGAATGGGCGCTCGGCACGCTGACCGCTGACGAGAGCGCAGCGTTCGACGTGCCGGTGAACGTGGCTTGTGGACAGCTGGGGGCGCCGACGGCGCAGCTGCTCTCGGCGATCGCCGAGTGTCGCGGGACCGACTCCGCCGAGGCGGTTTATGCTGATGTCGCGACCACCCAGATCGAGCTCGAGCCCAGCAGCGCGACGAAGATCTCGGGGTGGACGGTCAAGGATGTGCCCGACTATGAAGGCGCGCCTCCCGCACCGCGTGTGCTCATCGAGTTCAACATCGAGCCCGGGTCGCAACCGAGCCAGGTGCGACTGCTCCGGGCACAAGATGACCCCGACGCCGACGCCAACCAAGTCGAGCTCGGCTCATGGAACGTCAATCAGACCGAAGGCGACCTGTTCATCTCGTGGGAGGACGAATACGCTCTGCACTACGAGAGCAGCCGCTACTACCGTGTCGAGATCACGACGGATGGCGAGACGACAGTGCTCGGCCCGCTCAGCGTGCGCACCGCCTCCGGCAACACCGGCGGCGTCGACTCGGGGCTAGAATCCAACGGTCGCCTGGCTTGGAAGATCGCCCAGCGGCGTGTGACGCGCGCAATGTTCGACTCGGCGCGCTTCGAGCGCCCGTTCCGACAGCTGCGCCAAGGGCTGACGATCGAAGACTCGGAGCTCGGCGTGTGGATCCCCGAAGAGGGGCCCGGCGGCAGCCGCGCGACAGAGGCGTCGCCGGCGGACTTGCCCGGCATCACCAATGCCACCCAGGTGGTTGCTGCGGATTATCAACTGGAGGCTGGTGGGCGCGTCGCCAGCATGCTCGTGGTCGAAACCTTCGGCGAACGTTACGAGCACAACAAGGCGCTGTGTGATCGAGCTTCGGGCGCGGAGATCGAGGCCGTCCTCATGGAGACCTTTCCCGACGGGCAGCTCTTGCGGCGCAGAACCGTGCACCCCCAAGCGAGTTGGGGCGAGTACAGCATCGAGGTGCGCTTGTACGAAGCCGAGGACGGGTCCTACGACTTGCACTCGGCATGGCTCGACGAGCAGTACCCCGCGGTGGGGCCCGGGCAACGTGTGTTAAACGTTCAGGTGTGGTCTTCCAAACCCGGGTACGACGTGAGCCTGCTGGATCTCGCGCTCGAAGACTTCGAAATCCGTTGGCACAACCCCTCGGATCCGCCCACCCGGGTGTTCAGCTACGCCACGGCGCTCGGCGGCACACTCAGCGGCGTGCTGACCGCTGGCGGCGATGGCTCCCTACTGCGAGTAACGCGCATCGCTGAAGATGGCAACGAGGTGGTCGATGAGCACCGTCTCTCGGACAAGGAGCTGGATCTACGCTTGCCGCCCTTCCTCGATGCGACGCTGGAGTTGCTCGAGGATGACGTGGTGGTCGACCGCGTGTGGGTCAGCGATGGCGCATGGACACGCTTGGATGATTCCCTGTGGGAAGGCGACACACGGAGCGAAGTGTCCTTCGCCTGCAAAAAGCAGCGCGACGAGAGCTCGCGCGCCCAGCTCGAGCTCGCCGGCTGCGCCTCACTCGAAGCAGACGTGCAGGAGTTCGCCGGCGTCGCGCGTCACATCGCCACCAAATCCGGCGGGCTCGATCTGAGCGAGTTCTCCGCCATGAGTTTCCACTTGGAGAGCGACCGCGACTTGCGCGTGTGCCGGCAGACCGAAAGTGGGCAGTCAGCGTGCACCGAGGTACCGGCGCACTCGTCGGCGGGTCGCGTCTCGCTGCCGCTATCGGCCTTCGACGGCTCGGCGTGCGGCGCCCTACACGACGTCAACGTGGTGAGCTTCGTCGCGGAGGGCGAAGGCGAACTGGCCCTCGACGTGCGTCACTTGGCCTTCGAAAAGGGCAGCCGTAGCGGCGCGTGCGCCGTGGACGCGTCCGAGGTGAACATCGAACCGGCAGCATCAGAGCGTTCCTCCAGCGGCTGCGCCCTGGCTCCGCGCGCCGAAGCGCGGCCCAGCGGTTTCGCGGCGCTCTCGCTACTGGCGATGGTCACCGCCCTGGGCGCGCGCCGTCGCCGCCGCGCGAGTTGATAGCGATTCCCAGATGGTGTCGTCCGCCCTGCACCATCTGGGAGACTCCCCGCGCGGGGCAGCTTCAGGGTTCGTCAGCGTCAGCGCGAGGTTGTTCACTTGCGGCGTGCTTCCCCCTGGCCCGTCCTCCGCCTTCGGCGTGGGGGCGGTCGGAGGAAGAAGTGGCTCTCATTCGTGCAAGGAGGAGGTCGAAGCGTGCTCGGTTGGCGTCGTCGATGGTTGAGAAGCGAGTGACGCCGCGAGAAAAGGTGGGGGGTGAGAGAGCAAAGGCTCGATTCCAGAGCTTGCGGATGCGGTCGATGAGGTCGGGACCATCGACGCGCTCGATGAGCGGCATGTCTGAGACGCTTCTGAACTTTTTTACCGGCATGCGTTAGTTCACTCCTCACCCAACTTGAACGCGACGCGCAAGGCGTGGGCATCGCTGTGGTCGATGGGGCGCACGGTGTCTTTCTTCATCCGGTAGAGAGTGTCCGGCGTGGCGATTCGGACGGGGATGCCCTGAGCGTGCTTGACCTCGACATTGAGGTCCGCAAAGGCGGTTGCCTCGCCGAGGCGGGTGATGATGTCGAGGTACAGCGTACCTTGAGGAGGCCCGTAGCGCACGGCTGGGTAATCACCGCACAGGTCTTCGGCGGTGATCTGGTCGATGTCTGGGTCATTCCAAACCTGCTTGAGAGCGTTGCGCAAGCGCGCGATGTTGTCTGGGTCGGGTCGTGCACAGTGAGCGCACACGGTAAGCCCTTGTAGAAGATGGCGACCGCGACCGTTACGCGGGGAGAGTTTGCGATTGCGAGCGAGTTGCTCTTGAGCAGCTTCGAACAACTGCTCCGAAATGATTGCGGGAACGTCGATCGTGATCCACTCATTCTTTGGTCGAAGCCGCTGAGTCGTGTTGGACCTCGGAATTGTGGGGGCGCCGCGCCTTGGACGAACCGGTGTTTGCCGTTCGATGACCTCGCTCTTGCAAAACGCCGCCTTCCCGGCGTACGCGCGATTGGTCACTATGTTTCTTAGCGTTCCTCGATTCCAGCGCTTCGCTCCACCCGGAGTAGGAATCTTGTCAGCGTCCAGATCGCGGCCGATCTGACCTAGCGACTTCTGTTCGTTCACGAGTGCGTGGAATACCCGGCGAACGACCTTCGCCTCGGGTAGGAGTATCTGATAGCTCGCTGGGACCTGTTCTGACTTCTTGAGATAGAGAAAGCCGTAGGGAGCGCTTCCAAGAACACTGACCGCGCCTTGCCGAGCACGATGCAGCTTACCCCTCCGTGACCGCTCGAGAATCTTGGCCCGTTCATACTCGGCGATCATTCCCTGCACCTGGACGAGTAGCTCGTCTTCGGCTGTCTTGCCGCTCGGCGCCTGAAGGAAGATCGTGGTGACGCCGTGCTTGTGGAACTCGTCAAGCAACAGAACCTGGTACGCGTACTTTCGAGCAAGCCGGTCCGGACTGTGGACGTACACGACCTCGACCAAACCCTCCGCGATCCGATCTCGTAGCCGCTCCAGTTGCGGCCGCAGCAGACTCGCACCGCTGAATCCCTCGTCGGCGTAAACGTCCTGCGGCGCGACGACATGCCCGTCCGCGTCAGCCCGCTTTTGCAACGCAGCCAACTGGCTGTCGATAGTCGCTTCCTGTGCCTGCTGATCGGAGGAAACCCTCGCATACAGAGCAACAGTTCTCATCGCCTCATGCCTCCTGAGCGAGACGCTCGTCGTGGGCGTCCACATCGTGTTCCTCGCTCGGTGAACTTGGAACGGTATCTGGATCGTCTTGCAGTCGGCGCGACCGTACCGGGTCGACCAGATCGTATGCGGCTCGCAGTCGCTCCGCCGCGACGCGAGTGGGACGGAAGGTCACTCGGATTTCGAGCGCGCGACGCATATGTAAACTGACCGCGCATACTCAGCCGAAGAAGTACAGAAAACGACATACTACTTCCTTCGTCGTCGCAAATGCGGGCGCCTCCACGAATATCCTGCGCGTTCTCGAAGGTCTGCACCACCAGCGCGCACCTTCCACTGCATTTTGCCGATTGAGTACAGGCCGTGCTTCAGGGTTACATTGCGGATCTGTACGCCTGCTCAGCGCGTTTGATTGTGGAAGTCGACGGCAGCTGGCATTGCGGACGCAGCCGCGCTGACGCGCGGCGCGACCGCGTGCTGGCCGCCGCTGGCTACCGCGTGCTGCGTGTGGCTGAGCAGGAAGTGCTGTCGGCGCTGCCGCAGGTGGTGGCTCGCATCCGTGTGGCCATCGAGGAGGCGGGCTGAGGCGAATGTCCAGAGTGGCCAAACTGGCGGGTGGCCGGCTGAATCGGCTTTCGCCAGCCTCGGCACCTGGCTCGAGTGATGGGAATCGTTGCGAAGTGCGTCCGGGCCGCGGTTCGCTTTGGCCAGCAAGTGGCCGAGCCTGCCGCTACGCATCATCCGAGTGCCCACGCCGCCACTCGTTCCGACGGCTACGAGCGACGGCGTCCGGAAGAGACGGTTCTGTACCAGACCATCGCCGACCACTGGCCGGCGTTTCGAGAGCGCATGGAAGAGAGCGGCGGGTTGCCGAAGTTCGTGGTGACCGAGTTCGAGGAGTATCTGAATTGTGGGATTCTCGAAAGGGGCTGCCTTCACCTCGAGTGTCGCAGCTGCGGGTACTCGCAGCTCGTCGCGTTCAGCTGCAAACGTAGGGGTTGGTGTCCATCGTGCGTAGCTCGGCGAATGGCTGATACAGGAGTTCATCTGGAGCAGCGAGTGCTGCCGGAACAGCCCGTTCGCCATTGGATTTGCTCCTTCCGTTGGGGCCTGCGAGCGTTGCTCGGGTACGACAAGCAGCTCTGTGCCGAGGTGCTCGAGGCTGTCATCAAGGAGTTGAGCCGATCGCTCAAGTGGCGCGCAAAAAAGTTGCTCGGACTCTCGACGGTCAAGCAAGCGCTGACGGGTGCTGTTGCTTCCGTGCAGCGAGTCGACTCCGCGATCAGACTCAACACACACTTCCATATTTTGAGCTTGGACGGTGTTTACGTTCGGCAGTACCCGGATGACCATCACGGCGAGCTCACGTTTCACGCTCTGCCGCCACCCACGCGTGGAGAAACAGAAGACATCGCTCGCCGCATCGCTGACTGTGTCGATGCGATCCTCGAAAAGCACGGGCGTAGTCTCG
>JBNKHV010000031.1:0-1945 GCA_050290545.1 Polyangiaceae bacterium | reverse complement strand
CGCCGACGAAGCCCGAGCTGCGCCTCGCTCCGCTATCACGCATCGGCAAGGGGCGGCTGGTCGCCGCCGCTGTTCGTTGTGGTTTGGCATCCTGAGGGGTTGTTCTGGCGGGCTTCGCGGGTTAATGGCAAGTCGTTGGGCGGACAGCTAGCCATGACGTTCATAGACCTGCACCTTGACCTGCTCCGCGATGTTCTTCACGTGCTGGACAGGCATATCGACGTGGTCGCAGATCGGTCCGTTGAGGCCGAGCTCCAAGACCAGTACGGCCTGTTCGACCGGGCTGAACACGCGACAGGGCTCGGATTCGTGGCAATACAGCTCTACCTCACCAGCCTGGCCAATCAACTCACTGTCGGCAAGGCCATGGCGCTCTCGGCAGGCCCGAAGCATGCGTCAGGGGAGCCCATCGCCGCGATCATCAACGCCGCCGCGAATTACTGGAAGCATCACCCGGAGTGGGCTCATCAACGTCCCGATCGGCGGCGTGAGAGAATCGAGGCGTTGTTCGACTCCGTCGGTTTCCCTGTGGACAGTGATTACCCTCTGAGCGGCGTTCTGGCGGAGATCACGACGCCAAGAGTGGCGAGAATGACTGCACTCGTGCCTTTGCTTCTGGCGTGGCGCGATGAATTGCGCGATACGTCTGAACCCGTAGGTAGCACGTGAACGCGCTCGAACGCCTCAACCTTATCGATCGAATCGGCCGTGAGCTGCAGTCGCGCATGTCGTACACCGACATCGATCAGTACCTTCGCGCTGTGGGGGTCGACGTCACCAAGCCGACCTCCGGCGTGAACAGCAAGTGGGTTTACACCAAAGAGCTACTCGCTGACGTGTCAGACGCCGTGGTGTTGCAGATCGCTACCGAGTTGGACCTTGATCATGCCTTTCCGTCCAGCACTTCAACGCCCTCCGCCACTTTCTGGGCCCCGCACCACTTCCGCCTGTTCCTAAGCCATCTCTCTGCGTTCAAGAAGACAACGGGCGCGCTACAACGAGCTCTGGGGAGGTTCGGAATATCGGCATTTGTTGCCCACGTGGACATCGAACCTACGAAACCGTGGCAGGACGAGATCGAGGCGGGCCTCCTTTCGATGGACGCTTTGGCTGCCATCCTCATGCCAGGGTTCAAAGAGAGCCACTGGACCGATCAGGAGGTCGGCGTCGCGGTGGGCAGAGGAATTCTCGTAATCCCGATCATCCGCGGCCTGAACCCATATGGCTTCATCGCGAAGTACCAGGGCCTCCAAGGTACTGGCAAGAGCGTCTCGCAGGTCGCCCACGAAGTCTTCCTGATCCTGGTGAGCTCTCCGAGAACCCGCGAACGCATGCTCACATGCCTCGTCGACACTATCCTGCACTCCTCGGATTCGGGAGGAGCGAGCGAGAAACTCGACTACCTAGCGGCAATAGACGATGTCCCGACAGCAACATTGCAGCGCCTACGTGACGGGGCGTTGAGTTCCGGCGTATTCTCAGATGGAGCCCTCCGCAAAAAGCTAGAGGACTTCGTGGTACTGCGGGGCCTGGACAAACTCTCTGCGCCTGAACGAGACCCATTTTCCTCCGAAGGAGAGGTACCATTCTGAACGTGCCGCCCAACAGGCCATTGAACACCGACGAAGGCCGAGCAGCGCCTCGCTCCGCTGTCAGGCCCCGGCAGGGGGCGGCTAGTCGCCGCCGCTGTTCGATGGGGATTGGCGTTCTGGAAGGTTGTCGTGACGGCCTTCGCGGGTTAATGGCGAGTCGTTGGACAGCTGCGTTAACGTTTTAGACTGCAGGGATCGGATTTGGTTTTTGAGGGCTGGGTGATCGGCATCGTCTTCGCGAGACTGCTTGCCTTCAACCCGCTTGTTCGGGGTCCTGCGCATCGGGCAGCGGCCAAGCTCTCTCTCGATTCGTGGGCGCTTTGTCGAGACTGGTCGGCTGACACGCCTCGCTT
>JBNKHV010000030.1:0-52834 GCA_050290545.1 Polyangiaceae bacterium | reverse complement strand
CATTCCCAGCGCCGGTAGGCCGCGACGAGCTGCCGCAGCTCGCCCTGGACCGGCAGCGGTTGGAAACGGGCTCAGCTGAGCTCGCCCTCGACCGGAAGCGGTCGGAATTGGGCTCGACTGAGCTCGGCAGCGAGTGGAAGCAGTTGGCTTTGGGCTCGGCCGAGCTCGCCAGCGAGTGGAAGTGACTGGCTTTTGGCTCGGCGGAGCACGGCAGCGAGTGGAGGCAGTTGGCTTTTGCGCTCGGCTGAGCTCGGCAGCGAGTGGAAGCCGTTGGTCTTGGGCTCAGCTGAGCTCGCCCTGGACCGGCAGCTGTCGGAATTGGGCTCGACTGAGCTCGGCAGCGAGTGGAAGCAGTTGGCTTTGGGCTCGGCGGAGCACGGTAGCGAGTGGAGGCAGCTGGCTTTGGGCTCAGCTGAGCTCGCCCTGGACCGGCAGCGGTTGGGAACGGGGTTCACGTTGGCTCGTGGCGGACCGATCGCGGTCGGATCGCAGAATGCGGCCACGGATCGTGTGGAGAGGTCGGGCTGCCGAAGGAGCGGCGGAGCTGGCCCCAAACGAAGGCCCGAGCCGCGCGCGGTTGATTTGCCACCGCCAGCTCTGAGATGCTGCTCGAATGCTGCCAAGCCCTGACAGCGGCGCAGCCGAAGTCGCGACGGACGAAGCCAGCGGCGCAGCCGAAGTCGCGACGGGCGAAGCTAGCGGCGCAGCCGAAGTTGCGACGGACGAAGCCAGCGGCGCAGCCGACGCTGCAACGGACCGAGCCAGCGCTTCACCCGAAATCGCAGGGGGCGGCGAGCGGGGCACGTGCGAGCGACCGACGCCGACGCTCCCGCCCGAGGGCAGCATCGAGCGCTGGGCCTACGACTACATCCACTCGCAGGATTTGGCGTACAAATGTGCGCCGCCCGCGCCGCCGAAGCACTTCGCTCCCGAGACGGTGGCACTCGACGTGCGCGCACCCGGTCGTCCCGAGGCATTGCGAGTGACCCGAGCGCGACCGCGTTCACTCTCTGCCAGCGCGATGCGGGAGCCGGCAAATCGCGCCAAGTTGCTGCACAAGTTCTGGCATCACGAGTTGCAGGCGGCGGAGCTGATGTGCTGGGCGTTGCTGCGCTTTGCTGAGGCAGAGAGTGAGTTTCGGCGCGGGTTGATCGGGATCTGCCAGGATGAGATCCGCCACATGGGCCTCTACCAAAGGCACATCGAGCAGCTGGGGTTTCGGTTGGGGGACTTTTCGGTGCGGGATTGGTTTTGGGAGCGAGTGCCCACCTGCGAGAGCCCGGTGCAATTCGTGGCCTTGATGGGCATGGGGCTCGAGGCCGCAAATCTGGAACACACACCGAGGTTCGAAGCCTGGTTCGTCGCTGCGGGTGACCACGTCGGCGCCGAGCTTCAAGCCCAGGTCGGTCGCGAAGAAGTGGGGCACGTGCGCTTCGGCATGCGCTGGTTCAAGACCTGGACGGGCAGCGACGACTTCGAGACTTGGCAAAACGCTCTGCCAAAACCCCTCACGCCTCTGCTCTTGCGCGGTAAGACCATCAACCGCGCGGCCCGCCTGCGTGCGGAGATGAGCGAGGCGTTCATTTCCCAGCTCGAAGCTTGGCGCCCCGAGCCCCACGGACGACGCTGAGCGATGTCTCGCCTGTGGTTACTCAATCTGGATGCCGAATTGGAACTCGACAGGCCCGCGGGTTACCAGAGCCCACAGGCACTTCGACGGCAGATGAGTCAGCAGCGTCGGCAGCTGTCTTGGTTGCTGGGGGATGACGCCGTGTGGGACGAGCAGTCGAGGGTGCCCCGGGGCACACAGGCCTTGTGCTGGTCGCCCACCCCTTCGGCGCTCCGCCGCTGGCGTCGTCGTGGACGAGAGCTCGCTGCGCCACCGCTCGAGGTGCTGCAACGGGTGAACTGTCGCCGCTTGCTCGTCGACTTCGACCGAGCGGGACTCGAGCGCGCTTTCGTCGACGCCGATGCCGATCTCGGGTGGTTGGAAACGGAGCGCGACTGGCGCCTCAAGCGCGCCTTCGGATTTGCAGGCAAGGGGCAGCGGGTCTTGCGCGGCGCCCTGAGTGCCGACGATCGACGTTGGGTGGCGGATTCTCTTCGGCGGGGCTTGCTCCGGGAGCGCGAGGCTCGGGTGCTGGAAGAATGGTCGCTCCACGGGTACGTCGATGCGGAAGGATGTCTCTGGGGGCAGCCTTGTCGCCAGCGAACGGACGCTCAGGGGCGTGTCGTCGAGCTCTCGCGTGCGGAGCTTGCGTCGGACTTTCGTGACGCGTTGATGGACGCAGGTGAATTGGTGCGGGCTGCCCTCGAACTGGCGGGTTACTGGGGGCCTTTCGGCATCGATGCGTTCGTCTTCGACGACGACACTGGGCCGCGCTTCAATCCCGTCAGCGACATCAACGCACGCTTCTCCTTGGGCTGGTCCATCGGCATGGGGGAGAGGCGTGAGGCCGCGTTGGAGCGCTTGTTGCTGCGCTCGACTCGGATGTGAGCTCGGCGTGCAAGTCGCGTGTGAACGAGGCGTTCTCGTTGGCGGGCGTGCTCAACGAGTGAAGGAGGCGTTTGCGTCAGTGCACGCGGGCTTGTACGGGGATGCGGAAGGACGCCGACTCGGAAAGGGCGCCGAAATTGGCGCCGCGGGCGACGCCGAGCAAGCATTGCCCCAAGGGGGTACCGGACAGCGAACTGGGGATGAGGCCGGCCTGTTGCACGACACCGCTGGTGTTGACTTTGAACGAGATCTGCACAGCGCTGACCTCTTTGGCCTGCGCGGGATTGCGCGTGAAGCAGGTTTGGACCCGACCCTGATGCTTGGAAAAGCGTTGGGTCAAGAGTTGGCCCGTGGGTTTCTGGGCGCCACCGCCCGCGGGGGCAGGGTTGGCGTTCGGCTTCGGCGAAGGCCCGGGCGTTGGGGGACCGCTCGCCGCCGTCGGCTCCGAAGTTGCCGGAGGCGGGGTGGGGGCTTCGTTCGCCGAAGCGGTTGGGAACTCTGGGGCCGTGCTCGTGGTCGCGCTTTCCGTTTCGGTATCCGTGCTCGACTTGTCCTGATTGACGACCACGTAGCGGGCCTCGGGAACCTTGGTGCTCGGTTTGTAGAGCATCGCTGCCGCCAATGCGACCAACGCGAGCGCCAGGCCCCCAATCGCGAAGGCCATCGGTCGCTGTCCGAGCGCGCGACGACTTCCCGGCGGCGGCGTGAACGCCCGAGCGTTGGCGAAGCTGCCTCGGCCGTCGGAGCTGCCGCGGTCGGAATGTTGGGTAGGGGCCTCAGAGCTGCTGAACCTGCGCGGCGGCGTGCTCATCAGCGGTTGCCGCACCGGGAGCGCGCTCAAGCTCGTTCGCCACGCCTTGTCGCGCTCGGCCAGTGGTTGCAGCTCGAGGATCTCCGGCATGTCCCCGAAGAAGTCATCGGCAAAGAGTTCCGACATGCGCGAGCTCACTGCGCTTTCGTCCTCGCCGCGCACCTTGCGCAGCGCGTCCGCCATTTCGGCGGCAGATTGATAGCCGAAGGCGAGATCCCGGCTCATCGCCTTGAGCAGCACGTTCTCCAACTCCGGCGTTGCGTCCGGCAAGAACTCCCTGAGCCGGGGCAACGGCATGTTGACGATGCGGCTCAACGTGTCCGTCGTACTGCTGCCGCGGAAGGGGTTCGTACCGGTCAAGAGCTGAAACAAGACGACGGCTGTCGAATACACGTCGGTTTGCGGCGTGGGCTCACCCTTCGACAGCAGGATCGGGTGGGCATAACCCAGCTTGCCCTTGAAGGTCGTCTCCTGGGTTCGGTACTCGTTGGCTTCGTCGGAGATGCGCGCGATGCCGAAGTCCAAGAGCCGTACGTGCCCTTCGACGTCGAGCAGGATGTTGCCAGGAGAGATGTCGCGGTGCACGACTTGCAGTGAGGTGCCGTCGGGACGCTTGAGGGTGTGGGCGTAATGCAATGCCTCGAGCACACGAATCGCAATTTGGATCGCGACGCTCTGCGGGACCGGGCGCTTCTTGCGGCGGTGGTAGAGCAGCCAGGCTCCGGCGTCGTAGCCGTGCACGTAGTCCAGAACCATGATGTAGGCGTCGTTCTCTTCGCCGAAGTCGACGACGCCGACGATGCCCGAGTGGTTCAGGTTCGAGAGGATCTTCGCCTCACGCACGAACATCTTCGCGATGTTCGGATCGGTGATCAGCTGTGGCAGTACGCGCTTGATCACGACCGGGCGCGAGAAGCCTTCCGCGCCCTCAGTTCGGCCCAGGTAGACGACGCCCATGCCGCCGGTTGCCATGGGCTTGATGACGCGGTAGCGGCCGAGGGCGAGTTGCCCCAGCATCGGATCTGGGGGAGCTGTCGTCTTGGCTGCTTGCGGATCAGTCATTGCGTGGCTCCCGAAGCGCGTCGCAAGTAGTGATGGACGCCGCGTTTGGGATGCGAGAATTGTAGCACCAGCCCGCGCGGTCCGGCCGTTGCCGAGCCAGCGAAACGCTGTTCGCCATCCATCGTCACGGGTTGTCCTTGTGCGGAGACCTCCCACCCGGGCAACGCGATGCCCGACACGTGAACACTCTGCCCGGCGCCGAAGCTGCCATTGACGGGTGTCTTGATGCTGGCTTTGGGGGCTGCGTTGTCGAAGCGAATCGTGGCCGTGGAAGGTCGTGATTTGCGGCCTTCCGACGACTTGAATTGGAAGACGTGCTGACCTTCCTTGAGTTGTCCGGATTGAAAACTGAAGCTCGCGCTCTTGGCACTCAAAGTCTGGGTCTTGCCACCCGAAGTAACCCGGAGGCTGTACGAATTTGCCTTCGGGGCGTTCGGCCAACGCACCGTGATGGATGGGAGCAGGTTCTGGTAGAGCACCGTGTAGCTGCGTCCGTCGGTGTTGACCAGCGTCGCCGGCGCCTTGCGGGGCAGAGCTGCCGTGCCTGCGTCTCGATACACGGTGATGCGGCCGCTTGCTACTGGAGCACCCAGCTTGCCCTCCTCCGACAGACAGCGAACGCGGTATCGATGTGCGCCCTTGTCGAACTTGAGGTTCGCGGAGCCCGAGCCCACGGAGCTGGCTACCGCGTTCGCCCCGCCCAAGCGCTCGAGGATGCCGAGGTGTGGGCACTGCTTGCCGAAGCGCACGTTGATTGCCGTGGGCGGGGAGGGGTCGTGAACCAGGAGCGAGCCACCGGCCCCCGTGCTCAGATCGAAGAAGTCCGGGCCGCGGCCGGAGATGCTCGTCTTGCCGTTCTGGACGACGGCGCTTTCTCCGGCGTTGAGCGTCGAGCGCTCGTCGCCGACCTCGATGCGGAGCTTGCCGACGCGAGCGCGCACCGTGGCGCTGCGACCCTGGACGATGCGAATGTCACCGATGCTCAGCCCGTCGGAGCCGAGGGCGGTGACCTTGCCGCCGGGGATTTCAGCGCTGACGTCTCGTCCGTCTGCGGTCAGCGTCATGTTGCCGGCCACGGGCTCCACGATGTGCGGGCCGTCGCCGACGATTTCGTAGGTGCCCGGGCCGCTGAGAGAGGCTTTCGTCTTGCCACGCGCGACGGTCGTGCTGTCGCTTTTGCCCAGTTTGATCTGCGAGCCTGGCTCCAGCGTGTGCTGTCCGGGTTTGAGACGTTCGAAGGTCTTGCTGCCCGGCTTCTTGATGGTCACGCCGTTGCCATCGACGGTGGCCACGATCGGTAGGTCTTCCACCGGCTCGGGTTTGGCGACGGTGGCTTCCGGCGTGGGTGCCTTCTCCTGTTCGACGGCGGGTCCGAACTCGTCGAGGATCGCCATGCCCAGGCCGATCTCCAAACCGCGCCCGGGCTCGAGCTCGATCGTCTTGTCATCGCCCTCCAGGCGCGCCTGCCCCACGGTCACCAGAAAGCGAATGCCTTTTTCGCCCTTGCCCAGCTGCGCGACGGTGCCCGGCGAGAGCACGGCGACGCCCATTTGCGTCTGCAAACGCAGCTCCGTGGCGCCCGCCTCGACGATGGCACGTCCGGTCTCGACGTCGATGCCCTTGTCGTTGGAATCGGGGGCTGTGCGCAGAAAGCGAACGGTAGTCTCGGGGTCCAGGTTCATCAGCGCGCCGTCGTCGAAGGTGACGGTTGCCGTCGCCTCGCTCTGGGTTCGGAGTCCGTCGCCGAAGTCGAAGGTCGCGCCGATTTGCGTCGCCTCCCACTGTTGGACTTTGGCCTCGTAGTCGCGTTGCACCTCGCCTTGGGCCGCCGACAGCCGTGCCATCTCTTCCGAAGAGCAACCGGAACAGCCGGTGAGCAGCATCGCAAACAGGCACAGGAGCATGCCGAACCAGCGTCTTGCGAGCGCTCTTGCGTTCACCGTGCCTTCCTCAGATCGGCGTTGACGACGACGACCGCCTTTTCCCCAACGGTGACGACGTGGGATTGTGGCGCGAATCCAGGTGCGGATATCTTCACCGTGTAGGTTCCTGGTTCCACATCGATGCTGAACCGCCCGTCTGCGCCGGCTCGATGCTGCTTGCCTGGCGGAGTGATGGTGATGGTCGCTGCCACGGGCTTGCCGTCGAAGGTTTGCACTAGTCCCTGGAGCTGTGCAGCGAGGGCCTGCAGCTTCATGCGGACTTGTGGAAGCTCGACTCGCTCGCCCTTGCCCGAAACGTCGACGTCCAGAGTCACGGGGTCGTAGTCGACGGTCTTGGCGCGGAGCTGGCCCTTGCCGAAGGGCACTTGGTCGAAGACGTACTTGCCTTGGCCGTCGGTGGTAACCGTTCTCGAATACTCGCCCACCTCGAGCTCGACTTCGACCTGTGCCAGAGGAGCTCCCTCTGCATCGAGCACGACGCCGCTCACGGGCGCAGCCGTCGCTTTTTCGACGGGTTGTGGATTGGGTTCGGGCGTTTCGACCTTCTTTTCGTCGTCCGTCGGATCTGTCTCGGGCAAGGTGTCCGGTTCCTCGGCTGCCGGCGGGCTGCCGAAGGCGATGCGCACGCCGAGCCAGCCGCCAGCGCGCGGTTCGACCGGCAACAGCGGCGCGTCCGGGGTGACTGAGGGTTGGCTGTTGGCGTTGATGCGGACGAAGCCTTCGACTTCGAGCCCTTCGCTCAGCTGATGCCGGTAGCCGAGTGCAACCCGCTGCGGCGATTCGGAGAACATTCCGGAGCGGGTGAACGCTTGCAACGAGAGCTCCCCCATCAGTAGACCGTTGCCGACCTGATAGCCGGCTCCCACGCTGGCCAGAACGGAGTTGAATTCGCTGGCCCCCAGCGCCACTCGGTCGCCTTGTCGAAGCGTCGATAGCTCGGGCGCGGCCGCGTCACTCTTGTCGAAACGCACGCCCAGGTTGGCGGCTACCACCAAGGGGCTGCCATCGGGTCGGTAGGCGACGAGGCCTTTCGCGTTCAGCGTCGTGGCGGCGAACTCGACTGAAGGTGCTTCAGAGCCCGGGAACTCGACCGCCAGTTCCGCACCGTATGCGAGAGGCGAAGATGCATCGAAGGCGCGCAGACGCAGCGTTGGCAGACCGCTGTAGCTATCGTCCTTGCCGAGGTTGTCGTCCGGGTGCTTGTCGTAGCGACCGTTGACCGAGGCTCCGACGCCCAACCAGTGTAAGGGGTGCAACGCGAACGCTAGCTGTCCGTGGAAACGGTGATGGGGTCCGTCATCGCCCGGGAGCGCTTGCGTGTATCCGTAGCCGGCGTCGGCGGCGAGTGTGGTGGAGCCCTCTTCCGGTAGCCCGACGTCCGCGAGTCCGGGCATCGCAGTTCCGGCCGTTCTTGCGGGACGCGTTTGTTCGGCGCACACCGTCGTGGTCCCCAACCAGATGACGAACGCGGCCCGCACTGGACGACTGAGCGTCCTCGAGTTCCACCCAATATTGCTCATTGCTGCAAACGACTTCTAGTCTTGCACGATGCTCTAACCCTCGGCAAATACTCGCACAAATTAGCGTGCTGTCACGAGCATGGCGCGGGCCGTGTGGGGCGCACGGAGTGGGCGGTGCGACCACTCGAGCCCCGACCCAAGTGGAGTAGACGGCCCACGATTTCTGGTGAGACTGCTCGTCCCGCGTGAAAGTGGGGCCGCGGTGGCCGAAATGGCGGTTATCCGCCGCGGCCCACATCGAAGCACGTTCAGTGGGCTGGGGTAGGCAACGAACGTGCGGGCGCCTGGTACTCAGCCGCCGAATCGACTCGGCGGCTGGTTATTTAGGTGATTTTGTGGGTGTCATTCGCCCGTCGTGGGGCCCGCTGCGTACACTTCCGCGCTCGTCTTGTCGCGGTACTTCTCGAAGTTGCCGTGGAATGCTTTGGCGAGCTTGCGAGCACTGTTGTCGTAGGCGGCGCTATCCGTCCAGGTGGAGCGCGGATCGAGGATGTTCGCCGGCAGGCCTGGACAGCTCTCCGGGATCGCCAAGCCGAACACCGGATCATTGCGTGTCGTCGCTGACTTCAACTCGCCGGAATGAATGGCGTCGATGATGGCGCGGGTGTGGGCCAGGCTCATGCGCTTGCCGACGCCAAAGCCGCCGCCAGTCCACCCGGTGTTCACTAGCCACACGTTGGCACCGTGTTTGACCATCTTGTCCGCTAGCAGCTCGGCGTACTTGGTCGGATGCCAAACCAAAAAAGGCCCGCCAAAACACGGGGAGAACGTGGCTTCGGGATCGGTGATGCCGACTTCCGTGCCCGCAACCTTGGCCGTGTACCCGCTGATGAAGTGGTACATCGCCTGTTCCGGCGTGAGTTTGCTCACGGGGGGCAAGACCCCAAAAGCGTCGGCGGTGAGGAAGATGACGTTCTCCGGGTGCCCTCCCGAACACGGGATCTTGATGGTGTCGATGTGCTCGATGGGATAGGACGCACGTGTGTTGGTGGTGATGCTGGTGTCGGTGAAGTCCACCTCGCGGCTGGTGTGGTCGAAAACGACGTTCTCCAAGATCGAACCGAAGCGAATCGCGCGGTAGATGTCGGGTTCGGCAGCCTCCGACAAGTCGACGGCCTTGGCGTAGCAGCCACCTTCGATGTTGAAGATGCCCTCATCCGTCCAGCAGTGTTCGTCATCGCCGATGAGGCGGCGTTTCGGATCGGCTGAGAGCGTCGTCTTGCCCGTGCCTGACAATCCGAAGAGGATCGAAGTGTCTCCCCGCTCGCCCTCGGTCGCCGAGCAATGCATGCTCAACACGCCTCGCTTGGGCATGAGGTAGTTCATGATGGTGAACACGCCCTTCTTCATCTCGCCGGCGTATTCGGTGCCCAGGATCACCAGCTCATGCTTCTTCAGGCACAGGTCGACACTCGTGGTCGAGGTCATGCCCGTCGTGAAGCGGTTTGCCGGGAAGCGGCCCGCGTTGAAGATCACGTAGTCCGGATCCCCGAAGTTGTCGAGCTCTCCGTGGGTCGGGCGAATCAGCATGTTGTGCATGAACAGCGCATGATAGGCGCGTGCGCAGATGACTCGCACCTTGATGCGATAGCGATCGTCCCAGCCCGCAAAGCCGTCGATGCAGAACACCTGGTCGAGCGTGTTGAGATAGTCTGCAGCTCGCATGCGGTTGATGTCGTAGGTGTGTTCGTCGAGCTCGATGTTGACCGGTCCCCACCAGATGTCGTCCCGCGTCTCTGGATCGCTGACGACACGCTTGTCGCTCGGACTGCGGCCCGTCTTGTCACCGGAATAGGCCACCAAGGCACCAGACGAGACGACGGCAGACCCTTTTTCGTTGCGCAGTGCCAGCTCGTAGAGCGTCGCGGGGGCGGGGTTGCGCACGACGTGGGCAACGTTGATTCCGTGTTGGCTGAGGGAGAATGCTTCCATGGTTTTGCTCACTGGAGAAAGGGTGACGTCTCGCCCTGCTGGGCACCTTGCCAGCGCTTGAGCAACATGCGTTCCAAGTGCCGTAAGACGCTAAAAGTCGCGTGCCGCTTTCGAGAAGTGCGCATGCGTTGCGTCTGGTGCTTGCTGACGATTGCCGGGCCGCAACGGATCGCAGTTTGCTGCAGGGGTTTTGTAGACTTGTGGGGCTCGTCTGTCTCACCGCGCCAAATATGCGCTGCCGCTCGTGTTCGACCTGGAATTGCGTTGGCGACCATGACAAGACAACTCGGAGAGGAAGAAGGCGACTTGCGGTTGATGTGTTGGTCCAGAGAGAACCCGGTGCTCGGCCCCAGCTTGCTCAGTGCCTGGCTTCTGGCGGGTTGCGGTAACATTTCCGTTTCCTCGGGTGAGTCGGGCTCGTTTGCTGCGCCCGGCTTCGGCGCCGTTGGCAGCGTGGCTGCCGTGGCCGGCTCCACCCAGAGCCGGCAAGAGTTGCAGCCCGCCATCGGAGCGGCAGAGCGCGTCCCCGTATCGCGCGCTGCTCTCTCGCCCGAGTGCGAGGTCCAGGCCCCGTTTTCGTGTCCGGAAGAGGCGGAGGTCGCAGAGCCGTGTGAAACGGAAGGGCAGCTTTGTCTCTTTGCCTCGCAAGATGACTGCTTCGAGCGAACGGAATGTGTGTTCGGTCTTTGGACAGAGCTCGCCCCAGCCTGTCCCGGACCAGGAAGGCTGTTGAGCGAAGTCTCGTCCGCAGTGCCAGTTGCTGGAGACGCAGTGCCAGTTGCTGGAGACGCAGTGATGAGCGCAGATGATGGCTTCGTGCCGGAGCCCGAGGCGCCGCTGGTGGTCGAGCCTTCCGACTCGCCCGTGGAGGTGGATGCTGGCGTCGCGACGGAGAGCGAAGGGCAGGCTGCGGACGATTCGGTTTTGGATGGAGGGGCACAGGAGGTCTCGGATGCCGGCCTCGTCTTGCGGCAGGTCTTGGGCGACGCGGGTGCCGAGGCGGAAGGCACGCCAGCCGGCGCTGACAGCGATGCGGGTGAACCCCTGTCTCCCGAACTTACCGATGCTGGCTCCGAGATGGCGAGTCCGGAAGTGGCGGACGGAGGCTCTTCGGATGCCGTGGATGGCGCGCCGTTGGACCGAGCAGATGCCGGCGCTGCGGACGCTGGGGCGAATCCGGGCAAGTGCCCCGAGCTGATGCCGGTGTTGGGGGCACCCTGCACCGTCGCGGACGTGGCGTGCGTCTACGGCGAGGGACGGGACACGCTGAGGTCGCGGCAGATCAGCTGCGTGTGTGGCGTTTGGTACGAGGCGGTGGCCCGATGACGCGTTGTTCGACGAGCTGCATTCTGCTCGCGTGTCTGACAACGACGTGGGCTTGCGGCCCTGGCGACGACAGTGACGCTGCTCCGATCGCGCAACCCCCGGTGGGCTCGAGCTTCAACCCCGTGCCGAACGCCTCCGCACCGACGGCGAGTCCGTGGCTCGAGCCCGTCTTCCCGTTTACCGAGAGCACTCCCGATGAGCTGCGGGTGATGGCCGCGCCTCTGCCGTCGGTGCTCGACGGGGAGCGGCTATTGGTCGATCCGCTCGGCGGCTTCGCGGTCGTGGGCTTGTCCGTCGATGCGATGGGTACCCCAACGGGTCTGGGCGTGAGCCGCTACGATCAAGCCACGGCTCCGCTCTGGGCCCGCACTCACCACTGCGATGGAGCTTTCAGCCCGCGTTTCTCGGCACTGATGACGCCCACGGGAACGACGCTGATCACCGGCGGGTTCTCCGGTAGCTGCAACTTCGGCTTGGAAGATGCACGGAGCACCGTCAATCCCGGCACGGAAGAGCCCTGGCCGGAGGTTTCGGGCAGTGAGTTCGATGCCGTTCGGGGTGCACCATCCACCGACTGGTTCACCTTGGCTCTGGATGAGTCGGGCCACGTCGCGAGTCAGACGCTGATCACTGGAGCGGGTGAGCAATTCGCTTCGGCCATGTACGCCGACGACGAGGGAGCGGCCGTCTTGTTCGGGCAATTCGAAGGAGTGGTCGAGGTACTGGGCGAGCAGTTCGTCAATTCGAGCGGTGCGGCCGAGACGGAAACGCTGGTCGTGGACTTCGACGCCGCGAGCGAGCTCGCGTCCCCCCGTCAGTTGTCCCTCAGCGGAGTGCTGTTGGCCGATGCTCTGCCGGGGGGCGATGCCGTGTTGGCTGGCGTGGGGCGTCTGCCCGCCCAGGCGGAGGAAAGCGACGCCGAGTCGACCACAGGCTGGGTGTTGGCCGTTTCCGACGAACAAATCTCGTGGGCGCTCGAGTGGCAGCCGGCGTTGGCGCCGACGGATCTGGAAGTGGACGCCGACGGCAACACCTACCTCGTCTTGCCAGGACAGGCGCCCGAGTTCGATCCAGACCCTTCGTCACCAGCCGCTCCCGACCCCGCCCTGGCCGGAGTGCTCCTGGTCAAGCTTTCGCCAAGGGGCAAGATCCTCTGGCAACGGCGAGCCAGCGGCAAGGTCATGGAGGCCAGCTTGGCGCTGAAAGACGGTCAGGTGGCGGTGTTTGGGACATACAGTGAGCAGCTGCGCTTTGGGGAGGAGGTGTTCAACGGAGCGCCTGGTGGCAGCGCGTTCGCGTGGTTCGTCGACGCGGACGGGGAAGCGGATTACGCGCTGGCCGTTGCGAGCAGCCTCAACAGTCGAGGTCTGGACATCGTGCCCAATCCTGCGGGCGGTTGGATGAGCCTGTGGTGGACGTCGGAATTCTATCCGGGGTTATCCTCGTCACTGGGGTATCATGCGCTGTGGTTTCGGGATGGCGATTGAGCCGGAGCGGACGAGGTTGGCTGCTGTTGCTGGTGACGGCGGGGCTCGGCAGCTGCAAGTGTCACCCCCCGTCGCCGAGCATGGATGCCGTCGCCTCGAAGTCGGCCCCCAGCACGGCAGCATCCCCGCCGAACCCTCGAGATAGCTCTTGGCGACAGGCGCTGCGGCTGCTGGACTACCCCAAGGCTGCCCAGGACTTCGATCGTGTTCACCCCGAGCCGGAGCTACCGGAGCTACGCTTCGTGCGAGCGAAGTTGGCCTTCGAGTTGGGGCAATTTCGTCGTTTGCACGAGCTTTGCCCGGGGTTGCCCGAGGCCGTCCCGCGTTTCGCCGAACACATCCGTCGTTGGTGCGAGTTAGCCGCGTTGGAGCTCGGCGCAGCTCCCGAGGTTGCCGAGCGTTTGAGCAAGTCTTCGCGGCTCGATGATGCTCTGGCCGCGGTCGAACGACTGATTGAGTTGCAGCTTTGGGCGCAGGCCCGAGAGGCTTCCGACCGCCTACTGGAGCGCGCCGGTGGTTCCACGCAGCGGCAGGCGCGCGTGCGGAGACAGCGGGCTAAGCTTCTCGAAGCTGCGGGCGATGCTGCCGCCGCGGTACGAGACTACCGTTGGCTGGCGCTCTCGGCGCCCACAGAAGAGGCCGCGCAAGGCGCCGATGCCGCGTTGGAGCGGCTGAGCGGTAAGCCGTTGACGAAACGACAACGCTACGAGCGTGCGGAAGCGTTCACCAAGTCGGGGGCGCTCCAGGCCGTGCAGCGCGAGCTGGAACGACTCGCTTCCGCGCCCGGCCCTGGCGTGTCCAAGGTCGAGCAGCTGCGAACTCTGGCGTGGGCGCACTACCGCTCGCGCTCGGACTATCAAAAAGCCTCCGAGCTCTTCAGTCAGTGCGCGCAACTCGACAACACCTACCGCACCCAAGACACGTTCTATTCCGCTCGAGCGCTTTCCCGTGCCCATCGCGACGAAGAGGCCATCGTCGCCTACGAAAAACTCATCAAGCGCTGGCCCAACACGAACTACGCCGAGGAAGCGCGCTTTCTCATCGGGCGACTGCGTTTCGTGCTCGGTCAGTGGGATCACGCTGTCGACGCTCACAGCGCCTACCTCGCCCACCACACCAAAGGCGCTCGCTTCGGCCAAAGCGCGCGCTACGAGCGTGCTTTGGCCGAGTTGGCACGCGGGCGCGGGACAGAGGCACGGAGTCAGCTGCTAGACCTGACCGAAGCTACGAAGTCCGAGCGGGAGCGCGCGATGCTGCAGGAGCTCACGGCCGTGGCTTACCTCCAAGAGGGCAAGACGGCCGAAGCCGCGGGATTGTTTGCGTCCGTGATGGCGCAGCGGCCGCTGTCCTTCGCCGCGCTGATGAGCGAGGTGAGGTTGCGTGCGCTTGGGCAGACGCCACCGCCCGCGGTTCCACAGGGGGATCCCGAGGAGACGAAACCCGAGTCTGATGCGCGCGAGCCCCTGCGCGTCGAATTGCCGGAGAGCGTCAGCTGGTTGGTCGACATCGGCTTGGAGCTCGAAGCCGAGCGTGAATTGCAGCGCGTCGCGCCGCGCTTGGCCGAGCAGTACGCCCCACGCGGAGGCGAAGCTGTGTGTCTGGCCTACGGGCAACTCACGGTCGCTCAGTATCGCTACCGGCACGCACAAAAGACGGTGCGGGAACGTGCTCTCCAACGCGCGATGACACCAGCCACTCAGTGGCTCTGGGACTGCATCTATCCGACCCCCTACGCCGAAGCCGTACGTGGAGCGGAACGACGACACGGGGTCTATTCCGGTTTGGTTCACGCTGTGATGCGCCAGGAAAGCGCGTTTGCTCCCCACGTCGAATCGCCGGCAAAGGCCGTGGGCTTGATGCAGCTGATCCCACCGACGGCGCGAAGCGCGGCCGCAGAACTCGGTTGGGAAGAGCAGGTCTTGGACTTGCGAGTCCCGGCCCAGAACATCGAGCTCGGGGCGTTCTACTTGGGCAAGCTGCTGCGCAAGTTCGGGGGCAGCGCGCCGTTGGCTGCAGCTGGGTACAACGCCGGGCCCGGGGCGGCTGCGCGTTGGTTGCAGGCCGCGGGTGATCTGCCGCTCGACTTGTTCGTCGCCTACATTCCCTATTCGGAGACGCGCAACTACGTGCGGCGGGTGATGGGCAATTGGGCGAGATACACCTATCTCACGGGGGGCCTCGACGAGGTGCCCGAGCTGAGCTTGGAGCTTCCCAACCCCGTCGTCGTTGGCGACTCGGACTACTGAGCGTGAGCCCCCGTCAGCGTTCGTCGGGATGGGTCTGGAGGTAACGTTCGAGGTTTTCGTTGATGGCGTCGAGCACCTCTTCGGAGGCGAAGTACTTGTCGAAAGCACCCAGCGCCGTCTCGAGAAACACTCGTTGCATCTCGGCGGAGGTCGCCTGCGCGGCGTCGAGCTCCTGCCACAGTCCCCCGCTGCCCTTGTCCAACAGCGCGCCACCCTCGGTCGTGACTTTGAAGCCCAGCACGACGTCGTACCTGACGAAGTCGCCGCGGTATTCGTTGTTGTAGAAGGTGACGTCGCAACGGCGTACCTCGGTGTGCACGAGCACCTTCGGCCCTCGACCTGAGCTGAGCTTCGCGAGTCGTTGCTTGGCCTTGTCGACGAAGGTCTTGGGCAGGGCTTGAGGGTACGTGTCTTCTTCGTTGCGGTTCATCACCGGGGCTTCGGTGTAGGTGTCGAACAAGCCCTTACGCGCGTCGTCGATGTCGAGTGAGAGCGAGCGAGCGGTGAGCTTCGTGTCCGGATACTCCGCAGGCGCGGGCGTGCTGGCGCAGGCGCCAGTGAGTGCCAAGTTCACCAGCAACACGGCGAGCAGCTGCAAAATGCGCCACGAGTCAGCGGGGGGCGCGGTGCGCGGTGCGAATGAGTCGCGAGCGCGTCTTGCCGACGGGGGGCATCGACGCGCCAACGCCGAGCGAGCGGGCGCTCTCTGGCTTTGCGGTTGTGGTGGGTGGTCGAGGTGCAGGCGGGCGGGCGTGTTCATCGTCACCGCGAGTGTGACGTACCCATCCGGGGGACGTAAACCCTCTCGTGCCAGGCTCGAGGCTTTGGCGTGTTCAGTAGTTGCCGATGCGCTGGTGGCGCAGGCTTTGGCACTCGGGGGCCCCACTTTGTCGCCGCTTCATGGCGGAATAGGCGTCGCGCAGGACGAGTTCCGCGGGTTGATTCAGGGGTGAGAACCCCCAGGCGGGTTCTTGGGACACGTCAAAGGGGTCGGCATACATGCGCCACACGAAGAAACCCAAAAACCAGGGCTCGTCGATGAAACCCGACAACAGGCCTGCGTAGGCACGCGCTTGAGCCACAGGATCGGGCTTCACGCCCTCTAAATCCTCGGGCCACTCCCAGGGTTTGACTGCTGGGTCCGGCCGGTTGGTGTAGCCGACTTCCGTGAACACCACCGGCATCTGCCAGTCCTGGGAAAGGCGTTGGACTTGCTGAGCGACGCGTTTGCCACCATCGGCCAAATCACCGATGCCGGCGTTGCTCTGGTCGGTCAGTGGAAAGAAGGCATTGATGCCGATCACGTCCAGTTCGCCCCAGATGGTGGTGTGGGGGGCATCGTCCCAGTTGGCGGCGTAGGTCAGCGTCCCATCGTACACCTCACGCACTGCCTCGATGACGGGGAAGAAGCTCGGGGCGCGGGTCGTGGTCACCCACGAGCGCAACTCGACCCCAACGGCGAAGAGTTCCACGTTCGAGACTTGAGCGAGCTTCGCCCAACTGACGACGAAGTCGCGATAGGCATCTGCCCAAGCCTGCCATTGCTCCGCGGTCTCGAAGTCCACCTCGCCGCGCCAGCCGCCAGTCTCCACCCATAGGTGCGGCACGAGCAGCACTTTGAGACCTCGCGCGTGCGCCTGCTCGATGGCGCGCCGAACGAACTTGCGGTTCTCGGGGTGAGGGGTTTCGAAGGTGGGGTCGATACCCGTGGGATGCAGATCCCACACCCGGCCGAACACGGTGAGGCTCACCCAGTTGCCGCCCAGACGCTCGACGGTGCTCATCGCGCGTTCGCTGTAGCTCGTGCCGTAGCCGCGTCCTGGGTAGAGCGTGGATTCGATGGGCCCGATCGTCATTCCACGCACGAGCCCCAACTTCTGTTTCGCTGCTGCGACGGCGGGCAGGTCCACCTCGGGCGCTGCGGCGTCAGGACTGGGCGCTGCGTTCGCCGTGCGCAATGGTCCGGTGGAAGGGAAGAGCAGGCTGGCGGTGATGGTGCAGAACGCGACGAGCCACGCGAGCCGGAACCTGCTCATTCAGCGCTGCCTTCGAAGACTCGTTGCAGGAGTTCGGCGTCGACACTCGCAATGTCGCTGACCACCGCGTGGGCGCCAGTCTGACTCAGCTGTTCCATCGGGTAGGAGTGAGCGATCGCGACGCACTTCAAATGCGCCGCGAGGGCCGCTTCGATGCCATCGAGCGAATCTTCGAAGACGACACAATCCTGCTCCGGGGCCGTGATGCCGAGACGCCGCAGCGCGTCCATACCGAGCAGGTAGCCTTCTGGATCGGGTTTGCTCTGCTGGACGTCTTCTGCCGCCACGATGTCTGCCACCGCGCTCGTCACGTCGAGCACTTCCAAGCCCAACTCGATTTCCTGGCGAAGAGCGCCAGAGACGATCACTACCGGACCGACCTCTGCCCGCTCGAGCAACAACTCCCGGGCACCAGGGAAACCTTTCAGCCGACCTCGGGCGCGCTCCAAGTAGCGAGGCTTCTTCGCTTCCACCAAGGACGAGACGCGCTCGTCCGTGGGCTCTTGGCCGAGCTTCGAAAGGACCGTGCGAAAAACTCCCGCGTCGTCGAAGCCGAGATACTCGGACCAGTAGAGGTCTTCCGTCAGATCGAAGCCCAGCGGTCCCAGCACGTCACGAAATGCCTCGAGGTGTACGTGCTCGTCGTCGACGAGCACGCCGTTGTAGTCGAAGAGAGTAGCTCGAAACACAGCACCCGCTTATAGCGAGAACTTCCGCTTCGGTGCACCCAGGCACGTTCGAGCACCTGCCGCCGTGCGCGCGCTCGGCAGCTGATGAAGTACTGACGCTCCGGCCGGAAAGGGCGGCACTGGGGCACGGCTCCGTCTTACTGAAGACGAAATGGCGGCCGTGATTGCGGAAGAGCAGTGGGCTGCGGGACCCCTGTTGCACTCCCTCGGCTCCTGTGTCAGGGTCCCGCCGCTTGCAAGTGGCTTAAGAGAACAGCGGATGAGTAAAGGCGATTTGTTGGAAATGGAGGGCGTCATTCAGGACGCCCTCGGCGGTGGGCAGTACACGATCAAGGTCGATCAGGGCGGCGCGATCGTTCGCGCTCAGCTCTCGGGGCGCATGCGGCGTCACCACATTCGCGTACTTCCCGGCGATCGTGTGAGAGTTGCCGTATCGCCCTATGACCTCACGCACGGTCTGATCGTCTATCGCGGTCGCTCGTGAGGTTGGTGGGCGCCGTATCGATGCGCCACACTCGAACACGATGATTGCACGGGTGGTGTTCGTATTGGGGTGGTGCGCTGCCGCAATGGCTTGCACTTGTTCCGATGCGCCGCCGGAGCCTGCGCCGCGACCCAAAGCGCAGCCCGTGGCGGCAGCGGACTCCGCTCCGGCACAGTTGTACGTGCCTGACGCCGCGCCGGTCGTTGCGAGTGGAAAGCCGCCCTTGGCCGGTTTGGTGGGCAGCGCGGACTGCCCACAGGAGATGGTCAGCATCCGGGGGCGTTTCTGCATCGACCGCTTCGAAGCGAGTCTCGTGGACATCGAAGCCGAGCGCGACGTATCGCCATACTATCACCCGACGCCTTACCACACCAAATCCGCCTTCCAGCTGTGGGAGACGGAGCGCATGAACATGGGGGAGGAGCAGTATCGTCTGCTTCCCATTCCCAAGCCGCCGAGCTACCAGCTGCGTGAGGCATTCGACGTCAAGGTGACGACGCGCCGCGGGGTAACGCCCAATGGCTACATCAGTGGCGTGGTCGCCGAGCGAGCGTGCCGCAATGCGGGCAAGCGACTGTGTACGGAAGACGAGTGGGTCACGGCGTGTCGTGGGGAACGCGACCGACAGTTCCCGTATGGCGACACTTATCGACAGGGGGCTTGCAACGTGTCGATGGGCAAGCACCCCGCGGCGATTTTGCACGGTCATGCATCACGGGGTCACCTCGATCCGCGTCTGAACCAGTTCTCCTACGAAGGCACGCCGTTGCTTCACGCGACGGGGGCCGATCCCGAGTGCGCCAGTCGTTGGGGTGACGATGCCGTCTACGACATGGTGGGGAATCTGGATGAGTGGATCGACGACGAGGAAGGGGTCTTCCTGGGCGGCTTCTATGCCCGCAACACCAAAGATGGCTGCCTATCGCGCATCGATGCGCACCCCCGAGCGTACTTCGACTACAGCCTCGGCATCCGCTGCTGCAAGAACTGAACGTCGGCGCAGCGGAAGACAACATTTTTGGCAGATGTAGGTGCGTGTAGCACGATGCGTCTCATGCTTCGCCTTTGGCACCTCGTCGTGATGAGCCTCGTCGTGGCGCTCGCCGCGCCCGGCTGCGCCGATCCGCTATCCCAGCAGTTGGAGGGGCGATGGTTCGGGGACACCTTGAGCAACATCGACGCCGAGTACTTGGCGAGCGCGACGGGTTGGGCGCGCGGCACCAGCTTCGAGTTCACCGGTTCGAACGTCACGGTGACGATCCCCACCGAACTTCCGCGTACCGGTCCTTTCGAAGTGGTCAAGGCCGAGGACCGCGAGCTGACCCTCGCTTTCAAGCGGCCCAATGGGCAAGTCGACTTGGCTCAGTTCACGGTCGTCGGTCCACACAGCATGCGTTGGCACCTCGGTAACAACCGAGCCATCCTGCTTCGTCGCACAGAGTGAACACAAGACCGCCTGTCGGACTGCTGGAGAACAGTCGGCCAAGCGAGCCATGGGATGCGGCGCAGTCGCGCTGCGCCGTCACTCTCAGAACAACGAGCGCAGGTCCACTTGGTCCTGCTTCTTCTGCTCTAGGATGCGATTGACGGCACGCAAGAGGCGGGTCTTGGCCGGGCCGGATATCTTGTTGCCTCGACCGAGTGCGTCGAGCTGGCGTCGGGTTACCGGGCGACCACTGCGAGCCTTCTGCGGCGGCTTCTTTTCGCCTGCCTCATCATCGTTGGCGGATTCGCCAGCCTTGCCCTGCTTGCGCAGCACACGGTCCTCGAAACGCAAACGCTCGAGGTGCTTCGAGGCTGAGAGCAGTCGTCGCTCATCAATCCCGTGTTCTTTCAGGAATTCAGAAAACTTGTTGGCCATGGCTGAACAAACGAAAAGTGCGAGGAGCGCGGTCACGCGCTCAGGGGAGGCGGACCCTAGCACGACAGGTCCCACTGGCCAGTCCGCATTCTCCGCATTCCCGCCAGCGAGCCCGCACGTCTGTTTGTACGGAACGATCCAGCACCGAAGGGAGTCAGCTCGTCGATAGTCGATCGCGACGATCGAGCTGGCCGCTGTTGTCGCCTGCTAGCAAACTCATTTCATGGTCTTGCCTACACGACGACAATTGGCCGCTGCAGCTGACGTGGTGCGCCAGCGTTTCGCTACCAAACCGCGCTTGGGCATCGTTTTGGGGTCGGGCTTGGGTAGTTTCGCCGAGGAGCTGCAGCGTGCTGAAGTCATTCCTTACTCGGAGATTCCCGGTGTGCCGGCATCTGCCGTCGTGGGTCATGCCGGCAACCTGTGTCTGGGCTACGTCGATCAGCAGGCCGTTGCTTGCTTGCAGGGGAGGGTGCACGCCTACGAAGGTCACCCAATCGAGCAAGTCGTGTTCGGTGTCTGTCTGCTTGCCGAGCTCGGTTGTGAGTTCGTCGTGTTGACCAACGCCGCGGGGGGCATCGACTCGAAGCTCGCCCCAGGGGAATTGATGCTGATCACTGATCACATCAACCTCACTGGGACGAACCCACTCGTGGGACCGGTAGGTCCCGGACTGGAGCGCTTCGTCGATATGACCGAAGCCTACGATGCCGACGTCCGGGCCGCCGCGCAGCGAGCGGCGTCAGCCGCGGGAGTCCCTCTCGCCGAGGGCGTGTACGCTGGACTGTTGGGGCCGACCTACGAGACACCAGCGGAGATCAGAATGTTGCGCACACTGGGTGCTTCGGCCGTCGGCATGAGTACCGTGCTCGAGGTGATCGCCTTGCGCCAGCTGCGCGTGCGCGTGGGAGCCGTGAGCTGCATCACCAACCTCGCCGCGGGTATCTCACCGAAGCACCTAGACCACGCAGAAGTACAAGCTACCGCCAACCTCGTCCGGGAGCATTTCGTGGAGCTGCTGCTGGCGTGGTTCGCTGAATTGGCGGCGCTCTAATCCAGCGATCGTGGATTGTCGCCCTTGGCTAGTCGGCAGATTCGAGGCCTCCGAGTCTGCTGAGGGCTTCGCCCAGGAGCTTC
Source organism: Polyangiaceae bacterium (assembly GCA_050290545.1). Lineage (GTDB taxonomy): Bacteria > Myxococcota_A > Polyangia > Polyangiales > Polyangiaceae > SZUA-265. The sequence goes on along the minus strand of JBNKHV010000030.1, from coordinate 31,803 downwards.
TTCATCGCGGCATGGGCTTCAGCTTGACGACCCAAGCGCCCCTTGGCCGCATCGAGTTCTCGCTGCGTGTGTTGGTGCGCGGCTTCCGTCGACGCGAGCTGTTGCTTGGCTTCCTTCAGGCGTTGCTGCGTTTGCTCCGCCTGCTCTTCGAGAGCGGCCAGTTCCTTTTCTGCGTCGCCGAGGTCCGCCTGCAGATCCGCAGTGCGCTGTTCGCTCGCCTTCAAGGAACTGTCGAGCTCTGCCATGCGCGTCTGCAGGCTTTGCTTTTCCTCCGTCAGATCCTCGACGCTGGCGATGACCTTTTCCAGCTTGCGCTTGATTCCGTCGGCGCGCTTGTTGGCCTGCTCGCGGTCCTGAACCGCCGCCTGCTGGGCGCGCTCCGCCGCGTGCAAGCGCTTTTCGATCTCAAGCACGGCGTCATCCTTCTCGGCGTTGGCTCGCTCCAACTCCAGGGATGCGTCTTTCGCGGCGAGCAGTTCCTTGTCGCGTCGCGTGAGCTGGTCACGCAGGTCGAGCAGCTCTTTGTCCTTCTTGTTCAGTGCCTCGCGCAAGTCGAGGATCTCACGCGCCTTGACGTTGCCGCCTGCGCTCTTGCTCCGCGCCTCGTCCAGCTCACGGTGAACCGCCTCGAGGCGCTCCCTCGTTTCTCGCAGCGTGCGCTCGAGTTGCGCGACCTGTTCTGCAGAGTCGTCGCCCACGAGGGACGGCGGGACTTCGGAGATCACCGGTACTGGCGCCGCCGGCGGAACGGATTGAGGCGGCGGCGGCGCCGCCGATGAACGTCGTCGCGCCGCGCGCGAACTGCGGCGACTGGACGCCGGGGCCGGCTCTTCCGGGATTTCCGATGCGGCACGCGGGCGACGGCTCGACGTGGGGTCTTGTGCCGGGGGCGTGGATGGCGCGGAAGGTGGCATGCTGCTCGCTGGCGCGACGCTGGCGCTCGTGGCGGCAGGAGGCAGGGAGGAGCGCAGGGGTGCCGGTGGCGGCGCGCTGTTTGCCGCTGCCTGGATCGGCTCTTGTGCGGTGTGCACCTCTGTCGGTCCGAGTTCGTCCAATGCCCCATCGACGATCTCCTCCATGTCCTCGAGATCGAGCTCTTCGATGGCGTCGGGCTCCGGCGGCAGAGGCGCAGCGCTTGCCCCGTTGCTGAAGCTCACGAACCTGCCGACGCGGTCGACCATCTCACCAACGGCGATGGGCTTGTGGACGTAGTCCTGCGCGCGCTTCTTCGTCAGGTTGCGATGCTGCTGAAACGTCTCTTCCGAGGCGTTCGCGCTCATGATGATGACCGGCACATCCGACAGGTCGGGGTTGCGCTTGAGCCGGTTGCAAACGGAGAAGCCGTTCATTCGCGGCAGCTCGGTGCAGAGCAAAATTAGATCCGGTCGCTGAGATGCGGCTTGTTGCAAGCCTTCCGTCGCGTCGGAAACAACCGACACGTCACACCCTTTGCGCGTCAGTTCTCCCTGCAGCGCGTTGGCGAAGTCGAGATCACTTTCGAAAATCAGGATGTCGGTCATGAGCGCAAATGGGCGCGGGTTCTCGTTACCCGATGCCAATCATTGATTTATTGGCCGAAACCAGCCCGGTCAAACCAACAATGCTCAAAAGCCCGTTGGCACTCTCGTTCTTTAAGTGCTGGGGTCCGATTCCGCAGCTGGTTTGCGCCGCGCTTTCTCCTCGTGGCCGCTGATCCCCGAGCGTCGAGCGAGCGTTTCCAAGACATCCTCCAGTTCCACACCTCGTAGGCGGAGTCCCACAAGCAGGTGGTAGATGACATCGGCTGCTTCGCTCGCCACCCGATCGGCGCTCTCGGACGCGATGGCTTGTGCGAACTCCCCGGCCTCTTCGCGCATCTTCTCCCCGATCTGGGCAGCGCCAGCCTCGAGCAGGGACTTGGTGTAACTCTTCGCGCTGGTCGAACTCTGACGCTCGGCGATCTCGCGCTCCAAGGCCGCCAGGAAGCTCGGTGCAGGGGCGGGTAGGTCGACGGTGTGCCCATTGCCATCGAGCCCTCGAAAGAAACAGGTGGGCCGACCAGTGTGGCACGAGGGGCCCTCGGGGGAGACGCGCAGCAGGAGTGTGTCCCCGTCACAGTCCACGTGCACGGAGACGACGTGCAGGAAGTGACCGCTGGTCTCACCCTTGGTCCACAACCGCCCGCGTGAACGACTGTAGAAAGTAGCTTTGCCGCTCTCCAGGGTTCGCTGGATCGCGTCGGCGTTCATCCACGCCACCATGCGTACGTCTCCCGTGACGTGATCTTGAGCGATTGCTGGCAGCAGGCCCTGGGCGTCGAACTTGAGCCCCTCCACGTCAGCTCGCGTCCTCGACGTCGATGGTGACGCTCAGCGCTTGCTTCTCGACCAAGCACTTGTCGTCGGTGCAGACCGAAAACGCCAGCGTGCCTTCCAGCGTGTGCTTGCCGGCTGCGGAGGGGGTGAACTCCACAGCCATCGTCGATTGCTGCTCACCGATCTTCATGCCCTTCACGACGTCCTGAGCGAACTGCACTCCGGCGGTGGGCTTGACCGTAAACTTGTAGGGGTATTTGTCGTTGCAATGAAACGGAGCCTTGGCATTGAGAACGACCGTGACGGTTCCTTTGGCGCCCGCTTTGTAGGCGTTGCTCGCCGCCAAATGGGCTTCGAAGCCCTCGCCCTGCGCGCTCGGTCCTTTGCTTTGCATGGCATCGGCGACCGGGTTTTCGGTGGCCGGCTTCGCCGCCGCGGGGCTCGTGGCCTTGGCCGTACTGGCCGTAGCGGCTTGCGGCGCGTCCAACCCGTAGGTCTCCTTCTCTTTCGGCGCAGGCATCGCCGTTGCTGGTGCGGCGGCTTGCTCCGTCAGCGGCTCCTTGTCGGTCTTTACAGGGGGATCTTGCTTGCACGCACACAGGGCAGCGGCAATCGAGAGAACAGCTAGGGTGGGATGAGCTTGCATCGGACTTCTTGTCTCCTTGCGCGGACACCTTCTCACGCGCATCGGTGGTTTTGGTCGCGGGTCCTCGACGGAACCTACTCGTCATCGCGGGTCGACGTTCGGGGTTGTCGTTCTCGGGCCTCCCCGTCCTTCTCTGGCGGCAGTTGCGGCGTGTGAATGGCTTCATCGCCGAGTGCCCAGGACAGGAACACGAGAGCCAGGCTGGCGATTCCCATATCGTCGAGCCAACCCGCTAAAGGCGCCAGATCTGGAATCGCGTCGAAAGGGAAGATCACGTACGCCAAAGCCGCGTAGGCGATACCTTTGCGCCACGCTGGAACCTTGTCGTTCCGCAGGAAGCGCCAGATCCTTCTTGGGCTGGGTAGCAGCCATCGTTTTTTTGACTGGCGCGTCATTGGCTTTCCCCTGACGACGAGGACCGCGTACGGCCCTCGTCCGCCCCTCCGACTCAGGCCTCGCCGCGTGCTTCCGACAGCAAGCCAGAGCGGCGCGACTCGATGGAGGCGAGCAGGTCATCCATTGCCTGCACGAAAGCAGCGACACCGTCTTTCAGCAGCTTGTCGCACACTGCTTCGAGATCCAAGCCGAGCTCGCTGGCTTTCGTCAGCGTGGCTGAGGCCTCTTCGACGTCCTTCGAAAGTGCTTCCTTGGGGTTACCGTGGTCTTGGAACGCATCCAACGTTGCGGGCGGCACAGTATTGACCGTGTCTTTGCCGACGAGTTCGTCGATGTAAAGGGTGTCGGAGTAGTCGGGGTTCTTCGTGCCCGTCGATGCCCACAGCAGGCGCTGTGCCCGTGCCCCCTTGGCGGCGAGGACTGCAAACCGTTCGCCGCCAAAGAGCTTGCCGAAACTTTGGTAGGCCATCTTGGCGTTGGCGATGGCGACCTTGCCCTCGAGCGCCTTGGCGTCGGCGCTGTTCTGCTTTGCCAACCACTCGTCGACGCTGGAGTCGATGCGGCTGATGAAGAAACTGGCCACGGAAGCGATCGTCGACAGGTCGATGCCGGACTGAGCCGCCTTCTCGAGTCCTGCGATGTACGCTTCGGCGACTTCCTCGTAGCGCTTGCGGGAGAAGATAAGCGTGACGTTGACGCTCACTCCCTTGCCAGTCAGCTCGGTGATTGCCTGCAACCCCGCTTCGGTGGCGGGTACCTTGATCATCAGGTTCGGTCGGGCGATGGCCGCCTCGAGCGATAGCGCTTCGTCCACGGTCGCTTGGAAGTCGTCGGCGGAACCCGGCGCCACCTCCATCGAGACGTGGCCATCGGCGCCCATCGATTCGTCGAAGATCGGGCGAAGCTGATCGGCCGCGCGCTGAATGTCTGCAATCGCCAAGGCCTCGTAAATCTCCTGGACGGACTTGCCCGCGCTCACCAGTTGCCGCAACTGACCATCATAATCCGCGCTGCCACCGATGGCCTTGTTGAAGATGGCTGGGTTGCTCGTGCAGCCGCGAACGCCTGCTGCGATGAGTCGCGCAAAATCGCCGTTCTCCAAAGCGCTGCGGCGGATGTTGTCGTACCAGATACTCTGGCCGAACTCTGCGTGGGTACGTTGGGCATTGGTCATCATCGTCGAATCCTCCGAATTGGGCCGCGGCCGTTCCGACCAGGGCTCCGTGCCCGCGTTTCTCACCACGGTAAGACCGAGGTCGCGAGAAGTGCAGGCTAGGGCGCGGCGATCAACCGAATCGCCCGTGCCGAATTTGCGGTGTCATAGGCGGCAGCTTCGCCGTTGTCCACGTCGAGCAAGCGAGTTTACTGGATTACCACGACCTTTTTGACGGTGATCCGCTCTCCCGAGAACGGTGGAACTCGTGCCGACCGCATTCGTGCCGCGATGCACCCGCCGGTTACCGTTCCCGCGAACGGGGGCCCTTGCACGTTGGCGTTGACCGCTCGCCCCGAGGGACTGAACGTGACCGTCACGTTGGCCACCCCGCTCGGATCTCCCTCTTTGCGACAGCTCGATGCGGAGCTTGCTGCGGCCGTCAGGGCAGACGAAGCCGCCTTGGTATCGAACGGGCCTGGCGCGGCACCGGTGGTCCCTTCGGGGGTTTCGGCCGGTGCTGGCTTGGGGCTTGGGCTCGGGACTGGCGAAGGTGAGGGCCGTGGTGAGGGCAGCGTCGTTCGGGGTCGGGGCGACGGTTTTGGAGCGACCGCGGTAGGCGGCGTTTCGGTCGTGTCCTCTTCCGCCTCGGTCTTGTCCTCGTCCTCGGTGGGCTCCTCCGTTGGCTCGTCGCCAGGTGGCTCAGCTGCGGTGGTCGTCTCGGCCGGCGCGGTAGTGGCGGCGGGTGGAGTCGTTGCGGCCGCGGTGGCGCTCGCTGTCGGTTCTGGGTTCACCCCGGTCGGTTGCGCCGTCTGTCTGCCCAAGTAGAACATCGCCGCCCCGATGAGCCCCAGCAACACGATGGCCACCACAATCTTGCCGCCTCCGCCACGCCGCTCCGGCGGGGCCAGCGAGATGGCTTCGGGGCTCCCGAGCTCGGCGCCTGTCGTCGGCACCGGCATCACACTGCGGTCCCGCAACGGCGGGCGTGGGCGGGCTTTCGGCTCTGCGGGCTCGAGCGGTTTGCTTTCCGGAATCGGAGCGGGCGCTGGCGGTTCCGACGCCACGTCGAAGATGTTCTTGGGCGCGCTGGGCGCTTCTGCCGGCGGCATGTGGGCGACCACCGATTCCAACGCGTTGGACGGCAGCGACTCGATGGAGTCCGGATCCAACGAAATGGGCGCCGACTCGGGATCCGATGGGAATGGCACGCGGTTGTGGACTCCCATCACGTCGGCCAAGGGGGCCGTGGTCGTGTCCGAAGGGATGTCGGGGAAGCGGTGGGGAACGTCGGGCGGCCCAGAGCGCACCGACTCCAGGAGTCCCGAGTCCAACTCGTTGGTATCGTCGAGGTCGCTGACGTCCGGGGTCGGAACGATGGGGGACAGTCCTCGTGCCTGTACGGCGTGGGCTCCTCCAATCAGGGTACTGCGAGGAAGCTTCGCCTTCGTTTGCACGGCTGGCGGAACCTCAGGCGTTGGAGCTCGGCTTGGCAATGGAGGTTTGGCAGCATGAAAGCCACCCATGACGGTGCGCTTCTTGTCGACCGGGCCTCGCCCTGCCAGCTTGCCGATGGCTCGCTGCAAGGGGTCCACATCCACAATCGCCTGCCACTCGGGCATGCCATCGCGCCAGACGATCGTATCGCCGTCGATTTCTCCACGGCGCATGGCGTGGAATATCTGTTCTGCGGTCATCTCGCGGTCATCGTCGTCCGCGTAGCTGACCAGCCACAGCGTGTGCCCCGAATCGGCAGGGTCGTCGGGCGAAGTGTTCGCAGGTCGCGTCGGGACGTCTTCTTGCATTGTTCGACCTTTTACTGCGCTCGAGGGCGCACAACAAACTCGCTTGTCGCGACGCCCGCAACAATCCCTCGCCGTTGCAGCAGTGGCAACGATTTCCCATAGTTGAACATAAGATCAGTCGTCAACCCTCACTGTTACCCGCCGGCACCCGTCGTCGGCACGCTTGCAGACTCGCCCGCCGCCGGTTACTCGAAGCTCGGAAGGGTCGTGGTGGTGCGCTATACACCCACCTAGGCCTGGGCGTGGCTCAACCAAGCCGTTCATCCCCCTCAGTCGTCTCAGCCTCAACATGCCGGAAGTCCAACCCGACCCAAACAAGCCGCTGCGCGTCGTTGGGCGCTACGCGCTTTACGGCAAGCTGGCCACCGGCGGGATGGCGACCGTTCACTTCGGTCGACTTCTGGGCCCCGTCGGCTTCTCGCGCACGGTAGCGATCAAGCGACTGCACCCCCAATTCGCCAAAGACCCAGAATTTGCTGCGATGTTCCTCGATGAGGCACGACTCGCCGCGCGCATCCAGCACCCCAATGTGGTGGCGACGGTCGACGTCGTGGCGATGGGGGACGAGCTGTTCTTGGTCATGGACTACGTGCGTGGGGAGTCCTTCTCTCGGCTCTTGCGCACTGCGAAGAAGAAGAACCTACCCTTGCCGGAAGGGCTCATCGGTAGCGTCATCAGCGGCATGCTTCACGGCCTGCACGCTGCGCACGAGGCAACGGACGAACGCGGCAAACCGTTACTCGTCGTGCACCGAGACGTCTCGCCGCAGAACGTGCTCGTGGGTGTCGATGGCGTTGCGCGGGTTCTGGACTTCGGGGTCGCGAAGGCCGCGGCTCGCATGCAGGTCACCCGCGAAGGCCAGATGAAGGGCAAGCTCAGCTACATGGCACCAGAGCAGCTTCAAGGTCGCTCGGTGGATCGACGCACGGACATCTTCGCGGCGGGAGTGGTACTGTGGGAGGCGCTGACGGGTCAGCGGTTGTTTTCAGGCGATGACGCGACCGAGGTGCTCACGAAGATCCTCAGCGCGCCTGTGCTGCCGCCCAGCCACATCAACCCCGCCGTGCGACCCGAACTGGATGCCATGGTGCTGCGCGCTCTGGAGAAAGATGCGGACGCTCGCTACTCCACCGCTCGCGAGTTTGCGGTGGCGGTCGAAGAGTCGATGTACCTCTTGAGTGCCCGCGAGGTCGGCGAGTGGGTCGAAGAGATTGCCGGTGACAGCCTGGAGCTGCGGGAAGAGGCACTCGCCGAAATCGAGAGCATCTCGGCGGTAGGCCACCTCTCTGCGTTCAACGACTCCGATCCGCAGCTCATGCGCACGCTCATCGACACCATTCCGGGGGGACCCCAATCGGTCAAGACTTTGCCGGAAATCGTCCCGCCATTCCTCAGGAACGAAGATGGAGCGACGGAGGTTTACACTCCAAACGTCGAGTATCTGCCGATCGACGACCCGACGCAGATCTACAGAAATACCGAGGAACTGACCCAGCCCGGGTTGCGGCAAGTTCAACGTCCCGCGGCGGACAATCCCTTTGCGGCTGCGGCAGAGCAACGAAAGCGGCTGGTTTACATCGCGCTAGGAACCGTCGCGTTGTTGCTCCTCGGGTTCCTGATTTCAGGGCTGTTCAGCTCCGACGATGAGGTTGTGCCCGTGGCTGCCGAACACCCGCCGGACAAACCTGCCTCGGAGCCCACGGCGGTCGCCACGAAAGAGGCAAAGGGTGACGAAGCCAAGGCGGCCGAGGTCGGCGGGCATGAACCCGTTGCCACTACGGACGCACCCAAGAGCGAGAGCCCTGCAGAGGTCCAGGAAATCGACGACCTGCCGCCAGCCGAACCTCCCAAGAAGAAGCTGACCAAGCCCGCCAACGGCGTGCGCGCACCGAGGCCTTCGGCTGGGAAGAAGCCCAGCGGAGGGGACTGCGCCCAGCCCTGGTACATCGACGACAAGGGCATTCGTCGCATCAAGGCCAAGTGCCTCTGAACGTGGGACGAGGCTAGCCGCCGAGGGGCACGATGGCGGACAAGTGGCGTCCACCTCGCGTGCCGTCGCGTCGATACGAGTAGAAGGACTCGGGTTGGGACTTCGTGCAGCCCTCCACGACGTCGATGTTGTGTGCCGCGACGCCCTCTCTCTCCAGCTGGGCTCGGGTGATCGCCAGCAGGTCCACGTGGGGCTTCTGATTGGGCTCTTGCGCGATGGGGGCTTCGGCCGGACTACAGGCGGCAAGGCGTTCGGCGACGTCCTGGGAGACTTCGAAGGCAGACACCGAGATGTGCGGTCCGATCGCTGCCAGCCAGCGGTCGGGTGAGCCGCCCAGCTGACGCGCAGCGCTGTGAACGACACCCGCCTCCAATCCACGCCAGCCCGCATGAACTGCGGCCACACGGCCGGTCGTGGGATCGCCGATCAGTATCGGCACGCAGTCCGCCGTGCGCACTCCACACGCGATGTCGGCGTGACCGCTCACAAGTGCGTCGACTTCGCTCATGACGACATCGAACTGGGCTTCATCTCCGGCCAGCTCCATGACGCCCGCGCCGTGCACTTGCGCTGGAAAGAAGAGGCGCCCGGCTTCGACCTGGAGCGCCTGCGCGGCTAACGCCAGGTTGCCATCCACGTGTTCGGCGTCGTCCCCGACGGCGAAAGAGAAGTTCAGCGCCCGATAGGGCCCCACGGAGAATCCGCCATTGCGTGTGAAGAACGCGTGGCGAAAGCCTGCATCCCTCAACAAGGGACTGTGTCGATACTCTGCCGTCAACATGAAAAACGCTCGACGTGTGGCGTTGCGGATCTCGTCCTAGTGAGTCCAGTGCCAAGGGAGTGAGCAGGTTACCTTACCCGGTGACGCACTTGGAACCGTATTTGGCGTCGAGCTCTTCGTCGATCTCTGCTAACACCCCGCAAGATGCAATCGGCGGATCCTTTCCTGGATCGGACCATCCTTGCGGGTCAGTTCCATATCCAGAAGAAGATCGGCACTGGTGGGATGGGGTCCGTCTACCAGGCGCTGCAGGTCGACATGAATCGATCGGTGGCGATCAAGATCCTGCATCCCAAGCTCGCATCTCGCAAAGACCTCGCGTCTCGTTTTCGACGAGAGGCGAGGGCTATGAGTCAGCTGACACATCCCAACACCGTCAAGGTGTTCATGTACGGGCAGCTGGAAGAGGGCAGCGTGGGTGGCGGGTCTCTGTTCATGGTGATGGAGTACCTGGAGGGACGAAACCTCAACCGCGCGGTCAAACGGGAAGGTCCTTTGACGCTGCCGAAGGCGGCAGCGTTGCTGATCCAGGTCTGCGGCGCGCTGCAAGAGGCCCACAACATGGGCATCGTGCATCGGGATCTGAAGCCGGAGAACATCTTCCTCTGCAAGCAGGGCCAGATCACGGACTACCCGAAGGTTTTGGATTTCGGGTTGGCCAAAGTCACCGAGCGGCAGATGCGCCCAGGGTCGATCCAGCTGACGCAAGAGGGCATGGTCTTCGGCACGCCTGAGTTCATGTCGCCAGAGCAAGCGCAGGGCAAGACCTTGGACGCACGCAGCGACATCTATTCGCTGGCGATCATTCTCTACGAAGCGCTTACCGGAAAGCTGCCCTTCGAAGCTAGATCGCCGATGGAGTACATCCAGAAGCACGTCGTCGAAGCACCGATCCCGATCAACGAGCGGGTGCCAGATAAACAGTTTCCCCCTGCATTGTGGGACGCTCTGAGTCGAGCGATGGCCAAGAGCCCCGACGCCCGCTATCAGTCGGCCATCGAGTTCGCTCAAGCCCTGCGGCCTTTCTCGGAGCCCGACCCAGCCGTCGATGCCATCTTCCAGATGACGCCAGGGCCGCCTCTGGCCGCTCCGCAAGCGGCGCCGCAGCAACAAGCAGCGCCTGCGCCCAGGCCAGAGATCGCGCAGCCAGTAGCTGCGACCGCCCAGCCCGTCAAAGAGCGGCCGCGAGGGGATAGCGTTTGGGTGCTGATCGGGGTGGCGGCCGTGTTCTTGATTCTGGGCGCTGCGCTGACGGTAGGGGTTCTGCTACTTCTGATGAAGTAGTCACCATGCCCGACGATCCGAGTCAGACAGGAAAAGGGCCGAAGCCACCCCACGGCACGAGCGAGCAGACGGGTGGGGCACTCCCGCGCCGCGGGCGTCGACAACTGTCGAGCGCCCCTGAGCCCGAGCTCTCGCGGGGCAGCGGCACCGAGCCGATGCAGGTCAGCGATGCCGCAGCCGCGCCTGCACAGGCGGGCGCGAGCGAAATGGCCGATGCACCGACGGAGCGCGTCGAGATCTCGCCAGAGGGTGACGGGCCCGCGCCGTCCGCGGCACCAACTGACGACGCCGGAATGCAGCCGCGCGAGGAAGTGGGGGGAGCTGCATCGGACGTGTCGGCGGATGCTGGGGCGGCCGCTGTGCCCCGTCGCGGCAAACGTCGCCCGATGGCGTCAGCCCCCGCCGTCGGAGCGCGGACTGCTGCTGGCGCGAAGGACTCCAAGACGTCGGGGGCCGACTCCAAGGCCTCGACCTCCAAGAAGAAGCCAGGCTTCCCGTGGGGCAAGTGGCTGCTCACCCTCACGTTGGTTGGTCTTGGAGTGGCGCTGCTGGCCGCCTCGGCGGTGTACTTCACGTTGGAGCACGTCGCGAGAGACCTGCCCAGCGTCGAGAAGCTGAAGGCCGGCTACAACCCGCCGCAGATCACGCGCATCCTCGCACGCGACGACACGCTACTGGCCAGCGTGTTCACCGAGCGCCGCACGGTGGTGCCCTTCGACAAGATTTCCGTTTCGGCCAAGCGCGCGTTTTTGGCGGCGGAGGATGCGTCGTTTTACGAGCACGAAGGCCTGAACTACCTGGGCATGCTGCGCGCTCTAGTCGCGAACATTCGGGCGGGACACACCGTGCAAGGGGGCAGCACCATCACCCAGCAGGTCGTCAAGAACGTGCTGCTGGATTCGGAGCGAAGCTACCGTCGCAAGATCCGAGAAGCCGTGCTTTCGTTGCGGCTGGAGCAGTCACTGAGCAAGGACGAGATATTCTGGCTCTATCTCAACCACATTTATCAGGGGCACGGGCGTTACGGGATCGAGGAAGCCGCCCGCTACTACTTCGGCAAGCACGCCAGTGAACTCACTCTCGACGAGGCCGCGGTGTTGGCTGGACTCGTGGCTGCTCCGGAACGCTACTCGCCGCGCCGCGACGCGGAACGGGCCCTGGCTCGGCGCCAGTACGTGCTCGACCAGATGCTGAAGAAGGGTTTCGTCACGCCCCAGTTCCACGAAGAGGTGGCCAGGCGTCCGTTGCGCCTCGCTCCGGCGGAGGAGAGCGAGAGTGAGCTAGCGCCGGAAGCGGTTGCGATGGCGCAGAAGCATCTGCGGGGCGCCCTGGGGGGACAGGAGCTCTCGGGTGGTTTCACTTTGAGCACGACCATCGATCCGGGACTGCAGGCGAAAGCACGCCAGGCCGTGCGCGACAATCTCGATGCGTACATGTCGCGCCACGAACTCGCCGCCCCCTACATGGCCAAGAAGCGAGCGCTGTGGGCACAGCCCCACCAAGGGCCGCCGAAGGTGTACCGGGTTTACACCGGTGTCGTGCAGTCGGTGGACGACAAGACGGGCACCATCGACGTGCGCGTAGGTGACGTGGTCGGTCGCGTGCGGCTTTTCGACGAGGCGCGCTACAACCCCAAGAACCTGCTGCCTAGCAAGTTCACCCAGCCTGAGGCATTGCTGCGCGTTCGGCTCGACGAGGACCCCAGCAAGGCCGAGCGCCCTCTACTTTCTCTGGAGCTTGGGCCTCAGTCGGCGCTGGTCGCGTTGGACGTGCGCAGCCATGAGATCCTCGCACTCGTCGGGAGCTACGAGGCAATTGCGGGTGGTTTGGACCGAGCCACGCAGGCCCAGCGCCAGCCGGGCTCGACCTTCAAGCCTTTCGTCTACAGCTACGCCCTGCACTCGCGCCGTTTCACGCCGGCGACGATGATCCCGGTGCAGAAGAAGGCCGACGGAGTGGTGGAAGCTGGCAACGGCCTGTTCGTCTCGCTTCGGGATTCGCTGACGTACAGCAACAACGAGGGCAGCACCGCCTTGCTGCAACAGAGCGGCGCGCCGCCAGTCGTGCAGTGGGCCCGAGCTTTGGGCATCACCTCTCGACTGGAACCCGACCTTTCGCTGGCACTCGGCTCCTACGAAGTGACTCCTCTGGAGCTCGCCAATGCCTACGCGACGTTGGCCAGCGGGGGCCTCTTCGCGGAGACGCGCATCGTGCAACGCGTCACCACGCCGAACGGTGAGGAGCTTCCTCTGCCCGCGTCACCTCCCGAACGGCGGGTCATGGAGGAAGAAGAGGCGTACCTCGCGACCAGCTTGATGCGCTCGGTCGTCGAGCGCGGGACGGGACGCGCCGCGCGGAGCTTGGGCCGTGAAGTGGCTGGCAAGACCGGGACGACCAACCAGGCGAAGGACGCCTGGTTTGCTGGCTTCTCCACGGACATCGTGGCTGTCGTTTGGGTCGGCTACGACGACGCTCGGCCACTGGGCAAGCGCGAGTCCGGCGCGCGAACCGCGTTGCCAGCGTGGATAGACTTCATGCGGGCCGCCCACGAGGGTCGCCCGAAAACGACTTTCCACCGACCAGGCAAGGTCCTCGAGCTCGATATCGATCCGCTCACCGGGCTTCTTCCCCTGCCGGGCCAAGAGAACCGCCGGCGGGAGGAGTTCCTCCTGGGTACCGAGCCCACCGAGGTCGCGCCGGCCCCGGACGGCGGGGCGCCGGAGCCGGAGCAGGGGCAGGCCGTGGATGCGGGGCCAGAGCCGCCGCCGTTCTGATAGCCGAAAATCACAGCGACAGCCGATGCTCCTGCCCGAGCTGGCGCCCCGATTGGCCGTCCACCGCAAGATGGAACCGACTCGATCGAGGCGTAGCGGCGCAGCGTTTCTTGGCCATCGCGGGTGTTGTGCCGCGGCGGCGTTCTCGATAACACTCGGCGTAACGGCAGTAGAGCGCCGGCGTATTTGCGACGTCTTTTGGAAGCGCTCCCCACGATTGTCACGATGAAGCCTCAACATCTCCCAACTCAGTCCGCCTCCCTCCACACCGCACGCCGCTCCGGCCAGGGTCGTCTCGTGCTCGTGCTCGCGCTCGTGGGGGCGAGCTGGACGGGAGCGTGCGCCAAGCCCAACACCAAGTCCCCCGCCATCGACTCGATGGGCTCGCCGGGCATTGCCTGGTCCAACAAGTCCGAAGGCATGCGCATGGGCTTCATGGCGGCGGTGATTCATCCCCGCAGCCAGCAACTGTTCGTGGAATTCGACGACTCGTACGAAGAGGACTTCACCTGTGAGACCTGCCACGGCATGGACGCCGAGTTGAACGACTACGAGATGCCATCCGAGGGCCTGTACGCGCTGCCTCGCGAAAACGCTCTGGAAGAGTCGATGGAGTACGACCCAGACACGACGGAGTTCATGCGGGACGAGCTGACGGCGAAGTTCAACGTCTGGTTCAACGAAGGTGAAGGCCCGAAGACCGAGGTGACGTGCTTCGCCTGTCACCCGGTGGACGAGTGAGCCGTCGGCGAAGCTCGGCATCCAGCTAGCTGATGCGCCGAGGGGCGCCCCATCTTCGGAATCATCGAGCGCGCGGCGGGCGGTGCCCCATCTTCGGGATCTTCGAGCGCCTACAAGCGGTTCTGTGTCCTCGTCGGTTGTCGGGCGCATCCAGCGGTGCGGTTGAACCAGCTTTCGCTTCCGTCAGTCGGCGCGCATAGCAGTCACAAAACGAGAGCACCCCAATCCCGGAGGGGATTGGGGTGCGGCCTGAATCGGGGGTAGGCGGGTTTCAGTCCTTGTCGGCGTCGAAGCCGCCCTTCTTGGCTGCGGCTTTCCACTTCTTGTAGTCCGCCTCGGCGTTGTCCTTCAGGGGGAACGTCTTCTTGTCTTTGTGACAGTCGGAGCAATCCATGTCGACGCCGCCCTTCTTGGCCGCCTTCTCGATCTTCTTCATCTTCTTCTTGACGGCCGTCTGTCCGCCGTCTTTGCACCACTTCTTGACTTCGGCGGTCTTCGGGTTGTTGCAGTCGCCTCCCGCGCTGGCCTCGGTCGGGCTGAGCGCGGCAGCGCCAGCGGCGACGCCCAAAGATGCGATGAACAAGAAGCTGGTGAGGTTACGTTTGGTGATCATGGCTGTCGGTTTCTCCTGTTCGGCCTGCAATGCTGGAAACGGTAGCTAGTTACAAGCGACTTGACTCTGGTTCACACCTACGAGCGATCCAAGAGGCAAATTCCCGGGCGCGTGGGGATTTCGACGTTTTTTGAAAACTTTTCCGAGGGGTGAGTGGACTGCCCTGGTTGGGGCCAATTGGGGATAGTCGGCCAGTAGGTAGGCTGCAAACGTTTCGCAAATCTGGACCGACCAGATGCTGCGGAAGAGCCCCGCGGAGGGTGCGATGGGCAGGTTGTCAGGGGCCCGGTGTTTGGTATGCATGCCGGGTTCGTCCACTAGGTGAAGTTATGTTGCTGACAAATACGAAGTGGTGTGTGCGTTCCGTCATCCGTTGCGTGGCGGGGGGATTGCTCCTCATCGCTACTGCGGGCTGTGACAAACCGGAACAGAAGTCCAAGATCCAAGAGGCCGAAACCAAGCAGAGCGAAGGGGAAGGCACAGCCTCGCCCTCCGACACTGCCGCTGCCATGGCTCCAGAGATAGCCAACGCCGTTCAGGAGGCTGCACAACAAGCCAAGTCGGCTCCCGCGGGGGGCGACAAGGCGCCACCCCCCGACGGTATCTTGGGGCAGGAGCGGGCCGATCAGGAAGCGCCGGTCGGCTCCCCACCGGCGCTAACCTTGGGCGGCAACGGCAGCGAACCCCGTGTCCAACTCGGTGGTCCCCTGCCGACGTCCAAAGCCAAGGGGCAGATCGAGATATCGATTCGCACTGGGCCTCAGGCGGCGATGCCGACGGTTCAGTTCGCGCTCCAAATGAAGCAAGACGAGCCCAAGGGGGACGACCCCTTGCAGACGGCGGACGCCGAGTTGGTCTTCTCGATCGAGGGAGTGGGGCTCAGTCCCTCACAACTCGGACAGCTACCGAAGGAAGCGGAGGCGGCAATCGGGAAGCTGAAAGGAAGCCAGGTCGTCTTCCCGCTCCAGGCGGGGGCCCCCGTCGGTTCCCCGCGTTTGGAACGTTCCAAAGGGACGATGGACGATCTCGAGTTGATGTTGATGGGCACGGCAGATGCCTTGCGCTCCTCCCTCGTGAGTTATCCGAAGGAGCCGGTCGGCAAGGACGCCGTGTGGATGGTCACCTCGCGCGAGGTGTTCATGGGAGCGGACGTCGTCGCGTATCGGTTGCACCGCGTGCTGCAGGTGAGCGAACAGTCCGCGGTCATCCAGGTCGACACCAAACGCTACCTGGCTGCGCCCAAGCTCGGTCTCCCGGGCGTTGGTTCCCAACCCGTGGTGCAGTTCGTGGGCTCGGACGAAGTGAAGTTGCGCGTGGTGCCGGGTCAAGCCCTGCCCGTCGAGGGCGAGCTCGTACAGCGTCTCGGCGGTGTGGCCCAGTCGCAGGACCCGGACCGTCCGTTGCAAGTGAAGATGGAATTGCGATCGAGCGTGGCGTTTCCGGTTGCTACGGGCCAAGCCAACGCGGAGCCGTCGGGCGGAAAGACGCAGCCTGCACGCGCCACGGCAGCTCCGAAGGCACCAGCGCAGCCAACCCCCTAACGCGACTCTGGTGGCGCTTGGGCTCTGGACTCGTCGGTCAGTGCGAGGCGCCGTAGCGCTCGCGGTAGGCCCGCATCTTGGCGGCCAGGTCGTCGGTGAGCACCACTTGGCCGTCGATGCGCCGACCCTGCAGATACTCCATGACCTCTTCCACCGTGACGATCGCGAACGTCATCATGGAGAACTCGTCTCGCAGTTCGCTGAGTGCACTGCGTTCACTCGTTCCACGCTCCATGCGGTCCACCGAGACGCACAGCCCGGCGAGCTCGACGTTCGCCGCGCTCGTCAGTATCGGCGCGGTTTCGCGGATCGACGTGCCGGCGGTGGTCACGTCTTCGACGAACAGAACCCGGTCACCATCCGCGAGGGGATGACCGACCAGCGTGCCTCCCTCGCCGTGGTCCTTGACCTCTTTGCGATTGAAGCAGAAGGCGATGTCCTGGCCGCGTTCCGCTAGCGCCATCGACGTCGCGACGGCCAGCGGGATCCCTTTGTATGCGGGCCCGAAAAGGACGTCACAATCCACACCACTGGCGATGATCGCGTCCGCGTAGAAGCCGGCGAGCTGCCGCATTTGTGCGCCGGTGCGATAGCGACCCGCGTTGATGAAGTAGGGCGTGTTGCGTCCGCTCTTGGTCACGAAGTCGCCGAACGTCAGCACCCCGACTCGGACCATGAACTCGATGAATCGCTGCTTGTACTCCTGCATGTCAGTTGTCACCTGCGTGTGCCCGCCACTCTGAAACTAGCTCCGGCTAGAGTTCGACCCCATCGCTCGACGTGCCGACTGTTTCGACGGCCACCCACTTCCCTTTTTCGTCTTGCGCGATGCGCGCCATGGAGACTTCACTGTCGTGAGTGAAGAAGAGCCAGGTCCTATCTCGCGCGAGTTGGGGAAACAGTGCCGCCTTCTCGTCGATGAGCCGCTCGGCGTGGCGATCATAGCCCATCGTGATCGGCAGATGGATCCAAGGGAGCCCTGGCACCAGATCGGCACAGAAGAACACGCGCTGCTGCTCTCCGCGCACCAGCGTGTGGAGCATGCCGGGGGTATGACCATGACTGAAGCTGATTTCGAAGCTGTCGCCGAGTACGTCGACGCTGGTCTCGTCGTCGGCAACGAGCGTCAGGCGGCCACTTGCTTGGAGCAACGCGGGCAACTCGGGGATGAACGAAGCGCGGTCCCGTGGATGCGGCTGCTGGGCACGTGCGAAGGCTGTCTCGCCGACGATGAGACGTGCGTTGGGGAATAGCAGCTTCGGGGCACGCCCTTCGGCGAATGGCGCGAGCAGCCCACCGGCGTGATCGAAGTGCAGGTGGCTGAGCACGATGGCATCGATGTCTTCGTGACCGAGACCGCGCTCTGCGAGTGAGCGCAACAGGACGTGCTCGTCCTCGACCACGCCGAAACGATCCTTCAACTTGGGCTCGAAGAACGCGCCGACGCCCGTCTCCAGCAAGATGCGCCGATCACCGGCTTCGATCAGCGCGGCGCGACACACCAGCGGGATGCGGCCCCGTTCGTCCGGGGGCAGCCAACGTTCCCACAGTGCCCGGGGCACATTTCCAAACATCGCTCCACCATCGAGACGCTGGCTGTTGCCGAGTACGTCGAAGACACGGAGCGTCATCTGGATTCAGTCCTGTTCGAAGGGTTGCGGATCACCGGCGCCGACTCGCACGACTTCCGGCACATTGCCGGTCAAGTCGACGATGGTCGTCGGGGTCTCGCCGCCTGCGCCACCATCGATCACCAAACCGAGCCCCTTGAAGTCGATGTTGAGCTCTCGGGCATCCACGTATGGGGGGGCCCCGGGTTGGGAAGCGGTACTCGAAACGATGGGACGGCCCAACTCTCGCACGAGCGCCAAGGCGATCTCGTGGCGGGGCACACGAACGCCGACATGTTTGCGGGGCGTGTGAACCACCCGCGGCACTTCACGCGTGGGGTTGAGAATGAAGCAATACGGCCCCGGGAGATGCTGCTTGAGAATGCGATACTCGTAGTCGTTGAGCACGGCGTAGCGCGCGACGTCACCCAGGTCGCGACAGATGAAGGCCAGCTGATGATCCTTGCTCATGCCCTTGAGCTTGTAGAGCTTGTCGATGGCCTTCTTGTTCATCATGTCGCAGCCGAAGCCGTAACAAGTGTCCGTAGGGTAGGCGATCACTTCACCAGCCTCGAGAGCGTCCACTGCTCGGCGGATCTTGCGGGGCTCCGGGGTGTCAGGATTGATTTCGATCAGCATCTCAGGCGTTCGTGTCGGTCAGCGGGTGGCCGAGAGCTCTAGCACCCTGACCGACCTTGCGGGAACGGCAATTTCCAAACGTTCGGCAAAGGAATGCACTCGTGTCTGATCCAGCGCGTCTCTGGCGTCAGTCCCGGGGCACGCGATCTGCGCTGAGACGCCGCGTTCGGTGGGGTTGATGACGAAGGCGAGGGCCAAGTGTCCGCTTTCGCTGGCGCGAAAGAACGTCGTCTCCACCTCTCGCGGCTCGGCCACATCTCGTGTCAGCTTGCCGCTGGCGATCAGCTTGCTGACCCAAGTGTTCAGTTCATCTGGGTCGTCAGACAGCACGGCCGGCAGTTCAGCGGAAGTTTCAGGGGGCGACCAGCCCGCTGGCAGCTGCGGTCCCAGGGTCAACGGTGCGCCGCGTCGCTGGCCGAACTCGATACTCTCCGCGAGCTCGGGTTGTAGCTCCGGGAGCGACGGGATGATCGTCCAGTAGTCGCTGTTGACTGCGGCATCCACGTGGTCATCCGCAACGAAGCGAAAGGGCACGCGATGCTGACGCAGGCAAGTCGCCAGGGCGCAGACGAAGCGTTCAGCCTCCGCGCAGCGCCTCGAGTCGGAGTCCGTGACTTGGGCGCTCGATAGCGCTCCGGGCACCATCTCTTCGATGCGCAGGCTGCCAGCCGTCAAAGGACGCAAGGCGTTGGCGACGAGGGCGGTCGCTGACAGCCGACGCGGCAAGACGATTTGAGCCGAGACCACGCGCTCCAGCGAATGAAACTGAACCCGATCCAATGCCTCCAGCAAGCCAGCCCAGCGTTCGCCGAGCTCGGTGGGACTCGCTTCTTCGTCGAGCAGTCCCCCGATGTGACGTGGCCGGGCGGTAGCTCCACTCACGGAGAAAGCGCGCAGTCCGTAAGCGAGGGCCCGCAAGTTCTGAAACCAGAGTTCGTCCTGACCCGGGCCTCGACAGTCGATGCTGTGACTGACGTGAAGCGTTCCGATGCCGACGAGACCGGCAACCTCCGCTCTCAGGTTCAACATCGAGACGTCTCTGAGCGACGTGGTGTCGTCGAGGCGCGTGTCCGCCCGGGGGGCGGTTTGGCGCGCTTGACCCCAAGGGATGTCGATGGGAGCGGAGAGCGCGACGTCCTCCAGGCCCGCGTCTCGGGCAATCGCTGCGAATTCCGCGAGGCGCTTGCCGAACGTCACGCGTTGGAAGTCTGCCCAATCCAAGTAGGCGGCTTCGGGCGTATCATCCAGCGCCCATGGCGTCTTGGGGGGCAGCACGTTCGCAAAGTCGAGGCTCAGATCACCGTGTTGCTCCCTGAGCGCGCTCGGTCGCTCGTACTTGTCTTTCAAGAACACTCGGTAGGCGGCGAGCGCTTCAGGACGAAAATCGCCCCAGGTGCGTTCGGTGAGCCGTGAGACCCGTTCGGAACCGAGCTCCAACAGCACGATCGGACCCTCCGGGTAGAGTAGCGGCGCTAGCTGAACGGCCGCGGCCGATAGCCAGTGCGAGCAGGCTTCGAGATACGCTGCACTGTGCAGACTCGGCTCCGGGTGCGACCCGAGCAGCTTGGGCAAGACCAATGGATTGCCCTTCGGCGTGTGCGCGACGAAGCGCTCATCCCACAGCACGCGCGCGGGCAGGCCCGAGGTGCGCAGATCCGGCGCTTGGAGCTGACGTGGGCCGGGGCGAACGCTCGCGAACAGTCTGTGTTCGTGGACCAACTCCAGAAACTCACGCAGCGCCAGCTGGGGGTTCTGAGTGCCGAAGTCGTATTCGTCTTCCTGCACTTCATGCACGTTCCAAGGAACTCGCACATCGATGGCGCGAAAGCCGAGGGCTCGGATGGCCGAAAGGGACTCGGCCCATTGCTGCCTCGGGGTCACGAAGTAATCGATGCTGGCCGCCCAAAGGGGCACCGTGGCGCCTGCAACCAGCACACCCCGCGCTCCCAATTGCGCACTCTCCGTCGTCGTGAAACGATCCCGCGCGTTCATGAGGCGGACTCCATCAACCAAGCGAGGACTTGTGGCTCCAGGCCGCGCGGCGCAGGGCGCTGCAGGCTGGCAGGGCGCTGCAGACAGGCAGGGCGCTGCAGACAGGCAGAGCGCTGCAAGCTGAAGTCGGCGGAAAACCCGACGTGACCGCCCGCTTCCTCTTCCACGACGCAAACGGGGGCGCCGGCACTCCGGGTGTACTGAACGACCGTGTCGAGGGGTACCATGGGGTCTTTTCGTGTGTGGAGCAGCAAGGTCGGGATTTGGATCTTGCCAAGCGCTGGTCCGGCGCTGGAGCGTCGGTAGTAGTGGGCTGCGCTGTCGAAGTGGTGGCGAGGTGCCACGACCGCCTCATCCCAGTCTCGGATGCGGTCGATCTTGCGAACTACCGACAGAGGTGCCGGCGCGCGCTTTGGGTTCTTCGCCCACAGCGCAGAATACATTTCCTTCAGACCGCTCAGCACGTGACGGCGATACACGGAGAAACGAGCCGAGTCGAACGCTGCGGCGCCAGCGTCCAGGTCGAGTGGTGAACACACCGCGGCTACGGAGCGCACTCGCGAGTCGGGTTCGCTCGCCGCGTAGCACAGGCTCACACTGCCGCCGAGCGAGTAGCCGAGAATGTGGATTTGCTCGTAGCGCGCCAACTCGGGAGCGGCGAGCGCCGCCCGCAGGTCGCTGGTCAGACCGGCGTGAAAGAGGTCTTCACCGCGCATGTCCGCCCCTCGCAGGTTCAAGCGCAAACAGGAGAGGCCAGCCTGTTCAGCGGCCGCCGCGGCTCGATAGGTGTACGGACTCTGGCTCGAACCCCCCAGGCCATGCACGACCAGGAGCAGCGCGCGTGCGGTCGGCTGCTCTCGCAGGCGCCCCGTCAGGCGAATGCGCCCCACGTCGGGGTCGTCGACTTCGCAGAACCAGGCTTGTGACGGCGCCATCTTCGTCGGGCGGAGACGACTCGCGAGGTGACCTCGAAGCGTCCAATAGTGCCCGTGCAGCATGGTTCGGGAGCATAGCGGGCAGTGTGCTCGCTGTCACATGCCCGCGCTCTGGGCGCGGCCGGCTCGCGTCAGGGATTCGGGTTGGAGCTCGTCGGAGCGCGTTCCGCGCTTTCGTCCTGGCAATGCAAGAGCTCTTGCCGGGTGCGCTCGAGTTCCGCTGCGTAGCGAGCGGCGCGAGCCTCGCTCTGCGCAGCCATCTCTTGCGCCTGACTCAGCGCCAGCTGCAAGGCGGCGAGTTGCTCCGTTCGTGCCTCGCTGTCGTCGTCGATTTCTTCTTTGAGCCTTCTCAACACGAACAGCTCGGCCTTGTAACGTTGACAGCTCTGGTGCAGCGCGACCAGCGCCTGATCCCGCTCGACCAGGCGGCGACGTGCTTCGTCGCGCTGCGCCTTGAGTATGCCGGCGAGGTGGGAGAGTGGAAGCTTGGGTTTGGAAGAGGACACGGGATCCGTTTCAGGCCTCTGGCGGGGAGTGTCAATGGGTCGGCTCATGCTAGCCCATCAGCAACCGCCGTGCCACGACCCGGCGACGCTCGCTGGCTCGTCTTTCCGTAGCAAGCGCCGAGCACGTGTGTTGCCCGAACGACAGTCGCGACGGCGCTGTCATAGTGGATTACTCAGTGAGCAAATCCTGCATCCAGCTGGGGCGCGGTGGCGGGTCCTGAGCAAGAACCTCCTTCCACTCTTCGTCCGTGAGACGCAGATAGTCGCGCGTCGTGTGCTCGTAGTACGACGAGGCGAGGCCGACGTAGGCCTTCGGTCCTTCACAAGTGTCGATGCTGACGACCAAAAGCTCCGCATTGCCGGTGCCGACGTGCAGGACCTTCCCCACGGGCGCTCCGCCAGGTTCGGTGGGTTGAGTGTGAACATCGGCAATCGTGGGATCGTACTCGCCAGCGACCCAAGGGTCGAAGAACAAGTCCGCATACCAGCCCTGCACCATCGGCGGCGCCCCGCACAGCCGCTCGGGGTGCCAGTCCACCGTGCGATTGATGAAGTCGAGATGCTTCTGTTCGTAGGGCAAGCCGTCCTGTTGCAGCGTCGCCATCTCGTGCAGCATTTCCAGCGTGGTGCGCAGGGTTTGGAAGTAGCTCGTGATGCCTTGGCCGAGCGGGACCGACTCCTGTCCGTCGTAGTACGTCGCGTCCGTCTCGGGTAGAAGCTCCGCGACGCGTTCGCCACGTTCGGCGAAGCGCACCAGGGCCGCGAACACCTCGGGGTACGGCTCGACGTAAGCGTCGGGGAACTCGCAGGCGTCACTCGTCGTGTAGGACTGTTTGGCGTAGAGAATCGTGTCGTGGCGGAGCTCGGCCCACGACGCGAGCTGCGTGTTGAGCACGCGGCGCGACCAGGGCTCGGTCTGCGCCACCGTCGGGCTCCCGTCGCTGGCCGCTTCGTTGGGCGACATGGCTCGCAAGGCTCCCAGCCACAGGTTGTAGAGGTTCTCCTCCCAAAACTCGTCGCCGTGAGCGTCTGCGACGGTTCGCACGCTCTCCAGGTTTCCAGCGTATTGGTACGCCTCCAGGTCGTTCTTCAGGAGGGGGGCCGCGGCGTCGTTGGCGAGGGCGGCAAAGGCGGCGTCCAGCGGGTTCGGCATCATGCGCTGAGCCTCGGTGCGGTCCCACACCACGTTGGAAAAGACGTGGGAGTCGAGCACGTAGCGTTGGCCGAAGACGAGGAAGCTGCGGTTGAGGGGCAGCGTTTCGTTCGAGCCGGGACCTTTGAGCATGAAGTGGCTCGCGATCAGCTGCTCACCGTAGCCGCCGTCGACGATCGCTTTGGCTACCGTCTCGTCACTCGCAGCGAGGGCCGTTTCGGCGCCGCCCAGGTCTTCGAGCAGCGAAGCAACTTCGGGGGGCGTCATGTAGTCGGCCTTGCCGACGAACGCTTCTATCACCGAATTGATGCGTTCGAAGCGGAGCCATTGCTGCTCACCGAAGAGCGCCGCCATGGCCACGGTGGCGTCGAACTGACGTCGATGGAGGACTTGCGAGCCGTTCGGCTTCGTTTCGAGGAGTCGGAAGTCGACGCGTCCCAGCCACATCATGGCCCGGAAGTAGCGCTCGAGATCGGGGGAGTCCATGTAGTGGCCGCGCGGTTTGAACTGAGAGAAGTCGACCGTGCGAGGCACGCCGAAAAGCTCCACGTCCCCCATCCCGTCCGCCGCCACCGCGTTGGCGAAGAACTGGCGGACTTGCTGACCATCGGCTCCCGCGCTTGGCGTCTGGGCCGAGTTCTGCAGCAGGCTGTGGGCGACGCTGAGGTAGAAGTCGAGGTCCTGACGCGTGCTCTGCTCCAAGTCGCCGTCAGCGACGGCCGCACGCAATTCTCCCAACAGCGCGTCGAGCTCGTCGATCAGGAAGTTCGTCTCGATCAACTTCAGCACGTCATCGTAGGAGCGGTGGACCGCGTTGAGGATCGAATCCGCCGAGACGTAGAGCGGCAAGTCTTCGGCGTAGATCGAAACATAGCCATAGGCGAAGGAGGGGAAGGCTTGCCGCGGTGAGATGACGAAGCCGTTATCCTCCAAGACTGACATCTCGGCGTCGCTCAGCGCCATCGACGAGGCCTGGATCAAGTCCAGATGCGCCGCCTCGGAAGGCGAGTATTCGAGGGCCCGAAACTCGACGGCGTGTTTCGACAACAGGGCGTCGACGCTCGTGTCGGCAGTGCTTTTCAGGGCCGCCGACAGGGAATCGAAGGCCTGCTGCGCACCCGCACTCGGTTCGACGGCCACGTCGTTTCCCGGCTCCGTCGGCGTTTCGTCGTCAGGGATGGTCGAACCGCCGGGATTGGCTGCCGGTGGGGTGCCGTCATCGGTCGACCCGCAGGCAAAAAGCGTGGTCAACGTCAGAGACAGTAAGGTGTGGCGAGAGATGCGCATCGGACTTCCTCGGGTTGCGCGACGCGGCCGAGCTGCCCGTCGCGACTCCCAGCGCTGCGCAGCAAAGACCGTGCCTTTCTCCGACTCCCAGTCGCAAGCCCCCGTTTGTGCAGGCACAACGACGGCCATCGGCGCACCTCCGCGACACGGCGATCGTTGGCGGCTCAGGTCGGCACAGCCCGCGCTGCCTTGACCTTTGCACTCAGCTAGGACATTTGACGCGCAGTGCCAGTCGAAGTTGCCCGCGAGAAGATCCCGCTCTCAGCTCCAGTTGCGCTCGTGCGCCTCGCCTCTTGCTGGGCTTTTCGCCCCTGTCTCATGCTCTGCGGAGTCCTGCTGGTGACCTGCGTGCCGACCGCGGCGGACCCTTCGGGCTGCCCGACGTGCCCTCCGTGTGCGGGGGGTACCTGCGGGCCCTGTCCGCCGCCACCGCCCTGCGACTGTCACACCACGAACATCGAAACCCTGCCCGCGTCGAGCCCCGCGAGCGATGGCATCGCGAAAACGGAAGCCCAGCTGCTGGCCCGCTACGAGGGGAGGCCTGCCGTCGACGCATTCGAGGGTCAGGCCACCTACTACGGTAACCAGTTCGCGGGGCGCACGACCGCCAACGGCGAGGTCTATGATCCCAACAAGTTTACGGCGGCGCACCGCAAATTGCCCTTCAATACGGTGGTGCGGGTCGTGCGCACGGACACCAACAAGTACGTCTACGTTCGCATCAACGATCGCGGTCCCTACGCCGGCAAGAAGCGAATCATCGATCTGTCGCGCATTGCCGCAGAGCGACTCGGAATGATCCGGGCGGGTGTGGTTCCCGTCCGGGTCGAGGTGCTCGACTGATGCGAGTGCGATTCTTCGTTCCGGACGACGAGCAGGAGACGGCGCGCTACCTCGCCTTGGTGCGCCAGATCGACGATTTCTGGAAGGAGTTCCGCGCGACGGCGCCCCAGCTGGAGGCCGGGAGCGTCGACGGGTTCGCCAACAGCTTGCGGGCTTGGCTCGGTCGCATCGAACCCGGTTTGGGTCTGGAGCTCAATCTCGAGCCCGACGGAACGCGTCGCTGTCACGTACTGCCCGTGGAGGGTGAGCAACTGTTGCCGCTCGCGGAATTGTTCGTCGAACGCGCGCCCGAGCGCTTGCCCTGGGAGTTTTCGGTGCGACGCCCATCGCTGCCACTGCGACGCTGCTTGGAAATCGTGCGGCGCGACTTTGCTCGCGACTTGTCCTCGGCGCGGGCGCGGGTTGGGGTGGGGCGCGGACACGCGCTGGAGGTCGTGATCGGCTCCGACCAGTTCCAAGGTGCCGAAGACGAGGCGGC
Source organism: Polyangiaceae bacterium (assembly GCA_050290545.1). Taxonomy (GTDB): domain Bacteria; phylum Myxococcota_A; class Polyangia; order Polyangiales; family Polyangiaceae; genus SZUA-265. The sequence continues at coordinate 6,342 of JBNKHV010000030.1, read as the reverse complement.
GCTGGACGCCGCCAACGCGCTCGTCGCGAGGCTGCTCGGGGACGAACTCTTCGACGCTTGGGTGCAGCAGGTTTCCGTCGTGCCTCAGCCCAAGCCGAGTCCTCTGGCCGTCGTCGGGCAGGAATCGAACCGCTTGTCGCTCGCCATCAGCGAGCTGCAACCCGCATTGTTGGCCGCCATACGGGGCGTGGTTCGCGGCCTACCGGACGTGGCTTGCCACACCCACTGTGAACGGGCGGATTGGGTGCTGTTCGAACTCGGCGACGACGAACGAGCGAACGATGTGCAAGCGGGCGAGGACTTGGCGCGCCCTGCTCCGCTCGCCGATCTCTTGATGGCCGCGACGATGTGCCCGGAGATGCTCCGTTGTCATCTTTCCGAGGGCTTGTTCGCCTCCGAGCGCTTCAGTCGCTTTGGCGAGGTGTTCTGCTACTTGAAGCTGGAACTGCCACAGCAAGAGATGCAAGGCCGTGTCGAAGAGCGCATCCGGCTCGAGCAGCTCCTGGACCGCACTCTGGTTCCGGGACAACTGGGCTGCGTCGCTGGCTCGGGGGTGGGCTCACAATACGTCTACATCGTGTTGGCCCTCGTTCACTTGGAGGCGGCCACCGAGCGCATCATCAAGAAGCTGCGCCAGGAAGGCATCGGACCGAACTCCTGGTTGCTCTACTGCGACAGCGCCTGGCGCGACGAGTGGACTGGCATCTGGCCACAGACGCCCTCGCCGTTCAGTGCCGAGCTGCACTCAGCGTCACTTCTCTGAGCCGAGTGCGCTGACGACGGCGCCCGCCCGAGGGCCCACTGCTTCGCCGTCGGTTTGGAAACGAGCGCCGCGGGGCTTGCTCGGGTGGTGCCGTCCAGCGCAGCCCCCTCGCCAGCACCCTTGACCCGGCACGGGCTACTCGGGCGGCTTGGTGTGGTCGATCCTCATGCTCACCCGGCTCGCGAGGCGCGTGCTGGCGCTGGCCGGCGCACGTCACCTCCCGCCAACGCGGTGGACGGAAGCTGACGAGATTTTCATCAACGAAAGCTCTGACTTGGGCCTGGGCGTGCTGTTGGCGCGCTGATTGCGGAGGGGGGGCGCGATGTCCGGGTGGCTCACCACAGCAATTGGAGATACGGTGCATGACGATGGTAACGCGCGATCAGTCGAGGCTCGCCGCGGAACGTCCGCGATACATCGAGCGTCCACCGCCGGTGGTGTTTCCGGAGTCGGCAGAGGTGCCTGAAACGCAGCTGCACCTCGACTTGCGCACGCTGCTCTATCACCTGCTGCGGGAGTTCTTGGCAGATCAGGCAACGGTGGGTTCCGATCAGTTCGTCTACTTCGACGCGAGCGATCCGTCGGCGTGTCTCGCGCCGGACGTGTACGTCGGCCTCAGCCCACCCGGCGAAAAGATCCGTACCTGGAAAGTGTGGGAGCGGGGTGCTCCCCAGGTGGCGGTCGAGATAACTAGCGACAGTGATGCTCCCGATCTTCCATGGCGCGACAAGCTGGCGCGTTACCAGCGCCTCGGCGTGCAGGAGCTGATTCGCTTCGACGCTGAGCAGGATGAGCGTCCGCTGCGAGTTTGGGACCGCGTCGATGGCGCCCTCAGTGAGCGTCGGGTGACCGGTGCCCGCGCGAGCTCGCTCGTGCTGCCGTTGCACTGGGTGGTCGCCCCCGCCGAAGGCATGCCGCGCAGCTTGCGCATCGAGCACGCCGGCGAGCTCGTGATGACCGACAAAGAAGCACGGCAGGCCGAAGCAGAAGCACGGCGGGCCGAGGCCGAAGCACGGCAGGCCGAGGCAGAAGCACGGCGGGCCGCGGAGCAACGGTTGAAGGAATTGGAGGCCGAACTTCGCAAGCGGGGATGAGTGTGGCGTCCGCTCCCGCTGCCGGAGCGAGCCCGGCTTCGCCGCAGCGCGCCAATTCGCCGCAGCGCGCCAATTCGCCGCAATGCGCCACTTCGCCGCTTCGCCACTTCGCTGCAGCGCGCCACTTCGCCGCAACGCGCCACTTCGCCGCAATGCGCCACTTCGCCGCAACGCGCAAAAGCCGTCGTAACTTTCCGCCTGGCGCGTTCACCCAGGAGGATCTACGGAGGTAGCTCCCATACTCGCTTCGAGATCGTGTTCCACCACACGTCGCGGGTTGACAGCACGATCGAGATCGCCGAACGCCATGGGGCCCACGGATGCTCGACATCGGTCTCGTCCGTCTCTGCAGGCGGCGAACGGGGGCACCAACCAGAGGAGGATCCAATGCGTAAACTGCAAGACTATCACTCCCCCGAGCTGATTCTGACGGCGCTCGGGTTCACGAAGGTGCGGCTCAGCTCGCGGGAGCCGTTCGTGCCCCTCGCCAACGAGCTCGAAAAGCAGCAGAGCGGTCTGAAGGCAGCCATCGCCCAGCGCGACCAGGCGCGTGAAGCGCGGGTGGCCGCGACCGCGGAAGTCGAGTGGCGCGACAGTGAACTCGACAGCAAGGTGGTCAAGTTCTCGCGCACGCTGCTCGTGCGGCTCGATGGCAAACGCAACCATCCGACATACAAGCGCCTGTTTCCGATCGCTCCGAGCACGGCCATGGCGCCCATGGCGTCTGATGAGCAGACGACCTACGTGCGGGCACTACTGGAGACCCATGCCGCAGATGAGAGCCTGACGGACCTTCAACCCGAAGCAGACGCGGTCGCGGCAGCATTGCAAGAGGTCGAACGCGGCGTGGCCAACCGCCAAGATCTGTACGTGAAGGAAGCGCGCGCCAACCGCACCCTGAGTGAGGTAGCCGATGCCGCGCGCCGCTACTACAACAAGCTCCACCCGCGCCTGCTGCTGCTGGAGGACAACACCCGTCTCGTCGAGTCCTTCTTCTACAGCTGGGGCAACGACGCAGGGCCTCCGTCAGGGGGTGCTCCGCCGGCCTGAGCCGGTCGGCACCGGGCCGGGTTGACTCGTCGCCCGCGGGGTGCCGTCCAGATCCTCCCCGATTCGTCCCTTTCTGGCCCCGAGACGAAGGAGCGCACGAAAACGGGGCCTCGCTCTGCTGTTGCCCCGACGGGACGAGGCCGCGTTTTGCTAATCGTGAGCGACGAAGTCGAGACAACCGCGTCTGGTTCTGCCGTCTACGCCGATGAAGTTGGCCGAACCTCGTCTAGTTCTGTCGACTTCGTCGATGAAGTGGGCCGAACCCCGTCTCGTTCTGTCGACTTCACGGATGAAGTTGACAGAACGACGCGTCATTCAGTGCGCTACATGAACGGTGGAGCGTGCGTTAGGATGGGGGGCCAGATACGGAGCGCGCCTGCGTGTGTCTTGCGCCTGCGTGCGTCTTGCGCCCGCGCGTGTCTTGCGCCCGTGTGTGCCCAATGTGCGAGACCGCCGGTCCAAGGCGGCAACGCGAACCCTTGCAAACCGTACGCGGAGCTGTGGCGACACCGTGAGAGTGGACCGCCAGGGCCGCCAAGATCGCCGGGCACCTCGGGGCTCGGTTCTCAATCAGGCCAGACGTCGAGCTCCGATAGCAGCTCGTCCAGCGCTCGGATGGCTGGCAGTTGCCCGAGGTCCTTCATCGCGCCGCGGATCTTGCGCAGGCTGGGGTCGATGAACTGCAGGTAGCTCGAGTCCCCCTTCTTGCGCTCGATGAAGACGAAACGGCCAGCGTCTTTGAGCTTGCGCTGCACGGTGATCAAGTCGAACTCGTGGCGCACCTGCTCGTAGTCGCCGTCGGCGAGTCCACGATGGGCGACGTACTCACGCAGTCGTGCTTCGATGAACTCGGCGTCGAAGCTCTGGTAGCTGTCGGAGAGCAGCGCCACCAGATCGTAGGCACGCGGGCCCAGCAGTGCGTCCTGGAAGTCCACCCAAGCCAAGCGCTCGCCTGCGGCGTGTTCCTGCACCATCAGATTGCGGCTCTGGTAATCCCGGTGCACGAAGCCGTAGGGGAGCTCGAAGACCGCCTCGGCCAGACGCCGGGCGCTTTCGTCGAAGAGCTGCCGCTGGGCGCGGCTCAGCGTCACGCCCCGCGCTTCCAGCCCCCACTCTCGGAAATGCTCGATTTCCCAACGGAGCAGGCCGACGTCGAAACTGCGTTTGGCGACGACGCTGCCTTCGGGCAGTTCCGCCAGCGCCAGCTGAGCGCTCGCGAGATCCCGAACAGCTCGTTGGTAGAGCTCGGTCTTTCGGGCGGGATGTCGGGCCAGGCAGTCAGCCAAGGTCTGTTCGCCCAGGTCCTCCACGAGTAGCCAGCCATGGGCACAGTCATCGGCCAGGAGCTGGGGCACGTCCACTCCCCGCTGTCGCAGCAGCCGCAGCACCTCGACGAATGGCCACTCCGGGGCCTTCTCTGTTTCGGCCAGCACTTCCTCCGAGCCCGCTCCGTCGGGGAAGAACATGCCGATGGCGCTGTCGCCATCGGCGTAGCGCACGCGGAAGAAGCGCCGCAACGAGGCGCCGCCGGGCATCTCTTGCACGCTCAGATCGAGATTGGGCTTGTGTTGTTTGGCGAGGGCCAGCAAGGCTTCGCGTCGAAAGACGACTTCTGACACGACGCCATCATAGAGCAGATCGCCCGTGCGGTCCGCGATGGGAAACGTCGACGAAGCCCGAGACGCCTCCCAACCCAGCCCTGCTTGCAGCATGACTTCGCTTGTCCCCAGTGACGGTTTCGTTCCGCTCGTGCGGCGTTGTGTCGAAGGTGTGCTGGACAGCGCGACCCTGGTCGTCGATGACGCCGCCACCGGTTGCGTCCGCGATCGCTTGACGCTGGATCCCGGCATCCAGCAGCTGGACGTGTACCTAGCGGAGCTCGCACGCTGGAATCAGCGCTTCGATCTGACCGCCGCCCGTGGTTCGGAGGAATTGGTCGATCTCTTCGTCGCCGATGCGGTCGTGCTCGCTGCGACCAGCAGCGAGGTTCAAGATTGGGTTGATATTGGAACGGGGCCTGGTGCTCCCGGGATCCCGCTGCTGCTGCTCTCCCCTGAGCTGAGCCTGACTCTGGTCGAGCCACGCTCCAAGCGCACCGCCTTCTTGCGCACGGTGCTGGGGGTGCTCGGCTTGGATCAGGTGCACGTTCGACGAGAACGGTCGGATGCTTTGTTTGCGGGCAGCCACGATGTGGCGGTCTCGCGAGCGACGTTGGCCCCGCCCGAGTGGTTGGCTGAAGGAGCTCGCATCGCAACGAACGCGGTTTGGGTACTTCTGGCCCGCGACGAAGCCCCGACGCTGCCCGGCTGGCAGGCGGATATCGATCTGCGCTACGAGTGGCCGCTGACGCGAGTTGCTCGAAGGGCCGTCAGATTCGTTCCCGATCGGCAAAAAAGCCCCTGAGCATCGAGAAAGAAAAATGTGCTGTGACCGGTGAAAGAAACCAGCGTAAGGCAACGGCAATTGAGAACCAAACGGGTTTGACGTGGCGCCCCCAACTGGGCAAAAAGGGTCCCCTATGAGTAGTGCGGTGGTCTCGAGCCGCGCGTTTTCCGCGAGTTGGCTCGAGCGACGATTTCGCAGTTCACTTTCCATGGTTCGTTGTCTGAGGCTGTTGATCCCGCTGCTCGTCGTCGTGGCGTGGACCAGCAACGCTCAGGCCTACGCCTGGATGATTCGCTACGGGTACACGAAGTGCGCCACGTGCCATACCGATCCGAGCGGCGGCGAACTGCTGAACCACATGGGACGCGTGCAGAGCGAGAAGGTATTGTCCGCGGATTGGGGCAATGGTGGCGCTCTGACGACGGACTCGAAGCTCCTCTACGCGTTGGACGAGCCCGATCGCTTCCGCATCGGTGGTAGCGCCCGGTACATGGGCATCTACGATCTGGATGCCAGCGATCTGCGTCACTTCCCGATGCAGATGGACGCCTACGCCCAGGGCGACTTCGGGGTGCTGAAAGTCGGCGGCAGTATCGGCTACGCCAGCATTCCCCAGAACAGCCCTCATTTGCGCGCTGCGCAATTGCTGACGGACGATGGTGAGGGCGGAGCCAACGTCATCAGTCGCAGTCATTGGATCGGCGCGGATCTCGGCGAACACTGGTTGGTGCGCGGAGGTCGCCTCAACCTGCCGTTTGGTATCCGTACGTCAGAGCACGTCCTGTACGTGCGCGATTCCACCAAGACCGACCGCGAATCGGACCAACAGCATGGTCTGGCGCTCTCCTACTCCGGTGGTCGCTGGCGCGGCGAGGGCATGTTCGTGCTCGGCAACTATCAGGTCTCGCCGGACGACTTTCGAGAGCGAGGTTTCGTCGGTTTCGGCGAGTATGCGTTGGACAGCCACACCGCCGTGGGGATCAACTCGTTGGTCCTGCAGAGCGGCAAGAGCCTGCTCACCGGGCGGCAAGAACGCACCCTGCGCCACGC
>JBNKHV010000029.1:0-2476 GCA_050290545.1 Polyangiaceae bacterium | reverse complement strand
GATCCGGAAACCCCCGTCGGCATCCACGGCCAGCTGCGCGTGCAAGGCACACAGCTCGTCAACGAAGCCGGCAACGTCGTCCAGCTCAAAGGCGCCAGCAGCATGTGGCTCAACTGGGAACCGACGGGCTACGCCGAGAGTCTCGAAGGCGTGCGCTACATGCGCGACGAGTGGAACTTGCAGATCATCCGAGCGGCGATGGGCGTCGATGAAGACGGCGCCTATCTCGAAAACCCGGACAAGGCGCGCCAGCAGGTCGCGACCATCGTGGAGAACGCGATCGAACTCGGGATCTACGTGTTGATCGACTGGCACGACCACGCCGCGGAACTGCACCAGGCGGAAGCCGTCGCCTTCTTCAGCGACATGGCCGAAACCTACGGCGACGTGCCCAACGTGTTGTACGAAACCTACAACGAACCGTTGGACGTCAGCTGGACTGGCACGCTCAAGCCCTACCACGAAGCGGTGAGTGCGGCGATCCGCCAGCACGATCCGGACAACGTCATCGTGTTGGGCACACCCAACTGGTCGCAAGACGTCGACGTCGCGGCCGGCAGCCCCGTCGCTGGCAGCAACCTGATGTACACCTTGCACTTCTACGCCTGCACGCACGGCGCCGAGCTGCGAGCCAAAGGACAAGATGCCCTCGATCGCGGCTTGCCGCTTTTCGTCACCGAGTGGGGCGCGGCCGACGCCGACGGCGGTCTCGACGGCATCGTGTGCGAAAGTGACGCCGCCAGCTGGCATGATTGGATGGACGCCAACGCCATCAGTTGGACGGCTTGGAAACTCGACGGCTGCGAAGACTCGACGTGCTTCTTCGTCGATCGCAGCGTGTCGACACAGGGAGGTTGGACGTCGAGCGATCTGAACGGCCACGCTCCCTTCGTGATCCAGCACATGCAGCAAAACCCAACCGCGGTGTCACAGGGCCCAGCGGAGCCGAGCAGTGAACCTACGCCGAGCACAGGCAGCTGCACCCCCAGTGGCATGTGCGCCACCGGCGACGGGCAAGACTGCGTCGACGGCGAAGCGGTAGAGCGCGATTGCAGCGCCTGCACGTTGCTGTGGTGCGGGAGCGACTGCTGCAGCAACGTCGGCCACTTCGGCGCAGTTTCGCGCCCCGAGTTCTTGATTCGAGAAGACTTGGTCAGCAGCTACGAAGCGAGCTCGACCGACGCGACGCTCGACATGTCCTTCGATTTCGGCGCGGGGGACTATGAGCAGATCGGTGTCATCGCCTTCGCATTGGACCAGCCGTACGCCATCGACCCTGCCAGCCTCGCGATCATGGCTTCCGCGACCAGCGACATCGAGGTCAGTCTCGAAGACGGCGACGCGGGTTGCGTCTACTACACGTACACGAGTGGGGGTGTCGCCTTCTTGTACGAGGACGCCAGCAGCCCCTACGCCTGTTGGGGCGACTTCACGCCGGGTAGCCTGGTGCGGCAAATCAACGTGCGGCTCGTGGGCTACACGTCGGGCAGCGAGCAGCTCGACATCAGCTACGTGGGCTGGTGAGAAGCGCCTCAGCGTTTGCGCAAGACGGACAGATCCAATCGCCCCTCGCTCTGTGGTGGGCACCAGAAGTAGGAACCGTCCAAAGGCCGGGTGAAGCGGAAGAGGCCGTCCACGATGCCGTCTTCCAGACCGACCATGCGCCGCAAGATGGCCTCGAACGCGTCGAAACTGCGACTGAATGCGACGAAGACGAGCCCCTCCCCCCGCTGATCTCCCCACGGCATGCTGCGCCGGACGACGAAGGCCTCCGGCTCGAAACTCTCTTGCGCCGCGCGCTTGACGTGGGCCGAAGCGGGAGCTGATTCGAACTCTTCGTTGTCCGAACGGCGGCGCCCGACGACGTCATCGCGTTCAGCCTCGCTCATACTGCGCAAGTGGCGCAAGTCGTGGTGCCAGCGCTGCACGGCCACGAAACTCGAGCCGTCCAGGCCTGGCCCGGCTCCGGTCACCAGCGCTGCGGCGCTCGCTTCGTCACCCTCGGGGTTCTCCGTGCCGTCCTCGTATCCACTCAAGTCCCGATTCCCGTCATAGGTAAACATGTCGACGACGTCGTCCAACACGCACCACTCGTTCAGCGTCTCGCTCCAATCGAGGGTGCGGTGCACCAGCTGACCGCGGTCGTCCCCCCGCAACCAGATCCACACCGCGGCTGGCGTGCTCGGTACGGCGATGGGGGCTGCACCGAAGCTCGGCAGCTCGCGTAGCCCCGAAACCTCGGCCCCAACCGCAGCAACGACGGAAGAGCCCAAGCCGACCACCTCATCGCCGAGCGGGCGCTGCGCGAGCGCGTCAATCAAACCGGCGACTGACGCATCGGGCCGCAGCTGGAACTTCAAGCTTCGCGCTCTGGAACTCACCGGCTCCAAAATGGCGGTCTGATGACGAGACATGCAGCGTTTATGCGACGGCATGACCTGCGGCGTCAACGTGTGGAGGCGCGAGTCGAGCCGAC
>JBNKHV010000028.1:0-9446 GCA_050290545.1 Polyangiaceae bacterium | reverse complement strand
CGAGCAGCACTGAACGAGGCCTCGGGGGCCCTGGCTCTCCACTGGTCATACGGCGCATACACCACGGCGTGCGGGTTAGAGACTACCGGACACCCCCACGATGGCTCCCCCGGCGACGGGAGCCACGTGCGGCACGACGGACAGCCCATTGTCGGTCGAGGCAGCATCCAAGTCCATACCTTGCGTTCCCCACCACGCGAGACCCAACCCCAGCGCCGATCCGACCGCCGTGGTGGCCAAGCCGGCTCTCGGGTTCGCGTTGTCCCCGGCGGCCAGCAAGTAGCCGCCAACGCCGACGAGCCCCCCCGCCAGACCGCCCAGGTCGACGAAGCGAACGCGCCCCACGCTCGGACTGAGGACTGGTCCCCACAGGACGCCCGCTGCGAAGCCCAGGTTGTACCCGACCGCGCCGGTGATGAACGCATTCTCGCTGCTGTAGTCCTCGTTTGGCGTCGCCGCGGCTCCAAGGAAACTCGACAACAACCCACCCCACAACATGGTCGAGGTACCGAACGAAACCTCACCCGGCGTCGGGGACTTCCACGCGCCTAAGAGCCCACCGACGACGGCTCCCGTCGTCGCGCCAGTCCACAAAATGGTCGAAACCGTCTCGGACTTGAAGTGGGAGTCGTCGTCCCGTCGAGTCGCCCGGGCGTGCTGATAGCCAACCAACCACACCCCTTGGCCAGCCCCCATGTAGACCCCAGCGGATATCGTCTGCGGGACGCCGTAGCGGAAGGGCTTGTAGTCATCGACGAGGGCCACGCCCCCGACCGTCGCCGTCGTGATGGCGATGAAGGGCAGAACCGCGGCGCCCACGTTTTGGGGTTTTGTTTGCAGCGCGAGCCAGCCACTGGTGCCGAAGCCGTAGAGGAATGCGGTCGTGTACAGCAGGGACATCTCGTCGTCCGTGCGCAAGTCCGGGGGCTCCAGCACCAGGCGCCGCTGGACGGAACGGGTGCGCGCCACTTCGGCGAGTTCCTCCGCCAAGATGCGGTCTTCGTAGGTGGGGGCTGCGACCGCGAGCGCGCGGAACTCGCGCGCGGCATCATCGTCGCGCCCTTCGATCAACGCCTGCCGAGCGGCATCGTAGCGTTGACGCCAGCTCTTGATGCGAGAACTCACTTGCGTGGACGCGGTTGCTTCGGTCGAGCTCACAGCCGCCGCTGAGTCTGACGCCGTCGCGGGTGAACTCGTTGCTGACGTTTGCTCGGTGGAAGGCGGGCTCGCTCGGGCGGCGGAAGCGGGCTCCGGTGGAGTGTCGGCGGCGGCTTCCGAAGCGAGTGGCTCGTCCTCCCCCTCGTCCATGATGGGCGAGTCCGAGCCCTCGGTCCCCGAGTCCGACTCGTCGTCGTTCGGAGACGGGACCGCGTCGGGTTCGGCGGGCTCCTCTGAGCGCTCGACGGACGGCGCCTGCGGCGCCTGTCCGGGCTCGGCAGCTGCCGTCATCGCGAGCAGCAAGGACGCGCAGCAGCTCCACCCAAACAGCAACGGCTCGTATCTCCAGCACCTCTTCATACGCATCTCACTCACTCAAAAAACCGTTGCCAGGTTGAGCCCCAGCGAGCTCTCCGTCCGAAACACGTGGTCCCGCGAAACCGTACCCGCACGCTGCCGACGGTCGAAGTTCAGTCGCAGCCGCGCCGGGCTCTTGGGAATGTCGTATCCAACGTAGCCCTCCCACACCGCGCGAGTATCGGCCATGCGTACGTGGATGTCTTCACCGGGGGAGTCGACGGCGCGATAGCCTTCGACGCTCCCCTGCGCGCCCAATTCGAGAGCCCGCCAGTCCAAGGCCACGCTTGCACGACCATGCCCGCCCAAACCGAAGTAGTAGCCCCGCAGCTGGGCGACGTACGGCAAGCGCTCGCTGTCGCCCGCGTAGCCTCGCAGCGCGTGGGCCGTCACCCCACCGAAGTTGGGCCCAAAGTCGACGTAAGTGCGCAGCCCAACCTCGCCCAAGTTCGCGAGGTACTCGGCGACGAAGACGATGGGCTGCACCGAGGCCAAACGGTCCATCCGACCCGACTCCGTGCGTCTGAGATCCCGCACCGAGTACTCGAAGCCACAGCCGACTCCCAACAAGCCGCCCGCTCCCCACAACCCGGACTCCGTCGAGTCGGCGTTGCGAAAGTAGTGACCCGCAAGCACCACCTGGGTGTCGAAGCGCAGATTGGAGAGGCCAGCTTGGGCAAAAGCCAGGTCTAATTGAATGCCCGAGACCTCGGCATCCCCGAAGTTGAGGGAGTGGTGCCCCGCACTGTCGAAGTGAGGCAAGCGAGCGATGCGCTCTTTGAGGCGAATGCGTGCTTCGGGGACCTCTGCCCCCGGCGCCCCGGGGTTATCGTCTTCAATCACCACGGCGGCGCCCGCCTGCAGATCGAAACGGTGCCACTCGTTGGTGGGAAAGCCCGAGCGCACGCGCTTCAACTCGAGCCCGTCCATGCGGTCGTTGGCAGCCTTCATCGGCGCGAAGACGGTGCCGAGCACCCGGTTGTGCCACTCGGGACCGCTGCGGTCGAAGAAGGCGCCCAGCTGAAACATCGACTCGCCGATGGCCCAGCCTGCCATGGGCGTGACCAGCGTGTCGTTCATGCTGATCACCTCTCGGATCTCGCCGAAGTACTCCCAAAGGAACGAACCGCCAAAAGCGAAAGCCGCAGACTGGTAGACCCCCAAGTGGTTCGACCGCGCTGCGTGGTAGTAGCCCGTGCCGCCCAAGGGGTGACCGATGAAATTGGTGCCGAAGTGGTTGAAGTCCGCGCCGAAAGACTGCCCCGTGAGCTTTCGTTTGAAAATCTCCCAGTCGTAGTTGAGGTCCCAATCCTGGTTCAGGCCCGAGGTGGACAGATAATAAAGGAAGCCCGTCAAGAAGACGGCCTGCAACTCGAGTACGGCACGCAAACCGTCAGGTTCAGGAGGCGTGACGTAGCTGAACGTCGGGGCGATCGCATCCTCGTCCACTTCTGCCGACTCGGCACGCGCGCCGCGACCGACGCTGGTCACTGCCATTGCGATGGCGAAAGTCACTGCACATGCACGTCTGCTCATCGCTTCCTGCCACGGTGATCACTGTCGCGGCCTGCAGCAAGCGATCTTGGCGCCGCGGTCAGCCGCTAGGCTGAATCAGCGCAATTTGTGCGGGTTTGGTGGGGCGGTCGCTGGCCAACTGGTCCAGCCACTGCCGCGCGGGCCGAGCCCTTGCCGGCTAGTTGCAGTCGAGAGCTACGTCCGCGAAGGCAGCCCCGTCGTATTGGAGCACACCGACGTACGCCATCGCGTCCGCGTCCACAGAGAAGCTCACGTGGCCATCCAGCTGGTTGCCGCCGACGAACTCGATCGCGAACTCGTCCGCCTCCAGCGTCTGCCCCAGGCGGACGTTCTCGCCAGAGAGCGAAACCACGTCGAACGAGACGCCACCCGAGCTGAACACCTCGGTCAGCGACTGCTTGCCCGTCTGAACCTCGAAGTTGATCTCCGTCTCACCGTGCACGTCAGAGACGCGCACGTCGCTCTCGATGTAGATGTCACCGAAGTCGGGGTCGAGCGCCGCCAGATCACTGATGTGAATGGGGTTCGCGGGTGGGTCGCCCAAACCGAGGATTTTTGCCCACGGGCCCGCACTCTCGTACGTCGCCTCCAGGGTCGCGTCGGCGCTGACCTTCGTGTCGAGCGGGTTGGTGATGTCGAAGTCGATGTCCGCATCGGCGTCGGCGTTCACCTCGACCCCCACCAAGTAACTCTTCGGGTCGAACAGATCCGCCTCGACCAAGACGAACTCCCCGTCGACGAGTTCGTACAAGCGCACGTCCATACTGACGGAACTGCCCAGGCCGCCGTCAGTGTGATACAAGCCTTCGCCCTCGTAGCTCAGCCCCGACGGTATGAGGTCCCCATCGGGATCGAAGACCATCCCGATGACCCCAGTGATGAGCGCCGCGGAAATGCTCACGGTCATGCCTCCACAGGCAACGAGCTCGTGCATGCTCTGATCGAGGTCGAAGGCGATTTGTGCCGCGGACGCGATCTCGGCATCCGACAAGCCTCGCGCACACGTGGTCAGATTCAGTTCGGTGCTGACGTCTGCGGAGGCGTTCACGTTGGCAGAAACATCGACATCGACGCCGTCTGCGTTCGTGCTGTCGAGCGGTGCGTCGGTCGAGCCCGCGTCATCCCCCGCCGCCTCGCCACTCGTCTTGTCGTCATCATCTCCACAGGCGAGCAAGAGCAACGCCAAACCGCCAATACCCAACAATCTCATTCATCCGCTCCCACGACGTCGAGTCGACCCGGGCACTTCCAACGCCCGCCACGGATCGACGTCGACCAAGCAAGTAAGCATTCAGGCTAGCAGGGGGCTCGGTGCATGCCATCGACCTGCTGGCGCCTAGCCCAACTGGGCCGTACCAGTTCCCATGCAATTGCAAGCGCGGACCACAGCACTGCAGGCCGCGTGTGATCACGTGTAGCCGTGACACCTAGCCCGACGCATCAAGCACACCCCGTGCATCAAGCACACCCCGCGCAACAGCGCATTCAGCGCACGCGGTCGGGGTTCCACATCACGACGTCCACTCCCGGGGAGAAGTGCAAGAGGGACGGTGGGCCCTCACATTCGAAACCGTGAGGAGTGAACAGTGAACACTGCTCGATGCTCGCCGACGCTGGTTGCAACGGCCAGGGCACGTGTTGCACGTCGCAGCAGTACACGGCGCCGCTGGGTGACTTGGCGTACAGGCAATAGCGCTCGGTGAGCCAATGCTCCAGAGTGCCGGCTCGCGCTTCGTACGCTTCACCCGTGGGTCCGTAGCTCATGGCCAGCTCGGGACCAGCGTCGCGGCGTCGACAGCGATAGTCGAAGCGCTCACCCGCGCGCGCGAAGTCGATGTCGGCGCGGTAGTACGGCAGATGAAACAGATTCTGCGCAGCCCACACGGCGAGCGGGTTGGGCGCATCCAAACTGAGGAACCAGACGCCGGGTTTGCCGTCGAGCGACACGTACAAGCGCACGTTCACTTCGGGGAACGCCGAGAGCCACGGCAAGTCCGGCCACGGGCGGCGCATGACCCCACTCATGCGAAAAGGAACCAGGCCGACGTAGGTTTGCCCGTCGTAGGTGTCGAGCTCGAGCGGCTCTGGCACCAAACGACGCGCGAGCTCCAGCTCGAGGGGCCAATGTGCAAACAGCAGATCGAGCCACGATTGGCGCCACGTCCAGCGCCGCTTCGGCATGGGCCAGGGACGATGCTGGGTGCGGACCAGTGCCGGGTGCATGCGTCGCAGAATAGTCCGCCACGGGTGAGCCAGCCTGCCTTTTCGACGGCGCGACCGGCGCTCGGCGTAGCAATGGTGTAACCCAATCGCTTCGGCGGTGTACGACACCAACAAGGTGGCCGACGTGCAACAACGCAGGGCATTTCTCAAAAGTGGTCTTGGGCTCGGAGGCTCGCTGTTCGTGGGCTGTGGGGAGGAGGCGCCGCTCTTGATCGAGCAACCCGCGGACGGCTCCCCCGCAGCACCTTCTGCGTCCGACTCCTGTGCGGCGCTCGAGGGCGGACGATTGCTCGGCCTGGAGTCGTTCATCGGCGAAAGCACGGTGCCCTACGAAGTCGCCTTCAACGACGGCCTCGACGGACGGCTCTACACCGACTTGACGCGCATACAGCCCGACAACCTGGACATCCCGAACGACGCCTTCTACGTCCGCACGCGCTTGCCGGATCAGATCGATTTCACGTCGCCGTGGAGCATCGCGCTCGCCGATGAACGAGGCAATACGCAGCGACTCGAGCCCGAGGAGCTGGCGCGCCGGCAAAGCGACCAGGGCACCCACGTGCTCGAGTGTAGCGGCAACTCGAGAGGTGCGGGTTTCGGTTTGCTGAGCAGTGCACGATGGGACGGCGTTTCGCTGCTGCAAATACTCGAAGAGCTCGAACTCGTGGACTCGAGCCGCCGCGTGCTCGTCTCCGGCTTCGACGGGCACTCGCAGCCCTCCGCCAACAACCACTCCACACCGGGCGCGAGTTGGATCTTCTCTTTCGACGATCTGGCGAACACCGGCGCGTTCCTCGCCACGCAGATGAACGGCAGCGAGTTACCTCTAGACCACGGCTGGCCCGTGCGGCTCTTCGTCCCTGGCTGGTACGGGTGTACGTGCATCAAGTGGGTCGACCGGATCGAATTGGTCGACGACGATGTTGCCGCCACCTCGCAGATGCAGGAGTTCGCGTCCCGCATCCACCAAAGCGGCACTCCAAGCCTGGCGCGAGACTATGCCCCAGCCAACATGCATGTCGCTGCGATGCCCACACGTGTGGAACGCTGGCGCATCGGCGACGAGGTGATCCACCGCATGCTCGGCATCGTTTGGGGGGGCGCGGAGCCAGTCAACGACTTCGAAGTCCGCATCGGAAGCGCTCCGTGGCGCCCGGTCAGCCTGTGCGCTCCGCGTGACTCGACTCAGAGCTGGAGCTTGTGGGAACACGTTTTTGCCGCCGCTCCAGGCCGATACGACGTGGTTCTGCGGGCCAGCGACCCCAGCGTGCCCCAGCGTCGGCTGAATTCGGAGTTCTACCTGCGCGAGTTCGAGGTGTCCCAAGCGTCGTAATCTCGCCTCCCGGGCGCAGTTGAGGCATGCTGCCCACGATGGCGACGACTCTCGCTCTGATCAGTGATCTGCACGCCAATCTGCTGGCACTCGAGACGGTGCTCGCGGATATGGAGCGGCGCGGCATCGAGCAGCTCTACTGCCTCGGAGACGTCGCGACCTTGGGTCCCAAGCCGCTGGAAGTGCTCTCGCGACTGCAAGAGCTCGGCTGCCGCTGCATCATGGGCAACCACGACGAGTTCATGTTGGACGCTGAGCTCATCCACACTTACACCGAAGCGCCGGTGGTGGTCGAAGCGGTAGCCTGGTGCCGAGAGCGGCTCGAAGACTCGGAGCTGACCTTCATCAGAAGCTTCGTGCCATCGATCCCTATGCAGCTGGAGGGAGTGGACGTGCTGCTCTACCACGGCAGCCCCAAGTCCAACATGCAGGACTTGGTCTCGACCACCGCAGACGAAGAGCTGGATGAAGCGCTGAAGGGCACGAGCGCCACGGTGCTCGCCGGCGGACACACCCACTTGCAGATGCTGCGACAGCACCGCGGCGCGCTGGTACTCAATCCGGGCAGCGTGGGACAGCCATTTCGGGAACGAGTGACGGATCGGCCGCCGACGGTGCTCCCCCACACCGAGTACGCCAGCGTGGAGCTCCGCGACGGCGCGGTCAGCGTGCAGCTGCATCGGCTACCGCTCGACAAAGCCGCGCTGCACGCCCAGGCGGGTGAGGCGCCGGACAACCCCATCACCGAATACCTGCAGTCCTGCTACGCGTGATCGGCGCCAGGTCGGCGACCTCTTTTGGTACGCCGAGGACTCAGCTGGCCTAGGAAAATCTTGCTCAACTGCAGGACTTGCAGGCGGCGACGTGCGTTCCGGAACACCGGATTTCGCCGCGCTTGTGCGGGGGCGCAAATGTAGGCATCTGTAGGAAGCCCTGCTTCAGTTCCGGAGCACGCCTGACCAAGGTTCCCCGATGTCCCATCCGCACGCCCCCTTCGAATCGCCCACGGACGAACTCGAGGATGCCCTCGATGTCACGGGTGTGTTGGCTTTCGGCACCTCGTTGATCGGGCTGGGAACGGTCGGGGTCGTCTCGCTGCTGCAGATCATCGGTCTGCTGACTTGAGCCGCGCGAGGCCGACCGCCTCCTCGAGCTGCGACTCAGTGTGAGCCCGGCGCTGTCGCTACCGGCGCCACCGCGTTCACATCGCGACCAAGTGCGTGATCGAGCTGAACACGGGCGACCCGCAGCGCGATGTGCGCCTCGACCAGATTCAGGCGCGCCTGAAGCCGTGTCGTCTCGGCTTGGATCAGCTCCAAGCTCGTGGCGCGCCCACCTGCGTGCAGCGCTTCACGTGCTTTGAGCGCCGCCTCCGCTGCAGCATGTCCTTGCTGCGCCGTCTTCATCGCGATCAACGCCTCTTGCATGGCGCCCTTCGCGGAGAGGATTTCGACGCGCAAGGCGTCCTGGATCGCGCTCCGCTGCGCCATCATTTGAGCACGCTCGGCGTCCGTCTTGCGCGCGTCCGCGTCCATCGTTTCGAAGTCGTTGATGGTCCAAACGAGCTGCACGCCGACGTCCCAGGTCCCGCGCCACCGCTCCTGCAGCGGGAAGATGCGTTGGTTGGGGTTGGCGTAGGTGACGTTGCCGAACGCTTCGAGGCGAGGATACTTGCGCGACTCCTGCACCTCCGTCGCCTGCGACAGCGAGTACTCCGTACGCTCCAACGAGCGCAGCTCGAGGCGCTGGGAGACGGCTTCACGGTACAGTTCGTCCAAGGAAGCCGCCTCCGTCGAGTGTTCGAAGTCAGCCATCACGTCCTCACCGATGCGCAACTCTTCGTCGGTCTCCGCATGCATGTGCATGCGCAACTGCTCCTCGGTGATGGAAGATGCCGTCTGGGCACGCGCCACCATCAACTGCGCCTCGGCCGCAAAGGCTTCGGCTTGCATCACGTCGGCTTCGGCGACACGCCCCGCGGCAAGATACGCTCGCATGCGCGTCAGCTGCGCCTCGGCTTGCTCCAACGACTGCTTGGCGACCACCGTTTGCAGGCGGCTTCGCACCCAGTTGTAGTAGGCCAACTTCGCTTGCGCAGCGGCATCGGCCCGCACCGCGCGTTCTTGTAGCTCTGCGCCCTCTCTCAAAGCCTTGGAGCCACGCATGGCTTGCGTCGTCGACAGCAGGTAGTCCGACAGCGGAATGGTGACGCCCAAGTTGAGGAAGTAGTTGTTCAGCGGGATGGGAAAAGAGAACGAGGTATCCACGCCCACCAACGTCGCGCCAGGGGGCAGCATGCCGGGACCATCGGGGGTCACGACGGTGAAGATGCCAGGACTACCGAAGCTCGGATACGGGACCTTCGACAGACGCGTGTAGCGCGCGGTCGCGGTCACCCGGGGCATCAAGCTGTAGAAGGTCTTGCGAGAATCCTGCTGGGCGGACAGCACCTGGTGGTGCTTCACTTCCGCTTCGCGGCTCGTCTTGGCTGCCCGCAGGCCCGCCTGCTCGGACGTGAGCCCACCGGAAACCCCAACTCCCTGCAGCAGCTCCGAAAACGTGCCCGGAGTATCGCTGGCCTCAGCCGCTGAGCCCGGCGCAGCCGCGCTACCGCTGTTGGGGACGGCTTCGCTGCCAGGGCTCGCCGCTGGGGCTGCCGTCGTCTCGCCCGGCGTCGTCGCGGCAGCCGCAGGTTGGTTTTGCCCCGCTGGCGCAGAGGCTCCCGGCTCCGGCGATTGAGCATGGCTCGAGGCGGCGAGCGCGCTAGCGCACGCCCAGGTCAACAAGGAAGCGGAAAGTGCTGTGCGGGTCATTGGCGGTGCCTTGCGATGAGCTGTGC
>JBNKHV010000027.1:0-49042 GCA_050290545.1 Polyangiaceae bacterium | reverse complement strand
GACTACTACACTTGCGCACTTTCCTCGAACGACGAGGTTTGGTGTTGGGGTGAGAACCAGCCCGTCACCAAGCTCCAACCCGTACGAGAATAGGATCGCGCCGAGCCTCAGTCCGCCGCAGTCGATCAGGCCGGGGAGTGGCGCTCAGCGCCGCTCCCCACCTCATCTCCTAGACCGCTTCGTGTCTCCCAACCGCCGGCAGCGGTCTAAGCGGAGAGACGCGTTCACTCAACTGCCGGCGAGTGCTGCGCGCCAGCGGTCTAGGGCACGCATGTTGCCCAGAGTGTCTTCCCACGACATCGCCGGCCACTTCGCTTGGCGTCCAGGCAACGTGTCGGCAACTAACTCCGCCTCGAGCCCGTACGTCGGCATCTCTGTTCGCACACTCACCGTCTCGACCGGTTCGCCGTCGCGATAGATGTAGAACTCGCTGTCGCAGCGCTGACGGTCGCCTCCGGGGATCCAAGGATCTGGGAGCTCGATGCGCCCGGCTTCTCCGAAGATGACGGCTGCCGTACCCAAGTCGTGGAAGACTCCGCAACCGAGCGCCGCAGAGAAGCCTGAATCGAAGGTCACGAGCGCCGACGCCTGTTCATCCACACCGGTGGGACCGATGACTCCAGTCGCAACCAGCGTCTTCGGCTCCTGGAATTCCGTGCCTGCAACCAGGCCCGCGACGAGCCGCGCCAAGGACATCGGGTAGCCTCCAACGTCCAGAATTCCGCCGCCACCCAGCTCGGGATTGAACAAGCGCATCTCGGGCTGCCGCGGCACACGGAATCCAAAGTCGGCCCGCAGATGGCGGATTTGACCAATCACGCCCTCTTTGAGACGGGCGATCAGCTCGCCCAGCAGCGGATGGCATCGATACATCCACGCCTCCATCAAGAACACATCCGCACGCTTTGCGGTTTCGATGACCTCTTCGGCGTCAGCTGCCGCCAAGCAGATCGGCTTCTCACAGAGCACGTGCTTGCCCGCGGAAAGACACGCGATCGTCTGCGCCTTGTGCATCGGATGCGGTGTGGCGACGTAGACGGCGTCCACGTTCGGATCGGACGCCAGCTCTTCGACGGTCTTGGAGGAACGCGGCAGTGACCAACACTCAGCGAAAGCGGCTCCTTTTTCGGGAGAGGATCCCACTGCATTGACCAGCTTGCAGCGGGTTGAATGCGTCAACGCTTGCGCAAAGTCCGTTGCGATTCCCCCAGTGCCAACGATGCCCCATTTCAATTGTTCTGCCATTGCGCTCTCGCTCTACCGAAAAGCTCTCGATGCTCGTGTTTGTGTGAATCCACCGGGGTGGAGAAGCAGCCCGGTTTCGTTTCATCTGGTGAACCCAGGCCCCGTAGTGACACCCAGAGGAGGCCGGTGTTGGTCAACCCTCACCTTGCCGGGCCGACGCAACGCTGTCGCATGCTTCAGGTCGGCTCCTAGCACAGCGAAGTAGCCAACTGGAAGGGGAGTACTGGTATCAGGCGAACGTCTTTCCAATCCGATACGAGCCAATCGCCGGCGGTGGCCTCGGCGGCGCAAAAGCGGTCGGCTTTGCGTGAACGGGCAGAGCATCCAGTCGCGTGACGTCAGCAAACGCTTCGACGCTACGAGAACCCGCCAACGAACCCATCAAATTCAGACGACCACTTTCTCCGGTCATGAGCTGCCACACGCCCCGTAGCCGAGCCAGCGCACCTACGGAGCTGGCGGCGAGGCAGGAGCCGGTGGCGACACCGGAGCTGGTGCTTGCGTCGCCCCCGCCGCTGGCTCCGTCGGGCCCGCACTCGTGTTGATTGTCGGGGCAGGCGCTGGCTGTTCCGTTTGACTCGACGCTGCGCCCTCGGAAGTTGCCATTGGGTTCGGCGCGAGTACCGTTGGCGTCGAACTGCCGCAGTCGCAGTCCAGGTAGGCGCTTCCGTCAGGTGCGCATTTCTGTCCGCCGCCGCAGCCCGCAGGGCCAACGCAGCTCTGCGTCGACCCGGGCACGCACAGAGGCGCTGCCGGAGCGCCAGCGACAGTTGACGCCTCATTCTCACTCGAACTCGCGCCACCAGGTTGCGGCGTGTCATCGATCAGGCCATTGGCGTTTCTGCACATCACGACAGCCTCACTGTTGACGTACGTCGATTGGAGCTGTTCCGGCCCGAAGGCACGCACTTCTTGGCGACCGTTGAGCACTTCGTACCCGTACGAAGCACACGGGTCCTCGACCTGTCTCAGACACGCCGACAGCTTCGATTGGCACTCCAAGCGGTAGCTACCGTCCTCGAGCTTTTGCATCGTGGCGCTGGACGACGCGCAGGCGGCGGCGCCCAACAGTGCCCCGAGTAGCGGCAACGCAGAAGCGGACAAGGACAATCTCGAACAGAGGGCTGTGTGCAGTAGGTGCATAGGTATCGAGCCGATGTGGTTGATGGAGAAAAAGAGGCAGCGCTGCGCGTCAGTCGGTCTGGTGATTTCGCGTCTGAGCATCGAGACCGAAATCAGTCGTGCGATACCACGCCGCTGCGGTTCGATCATCGTTTCAGCAACAAACCTGCCAGGCAAAATGTTCCCTCCACGGCGACCGCTTCGCAGCTCGCTCGCCGTGACCAGGGCTGCAAGAGTCGCGAAACTACGAAATCCGAGACCCTGAGTCGGAGCAAGTTCCACGGACAGTGGCTTTCTTCGGTGGTCTGGCACGACACGAGGGAGACGCACAGGCGCAAGCGCCGGCCCTGACGGAGTCTGCTATCGTCGCCTCCTGCCAACGGAGCCGATGAGATAGAGGCTTCCAAACGACGCCGTTCTCACACGTGACGACCCAATACCAGCCTCGACTCCGCCTCCTTTCCGGCCTTTCGTTCCTCGCAGTCGTCGGCTGCGCAGGGGAACGCTTCGGCACGAGCAGTGAGGCGCTTGACGATGTCGCTCCAACGTCAGCCACGGGCACACTCGGGCCGTTGGGCTTGACGGATTCGGAGGGGCAAAGCACGCCCCCGTCCGATGGTTCGGGGCCGTCGTCCACTTCCGACTCACCGAGCGGGCTGATGGGAGTTGACGACAACGTCCCCCCCATCTCAACTCAATCCGCGGCAAATGGCCCGACACCGCCAACGAGCGCAGTGGAGCCCGACAGTGTCGATCCCGACAGTGCAGTGGATCCTGACACCACGGTGGCTCCTGGCAGCGAGCCGGCAGCTAGCACTGAAGGTGCCGACACCTCTGACGTGGCCGGCCCCGACGGCGCAGCGTCGGCCACCGACGCACAAGACGCGGGCGCGCCGGTCGACAGCCAGACCGTTGACGACACACCGTCAGACGTGTCCGAGGCACCCGACAGCGGCCCCCAGGTCATCGACGCGCCACGCGAATGCCCAGAGCACGCACTACTCGGCCCTGATGAACACTGCTACCTATTCGGTACAGAAGAAGTGGTATGGAGCCAGGCCCGAGAAGACTGCCAGGAATTGGGAAGCGATTGGGACCTGGCGGTCGTCAGCTCGCAAGCGGAGCACGATTGGATCAGTTCGCAACTCGACCAGGAGAGCTGGGTTGCCGGCAGGAACGTCGATGGCGAGTGGATTTGGGTCACTGACGAGACTCCCTTCTGGGTCGGAGGTGCGAATGGCGAAGCCATCGACAACGCCTACACCCAATGGGAAGAAGATGAACCCTCCGCGGGAATCGACAGCGGCCAGTGCCTGCGCTACTCCGACGACCTGGGCGATTGGTTCTGGACTGATGTGCTATGCACCCGCGAGTTCGGGTACGTTTGCGAGCAGCCGCCTCCGAAAGCCAACTAGTTCATCATCGCACCCGGTTTGGGGCGCGCGACCGGCTTCTGCATCGGACCAGCGTGATGGTGGATCAGCTTCCACTCGCGGTTCTCCAGCGCGAACACGTTCGTCGCCGCGAGATGAGCATGTTCGTCACCTCCAGCCTCGTAGCAGGTCACGATGGCTGTTCGCCCGAGAACACGGACATTGGGCTGCACGCACCGAAGCGGTTGAGCGGGGACCGCACTGAGAATGGCGGTCCAGCTGCGCATCACGGCATCTCGCCCCAGTAGCACCGGCATGCCGGGGTGCAGACACGTCACTGTCGCGAGGTGAGCCCAGAGTTTTGACATCGCCCGTAGGTCACCGCGACTGAAAGCCCGGTAGAAGCTCTCGTTCGCCGCCAGGACGTCCGCTTCGTCGTTGATGGGGTCGCTCTCTGCCATGACTGGAAGAGCCGCAGCGTAAACCACCAAGCAGCCTCCCGTCGAGCGCGGCCGGATCAGCGAGCGGGTACGCAGCGACTCCGACCATTCCGCCGGGCGCCGTTCACCGCCCGCCACATGCGGACAGCACAAATTGCGCTATGCTTTCGGGACACCATGGGTTCGCCATTTCAGTCCCGCAAGTCGCTGCCACCGGCATTGAGCCGGCACGTCGTGGTGCAGGATTATTCCCGGTACGAGGCTGCGGACCAGGCCACCTGGCGCTTCATCCTGCTGCATCTCGTCGAGCACCTGCGCGACCGGGCGCATCCGCTCTTTTTAGAAGGCCTGAAGCGTACTGGTCTGTCCACTGAGCGGATCCCGCGCATCGAAGCGATCGACGAAGCGCTGGCTGAGCTGGGCTGGAGCGCCGTGTGCGTCAGCGGATTCGTACCGCCGCGCGCATTTCAGCGCTTCCAGGCGCTGCGGGTGCTGCCGATCGCCGGGGACATACGGGCCCCTTGGCACGTAGCCTACACACCCGCACCGGACATCGTGCACGAGGCCGCGGGACACGCACCGCTGATCGTCGACCCAGTGTACGCGCAGTACCTGCAACGAGTCGGGGAACTCGGCGAGCTCGCGTTTTCCTCACGGCACGACCTCGCCGTGCACGAAGCGGTTGCCAACCTTTCGGACCTCAAGGAGCGCACTTCGGCAACCGACCCGACCATTGCCAAAGCCGAACAGCACCTCGAGCAAGTTCTGCGCGAACAAGCAGGAATTGCGGCCAGCGAAGCGACGCGCATGGCACGTCTCTACTGGTGGACAGCGGAGTACGGCTTGGTTGGTACGCCCGAAGACTACAAGATGTACGGCGCGGGGCTGCTCTCGTCACTCGGCGAAGCCGTCTACAGCGAGAGCCCGGATGTGGAAAAGCGAGAGCTCGACATGCAGTGCCTCGATACGCCGTTTGACATCACTCGTCCTCAACCCCAGCTATTCGTCGTCCGAGACTTCCCGCGATTGTTCGACGTATTGGACAGCGCCCACGCGCAGTTGGCAAGCGTGGTCGGTGGTGTCGCGAGCTTGAGAGCGGCCGAGAGAAGCGGCCTTCCGAGCAAAACGGAACTGTCGACAGGCCACGCCGTGTGCGGTCTCTTGACGGCCTATGGCGAACGGCACGGCAAGCCGACCTGGCTCGACTACCAGGGCGCGATCGTGGGACCGGGCGGCCCACACCCGACGACTGCCGCCGAGGGCGACTCACTACTGCTACCCCTCGGCAATCCAATCTCCGCCCCATCGTGGCACTCTCTATCGGCCCTGCGCGGGTCTACACGAAAGCTCAGCCTGCAGTACGAGGATGGTGCGCGCCTCGAAGGCTTGATCGAATCGTTCTCGCCAGATCCGCAAGGCCCACTGCTCGTGATGCGAGATGTCGTCGTGCAATTGGCGGGGCGCATCCAGCGTTACGAACGCTATCACCTGCCGTGGATGGCTGAAGCGACGCGAGCGGTACCAGATGACGAGCAAGCTCAAGAACTCGCCAACTCGGTTCACCCGCGCAAAGTCGTCCCGACGGAGCGCACCTTCAACGAGCACGACGAGGAGCTCCGCGCTCTGTACGCTCGAGCAGATCACGCCTGGCGCACACTCGATGGACAGGGCGCAAAGCGTGCTCTTCTGTCGATACGCCGAGAACTTGACGAGGGCTTCCCCGAAGACTGGTTGTTGCGTTGGAACCTGCTCGAAAGCCTGCTCAAGCTCGGAGACAGCGAGCACGCCGAGGAGCTCAAACGTGACTTGGAACAACTGGAGGAACGGCACGCACACCTCCAACCCATTGCCACGGGACTGCGCTCACTGACGCTATCTCACGGCTCCGCAAACGACGCCGTGGAGGACGTCTCATGAAACTCGCGACCCTGCGAAATGGAAGCCGTGATGGCGCTCTCGTCGTCGTCTCTCGCGATGGCGAGCGCTTCTGCAGAGCCCACGAAGTGGCAGCTACGCTGCAACAGGCATTGGACGATTGGAAGGCTCGCTCACCCCGACTGCTGCAGTTGGCGGAAGACTTGGAACGCGGCAAGCTCGGTAGCACGGAGATCGAGTCGCTGGACACCACCCGCTTGATGGCTCCGCTCCCACGGGCCTACGAGTGGTTGGACGGCAGCGCCTTCCTCAATCATGTGGAGCTCGTTCGCAGAGCACGCGGAGCCGAGATCCCAGACTTCCTCGAGCGCGAACCTCTGATGTACCAGGGTGGCTCCGGCGTTCTGCTAGGCCCGCGTCAGAATGTCGTACTACCGAACCCTGAGTGGGGCCTCGACTACGAGGCTGAAGTCTGCGTCATCGTCGATGACGTGCAGCAAGGTATCACGGCGAGCGAGGCCCAAGGTGCCATCCGCCTACTGATGCTGGCCAACGACCTGAGCTACCGAAACCTGATCCCCGGCGAGTTGCGCAAAGGCTTCGGCTTCGTGATTTCGAAGCCCGCCACTGCGTTCTCCCCCTTCGCCGTCACTCCTGATGAAGTCGGTGACGCATTCGTCGATGCTCGAGTTCACCTCCCGCTGTACTCGTACCTCAACGACGAACTCAAAGGACAACCCCTTGCCGGCAACGAGATGCACTTCTCCTTCAACGACTTGATCGCGCACGTCTGCCAAACCCGGTCCCTCGTCGCCGGAAGCATCGTCGGCAGCGGCACGGTTTCGAATCGCGATCCGAGCCGTGGTGTCTCCTGTCTCGCGGAGCTTCGCATGCGCGAGATTCTGGACACTGGCAAACCCACGACACCCTTCCTCGACTACGGCGACCGCGTGCGCATCGAGATGCGTTCCGCTTCCGACGAGAACCTCTTCGGCTCCATCGAGCAGGAGGTGGTTCGAGCATGACGACATGGGCAACACACCGCGGGCACGCCACCTTGGCGCTTGCTCGACGACCAAGGAGCTGGCAACGACGATGACCAAGCCGAACATCGGAATCACGCGCCTACTGGGGGCACACTACTACGTGCGCGATCTGGAGCGCAGCCGACGTTTTTACGTCGACAAGATGGACTTCGCCGAAATCGGCAAGAGCAGTGAAGCGCTCGAGAAAGCAGGCAGGCAGCGCTCTCTCGTGTTTGCCGCGGGCGCGTGCATCATCACCTGCTCCGAACCCGACGGCGGCGGAGGACGCGCCGAACGCTATCTGGCGAAACACCCCGACGGCATTGGCACACTGGTGTTCGAGGTGAAGGACATCGACCACGCCTTTGCAGAACTGGAGCGGGTGGGTGGTACGCCCATCGACGACGTTCAGCACCATCAGGATGATGGTGGGACCTTGAGCACCTTCAGTATCACCACGCCATTCGGCGATACGACGTTCCGTTTCCTGCAACGCGAGGGGTACCGGGCGCTCTTTCCTGGCATGGAACTCTACGACGCGCCGCGGGGGGGTACGAACAGCTTCGGTTTCGACGGCATCGACCACGTGACGTCGAACTTCCAGACGATGAAACCCGCGTTGTTGTGGCTAGAGCACGTGCTCGGGTTCGAAGAGTTGTGGGACATCCAGTTCCACACCCAAGACGTCGCCAAAGTGGAACTTCGGGATGGCTCTGGACTGCGCTCCAAAGTCATGTGGGACAAGAAGACGGGAATCAAGTTCGCCAACAACGAACCCTACCGCCCCTTCTTCAAGCGCTCACAAATCAACGTCTTCAACGAAGAGCATCGGGGCGACGGAGTGCAGCACATCGCCTTGTCGACGGGCGACATCGTCGGTGCTGTGCGCGGCCTGCGCGAACGGGGTGTGGAGTTCATGCCAACCCCAGGCAACTACTACGACGCCCTGCCGCAGCGGCTGCAACAGATGAACATCGAACGACTGGAGGAGCCCATCGACGAGCTGCGACAACTCGAGATCCTCGTCGACGGTCATGACGGCAAGTATCTTCTGCAGATCTTCCTCAAGGACTCCGCGGGTCTCTACGGTAGCAAGGACGCGGGACCCTTCTTCTTCGAGATCATCGAGCGTAAAGGTGACCGCGGCTTTGGTGCAGGCAACTTCCGCGCACTGTTCGAAAGCATCGAGCGCGAACAAGAAGCGGCGGCACCACCCGCCACGGGGTCTGGCTGAGTGCCCTCGCGCATCGCGCGCGGCCAACTGCCGCCAAAACCACACACGGAGCTCCGCCTCGAAGGTGGCAGACTCCTCTACGAGCAGTGCCTCACTCGACAGGGTTTCGATGGTCCGTTCACCATCAGCTACCATTTGCATCGACCCCAGGCCTTCGAGCGCACGCCGACGACTCGCAAGTGGACTTCTGCCGTCCGGCAAGAGGACCACTTCGACCCCCTAGTACGAAGACACTTCCGCACCTCCCAACTCGAGTTGGCAGGCGACTCGCTCGACGCTCGAGTCCCACTGCTATTCAACGACGACGTCGTCGTCAGTCGCCGCGCTCCGACCATGAGCGACGGCTTCTACTCGAGCAACGCTGATGGAGATGAGCTGCTCTACATTCAAGGTGGAGGCGCGACCTTGGTCAGTCCGTTCGGACGGCTCCGTTTCACGGCTGGGGACTACGTCATGGTGCCCAAGGGAGTGGTACACCGCTTCGAACTGGACGATGAAGTGCCTCAGGAGTGGCTTGCTCTCGAATTCAAGTCCGAACTGGGGCCCCTCGCCCAGTACAGGAACAGCTGGGGGCAGTTCCGCATGGATGCGCCGTACGGCCACCGCGACTTTCGCGCGCCAGAATTCGACGGCCCCGAACAGTGCCCGATCCGCGACGTGCTCCTCAAGCGGAACGACGTGCTCCATGCCATGCGCACAGAACACAGCCTGTTGGACGTCGTGGGCTACGACGGCAGTGTCTACCCCTGGGCGTTTCCAATCCTCGCCTTTCAGCCGCGCGTTGCCTCCGTCCATCTTCCACCCACGATCCACGGCACGTTTGCCGCGCAGGGTGTGCTCGTTTGCAGCTTCGTGCCGCGTCTGCTCGACTTCGGTCCGGGGGCGATCCCGTGCCCCTACCCGCACGCGTCAGTCGACATCGACGAAGTACTCTTCTACTCTCGAGGCAACTTCACGTCCCGTCGAGGCGTCGGGGAGGGAAGTCTCACCCTCCACCCCCGCGGTATCCCACATGGGCCCCAGCCAGGTCGGTATGAGGAGAGCATCGGCGCCAAGGAGACGGATGAACTCGCCGTGATGCTCGACTGCGCCAAAGCGTTGACGCCCACCGCACACGCGATGGGCGTCGAAGACGCAGACTACGAACAGAGTTTCACAGGCTCCGACTGATCCGAAGGAGCGGTACGTCTCCGCGCGACCGTCAGTCGAGCTCGATGAGCTCCGCGCCGTTCTCGCCGCGGGCACCATTGGGCAGATCGCCCCACCCTTGGGGTAGCCACGGAGGCAATCGACCCAAGGTTGCGCCGCCGAGCGTGTCCCAGCCCGCATGTTGCTGCGCCCTTCATCCAGTTCGCTCGTCGTTCTCCTTTCTCTTTCAGCCGTGGCCGCGTGCGCTTCGAGCGAAGCCGGCCGTGCCAAAACGGTCGCGGAAGAGAATCTCACATGCAACCCGACGGAGATGGAAGCCGCCGTGGAACGACAAACGCCCGAAGTGCGCGAGTGGTTCGTCGCCTGTGACTTCACCTACACGCGGGTGCACTGCTCGGACGCCGGATGCGCGCAGGCGCCGCCAAAGCCGCCGTGTATCGGCGACCTACAGTGCTTCGTGGAAAACCCGAGGACGCTCGAGTGGGAGCTCGCCCCGACGCCAGTGGAACGAGTGGCGGGCTCGCGGGCGGGCACGAGAGCGTCGCCCCACTGAGGAGGCTTGGCGTGCTCGTCAGGCGCCCAGCGCCGCAGAGGGGGTGCCGGATTCGGTAACCCACAACCGTTATCCGGTGTTGGCGTTGACGCCAACGAGCGGCGCCAGTACGCTGGCCGTGCTTTCGATTCGACGACATGTCGACGCAGAGCTCGAAGGCGGAGAACTCCGGAAAATGTCTGTAATCTTCGACGAACGCTACGCGGTCCACAAGGATGACTACCCCAGCTACGGAAGCCACCGTCTGCGAGACGCGTTTCTCGTCTCCGACCTCTTCACGCCGGGCAATCTACGCCTTTGCTACACCCACTACGAGCGGGTGATCGTGGGAGGCGCCGCTCCAGTCGCTGAGCCCGTCCCGCTAGAAGCCGTGAGTGCGCTGCGCGCCGAGGCGTTCCTCGAGCGGCGCGAGCTCGGTGCCATCAACATCGGTGGCGCAGGCCGGGTCCGTGTAGATGACGACGTATACGAGCTCGCGCCCAAAGAGGCACTCTACGTTGGTCGCGGCGCAAAGATCGTGAGCTTCGAAAGTGTGTCTCCGGCATCGCCAGCAAAGTTCTACCTCAACTCGACTCCCGCACATCGAACCTGCCCAACTCGCAAGGTGGGCCAAGAGGACGCTGACGTGCTCGAACTCGGCTCGCTGGAAACGTCCAACGACCGGACCATCCGCAAGCTACTCGTCAACTCGGTACTCGATACTTGCCAGCTGCAGATGGGAATGACCGAATTGAAGACAGGCAGCGTGTGGAATACCATGCCCGCGCACACACATAGCCGGCGCATGGAAGCGTACTTCTACTTCGATCTGCCCGAAGATCAGCGCGTGTGTCACTTCATGGGGCCACCCGAAGAAACGCGGCACCTGTGGGTGAGAAACGAAGAAGCCGTCGTATCGCCGCCGTGGTCGATGCACTTCGGCGCGGGCACGAGCAGCTACACTTTCATTTGGGGCATGGGCGGAGAGAACCTCGACTACACCGACATGGACGGTGTAGCTCCCGGCGAGCTTCGCTGAGGTACCCGCCTGCCTCCGAGGACTTGGAGGACGCGCGACTATCGTCGAGGCCGATGGTTGTCTCGCAGGTTTGGACACGCTGATGCCTCGTCGGCCGACTCATGCCTTGATGAGGTGGGGCGCGCTACCTCGACATACTCCTCGTGAATCCACCACCAACTTGGAATTGGTGAGCACCCAATCGTAGTCGATGGTCGAATGCTCCGTGACGATCAGCACGGCATCGACTTCTGCCAGCAGCGAATCGGTCAGCTTCGAAGTCTTCCAGCCAATGAAAGATGGCCACTCCCGCAGCGGAGGGATTTGCTGGATGTACGGATCGACGAAGCGCAGTCGCGCGCCCAGCCTTTGAAGCTGATCCATGATGGGAAACGCCGGGCTCTGTCGACAATCGTCGACGTCTTTCTTGTAGGCGACGCCGAGCAGGAGGATCTCCGCGCCGGCTACGGACTTGCCCCTGGACTTCAAGGCTGCCGTGAGCTTGTTGACCACGTACTCGTGCATGCGGATGTTGATCTCACCCGCCAGCTCGATGAACTTGGGAGCCGCCCCATACTGACGCGCCTTCCAACTGAGGTAAAAAGGGTCCACCGGGATGCAGTGCCCTCCCCAACCAGGACCAGGGTTGAAACGCATGAAGCCGAAAGGCTTCGTCGCAGCAGCATCAATCACTTCCCAAACGTCCAAACCCATCCGGTCGTAGGTCACCTTGAGTTCGTTCACGAGAGCGATATTCACTGCCCGAAAGATGTTCTCCGTCAACTTGGCCGCCTCGGCGATACGAGCATGCCCGACCCGCACGACCTTCGCGACCACGGCCTCATACAACGCCTGCGCGAGATCCCCCGAGACGGCGTCAATCCCACCAACGAGCTTCGGGATCGTCGAGGTCGCAAAATTGGGATTGCCGGGGTCTTCCCGTTCGGGGGAATAGGCAACGAAGAAGTCGACGCCAGCCTCGAACTCCCCCCTCTCGAGCTCCTTTGCTACCAGGTCCTCCGTCGTCCCCGGATAGGTCGTCGACTCGAGCACCACGAGTTGCCCGGAACGCAGGCGTTGCCGCACGCTATCAACCGTTGCCTTGACGAACTGCAGATCGGGCTGTTGGTGATGGTCCACCGGAGTCGGGACGCACATTAGAATCGCGTCAGCCTGACCAAGGACGTCGAAGTCGTCCGTCGCTACGAAGGTTCCCTCGCTCATGGCCTGATGCAAAGGCGCGACGTCGATGTGACGCAAGTAGGACACCCCCTGCCGGAGCTTCTCTGCTTTCTGGCCGTCGACGTCGATGCCCAGCGTCCGAAAACCCGCACGCACGAATGCCAACGCCAGAGGCAAGCCGAC
Organism: Polyangiaceae bacterium; assembly: GCA_050290545.1. Classification (GTDB taxonomy): domain Bacteria; phylum Myxococcota_A; class Polyangia; order Polyangiales; family Polyangiaceae; genus SZUA-265. The sequence continues at coordinate 36,664 of JBNKHV010000027.1, read as the reverse complement.
GTAACCCATACCGATGATGGCGACGGCATAGTCCCGCTTCTGGATCCGCTCGATCAGCGCGAGATGCGACGCCGTCACCGCGACACTCCGCTCCGATTGCGCGAGCATGCGAGACGGTACGCCTCGTCGAAGATGACCACCCAACCCTTGGGGTAACCGTTGTACATCATCTTCGCGAACTCGCCAAAACGCTCCCATTCGCTCTGGGTGAGCTCGACTCGCGTGCGCTCCACTCCGAGCGCTACGAATCTCACCTCGAGCAAGCTCGCCGTCTCGCTGGGCAAACCGATGTGCAAGTCCATGGAGAAGTACTCGTAGGGCTCATAGCGTTTGATCGTACCCCACAGGTGTTCGGAGCCGTCTTTGCTCGTTTCTACGATCTGCCCGCCGACGCGAGCCTCGACGCGGAGGTCCCTCGGTTGAGTGCCGAACTTGACCGAAGCAGAAAAGCGCTGCACGGGCCACCACGTCGCCATCTCGTCGATGAAGACGACGAACGCCTCTTCTTGCCCGCAAGGAACCTCGATGGTCTTCACCAGTGGTGCGTAGACGTCCGTCACTGCTTTCGCGCCTTTCTGCGCCGGGCGATCTCTGCGCCGTACGCAGACAATGCGTCCGTCCAAAAGCGGTCGAGGTAGCGCCGCAGCTCTTCCAAGCCTTCTGTCTTGAGTAGATAGAGTCGGCGATTGCCTTGCGGCCGCACGCTCACCAGATCCGCCGCCTCCAAAACCCGCAGGTGCTGCGACACGGCCGGGCGACTCACGGGTTGCAACTTGGCCAATTCGCCAACGGTCATCGGTTGCTGGCCGAGCGCCTCGAAGATGTTCCGACGCGTCGGATCAGCCAATGCGGTGAGTACTTCAGCGTAAGCCATAGCTTACCGATAAGCGCGTCATTGAAGCGTGTCAAGTATCGGGAACGAGCGCTACAATCCCAGTCATGCAGCTGCTGTGGACCACTGACCCCCACCTGGACCACGTGCGCCATCCCGCAGCCGCGACGGAGTTCGCCAAGGCATTGCGCCGAGAACACCCGACTGCGAGTGGGTTGCTCGTAACGGGAGACATCGCCGAAGCTCAAACCATCTCCAACACGTTGCGGGACCTGGCGCATGGTTTCGAGCTGCCAGTGTACTTCGTACTCGGAAACCACGACTTCTACATGGGTTCGTTCGAGGTCGTTCAGAAGCACGTCGCTGCCACGGTGGAGCGAACGAAGAACCTGCATTGGCTCCGCACCTCGGAGCTGCGCTTGAGCCCCGGCGTCGGCCTCGCAGGTGCGGACGGCTGGTACGACGCACGCAATGGTGACCGCCTGAGCGACCTCCAATTGACGGACTTCACCTGCATCGCCGACCTGTTCACCGCTCAGGACGACAGTCGCAACGCGCTGCTAGCAGCGTGCGCCCGCAAGGCGGATGAGGAAGTCGCGATCCTACGTCAGCAGCTGGAAAGGCTGGCGCGAGCAGCTGAGACAGAAAGCGAGCTGGCTGACGTGGTCGTCGCTACTCACGTTCCCCCGTTCCAAGATGCAGCCTGGTATGAGGGCAAGCCGGCCAACGACTACTGGGCTCCCTTCTTCAGCTGTAAAGTCATGGGTGACTTGCTGTGCACCCACGCCGACCAGCAACCGGGGATCCACTACCACGTCTTCTGCGGTCACACTCACGGCGCGGGCGTCTACCATGCACGCGAGAATCTCACCGTGTACACGGGTGCCGCACGCTATGGCGCGCCGGAGCTAGCTGGCATCTTGACCCTCGACGGCGGCTCCGTCGAAGTCGAGATGAGTGGCTAGCGACCTCGCCAGGACCGCGCGAGGGATCGCGTGGACGTCCAAGGGTGCAACCTGCCGTTCGCACGTCGCCCCGTGCACCGCGCGCAGAGTGCTCATCGCCGAAGCATCGCGACCGGCGACCCACCTACATCAGCACCTTCCGCGGCCGACGTATGCGTCATACAAAGCCGCGAGAACCGCTGGCTTGGTCACCGTGTAGCGCGCTCCGTACAGCAGCCCACCGTGCCCCCACACGTAGCACTCCCTGCCTGAACCACCGTTCCCTGGACGCGCCTTGGGACTGCGGTAACCTTGAGTGGGTCACGGCGAATGCGCTGCGGCGGCTTTGATTAGAAGGAGTTTCGCATGTCTTTGAGTCCGGGCGACGTCATCGAGAACAAGTACAAGATCGTTCGACTCTTGGGCGAAGGTGGCATGGGCGCGGTCTTCGAGGGAGAGAACACTCTCATCAAGCGCCGCGTGGCGATCAAAGTTCTTCATGCTGCCATCGCGAGCAACGCGGAGGTCGCCGAGCGATTCCAGCGAGAAGCCCAGGCTGCAGGCCGCATCGGCAACGAACACATCATCGAAGTGCTCGATCTCGGCGAGCTGCCGAACGGCGACCACTTCATGGTCATGGAGTACCTCGACGGGGAGCCCTTGTCGGACCGCATCAAGCGCATGGGGCGCCTGACACCAGAGCAGGCAGTGCCGCTCTTCACTCAGATCCTCAAGGGCCTGACGGCAGCTCACGAGGCCGGCATCCTGCATCGTGACCTCAAACCGGACAACATCTTCATCCTGAACGAGAAGGCTGGAAACAAGGACTTCGTCAAGATCATCGATTTTGGCATCTCGAAGTTTCAGCCACTTTCGGACGAAATGAAGATGACGCGCACGGGTACCATCATGGGCACCCCGTACTACATGTCGCCGGAACAGGCGAGCGGCGCGCGCGCAGTGAACGTTCAAAGCGACATCTATGCGGTCGGCGTCATCCTATACGAAGCATTGACGGGGGCCGTTCCGTTCGACGCACCGACTTTCAACCAGTTGATGTTCCAGATCGTCTTGTCCGAGCCCGCGCCCATCGATCAGGTACTCCCAGACATCGATCCGGCATTTGCGTCGATCGTGAGGAAGGCGATGGCGCGCGACCAAGCCCATCGCTTCGAGACTTGCCCGCAATTCCAGGAGGCGCTGGAGAGTTGGGCGAATACCGGAGCGGGTGTGACGGTACCGCCGATCAACGCGGGGGACGTCTACCTACCCAAGGATACCACCGCTGGTCCGATGCAGAGTCGCGCAGCGGTCGAGCTGGCAGCGACTGGTCTCGCCGCACCAACCCAGGGGACAGCCGCTAACCTGTCGCGTACGAATCAGGCTTGGGCAAACACTCAGGGTCCGGGCCCGGCCGAGCCACCACAGCGAAGCAAGACACCACTGCTCATCGGTGCGGTCGCTGGCGTGCTGTTGCTCGTCGGGGGTGCCGGGGCTGTCATGCTGTCCGGCTCCGAATCTCCCGCCGTCGGAGCAGAAGGGCTCCCCATCGAAGCGACGGAAGTGTCCACGCCAAAAACTGCGGCAGAGGAGGTGGCTGACACCCCAGCCGAGAATCGCGCCGAAGCTCCGGCCGCTGAACTTCCCGAGAAGACAGACGAGCAAACCGCAAAAGAGGAAGGCGCTGACAGCGAGGAGGCGGAGGCAACCGCAGCGGAACAAGAGGCTCAGCAGGAGGAACAGGACCCCGCTGCTGAACCCGACCCGACCAAAGCCGGGAGTGCGAGCACGGCTCCGAAACGCGTGCGACCGCGACCGCGCGTGCCTCGCTCGAAACCGGGGAAGACCGCTCCGAGGCCAGACTTCGGCTACTGAAGACCGCGTCTGTTCTCCTCGTCGCGCTTCTGGCAATCGCGCACGCTCGTGATGGAAGCGCGCGAGCATCTCAACGCAGGTGGAGTATTCTCGTGAGGCAGGCAGCTGATGTCTCGTTTTTGCGCCGTTGCGATGGGTGAGTCGTCCCGGCGGGCATGCCGCGGCGTTACATCGACACGCGGACGGTGTACCTTTGACATCCAATGCGCACACGCTGGATGGCACTGGGCCTAGTCTGCATTGCCTGCGGCGGTGAGGAAGAACCTGCTGCGACCGAGTCGTCTCCTTCGCCAACCGCAGTCGAGATGGCGCCAAGCACTCCCTCTGGCGCCAACCCCGTTGCGTCGGGTGTCAGTGCCATGGGCCCCGCCACGCCCGCCGCGACGGCGATGGACACCGGAAGTCTGCAGCCGAGCCCTGACGAAGGTGCACCAGCCGGCGAGCTGTCCGTCACGGAAGCAGCGCCCTCGTCGGGTACGGCTCAGGGCTCTGAGCAAACTCCGGAACCAGCGTCGGAAGCCACGCCCCCCGAGCAGGAGCCGATCGCAGGCGAGATGCCCACGACCGAACCGACGGAGCAAGAGTCGGCAGATGAAGAGCCCCTTCAGAGTGATCCAGCGCTCCTGGATGCCCTCGGCGAGTACCTTGAGCAACCTTCGGATCAGCGCGGCCCGATCGACGACCAGAGTTTCGCCGGACAAGCGCTCACCCGCGCGGATGCAGAAGCCGCGGCAGACTTGCTCTGGCAAGCCAAGGCGGAAAGCGTTCGTCAGGAGCGCGCCGCTGAGCACGAGGCTCGCTCGATCACCATCGGCGAATTCACGCTGCGCTACGACTTCACGGTATTTGGTGACGAGCCCACGGAAGGTCACAGCTTGTTCCTGTCGCTGCATGGAGGTGGCAACGCCGAACCCAGCGTCAACGACGAGCAGTGGGAGAACCAGAAGGTACTCTACCAACCAGATGAGGGCATCTACCTCTCGCCGCGCGCCCCAACGGACACCTGGAATCTCTGGCATCAAGACCACATCGATCCGTTGTTCGAGCGTCTGATCACGAACTTCATCGTGATGGAGCACGTCAATCCGAATCGCATCTACGTGATGGGGTACTCTGCCGGGGGTGACGGCGTCTACCAGCTGGGACCGCGCATGGCAGACCATTGGGCAGCCGCATCAGCAATGGCTGGCCACCCCAACGAAGCGCAGCCTCTGAGCCTGCGCAACATCGGTTTCACCATCCACGTGGGAGAATTGGACACCGCCTACGACCGCAATCTCATCGCGCAAGAGTGGGACGACCAGCTCAACCAACTACAGCAAAGCGATCCTGACGGTTACGTGCACGTCGTCGAAGTCCATCCGGGCAAGCCACATTGGATGGATCTGGAAGACGCCGTGGCCGTTCCCTGGATGGCGGAGTTCACTCGCAACCCAACCCCCAGCACGATCGTCTGGTACCAAGATGATGTCACGCACGACCGCTTCTACTGGCTGGCAGTGGAACAGCCACAGGCTGAAACGACGGTGCGTGCCACAGTCGAGGGTCAGACGATCGACGTCTCCAGCGATGACCTGAGCGGAGTCATCGTACGACTGAGCGACGACGTGGTCGACATGGACCAACCTGTTGTCGTCGTCGCCAACGGCGGCGAGGTCCACTCCGGTCCTGTCGCGCGCACGATCGCCACACTGTCGCGAACATTGGATGAGCGAGAAGATCCTGCCATGGTCTTCAGTGGCGAGGTCGCCGTGGACTTCTGACCAACCGTCGTTGACGAGGCTGAGGAGCGTTTCCGCGTCGGGCGGAACGCCACGCGAGTCGTGCTGTGGTTCGCTGTGCTCCAGTCAACGACGACGCTCCACATCTCCCGACCTACGTCGAGCACGTCGAGGTAATGAGTCCACCGACACAAGTGCTCGCACCGCGAGATACGCAACTGCCCCGTGGGAAATTGGAGCTATCATGCGGGCTCTCGGCTCGGCGAAAGTGGTGAGTCACCACTGCGGAGGGCCATGGCGCACGATGAAGAAGGTTGAGGAATACGGCGGTTGCACAGTCACCGTGGAGTGGCTCAACGACTGGACCCTGCACACCACGTGGATCGGTTCAGGGAACGGCGAGCTCGTGCGCCGTGCGAACGTGCTCGTCAACGAAGAGTTGAAGCACCAGCCTGCGCGCTACCTATTATGTGAAACAGACGGCGTCACCGGTTACGATGCGACCATCCGCATCCCCGCCCGCACGCTGATTCGGGACGCACGACAGCGGGGCGTCTCGGAGTTGATCGTCGTGGCCGCAGCCCGCACGAGAATGTTGGCGTTTGCTCTCGGCCTTCTCGCTCGAACGCAGACCAGGGTCTTCCCGACATTCGAGGCTGCGAAGGAGTACTGCGATCGCTACCAGACGCAGCACGTGGCACTGCGCTGAAGGGCTCGCGCCATCCGTGGAGTCAGTGCCTTCGACACAGCTTGTGAAAGCACTCCTGAGCGGCGACTCCCCCTGAAGAGCGCGCCTCAGCCCGCTTTCGCGCGCGAGCTGGGCCTCAGCTCTCGAATGTCCGAATCGCGATGACCGAGCGGCGAGTACCTGGCGGACTCGAGGGACCAATCCAGGTTCCCCCGCATGAGCGACTCGAGACCAGCGACGTATTGGGGCAGACTAGTTTCCTCGCCGAGGAACCGGGGCAGTTTGCCACGCAACCCGACGAACGCGTGAACCTCCGAGTCGGCATACGCGACTGCCTCAGCGAGCGCCTCTTCCATCGACCCCCCACGCTCCGCCTGCAGCGTGATGACGAGGTTGTGCACGTCCCCCCGCTTGAGCTCCTTGTCTAACGAGAATATGTCGTTGTGCCAGCACGCGACATTCTGCGTGATTTGCACCAACCGCTGAACGTCGCGATGCTTGCGCAACGACAGCGGAAGCGAACGCCTGTTCACTAGCTCCACAAAGTCGAGATAGATCCACATTCCACCCGCGCAACGGCGCAGCGGAATGAACGAGCCAACACTAGGGACTACGCCTTCGACTCGGTTGGCGGCTTCCCAGACGCACGCATCGAAGTAGTCGCGAACGCTCGTCAGCAAACGTAGGTACCAACCGCGGTCGGGCGAAACCTGCTGCAACCGCTCGGCAATGTCGCGCAAGGAAACTTCGAACACGTTCGAAGGGCGAGGCTTCTCCCGGTTCTCCAGGATGGCCATGAACTGGTTGAACAGAGCCGCGAGCGCCCGCGGACTTTCTCCGAGTGCCGTCTCGTCACACTCGTCGTCGTGCCAAAAGACCCAGCTGGTCCAATCGGCAATGAGCTGGAAGACTTCTTCATCCGCGTCGGGAAAGAAGCGCCCAACCAGCCAGGTGTAGCGCTCGGAGTTGACGACCCGCGTCGTGTCCTCAGAGGTGATGAGACCGACATCGGAGGCCCAGCGAATCGTCCGGGCGTTCGCTGATTCGGTCGCAACGTTAATCTTTGACTCGAACGGGCAATAGAGTTCAGGCCAGCTTCTCATACTGTTTCAGTATCGTTTCTTTCACGCGACGATCGTCGTCACGTAAGCAGGGGCGAGTAGTCTGCTAAGAACTACGTCCGGCGCCCACAGGTAGTTAAGTCTCTCACTCCTTGTCAACGCAAGAAAGAAGGAGCTGAAGGAATCTCCCAAGCTGGGAGACGACGGGAGCAATGAGCTAACCCAAGCAAGCCATGACCCTTTGCAGTGCGGCGTTACGCGTCGCACCAGAAATGGTCGGAATCAGGAGCCTTCCAATTCTGAAAGGACGACTGTCAACGAGCGGGCTCCGTGAGCGCCGATCACGAGTTCCTGCTCGATATCAGTGGTTTTCGATGGCCCGGACGAGCAGCAGCGCAAGCCTCGATGCAAGAATGAAAGGCGCGAAAGCGTCGTGCACCGTCGCTACCAGCTCCCGCCGCGAGACGATGACCGCCAGATGCTGCGTCAAGTACAACGCAGAGCGTTGCGTCACGCAGTCTTCACCGAGCCGGAGAGCACCGTTCTCCGCCACTCCGAACTCGGCCTGAACGATGACCAAATCCAGAGCAGCTGCAGCTTTGGGGTCCGACGGAGGTTCCGAGTTGCCCAGCACCTGTTCAACACCGCTGTACACCTTGTCGGCCACTGTGAACGCCTCCAGCTGGCTGACGGTCAGAGCGAGCAGGCGCTCGGGAACGACGCGCACCTGCGCACCAGCCGCGTTCGCAGCAATGGACTTGGATTGCCGTAGGAAATAAACTCGCCTTCTATCCTTGGTAGCTGCCGCGGTTCATGACGCTGCGCACGCAAGGCGGCGAGCATGCGACGCCGGGTAGCGATTCCACCAAGCTCACTCGTCATCCTCCCGCGCGACTCCGTCGTGCTTGCAATTGCTCGCTGAAGCTGCGGCGCGATGAGCAGACGCCGTGTTCTGCCCCAGGGCATCCGCCAGCGAAGCAGCGCCGGGAACCAGCGCCCAAGACGGCGCCCCCAACGGCCCACCCGCGCGAATCGAGAAGGCTTGCGAAGGCTCGCAAGCGGCGCTTGGCTGCAGGTGCCGTGCTCTCCATCGACGGGTTGCCCTGTTGAGCAACACTGCCCACCAAGACCGGCAACCGGCGCCCGCTGTCCGGCGGCCCCTCCATTTGGCGCTGGCGCAAGCGCAGGAGCTGCTCCGACAGGACAGACAGCGCCGCACGAGCCGCACAGAGTGCACGCATGCGGCAAGCTCCCGTGCGAACCTCTCTCCCGCACGGGGGCGAGGATCGAGCCGATGGGACCGGGAACGGTCGTGCCGTAGCTATGTCCACCGCTGCGGGGCCCGTGGAAGAACGACGTGTACGTAGTAATGGCTTGCCCCGTCGCAGAGCGCGCCAAGAGCGGGAGAAAGACGCCCAAGTCTTCGGCACGGGGCACCACTTTCTCGATGCCCATGCAGGCGATGTGAAGCGGGGGGAGCGACGTTCCCAGGTCGGCGTTGCCCTCGTTGGTGCACACGACGATGCCCCCGGTCTCAGCCACCGCGAAGTTCACGCCGGTGATCGCCCAGCGCCTACGGCTGGAGCGGGCTTCGAAAGCGGAGCTCGACGAGCGCTGCGCACTGATCCGCAAATGCGGATTCGAACTGCGAGAGACTGCTCGGCGCATCGCCGAGAGCTACGACCAGCGCGAGTGAGTGGCACGAGGCCGGCCGTGCCTGCCGCCTCGGCCGGCCGCAATAGTCGCTCAAATTCCTGGCCACGTGCATCGGATCCGGAGCAGCATGGCCACATGATGGACCTGAAGAAGGTCACCACGGTGGCGCGCTTCGAACTCGTTGAGGCATTGCGCTCCAAGCTCGTGGTGGTGTTGGTACTCCTGTACGGTGGCGGAGCGCTGATCGGCAGCCGGATCTTCTTGGGACTGCTGAGCACCGCTGAGGAAACGGCCCGAACCGCCCTCGCCGAGCAAATGCACGTCGATCCCAGTACCCTGCCTCAAGACTTGATCCGCGAGAAAGCCATGCCGTGGATCGTCGGCTTGGTTCAAGACGAGGCGACCCGCCAGCAGCTCTTGGACATGGACCCGTTGAGCATCTTCTTCGGCTTTGCCGCGCTCAAGAGTGTGACGATATTGGTCCTGTTGATCTCGACCACCAGCATCGTGCAAGACGTGTCGACCGGCGCCACCCGTTTCGTGTTGTTCCGGTGCGATCGCCTTTCGTGGGCGCTGGGCAAGACGGCTGGGCAAGCACTGCTTCTGGCATCTGGTCTGGCTCTGGCGGCTATCGCCGCGGGCATCGCCGGCATATGGGTCGACGGCACCTTCGACGTCGGACGCTGGGTGTGGCTGTTTCGGACGGCGTTCCGAGCCTGGGCCTACGGCTTTGCCTATCTTGGGATCTTCAGCGCCGTGTCGATGATGTCCAAAACGCCGATGCTCGCGCGAGCCACCGCGCTTTTCGTCTGGATCGGTTTCGGCATCGCGCACGGCATCTTCACGTCCGAGTGGCTCAACAGCAAAGTCGCTTTCGCCCAGTACATCGCCTGGTTGCTTCCAGGTCAGCACGAGACGGGATTGTGGTCCGGCTCGCTCGGGGTGTACGTGACTTCAGTCAGCATGCTCTTTCTGATCGCCACCGGCAGCTTCTTCGGCGGCTACCGTCTATTCGAAGGGCGGGACGCATGAACGCGGTCAGCTTCAAGGACGTTCACAAGAGGTACGGCGCGCGGGTCGCGCTGGACGGCATGACGTTCGCGATCCCGCGCGGCAGCATTTGCGGTCTCGTCGGCCCCAACGGCTCAGGCAAGACGACGACGATGGGGCTCCTCGGCGGGCTGCTGCGGCATCGGAGCGGAAGCATCGACATCCTGGGGCAGGGCGCTTTCGACGCCACCAAGCACGCCGGCAAGGTAAGTCTGATGCCACAGGACTGCGCTCCGAGTCCGTACCTGAACCTGCGCGACATCATGCGCTTCTATGCCGAACTGCAAGGCATCGAGAGAGGCAAAGCGGAGACCGAAGTCGAGCAGCGACTGCAACAGGTGCAACTGCTGGACCGGGCCAAGTCCAAATACGGAGAGCTTTCGCACGGCATGCGCCGGCGTTTCAGCATCGCTCAAGCCCTGCTCGGTTCCCCGGACTTGGTGATGCTAGATGAGCCGACCAGTGGCCTCGATCCAGAACTCGTCGTACAGATCCGCCAATTGCTCGCTTCCTTGCGTGGGCAGAGCACACTGCTGGTGAGCTCGCACGTCCTGAGTGAACTCGAAACCTTGTGTGACTACGTCGTCTTCATCGATCGCGGTCGTTGCGTGCGCCAGGGCTCGCTCAAAGAGGTCACCGCTGGCGAGAATACCGTGCGCTACACTCTGTCGAACGAGCCCGATCTCGATGCGCTGCGTATTTCGCTGCAGGCTTGCACCTTGAACTGGCAACACCCGGTCCTGACGGTCAAAGCGCCCGCCTCGCAAAGCATCGAAGAGACGAATCGCCTCTGCCTCGGCGCTCTACTGCAAACCGGCGCGGGCATCGTCGAGGTACGCGCAGGGCACAGCCTCGAGGAAACGTACATGCAGACGAAGAACGTGGGTTGAATGAGCGAGCGGACCCCGCCCGCCTACACTGCTCATGTTGGACACCGCCTCTGGCTGGTCACGAGGGGTGATTCGCGGCATCTCACGAGTCGCGCACGAGCGAGGCTGGACGGTGCTGCGCAAAGACACGACGTCAATCTCGATTGGTTGCTTCGCGAGTGGCCCGCCGATACCGCTTTCGCTTCGACCGCTCACCTTTCGCCGTCGAGCACGAAGAACGTTTCAACGCTGAAGCGCACGCTGCCGGAGCTCAGTTGTTGCCCGGCTGGTGGAAAGATGGCGCGCTTCCGCCCAGCAACCCACGAAGATCCGGCTGCCCTCAGCGGGTGGCTGGCGAACCTGAGCAAGCCGTGTAGGATATTCGCGTGTTGCGACAAGTGGTCGCGCGTCGTCGTGCGCAACGCCGGTATCGCGGGCATCCGGGTGCCGGAGGGCGTCGCGCTCACTTCTCGTTCGAGTGAATTCTAACTGTGAAACAGCTACAGTGGGCCACGACGACCAGGATGCGATTGACCTGCGACCTCAAGACTGCCATGGCGCTGGCCTGTATGACGACTTTCGCTCGAAATAGCGGTGTGGTGGTTGGCTTGCTCCTCGGAACGATCGCCCTCAGCTCGTGCAGCAACGGCTCGAAGAGCGCCAGCGACATCTACGATACCGACGAAGCCACGGACGCCGATGCCGAGTCCAGCGATGAGTCCGACGCAGCAGAACAGACCGACACCGACACCCGAGAAATGGCGGACGGCACGGCAGCAAGTGCCACCGACGCTACGACGGACGGCGAGGACCGCCCCATGCTGACTCCGTCGCCAGCGTTCGACTCGGTTCATTTCGTGGGGCGCGTCGATGACAGCGACGCCGAAGGGGCGCGTTTTGCGTGGTCCGGGACGGGTCTGCGAGCCCGCTTTTCCGGAACCTCGATCGGCATCCGCCTGGGTGGGGGCCAGCAGTACACGGTCGTGATCGACGGCGAGGTCCAGCCCAAGTACACGTCCAGTGGTGACACGGACCTGCTCGCGGAAGGGTTGGACGATGGTGAGCACGAGTTCGAGCTCTACCGGCGCACGGAAGCAAGCCAGGGTGAGTCGGTCTTCTACGAACTGGAGGTCGGTTCCGGAGAACTGCTCGATCCACCGCCGGTCCCCGGGCGGCGCATCGAGCTGGTCGGTGACTCAATCTCGTGTGGCTACGGCAACGAGGGCGAGGACATGAACTGTAGCTTCAGCCCGGACACGGAGAATCACTACCTGTCCTACGGGGCCATCGCCGCGCGGGCAGTCGACGCCGAACTATCGACGGTCGCTTGGTCCGGAAAGGGCGTCGTGTGCAACTACGGCGACGGCCCATCCAGCTGCTTCAACCCGATGCCGACCTACTACGATCGCATCCTGCCCGACCATTCCGACAGCCTGTGGGACTTCTCACGCTGGGAGGCAGATGCCGTCGTGGTCAACCTCGGCACCAACGACCTGAGCACCAGCGAGGATCCGGATGAGGGCGACTTCGAAGCCGCGTATCACGCCCTGCTCGACGAGATCAGGAGCGTCTATCCCGACGCGTTCATCTTCTGCGCGATTGGCCCTCTGCTTTCCGGTGCCGATCTCACGCTGGCTCGTTGGTACATCGGCAACGTCGTCGACGCGCGCGTCGATGACGGCGACGAGCGAATCAAAGTCCTGGAGTTCGAGCAACAGTCCGCTGAAGACGGCTATGGTTGCGATTGGCATCCGAGCCTGAAAACTCACGAACTCATGGCGGAGACGCTGGCGGATGAACTGAGAGCAGAACTGGATTGGTAGCCGAGCGCCACCAGCGCTTGCGCCGTGCCCGGGACGAGATAGAACCTGTGCGTTGGGCGGCGGCCCCCCAACCTGGAGCCACAAGCCAGTAGGTTCCGCGCGAACGCCGCCGGGGGTGGTGATGGGTGACTTCTTCGGCAGACTCTTCGACACAAGCGACTTCCCCGCGCGCTGGCACTGCGGCCGTTGGTCGAGCGGACACGGCTGGCTCCACATCGGCTCCGACTTCGCCATCTTCCTGGCCTATGTCGCCATCCCGGTGAGCCTGTTGTACGCGCTACGCCGACGTGCGGATGCACCGCGGCCAATTCCCCGAGTGATGGCCCTGTTCGTCGGGTTCATCTTGTTGTGCGGCGTGACGCACCTCAACGAGGCAATCATCTTCTGGTACCCGATGTATCGATGGGCGGGAGGGATGAAACTCGCTACCGCCGTCGTCTCTTGGGTCACCGTCGTGGCGCTGGTCCCGTCGCTACCCAAGATCCTCTCGCTCAAGACACCCGCGAAACTGCGCACCGAGGTAGACGAGACGACTCGCGCGCTGCGGGAAGAACGGGATGCTGCGGCGCGCGAACTCAGTGCGCGCACTCGCGCAGAGACTGCCCTGCAAGAAGCCGAGCAACGCTACCGACGACTTTACCACGAGGCTCCTGACATGTACCTCTCGGTCGACCCATCGACGGGCGTCATCTTGCAGTGCAACGAGACGGCTGCACGCCGCCTCGGCTACCCGATGAACCACCTCGTCGGAATGAACACGCGAGATCTGTACTCCTCGGAACATCGACGACGAGCGGAGAAGGTTCTGGATCAGCTGCGCCAGTCGGGGAGCTTGTCCAACGAAGAGCTGGCAGTCGAGACCCAATCCGGAGAGCGGCTCTGGGTCAGTGTCAGCGGTACGGCAATCGAGAACGAGAGCGGGCAAGGTGTTCAGTTTCGTCTGGCCTGGCGCGACGTCACCGACAAGAAGCGCGCCGAAGAGCTGTTCGCAGTAGCCGTCGAAGCGTCGCCGAGTGCCATGATTGCTACCGATGCCGAAGGCAAGATCATCCTGCTCAATGCAGAAAGCGAACGACTCTTCGGCTATGCCAAGGCAGAATTGCTCGGACAACCCGTCGAAATGCTGCTGCCCCATTCGGCACGCGAGACGCACCCCAAACTACGCCAGGCGTACATCCACAACCCGACCGCGCGCCAGATGGGCATGGAGCGAGAACTCGAAGGCCGTCACAAGAGCGGAAGCACGTTTCCCATCGAGGTGGGCCTCAATCCCATCGAGCGCAACGATGGCAAGATGGTGCTGGCCGCGATCGTCGACCGCACCGAAGTCGTGCGACACCAGCGCGCCCTGGAACTGCAGAGCGCGGAACTCCAGCGCTCCAATGCGGATCTGGAGAGCTTCGCCTATGCGGTGTCTCACGACCTCAAAGCCCCGCTACGCGCGATCCAGAATGCGGCCAGCTGGGTCATCGAGGATCTCCCCAAGGAACTCTTGACCCAAGACGTGAATGAGAACTTGGAAATGCTCAAGGCCCGCGCGGGGAGAATGGAAGCGCTCTTGAATGCGCTCCTGGAGTATTCGCGCGCTGGCAGGGCTCACGAGCGGCCCAGTCGCGTCGACGTCAACCGTGTCCTGAGCGAGGTCGTCGAACTGCTCGGCGCCCCCTCGTCCATCCGCATCAGCTGGGCACGACTCCCCACTGACATCTTCGGTGCTCGCGCACCCTTGGAGCAGGTGTTCGTCAACCTCGTCTCCAATGCGATCAAGCATCGTGACCGAGACGACCTCCAAATCGAAGTCGGAGCGCGGGACCTCGGCGCCTTCTACGAATTCCACGTCAAGGACAACGGGCCCGGGATCGACGCCGCACACCACGAAAAGGTCTTCGAGGTGTTCCAAACACTGCGACCCCGCGATGAGTTCGAAAGTACCGGCATGGGACTCGCCCTCGTCAAGAGGGTCGTCGAGACACATGGGGGTCGCGTCTGGGTGGAGTCGAGCCTCGGGCAGGGTGCGTGCTTCTACTTCACATGGTCCAAGACGAGTCAAACCAGTCAGTCTTCGCCCGAGCAAAGGGCATCCTCATGACGCGGCAGCTGGTCAAGGTACTGCTGGTAGACGATGACGCGATGGACGTCAAAGCCGTGACACGCGCCTTCGCCAAGCAACAGGTCCCAAATCCGATCACGGTAGCCAAAGACGGGCAGGAAGCCCTGGATATCTTGCGAGGCGAGAACGGCAAACCGCGGCTCGACCCCCCGATGCTCATCCTGTTGGACTTGCAGATGCCACGCATGAACGGCTTCGAGTTCCTCCGAGCGCTGCGAGCCGACGCGAAATTCAAAAACACCAGAGTCTACGTGCTGACGACCTCATCTCACGACGTGGACCGCCGCCAGGCCTGGGCCCGTGACATCGCCGGCTACATCCTCAAGGGCGACAGCAACGCGTTCTCCAGACTGGGCGAACTCCTCAGAGCGGATGACGACGCAAGCTGAGAACGGCAACCGCACACGTTCGGCCCGGTTTTTGACTGCAACAGCAGACTACCTCGCGTGCGCCAACAGATCGAGGAGGCGCGCGGGGCTCAGCGGCTTCTCCAGAGTCTCGACTGCGCGCTCCTTCAGACGGGAGGACAGCTCCGTGTCGATCACCCCTCCGGTACAGAAGACGAAACGGGGCAAGGCCGACTGCATCCGCGACCGCGCTCTATCAAACAGGGCGATGCCATCGACCTCTGGCATCACCACGTCGCACAGCACGACATCGAACGTCTGTGTCAGAAGCAACTCCAGCGCCTCTTCGGGGTTGGCGCAAACACTGACGTCGAAGTCCGGCTCCAGTATGCGTTGGTAGGCGCGCAGGATCGCGGGTTCGTCATCGATGGCCAACACCTTGGCACGGACGGGGTTCCTGCTGGCGACCGGCTCGAGCAACCGAATGGGCTGACCGGAGACGACCAGGCCGTTGTTGATGGGCAGGCGAACCGTGAACTCGGCGCCGCCGAGTTGCGCGTCCTCGACACTGATCGTTCCGCCGTGTTTCTCCACGTAGTCGGCGCACAACGCCAAGCCGAGACCCATCCCGCGCTTGTCGTCTTTGGTGGTGTAGAAGGGTTCGAAGATCCTGCGACGCAGAGCCCTCGGCACGCCGGGACCACTGTCAGCCACGCCAAGATAGACCGAGTTCCCACTCTCGAAGGTGCGCACGACGACGCGACCCTGGTCGCCCGAGGCCTGCAGCGCGTTGACGACGAGGTTGCTCACGACCTGAACCATCTTGCCGTGGTCGAGGTTGACGGGCGTATTGGAGCCCAGGTCGAACTGAACCTGCAACTTATCTGCGTCTCGCGGCTTGAGCAATCGATAGGCCGCCTGCACCACGGCATCGAGTGAGGTTCGCTCGATGTGCTCCAATCGCGGTCGTGTCTGGGACCGTAGCTCCGCCACGATCGCCGAGATGCGTTGAATACCGACGACGCTGTCAGCCAGCATCTCCTCCAGCTCGGCGGCGTCTTCGGCATTCAGTTGGATGCCGTCCTTCGTGCGAGCGCTCTCGAGCAGGCGTTGAATGAGGTGCAAATTCGCCGTCACGAACGTCGCGGGGTTGTTCACTTCGTGGGCAACACCAGCGGCCAAGTGACCCAGGGCTGCCATCTTTTCTACTCGACGCACACGCGCTCGGAGCTTGCGAGAGTCGAACTCTCTGAGCGCCCTGTGCACGGCTACCTCCAAGTTGGTGGCGTCCAACAACTGCTTGCTCAAGAAGTCCGACGCCCCCGCTTTCAATGCCTGCACTCCGAGCCCGCGCTCCTCGAACGCCGTGAGCATCACGACGGAAGGGCGTTCCGCGGCGTGGTTCTCTTCACTGCCGTCGAGGCGTCGAAGAAACGCCATGCCGTCGAGGTCAGGCAGATTGAAGTCCAACAGAATGCATTCTGGTTGGACTTGGGGTATCGCCTCCAGAGCCTCTTCGGCGTAGGCGAACTCCGTGATCAAGTATGGCTGCGAAGTCGCCTCCAACGTGCGGCGATACAACTTTCTGTCCGCTGCGTCGTCCTCTACGACCATGATTGAAACGACTCGGTCACCCAACGACTGAAGACGCCGCACCGTACCGCTCGCCTCGTCGCCCTGCGCGGCGTGTCTTGCCGCGGGTGAATGCATCCAACCGAACGGACGAATTGAGGGCATGGACGGACGCCGAGCGCCCTGGTCGCACGACTCTGCTGTGACAAGTGTGGTGTTTTCCATTGCTCGCGTGCTCCGCGGGTCGTGCGGAACCCCTACCTCCCCTAAGCGGCAATCTTAGGTGCATTCCGAATGAGCAGCAAGGCGTGCACCAACCCACGTGAACACGCCGCCGACACGGGGTAGTGAGTGCACCCACTCCTGCCTTCAAAGGCGCCGGCTACGCGAAGCCGGCTGCCGACCGCCTCCGAAACGGAACACTCCCTGCAGTCGCGTCGAAACGGCGGTCGAAACCCCCTGCGCGGGAGCAGCCGCGACCCGCACCGCACATTCTAGGGTCCGACTTCGAGTGACCCAGTGTTCGGCACGACAGACCGCAAGTGAGACACATCGCCCCAGGTGTGCAGTACAAACCGTCCCTCCACATAGTCCACCACGTTCACACTCGCGTTGAGAGTACTGAACGCACGCGGCGCATCGAGAGGTAACGAAAGACAGATCCTCAGGACGTGATTGAGCGTGCCACCATGTCCCATCAACGCAACCTGCTGACCGGGGTGTCGCGCAGCGAGTTCGTGTACGACTTCGCGCACGCGCTGGTGGAGCATGCGCGAGCTCTCACCGTCGGGGATCCGATAGTCAGGGTCGTTGGCCTTGAAGCCCTGCCATGCCTCTGGCTGTGTCTCTTTGCCTTCATTCGCTGTCAAGCCCTCGAGCACCCCGAGGTTGCGTTCTCGAAGCCGAACATCGAGTACTGGCTTCATCCCGACGGCATCCGCCAGCGGCCGCAAGGACTCGATGGCTCGCCGAAGATCGCTGCAGTACAGCGCTGCGAAGCTCTCTGAGCCCAGACGTCGTCCGAGCTGCTCGACCTGCTGGCGACCGTGTTCGGTGAGTGGGCTGTCCCGGTGGCCTTGAATGCGCTGCTCGACGTTCCACACCGTTTGTCCGTGGCGTAGGATGAAAAGCCGACAACTCCGCATGGACAGAACTGTAGCGCGAGCGGCGTCCGTGCGTCGCCCCTTGTGTGGCCACGGCCGGAACACTATGAGCATGGCCGGCCACGAGCCTGCCGCACCCCGAAGCTCAGCATGACGCCCAGCACCCGCCGCTTCGCCACTTTGGCCGCCCTCCTGAGCGCGGTGTTCATGTCCGCGATGGAAGCGACGGTGGTGGCCACTGCCATGCCGACCGTGGTCGCCGACTTGGGTGGGATCGAGCTGTATGGCTGGGTGGGCGCCATCTACATGCTGGCCAGCACGGTCACCATTCCTTTGTTCGGCAAACTCGCCGATCAACGGGGCCGCAAGCCGGCGCTGATGTGGGGCATCGCAATCTTCCTGCTGGGCTCGATGGCAAGTGGGATGGCCTCGAGCATGCTGATGCTGATCGCCGCGCGGGGTCTGCAGGGCATCGGTGCTGGCGCGATCCAACCCGTGTCGATGACACTGATTGGCGACTTGTACCCTGCCGAACAGCGTGCGCGAGTGCAGGGTCTCTTTGGCGCGGTCTGGGCGCTGGCCGGGGTCAGTGGACCCTTGCTCGGTGGCTTCTTGGTAGCTGCGCTCTCTTGGCGCTGGGTCTTCTTCGTGAACTTGCCCTTTGGAGCGCTCGCATCCGTCTTGTTGAGCGTCGCGCTGGTGGAAACCCGCGAGAGTCGTCAGCACAGCTTCGATCTGCTGGGCATGGCCACGCTCAGTGGAGGCGTGGTGTGCCTGTTGCTCGGCGCCGGAGGAACGCTGCCCGCGTTGTCGTTGCTGGCGGCGCTCGGGCTGCTAGGCGCGTTCCTCTTCGTCGAACAGCGAGCCCAGGAACCGCTCGTTCCTCTGCGCTTGATGCGAGCACGCTTGATCGCCGCGAGCAATCTGTGCAGCTTGCTGCTGGGCGCCGTGATGATGGGCGTGCTTCTGTATGTCCCGTTGTACGTGCAGTCGGTGCTGGGTGGCTCGCCCACCGTAGCAGGAACGTCGGTGGCGACGATGATGCTCGGGTGGCCGTTGGCTTCGAGTCTCAGCGGCCGTTTGATCACGCGTTTCGGCTATCGACGAATGGTCCGAGTGGGAGGCGTCGTGGTTCTAATGTCGACCGCGCCGCTGCTGGTGCCCCTAGATGGCGAAACCGGGCCGTGGCTGTTTCGGCTCAACGCCTTCGTGCTCGGGCTCGGATTGGGCTTCGCCAACACGGCGATCATCATTGCCGTTCAAGACAGTGTGGAGCGGCAACAGCGCGGGATCGCGACCGCGGCCCTGTTGTTCTTTCGCACCATCGGCGGAGCGTTGTCGGCTGGAGGACTCGGGGGGCTGCTCGCGGCCTCTTTGGGGAAGCACGTGCCCCCCGAGCTGCTCGATGCGCTGATGCGACCCGGACACGAAGGCCCGAGCGGCCAGCTACCCGCTGAGCTGCTGTACTACCTGGAGGTGGGCATGCACGACGTGTTCCTCGCGACCGCGCTGCTGGGGGCCCTCGCCTGCGTGACGGCATTCTTCTTCCCGCAGCGAACCCACGCTGCTCCCCAGCAAGCCTGACGCGCGACGCGACGAGCCCAAGCACGCATCGCGACCAGCCCAGGGCCACGATGACGAGCGCACACTTCCATGAGCTCAATCGCGAGCTTGCTCTCGCTTGCGCAGACGGCGCAGCACGAGGAAACCCAAGACGGGCAAAGCCATCGGCACGGCGAGCCCGACACCCGCCCAACTTTCCGACATCAGGGCCGCACCACTGGCCGCCAACACGAAGGCGAACACGGCATTGCCCGCGACTGACGCAATGACGAACGTCGAGAAAGGCACGTGGCCCGCGCCAGCAGCAATCGCGACGACTTCGGCAAGAATGGGGACGGGCCGCGTCACGAAAAGAACCAGCCCCGTGTGCCATGCCGGTAACTCCATGCCCGCCTTCTCCAACGCCAGTCGGCCCGCACCGTACCCGAGCACGCTGCCCACGACGAGCCCGAGCCAGGCCCACAACGCGCCCCACCACAGGCCCAAACGCAACCCCAGCAAGCTCCCGACCACCGTCGATGGGATTGGCAGAAAGATGTCGGCGGCGAGTAGCCCGGCGCCCAACGCGCCCACGCCCAGACTTCCCTCTCGCCCACTGAGCCAGGCTTCGCCGGGCAGCTCCCCCATGACGACAAACGGCAGCACCGTGATCAGCGCGATCCCCGTCAGGATCACCGCCGTCCGGCGGGCGCTCAGCTTTGGTTTCGATGGGGACACGGCTCGACCGCCCTGCCAATAGCCCGCAGGTGCGGCGGTCACAAGCGACCTCACAACCAAGCGCACGAACTGCGCCACTGCGGGTTCCTCAAACGGGGTGCGTCATCGGGGTGTCACAGTCACTGATTCTCGCCCGAGAATCGGCGCTGGCGATTCCGAAGCACCGCTCCTTGCGCAGGAATCGACGCTGCCCCCTTCCCACGAAGCCGTTGACAGTCGGCAAACGCGAGCGCGATGCTGAAGTCGCCATGACCGACGACACACGCCAGCAAGACGCGCATTCTCAGGAGTGGTTGGCCGAATTCATCGCCGAAGCGGACGGAGTTGCGGGTACCGTACATCTCCGCGTCGGCGATCGGCTGGTGCTCGAGGCCGCTGTGAACATTCCACCGAAGGTCCAGTACGTGACGCGGGAGATCCCTCGCGGCAAGGGCATGGCGGGGCTGGCTTGGGAGCGGGACAAGCCCGTGCAAACCTGCAACCTCAAAGAGGACGACACCGGCGACGTGCGCCCGGGAGCCAAAGCCGTAGACGCCAAGGGCGCGATCGCGATCCCGGTCAAGAACACCGCAGGGGAGTTCGTCGGTGTGGTCGGCGTCGCATTTGCCGACGAGCGACAACTGGATGAGGCGACTGTCAGCGCCTTGACCCGGCGCGCACAGCAACTACCGACTTCGGGCTGTTGAGTGAATGACCGCGCATTCGCGCGCTCTTTCAGCGAACGTTCGAACCACCAGAACCCAGACGACGCTGGGAGCGTGCGATCGCCGCAGGCGATTCTTCCAAAGTCTCGAACCGGTCAGCGGTCGCGAGCGGCATCCCAGCGGCCGCAGCGAGATGCACCGCGCGCACGTCTCTGGCCCCAGCTTCGACCGCCACCTGCGCGGCGTTTCGGACCTCCATCAAGAGCTCTCGGACGTTGCCGGGCCAAGGACGCACCAAGCAGGCCTCGATCAGAGACGCGTGCGGAGCGAGGCCCCCGGGAACTCGTTGCAGCTCCCGGGCGATGAAAGCGGGCACTTCTTCCAAGCGCTGCCGCAGCGGGGCAAGGCGAACACTCACCTCCATCAATTGCTTCATCAGCTCGGGAACGACGGCACCGGCCGCCAAGAGGTGCTCAGCTTGGGCCCGACTTGCGGAGCACACCTGCAGAGCGGCACTCTGCGACGCCTCCGAGCCGGAAGCGAGCCGGCCTGTGTCGAGCAACTCGGCCAGGTGTCGTTGAACGGCAACGGGAAGCGCGTTGACCTCGTCGAGAAAAAGAGTCCCGCCCTTCGCTTGTGCTACGTGCCCATCATGGCCTCGTCCGCCGAACAAGGCGTATTCCGCAGCTCGGCCCAGTCCTGCGCACCTGGCGACGACGAACGGCCCAGCACAATTGGCGCCGTGTCGGTGCAAGTAGCGAGCGGCGAACTCACGGCCGCTTCCCACGTCGCCGGAAAGGTGAGCGCGCCGTGCACCAACGAGCGAGGTGAAAGCCCCCTCCGTCGACGGCCCGAGCACCCATTCATTCGTCAACCGCACTCGTGTTTGACGGAAGACTCGGACGTCGTGGGTCAAGAGCAACAGCGTCTCGCCAGCACGCACGAGAAAGAATCGCTCGCTCTCGACGGTGCCGGTGATGGGCTGACCATCGACGCTCGTGCCGTTGCGACTGCCGCAATCGGTGACGACGAACTGACCACCGTCGTAAGCAACTCGCGAGTGTTGCCGTGACATGTAGTTGTCGTTCAACTCGACGTCACCGAGCTTGCCACGACCGATGAGCAGCGGATCGCTGGACAAGGAGAAGACTTCGAAGTGCAGCGTCCCGGCGGCAAAGAGCAAGACGGCCCCAGGTCCGCTGGGGTCGTCCTCGTGCCGAGTGGTGAGTTCTCTCTCCTCCACGAAGTCAACAGCGTAGCTTGAAGGCTCGGTGGCGCCAGCTTGTCGGTACCGGGCGGACAGCGCTCGACATCAGCGCTGGGGCAGCACGAGGTGCGACCGAACGTTTGCATCACGGAGGACGGGACCGCACACTCTAGCCATGCCGCACCTCAGCCCGTGCTCACGTTGCGCCCGCCACGTCCGCTCCAGCGAGAGTCATTGTCCATTCTGCAGCGCGCCTTTCGAACACACCGCCAGCAACATCGGCCTGCCGAAAGGACTGAAGCGCGCAGCAGTCATCGCGCTGTCGACCGCAGCAGCTTCAACTTCGGTCGCGTGTGGTGCCAGCGGTGACGACGGTGACGAGCGAGAGATGACCGACATTCCGGCCGCGGGCGGCGGCGCCAACGACCTGCCCACGCAACAGCCGGTCTACGGCGCACCGGTTCCAAGCTCGGAGAGCTCCGGCAACGACAGTGGCGGCTCTGACGAGCAGAACAACGGCGGGTCCGAGCAGGGTGCCGGCGGCAGCCAAGGCGCGGAAGAACCGATCCCGGAGATCCAACCGCTCTACGGAGCGCCCCCGAATCTGGACGAAGGCTAGCCGCAGACGCAGACCGATATTGGTGCTCAGTTATCAGCCGCCAGCGGGCAATCTCTCGGACATGGGAAACACAGTCGCAATCTCTCCTGACCACAGGCGCTGACGAGTCCCAATCGGTGTGTCACCGAGCCTGAACAGAGGCCGGGCTATGAAGCATCCTGGGATCTGGAGTAGGATGGCGACGTCTTCGACTGCGACAGGCACAAGACCATGGTTGAGTCTCATCCGTCTTCCTCTTTGCGCCTGATCGGCACCGTCGTCGAATCGGAAACGCTGCCCGGCGTCCGCTACCAACTCCAGCGACCCGTGGGTCGAGGCGGAATGGGCATGGCGTTCCTGGCGACTCGAGAGGCGCCGGAGGGCTCGAGCCCAGTCGTCATCAAAGTGATGAGTCCCATGTTCGGCGGGGGCGCAGTTTCTGCCGACGTGATGGCTGTCAAGGAAGCGGTGTCTTTGGGGCGTCTGAACGAAAGCGTACCTCCGACCCCCTTCGTGGTCCGCTACGTGGACTCCGGCACGGACTTGGAGCTGGGTGGAATGCGCACGGCCTGGACGGCGCTGGAGTACGTCCACGGTGGCGTCGAGGGCACGACCTTGGAGGACCGCGTCGAGTACGCCGTCCAGCGCACGGGGTTTGCTTTCGACCCGCACCGTGCGGCGCACGCCATTCGATGCATCACGGCCGGGCTCTCAGCGATCCATGCGGTGGGCGTGATTCACCGTGACCTGACCCCAGGCAACGTTCTGTGTTGTGGCTTTGGACAGGGAGAGCTGTTCAAGATATCCGACTTTGGCATCGCGCGAGCGGCGGGCCTGGACCGCACGTTCGATGGTGTGACGCTGGGGACGTTGGGGTACACCGCTCCAGAGTCCGGCAGCAGCAACGCCGGGACGCACTCGGATGTGTTCTCGCTCGCGGCCGTCATCTACTTCTTGCTCACCGGCAAACCCTACCTCGACGCCGACGAGCCAGCGACGTCCCTGCAGCTCATCATGTCGAGGGTGCGCCCGGCCCTGCGCGATGCTCTCAGCCTGTCACCCGAGATGGCATCACGACTGCAGGAGTGCGAAGCGATCGACGAGGTCCTGGCGCGTGCGACGTCCCCGGTAGCCACCGATCGTCCCCGTACCGCAACCCAACTCGCGGCGATGGTGCTTCCTGCGTTGAGCGAACACGGGATGGCGCCTCGTTCGAGCGAGCGTCTGTTGTCCGCGGTGCTGGGTTCCCGCGCGCCGGCTGCCGCGCCCGCCGACTACACGTGGACAGTGCGCAGTCGCCCCGGGGATTTGATGCTGCGGAGTATCGCGTGGGACACTGACGGGCACGCCCTCGCGCTGTCCAGCCGCGGCGCGAGCTTCTGGAACGGCCAGACCTGGCTGGACGCGAGCCCCATCTTCGAGCGTCTTCCTAGCGGAATGAGTTTCACTCAGCACCATGAAGCAGGTGGCTGGCTCGTCGGCGGCCAAAACCCGATGCTTTCCGTCGTCGACGCCCACGGCATCGGCGATCGGGTGGAAAGCCCCAACCCCAATGCCAACTTCTGTCTTGCCAGTGGGCGCCTCGACGACCTGCTCGTCGCTCTGCACCACGAGCAAGGCGAGGCGCCGGAGCTTTGCGCCGTCATTGGTCGAAGGTGGCTGAAGCCCCTGCCGTTGCACGGAGTCTCTTTCGTCAACACACTCAGTCGCTTGGATGACGAACGCTGGCTCCTCGGGGCGCGGACGCGGGACGGACTCGGCTTCGCCGCCATCTACGAGCCACTGAAGTGGCAGATCACGCCGCTCGAAACGCCAGACTTGCGTGCGTTCATCAGCAGCGCCGCGACCTACGAACGCTCGTTGGGCATTCTCGCCGGCACCCAAGGTGTCGTCCTGCGCGTCTCCAACGGACAAGCGGACGTCTCTCGCATCGACAACGAAAGCGATTTGGCGGCAGCTGCCGTGGACATTCAGGGTCGGGAGTGGGTCGCTGCTTCGGGCTTGCTGTGGAGTCGCGACCCAGGACAGAGCTCGTGGCGTCCGATGTGGGGGGACAGCAGTTGGCGCACGCCGTTCATCAGCTTGATGGCAGATGCGGGACTGATCATCGGAATGACCGGCGACGGCGGAATCGTCGAGGGGCGCCGCGACGTCGAGTAGCAGCATGGCGTCGAGGCAGTCGTCGGGCAATGAACGACGCCGTCATCCCGTCAGCGCTCTAACGAAAAAGTCGCTGACGGGAACGGGGAACAAAACACCCGTCATTCGTTCCCCGTTCCCTCAGCTCCGTCACCGCTCATCAAGACGGTGACGGTCCCCCCGGCCCCTATTCGTCCCCCAGTACGCCGTGCCCGTGTTCACCTGCGTACCGCCCCTTCCCTTCCGCGTGGTCGTTTTCTGGATCTGCCCACCATGAAGCGGGCTTCGATCGAATCGAGTTGAAAGAGCTGCCGTGAGATGAAAGGTCAGTGTGCAGTGGTCATCGACGTTATGAACGCCCCCTCCACTTTGACGTTCCGCTCCGGTCGGCGCGTCAGATGGACCAGTTTGAACCGGGTGCACACACATCGCCGATGTGGGTCGACGCACACTCGCTCAGCGAGCCATCCAACCGCCGTCCACGAGAAGGATGTGTCCGTGGACGTACTTCGCCGCGGGAGAGCAGAGAAAGACCGCCGCCCCCGCTATATCCTCAGGCTCACCCCAACGTCCCGCTGGAATGCGCGCGAGGATTTGCGCATTTCGTGTCACATCGTCTTGCAACGCTCGGGTGTTGTCGGTCTTGATGTAGCCGGGAGCGATGGCGTTGACGTTCACGCCACGCGCGGCCCATTCATTGGCCAGCGCCTTGGTCACCTGAGCGACGCCGCCCTTGGATGCGGCATAGGCAGGCACCGTTATTCCGCCTTGAAACGACAACAAGGACGCGATGTTGACGATCTTGCCGTGCCCCTGCTCGAGCATGCGCCCCCCCGCCTCGCGGCAGAGTCGAAACAGACTGGAGAGGTTCGTCTCGATCACCGAATCCCAGTCCTCGTCGCTGTACTGGGCGGCAGGCGAGCGGCGGATGGTGCCGGCGTTGTTGACCAGGATGTCGATGCCTCCGAGTCCCTCAAGGCACTCGGAGATCAGTCGCTTCGGCACTGCCTTGTCCGAGAGATCACCGCAGAGTGGCAGCGCCTGCCGACCCAAACCCTGCACGACGGCACAGGTTGCGTCGGTGGAACGTGAATTGCCGTGACAGGCGACGTCCGCACCGACGCGCGCAAGAGCCTGCGCAATCGCGGCGCCGATCCCCGCCGAAGCACCAGTCACCAGCGCTTTGGCACCCTGTAGCGAAAAGGACGAATCCAACATGCCGCGAGTCTAGACAAGCCGCAGCGCGCTGACCACCCACTCCCGGGTCTTCAAGTTCTATCGGGAGCGCGCCGCACGACCTATGGCGTTCCTTCGACGTTTGTCTCATCGCTGGAGATGAACTCGTGCTCGAAGACCAGAAACCGCATCGCCCGTCGGTGGCTAGGCGGCATGAGGTGCCGAGCACATCAGCTCTGGCGCCCCCTGTTCCGGAGTGGCGATTTTGCAGGCTGCAGCTGCCAGCGGCGACCCCAAGAACCTTTGGAATTGGCACCTTAGCACCTCCCCCTCAGTCCCGACTCGGAGCACGAAAATGGCCCCGCGCCCATACGTGCAACGCGCCACGCTTAACGTGAAAGCAGCGTTGGCCGTTTGAATGGTCAAGGCATGGCAAACTGTCCTCAGATGGACCGATGCGCGATGTACCCGCTATTCAAGTTGGCGGGCATCCTACGCACCTGGCAGATCCGGTATTGCACCAGCGATTACCACGCTTGCGAGCGGTATCGGCGAGTGTTGGCGGGAAGGCCTGTGCCCCCAGAAATGATGCCCAACGGAACGCTGCTCAAGCAGCCGGGCAACAAGCTGAGGGTGGTGAAGTGAACCATTGGAGCTGGTGGCTTTCCGGTTTGGGATTGGCATCAGTGATGGTCGTACATTGGCTGGCTACAGGTCGGTTGATGGCCGTGTCCGGCAGGATAACGGCGCTCGTGAACCGAGTTCGCTTCGGCGCAAGCGAAACGCCCGAAATGACGGAGCAGGAGCTTCTCGAGGCCGTGCGCATGGCCACGACCGTGGAGTTCGGAGAACTCGAAGCGGCGACCGACAGCCACAATCCGCCAGGCCTGGGCCCAGAAAAGTCAGAAGCGCCGGACAGTCCCGCTGACGACGCGCATCAGGAGCTGAACCCGGCACTGCCGCAAATGGGCCCCCGAACGACGAGCCACCACGTCTTCTTCATGGTGGCGGTCGCCGTTGGAGGCCTGTTGGCGGCATCGTTGGGTGGTCGCACGACTTTCACGTGGTCGTTGGCATCGAACGGTTTCCGCGACTTCGCAGGGAACCTATCTCCCGTCATCCTCGTCATCGGGGGAGCCTTGGTCGGCTTCGGCACGCGCATGGCTGGCGGTTGCACGTCGGGACACGGGCTGTGCGGCGTGAGTCGCTTTCAGCCCGGCAGCTTGCTGGCGACAGCCGTGTTCTTCTCGGTAGGCGTGGGCGTGTCGCTCTTGTTGGGGCCGTCGTGAGAGAGCCGACAGGAACCATCTTGACCGGTCTCTTGTTCGGCTTCGTGTTGAGCAACGTCGGCTTTTCATCGTGGGATGAAACGCATCGCATGTTCACTCTCGATGACCAGCGCATGCTGCTTGCCTTCGCGTTCGCCGCGTTGCTCCTGTCACTCGCCTGGGTCCCGATCCGCAAATGGCAGCATCCTTCTTGGCCCCATCGCGGAGTGCACCCAGGTATCGTGCCCGGGTCGATCGCCTTTGGAGCTGGCTGGGCCCTGTGCGGTGCATGTCCAAGCATCGCGCTGGTGCAAGTGGGTGAAGGTCAGCTCGGTGGCATGTTGACCTTGCTAGGAATGCTGCTGGGTAATTACGCCTACTCCGTGTTGCACGAGAGGTACTTCCGTTGGCCCGCGTCCAGCTGTATGGACGACTGAATGAACGTGCTCGTGTGGTGGGATGGGTCGTCGCTCACCTTGTACGAGCAAAGACGAGAGGGGCGTTCCGCTGTGACGGTGCGAGACAACCTCCGCTCGACGACTTTGTTTCTGTGTTTGCTGCGCCAGGTGGCCGTCGACCGTTCGCCGCGTCAGTCTAGGTTGGTAACCTGACGTTGGACGAACGGGAGTGTGGGACGCGGGCTCACCGCGGCGCACGCACGCCCACTACTGTGGGACTGTTTGGCGTCCGTACTTCGAAACTCAGGGGTAGCTCGAGGCTTCGAAAATTGAGAGCATGAGGTAGATGGCGGCGCCAGTTGAAAAGGGGCAGATACTAGCAGGCAAGTACCGCGTCGAGCGCGTGTTGGGCGAGGGCGGGATGGGGGTCGTCGTTGCCGCGACCGACACGCAGCTCGAACGCAAAGTAGCGATCAAGTTCCTATTGCCCGAGTATGCCGAACATGGTGAAGCCGGGGCTCGCTTCATGCGCGAAGCGCGCGCTGCCGTGAAAATCCAAAGCGAGCACATCGCTCGGGTCATCGACGTCAACAAGATGGAGAATGGCTCGCCCTACATGGTAATGGAGTACTTGGAGGGCGGCGACCTTTCTCAGATCATCGAGAAGCGCGGCCCAGTACCCGTCGCCGACGCGGTAACCTACGTCATTCAAGCGTGTGACGCGATCGCCGAAGCCCACTCCTACGGGATTGTGCATCGCGACCTCAAACCCGCGAATCTGTTCTTGGCCAAGCAGCCCGACGGTTCATCGAAAGTGAAAGTGCTGGACTTCGGCATCTCGAAGAACACCATCGCGGCTGCCGACGGTACGGATCCCTCACTGACGCGAACGTCGTCCATGATGGGTTCGCCCCTGTACATGTCTCCGGAACAGATGAGGTCCACCAAAGACGTGGACGCTCGAACGGACATTTGGGCGCTAGGCGTGATTCTGTACGAACTGC
Organism: Polyangiaceae bacterium; assembly: GCA_050290545.1. GTDB lineage: Bacteria > Myxococcota_A > Polyangia > Polyangiales > Polyangiaceae > SZUA-265. The sequence continues at coordinate 8,299 of JBNKHV010000027.1, read as the reverse complement.
TGACGGCACGCCTTCCGTTCGATGCCAGCAGCATCCCGGAGCTCTCGGCGAAGATACTGCTCGAAGACCCCGATCCGATCCAACGCGAGGACGTGCCCAAGGCCCTCGAGAACATCATTCAACGCACACTGTCGAAGAACCCATCGGGCAGGTTTCCGTCCGTCGCGGAGTTCTCGATGGCGATCGCTCCTTATGCGGGCAAGCGAACACGAGGCAACATCGAGCGCATCTCGCGCATCTTGAGCGCCGCGGGCATGAGCGAGAGCCAATTCTCGATGCCACCCACCATGCCCCCGGCTTCGCCGGAGGAGTTGGACGTCACCCGCATCGGCGACGAGACGACAGGAGGAGCGCACTCGGCCCGAGCGCACTCCGGCACGGTAGGTCAGTGGGGACGCACCAACGGGCCAGACACGGACGAGAAGAAGTCGTCGGGAGCGGGTGTCTGGATCGGTGTCGCGGCTGCCGCGATCGCATTGGTCGGGGGCGGGGCCTTCTTCGTGATGTCACCCGCTGGCGAACCGGCTGCAGCGGCACCGCTGACTCCAACCCCCGCAAATACCGGCGAAGCGACCGAAGCGATCGAGCCGGGGCCGAAAGTGGAACCCGTCCGCCCCGACCCCGCCCAGGCGCAGAACGTCGCGAGCAGTGACGACAACGACGACGCAAAGCAGGACACTCCGGAAGAGACGCCTGTCGAGCCAACGACCGAGGCGACTGCGCCCCCAAGCAAAGTACCCGTCGTGAGCAAGCCGAAGCCGGTGATCGCCGCACCGCGACCGTCACCCAAAGCCGTTGCGACACCGGCCCCGAAACCCGCCCCCAGAAACTCGCCCAAGAAGTCCTCTTTGAAGGACAAGTTTGGAAGCCGCAAGTAGGCCGCCGTTTTCGCTGCGGTCGCCCCGCTAGCCAAGGAGCCATCGGTGTCAGGCATGAACTCATTTCTGCGCGTCACGATCACCATTGCGATCGCCAGTTGGGCCCTTCTCTGGACGAGCCCCGCCGTTGCCGGTCCGAGTCCCGCGGATAGGGCGGCGGCGGAAGCGCTCTTCGAACAAGGCATCGCCTTGATGGAGCAGGGCAAAGCCAGCGAGGCTTGTCCCAAGTTCGAGGCGAGTCAGAAGCTGGATCCAGGTGTGGGAACGCTGCTCTACCTCGCTGACTGCTACGAGTCTGCGGGCAGAACAGCCTCTGCTTGGGCAACCTTCTTGCAGGCCTCGTACGCGGCCAACGACGCGGGCCAGGACGACCGACGAGAGCTGGCTGAACAAAACGCAGAGCGCATTCGTCCGACACTTTCGAAGCTGGTCGTCGTGGTCGCCGACAAGGAAGTGGCAGGCCTGACGATCAAGAACGACAACCAGCAGCTCAACAAGGCAACCTGGGGCACGGAGATGCCAGTCGACCCTGGTGAACATCAGCTCGTCGCGGAAGCGGACGGAAAGAAGCCATGGTCGAAGAACGTGATCATTCCTGCTGGACCTGGCACCACTACGGTGGACGTTCCGCTGCTCGAGGATGAGCCGACGGCCGCCGTCGCGGAACCGCCTCCCGTGACACCGCCCCCAGCCGCAGCAGCCCCGGTAGCCGCGCCGCAGCAGGCGCCACCAACCCCCCAAAGCCCAGATCGCACGGGCTCGAGTCAGGCCACTTGGGGTTGGGTCTCGATCGTGGGCGGCGGGGCGGCTCTCGTGGGCGGCGGGCTCTTCACTTTCCTCGCCGTTGCGGACAACGGGCGCGCCGACGACCAGTGCCGTCAGGATGATCCGACCCTGTGCGGCGAGCGCGGAGTGGAACTGGGCGATTCCGCAACGACCAAGGCGAACATTGCGACCATTCTGGCAGGGGTGGGCGGCGCATTGACGATCACGGGTGCGGTGCTCGTCTTGACGGCTCCTGATGGTAGCGAGCAAACGACCTTGCGCTTGGGCGCCAGCATGGCGAAGCATCCCCAGTTGTTGCTCGAAGGGGCGTTCTGATGTCGCGCGTCCAGCGGCTGTGGCTGTGCATCGCCGTCATGTGCGTTCAGGTGGGGTGCAAGGATTTGCTAGGCATCGAGGAGCGTTCCCTCGACGTCAGTGAGATCAGTGAAGCGGGCTACGATGGCTGCCGACCAGCTACGAATCTCTGCACATCATGCACGAGCAAGTGGCACACGTGCATCTGTGAGGGTTGGAACGGCAAACCTGAGATCGAGCTTCGCAACGACTGCGCCGAGGAGGCGCCGGAAGCGATCCGTGCCGACGTGGAAGACGCCGCCGAGGAACGCTACTCGACATACATTTCGGATCTGGAGGAGGACGGATACGACGGCTGCAAGCCCAAGCGTGGCGACTGCGACGAGTGCCTGAACGAGTGGCACGAATGTCTGTGTGAGGATTGGCAGTCGACACCTCTTCCCGAGCTGCGAGCGGAGTGCGCCGAACTGTCCCCAGAACCCGTACGCGACCGAGTGGAAGAAGACGCTGAAGAAGAGCTGCTGGACTTCCTGGAAGACCAGGCGAAAGAAACCGATGCGGTCGCGACGGATGCCGCGGAGACGGACGTAGCGACGACGGATGCCGAGCCGACTGACGTCGCTGCCACGGACCCGCCGGCAAACATCAACGATCTCAGGATCTTCAACGAGAGCTTCTGTGATTCGAAACCCGGCGACGACGACTGCTTGGGCTGCTTCTGTGGCGAGTGTGCCCCTGAAATCGCCGAGTGCCAGCAGGAGTTCGGCTGCTCGGCGATCGCGGATTGTTTCCTAGAAGAAGCCTGTGATCCCCTCGCTGAGAGCGGCAACATGGCGTGCGTCGGTCCGGCTTTCTGTGGCGACGTGGTGAACGAGTACTCTGCCTCGCTCCCGCTCGCGCGCTCGATGTTCGGCTGCGTGCAGGCACGCGGGTGCCCGTGTGGGGATGGCATGGGTGCGCCCAACTGCAACCCGACAGACGGCTGCAACAACTGCCCGGACTGTTGGGGTCGCTGCTTCTGCGAGGGCAAGAGCGATGGTCAATGCCAGGAGGAGTGCGGCAGTCCGAACTGCACTGCGAACAACGGATGTTTGGCAACGATGTGCAACGATTGCCTCGATCAGTGCTTCTGCGAGGGGCTCGGCGACCGCGCCTATTGCGGGGACTACTGCCGTCCGGGCGGGGTCGACTGCGCACCAGAGCTAGGCTGCAACTGCGACAACTGCATGGACGAATGCTTGTGCGACGGGTCAACCTGGGAAGCGTGCGAGGGCGTCTGCGGCGGGACCTTCGGGCCGATTTGCGATCCCATCGATAACTGCGCGGGCTGCACGACCTGCGGGGGGGCTTGCTACTGCGAGGAACCCTCGCTGCCCTTCAGCGAGTGCATGTTGAGCTGCGAAATCGAGGGCTGCGAGCCGAACAACTGCGACTCGTGTACCAGCTGCCAGACTCGGTGCGAGTGCGAAGGCGAAGCAGCAGACGCCTGCCTCACGATGTGCACCGCCGTCACGTGTGAGGCAGCGGATCTGAATGATTGCGAACGCTGCGCGTGCGACAGGTGCACCTCACTATTCGGCGAGTGCGAACAGTACGAGACATGCATCGACCTGATGTACTGCTTCCAAGACACCGGCTGCATCGGGATGAACGACTGCGATCGGCCCGAACTGTGCCGCGCCCAGATCGACGCCGTGGGTGGCCGGGACAGCCCACTGCTGGGTGTAGCCGAGGCGCTGCAAACCTGCCGCGTCACGCAGGGCTGCGCCTGCTTCTCTGGCGGAGTCGATCCAAACTTCCCCCCGGACATCACGTGCGGTGCCCAGACGTGTGTACCTTTCGTTCCTCCGCCACCGGATCCCATCGCGGAAGCATGTTGCCTCGGCAGTGACGGCGGCTCTTGCGGGATCGTTGCGGGCCCCATCTTCGGCATGCAGTTCAACCAAGAATGCTTGCCGCTGGGAGGCCCTGGCATCCCAACGACCGATTGCCCGACGACGAAGCCAGATTTTCCGCCGTACAACGGCGACATTCAACTCGACGGCTGCTGCACCGCGAGCAACCTGTGTGGCTACGTCGACAACACGGTTGGCTTGGGCTGCGTTCCTGCCGAGTTCTTCGGTGTCGACCCTGGCGCACAAACGGCCTGCAACTACGACGTGTCCGCTGCAGGCAACTGAGGTTCGAGCAGTTCCACGTCACCTCCGGACCGCGCGCCGAGAGCTGCAGTCAACTCCGCTAGCTTGGCCGCAGGACAGACGAACTCGAGGGTGGGCCCCGCCGCATCGTAGCTCGCAAACACACTCAACTCGGCGCGCTCGAGCTGATGCCGTACGGAACGCTCCTTGGCGAAAACGCAACGCAAACGGCACCGCACGACCGCCTCGACCGGTTCCCAATCCGCGCGCTCCACGGCCTCGCGAACCGCGGCAGTGTAGGCCCGAACGAGCCCACCGGTCCCGAGCTTGGTGCCTCCGAAGTAGCGAACCACAAGCGCGCCCGTGTGCCGCGCGCATGCACCGAACAGCACACGCAGCATCGGCAGCCCGGCCGTCTTGTTGGGCTCGCCGTCATCGGAGAAGCGCGACTCCTGATCGCCGGACCCTACGTAGGCGAAACAGACGTGCCGACTGTGCGGATGCGCCGCCCGAAGCTCCGCCTGCACCGCAACGACCTCGTCGCTCGACGCTGCAGGGAGCAGCGTGGCGATGAAACGGGAGCCCTGGATCTTGGGAATCTCGTAATCCAGACGCTGCCGCAAACGGACCGGCGCGCCCTTGGCTGAAACATCCACCGTTGAACGTTAGGGAAAGGCACAGCGTTCGGCAAGCATCGCCCCCGCATGCGTCCCACGACCGCTGCTACGACCAGCAGGCGATGGAAAAAGAAAAGGCACCACCAGGTTTCCCTGGGGTGCCTTTATGAATTAGCCCGGCGGCGTCCTACTCTCCCACACAGATTCCCCGTGCAGTACCATCGGCTCTGAGGAGCTTAACTTCCGAGTTCGGGATGGGATCGGGTGTGGCCTCCTCGATAAAGCCACCGGAAAACTTTGGGCGTCCAACGCGACACTGCACCTCTCGCGAAGTGCCAGACAGCGTTTTGATGCTATCTGGGGTTTCATCATAGAAACCGCGAGTGTCGTCCAATTTGCTGTAATTCAACCGATGTGAATTGTGCTTCGAGCTGCGCTACCTCGCGGAGCGCGTTGCTCGTTCGCCCGATTCTGGGCGTTAGTCTCAATGTTTGCCTTAGAGAGCACGATAAAGCCGCACGACCGATTAGTACTGGTTAGCTCAACGCCTCACAGCGCTTTCACACCCAGCCTATCAACCTTGTAGTCTTCAAGGGGTCTTTAGTGACCGAAGTCAGGGAAACTTAATCTTGAGGCCAGCTTCCCGCTTATATGCTTTCAGCGGTTATCTGTTCCGAACATGGCTACCCGGCTATGCCGATGGCTCGACAACCGGAACACCAGAGGTTCGTCCACCTAGGTCCTCTCGTACTATAGGAAGATCCTCTCAAGTTTCCTGCGCCCACGACAGATAGGGACCAAACTGTCTCACGACGTTTTAAACCCAGCTCGCGTGCCGCTTTAATTGGCGAACAGCCAAACCCTTGGGACCTGCTCCAGCCCCAGGATGCGACGAGCCGACATCGAGGTGCCAAACCGCGCCGCCGCTATGGACGCTCAGGCGCGATCAGCCTGTTATCCCCAGAGTACCTTTTATCCGTTTAGCGATGGCCCATCCATGCGGAACCACCGGATCACTAACGCCTACTTTCGTACCTGCTCGACCTGTCGGTCTTACAGTCAAGCTCCCTTATGCATTTACACTCTACGGCTGGTTTCCAATCAGCCTGAGGGAACCTTCGCGCGCCTCCGTTACATTTTGGGAGGCGACCGCCCCAGTCAAACTGCCCACCAGGCAGTGTCCCTCATCCGGATAACGGATGTAGGTTAGATTCCCAGATCATCCAGGGTGGTATTTCAAGGGTGGCTCCACCGAGACCAGAATCCCGGCTTCAAAGCCTCCCACCTATCCTACGCAAGATGACCCGAAAATCACTGCCAAGCTACAGTAAAGGTTCATGGGGTCTTTCCGTCTAGCCGTGGGTAGAGGGCATCTTCACCCCCAGTGCAATTTCGCCGAGTCCCTGGTCGAGACAGTGCGGATGTTGTTATGCCATTCGTGCAGGTCGGAACTTACCCGACAAGGAATTTCGCTACCTTAGGACCGTTATAGTTACGGCCGCCGTTTACTGGGGCTTCGGTTCAACGCTTCGATTGCTCTAACGCATCCCCTTAACCTTCCAGCACCGGGCAGGCATCAGACCCTATACGTCCTCTTACGAGTTCGCAGAGTCCTGTGTTTTTAGTAAACAGTCACAACCGCCTTTTCACTGCGACCCCCGATAGCTCCACCGCAAGGGCTTCACCATCAGGGGCATACCTTCTCCCGAAGTTACGGTACCAATTTGCCGAATTCCTTAACCAGGGTTCTCTCGCGCGCCTTGGGATACTCACCCCGCCCACCTGAGTTGGTTTGCAGTACGGACACTAGAGGGGCTCTGCGCGCAGCTTTTCTAGGAAGCATGGGCTCACTCAGTATCCAGCTCTCGGAGCTGACCTCATCGCCTCTCGGTCTCAACTCTCCGTTTGTCCCTATCGGGTCCTAAAGAGTCAACCTACGGGCTTAAACACCAACCAACGCGGTGCTGAGCTACCCTTCTCCGTCCCTGCTCGCTTCTATGCCATCCCTAGTGGTGCAGAAATATTAATCTGCTTTCCATCGCCTACGCCTCTCGGCCTCGGCTTAGGGCCCGACTAACCCGTGGGAGGATTATCCTTCCCCAGGAAACCTTGGGCTTACGGCGTCAGGGTTTCTCACCCTGATTATCGCTACTTATGCCTGCATATTCACTCGTCATGGCCGATAGTAGTCGTTACCGTCTACCGCGTATCTCCATGACGACGCTCGCCTACCGCTCTCTTACGAGAACCCGTAGCTTCGGTACTAGACTTAGCCCCGTTAAATTTTCGGCGCGGGCTCGCTTGACCAGTGAGCTATTACGCTTTCTTTAAAGGGTGGCTGCTTCTAAGCCAACCTCCTGGTTGTCTGGGCGTTCCCACATCCTTTCACACTTAGTCTAGATTTAGGGACCTTAGCCGACGGTCTGGGCTCTTTCCCTCTCGACAACGGAACTTAGCTCCCGCTGTCTGACTCCCGGACAGTTGTCACCGGCATTCGGAGTTTGGTTGGGTTTGGTAACCTGGTGGGGCCCCTAGCCCATTCAGTGCTCTACCTCCGGCGCAATTCATCCGAGGCTATACCTCAATATATTTCGGCGAGAACCAGCTATCTCCCGGCTTGATTAGCCTTTCACTCCTATCCACACCTCATCCCCTGATTTTTCAACATCAGTGGGTTCGGTCCTCCAAGTGGTGTTACCCACTCTTCAACCTGGACATGGATAGATCGCTCGGGTTTCGGGTCTACGAGCAGCGACTTAACGCCCTGTTAAGACTCGCTTTCACTACGGCTCCACCTAACGGCTTAACCTTGCCACTACTCGTAACTCACAGGCTCATGATGCAAAAGGTACGCGGTCACACATGAATCATAGTGCTCCCACTGCTTGTAGGCGTACGGTTTCAGGTACTATTTCACTCTCCTAACCGGAGTACTTTTCACCTTTCCCTCGCGGTACTCGTTCACTATCGGTCGATAAGTAGTATTTAGCCTTACGAGATGGTCCTCGCAGATTCACACAGGGTTCCACGTGCCCCGTGCTACTCGGGTACTTCCTACCTCCGCTTCTCTTTTCGTCTACCGGGCTGTCACCGTCTATGGCCGACCTTTCCAGATCGTTCGACTAAGATCCACATTGGATGTTGGAAGCCCCACAACCCCGGTATCGCTACCGGTTTAGGCTGGCCCCCGTTCGCTCGCCGCTACTAGGGGGATCACTATTGTTTTCTTTTCCTCTGGGTACTTAGATGTTTCAGTTCCCCAGGTTCGCCGACGCAACCTATGAATTCAGTTACGCCTGGTAGGTATTCCCTACGCGGGTTTTCCCATTCGGAGATCCTCGGATCGAAGCTTGTTCGCAGCTCCCCGAGGCTTATCGCAGCTATCCACGTCCTTCATCGCCTCTCGACGCCTAGGCATCCACCGTGTGCCCTTTCTAGCTTGACCGTATCCCTAAGGCACGAAAGAGTTTCTTCTCATCGAAACCAAGGTTCCATTTAGGAACCTCACTCTTGCCTTACTATACTTCTAGTCAAACGTCCTAAGACGTTCTCTAGTTCTCGTTAAATCTATCCATTTCGGTATTCA
>JBNKHV010000026.1:0-149000 GCA_050290545.1 Polyangiaceae bacterium | reverse complement strand
CAGCCATCTTTTCCAGTGCTTGTCCGCTAGACCAGTCGGACACACATGCCAGCGCTGCGAACAAGAACGCACCTGACAGCTTGGGTATCCGTGCTTTCCAGTCGCGAGCCACCCCATCCCATCTAAAAATGAGCGACTCGCGGTCGCTTCAGATGGGCGAGCGCAATTGTCGGGTGACTCGCGCGCTCATTCGCTGTCAGTCTGTTTCTGGTGTCTCGTCGGGAGCCGTTTCGTCGCCGGTTTCTGGGTCGATGTCGGGGACGGGGCGGCGCCGGCGATTGTAGAAGAGGATCTGGTCGTCTTGGTCCATGACCGGGGCGAGCAGTTCGAGGCGCGCGGCTTCGTCCTCCGCGGTGGGATTCGGGTAGTCGCCGATGCACTTGGCGATGATGCTGCGCAGGTAGCCTTGTCCTTTGGCGCGAGCGCCGCGCACTTCGCTGAACAGGAGGCCCACCGGGTCGCGGCTCAGCACGTCGTTGAGCTCTTCGGTGACTGCTCGCAGCCGCTCGACGGCTTCCACGATGCGCGCGCTCGCGACGGCACTCTTCCACTCGTCGCTTTCCGCGACGCGCACGATGCGGCGTCCTTCGCTGACTTCGTCGACCCAGGAGAGGGTGGTGAGCTCTCGTACACCCGCCGGGAAGAACTGCGCTCTCAAGAGGCGGGCCTGCTCCGCGTTGGCGTGTTCTGGTCCCCAAATGCGGGGCGCACTCGACAGCAGCTGGTCGATGCCCCCGACACAAGTGTCGAACGCGCGATCCGCCTCGCGACCCTGGGGTGATATCTTCGGGGCCGCAGCGCCGCTCTTCTGGGCTTTCCAGCGTGCATTCAGCGTCTGAGTGACGTTCTGATCGTGGGTCGTCGCACTCACCGTGAGGGCGACGAGAGCGGCATTGTCGCGCCTTTGCGCCGGCTTTCTGACCTTGTCGTAAGTGAACAGTCGCCGTCCCACGCCGAACTGGCGAACCTTGATGAACCTATCCAACGTTGCAAACATGTATCCCGCTCCTCTCGCGATGCGTTCGAACGCCGCGCGGTTCCGTGCTCGCCCCCAATTGACGAACCCCCGCCGACGCTCCGTCGTCCTTGCATCGGCTAGTACCGAAGGCTGCGCTCGTGTGCAAGCGGCACGAGTGTCGAATTGGGTCTTTGGTGCTCAGTGGCCGCAACGAGTTAGTGTTTACTCCCATGTGTGCAGCTGGTGAATCAGCGTTTCTGGCGGTGAGTGGTGCTTGCGTGTGCGTTGCGCGGAAACGTTCGAGCTCGCTGTGAACGAATAACGCGTTGTGTCGGGACGCAACGTATGGACGACGTGTCGCGTTGGGGGAGCGCAGGGTCGCGACCGGATCGATTCCTCGGGGGTTACGCCATGCGTGCTGCGTCGTCTCACCGCGGTACTCGAAGCCGTCGGGCGCCAAGGCGCCGCTTGAGACGATCGAGATACGCACGGCGGCGGGAATGCTGTTTGCGCACCGCCGCCAACCGGTTCTCGAATTCGTCTGAATCGCCCGACGACACCGATGCATCGCACAGGTCCACGGTTAGCGTCACGGCTTCGTCGTACTTGCGCTCGTCGATGAGCCGCTCGAGCCGCGCCCACGCATTCTCTCCCTGCTTGCTCAAGGCGGCAAGATGCCGCTTTCGGGCTGCGTCGGCGCGACGTCGGTCCTTCTCCGCCTGTTTGGCCTCCGCTTCCTCCCGCAAGAGCCTGAGCTCGTCGGCTCGGGCCAGCAAGGCCGACACCGTGCGCGGCTTCGCAGGATTCACGCGCTGTTCTCGCCGGAACGCGGCAATCAGGTCGGTGCCGATCCTGGCGGACGGATCGTCCACCGCTTTGAGGAGCCAACGGTCCTTGTCGCGTGCCGGTCGGGCCCGAATCCAGCTTCGCAGCGCCTCGACGTCCAGTGCGTCGTCCTGGCTGCCCTCTGCTGCTGCCGCCATCAGGTCCCGATCGATGCGCAGGAACTCGGCCAGTGCGACGAGCGAAGCGTTGGGCTCTCGAAGCCCCGCCGGTACTCGAGGTTCCTTCGCCGAGCTCGAGACCTCCTGGGCTTGCACGACCAGAAGCCACGCCAGATAGGCCGCCGACATGTCCCCCTGGAGCAGCTCAGATCGGAGGGGAACAAGCGCACCGAGTCGTCCTCTCGCCTCGAACCAGTCGTCCTCCGGCTCCTCCGAGTCGCTCCACAGGTCGAGTATGAGGTACTTGCCCACCTTCGTTAGTGTTGCGGGCCCACCCAGGAAGTACGGCTTCAGCTGTTGCAGATTTACCTGGCTCGCTGGGAGCCGCAGCATGAACCTGTGCGAGGCCCAGTTCGCGAAGTAGAAGAACGCGTCGAAGTAGCGGGCCAGCAGCTTCTTGGGATCTGCTTTGAGGCCGCCCCACTGGTACTCGTTCCAGAATCGCGTGGGGGAGATGTCTGCGCGCGTCGAAATGCTCCGCAGCTCTGCCATATCGTCCGACGTGAGGGGACGGTCGAGCGCGATGAACTCGTAGCATTGGTATTCGCTCACGTCGCAGCCGCCTCATCACTGGTGCCGTCACCCGCCGCTGGATTCTGGTGTGCGGCTCGCACAAGCCGCCGCTGCGCCTTCGCCTCGCGGCGTGCTCGCTCCTTGCGTGCTCGCTCGCGGGCAATGTCCTCGATGGACAGAACCTGCTCGGGGCGAAGACGACCGAAGCGCTTCTCGTAGAGAGACTCGATGAAATCAGCCAACGGAGCCTTCCGAGGCTCCTGGTGGTGGTGGTCGATCTTCCCGAGCCTGGCCGGGTTCAGCCCCAGCTCGCGCGCCATTTGCACGTGTGCATGCGAAAGGCGATGTCGTTTTCGTGCATCTATCCAAGCCTCGAGCTTCGGGTCGGTCTTCTTCTTCTTCTTCTTCTTTTTCGCCATGGTCAAGACTCGGCGTCCTGGAGCTGATGGAGAACGTCCTCGTCGTACTCGACGTTGCACTCGCCCATCCTCGGTCTGGTCCGATAGAGGAGGAACTCCGGTTCGCGCAGGGCGAGGTCCTTCGGATCGGTCATCAGCGGTTCTCTCGTGGGGTCCCATTGCATTCCTGCTGCGGCCAATCAACACACCGCGTGAACGGTTACCGTTGCGCGCCCATCTGCTCCTGGACGGTGCGCATGATGATCGCCGTAAGCGTCAGGTGCGTGTTGCCGCACCAATGCTCGAAGGCTCGGACGAAGCGAAGATTCAGCGTCATCGCCAAGTGCTGGAAGTCGGGAGTCTCTTCTTCGGGAGCGAGGGGAAAGTCCTCGACCAGGGGCACGTCTTTGCCCTCCGTGAGCTTTCTCTCCAGCCTCTTGGCAGCTGCGCGTTCTGCGTCCGCCATCGAGCGTACGCCTTTGAAGTCCTCCTCCATCTGGGCCTCGGCGTCGCGCGGATCGATCACCGTCACGTTGCGATCGAGGTTGTTCATGAGCTCGCCCGGTGCGCCTTCGTCTGCTGCGAAGCAGCGGTTGACCACCCGGCACCTCGTGGCCACGACGCCCGTGCCGAGGCGAGCTGCGAAGAACTTCGCCGCTTGCACCGCGCGCTCGATGGAGTTCGTTTGCAGCGTCATGCCGCCGCTCTTCGGGAAGCGAATGCGGCCCAGGATAATCGGTTGACGTTCCTTGGGCACGTCGTCATATCCCGCCATTGCGAACCGCAGCGACTTCGTCTCGCCGTGGTAGAGCCACTGCCAGCAGCGCTCGACCGGGTCCTCGACGGTGCATGTGAGGCCGCGAAGCTTGGTCAATACCGCCGGCCGCGACGGGATCCGGTAGTAGAGCCGCACGGGCTGAAATGGCTCCTTGGTCATGGTGACCAGAAGAGGACGCTGGCTTTGCTGCTTGCTGGACTTCGTCATGAATCTGCTTCTCCCTCACTCATCTTCGTCTACCCAGGCCTCGCGCGCGCGGACGTCGGGGAGCAGGAAACGAATCCCCTTGTTGTCGGAAGGGTTCAGCCCGAGGTACGCGCTCGAAAAGGAGAGAGGCAGCTGGCCTCGTTGCCGTCGCCTTTGGAGCACTCTCGGACACGGCACCACTATCCCGTGCCGGACCAAGGTGCTCAACATCAATGACGAGGAGCTTTCCAGACGGGCGGAACTGGGTCATGCACGACACCACCACCCGCGAAGCCGAACAGCGCCCCGAGCTGCGCGTTGTCGTGGGCGTCGAGGCGCGCCGCCACGGCCGTGCCATGGCTGAGCGTCAGCACCACATCGGACTTGGTTGCCGAAGTTGTGTCGAGCGTGCCCCACACGCGCACCGCCTTGGGGCCCGGAGTCTGCTCGCGGAGCAGCTCGATCCTCGGTTGACTGAAATGGCTGCTCGGGAGCTCCGAAACGCTGATGGAGATCACGCGGAATCGTGCTCGTCATAGAGCGAGACGGTGATCGTGATGGCGCGAAACCCGCACAAACCTCAGCGGCAGACGCCGCCCACCGCGGTCTTAGGAGCACCGCCCAGTCTCGGCTCTCTGTTTGGCCTCTTGTCGACCCCTCGCGGTCCGTTCTGCGTCGGCTGTTGCTCTGAGACCTCTCCTGGGCTCGTGCTTCGCGTCGCGTGACCGTCTGGAATGAGAAGAGGCCTTGAGGTGCGCCCGAACCGAGAACTATCGGGATACGGTGGTGGTCTCGCTGGCGGAGGTGCGCGAGGGGAGGAAATCCGGCGGGTTGCGGGAGAAGCGACGCGCGGAGCGGGAGGCGCTGGCCGAGGAGTGGCGGTGGCAGCTGGCATCCGGGGAGGTGGAGAGCCGGGCGGCGTTGGCGCGACGGGGAAGAGGGTGTCGCGACCTGGGAGACGAAGGGGTTGGGGAGCGGGAAGGCCCGTGCTAGTTCTGTCGGATGACGCTGGCCGAGCAGTTGGATGCACTCCACACGCCAAAGGCGCAGACGCCCGCGTCTCGGCTGCTGGAGGCTCTCTCGTTGTACGATGACGGAGTGGCCTTGCAGCGGCTTTCGTTTGCTAGGCGATACCCAGATCTCGACGCATCTGCTTTGGACGGCATGGTGCTCGCGTGGCTCAGGCGCGAAGGCGACGAGAGTTGAGGGGGCCCGGCCCGGGATGCAGCTCGCGGTAGCTTTGAGTCAGCTCGCCAAAGCGCTCGAAGGCGTTGGTGCCCAATTCGCCCTGGTTGGGGGTTTGGCCGCTTCCGCTCGGAGTGAGGCGCGGTTCACCCGGGACATTGACGTCGCCGTTGCCATCGAGAGCGATGAACAGGCTGAGCATTTGGTGTGGCAGCTCGGTCAACGGGGCTTCAAGGCCATTGCGACAGTCGAGCAAGAGGCTACCGCACGGCTTGCTACTGCCCGATTGAGTGGTGACAACGGTGTCGTTTGTGATCTGGTGTTCGCGACCTGCGGCATCGAGTCGGAGATCGTCAGGACTGCCGAGCCGTTGGAGGTGTTTCCAGAGACTCGGATTCCGACCGCCAACGTTGAGGCCCTGCTCGCGATGAAGACCTTGTCGGTCACTCCAAAGCGCCCACGTGACCTGGGGGACATTCGCGCCATGATGCTGGCGAATCCCAACTTCGATGAGCAGCAGGTCGCGCGATATCTAGAAATGGTGGAGGCGCGTGGCTATGCGAGGGGTCAGGCGTTGCTTGACAAGTGGCGGGGGCTGCGAGAGCAGCTCGGCGTCTGAGCGGCGCTTGGCGCGGCTGCGCGAGCCCAAATGCAAAACCCCATCGGCTGAGAGATTCGGCCGTTGTGGAACACGTCGAGGGTCGACGCCTTGTTCCGCCGTCTTCGTTGACGGCTCATGCTTGACGCCTGGGCCCATCCAGCTCGCGCTGAAGCGCGGGATAGCGCCGGTACTCGTCTCGGATGCCTTCGAGCCACTTCGTGCCCGTGTTGGAGCTGTCGACCTGTGCGCACGCAAGAGCGAGAGATGCCGCGTGACCATAATGGCGCCGGCGCTTGTTCTCGGTGACGCCGGCAATGCGCTTCTCAGCGGCGGTGCGCATCGCCTTGATGACGGCTGCTCGTGTTGCCGACTCGGTGGGTGCCCGAATGCCTGCAAGGCGGATGAGCTCGGCCACCTTCGGCGTCACGAGCCGCGCTTCGTCGCGGTCTGGGAGTAGGCTCAGCTCGTCGTCGTCCCGCGCAGGCTCATCGGGCGGCTCGATGCCACCCAGCAAGGAGACGAACAGCGGGAACAGCAGGTGACCCGGATGATCTCCAGCAGACCACCCGAGCCCCTTCGCGGAAGCGAGGAGCTTTGCCGCTGCCGCGAAATCCCCGCCCAGGACGTGGAGCAAGGCGCGTTGCCGATGCGCGTGCTTGGGCACAGCTTCGACTGCCTCGCTCACGCGTCCAAGTAGGACCTTCCTAGCGCGCGACGAGCCCAGCCAGCGGCGCAAGCGCACCATGCTCGGCGCCTCCCGCCAGCCGCGCTCGAGTCGCGCGGGCAGGTCTTTGCGCCCGAGCTCCTGTGCCGCCAACGCGGAGCCATCCAGGAAGTCGCCGCGGGCGTACATCTTGTCGGAGACCAGGTCGGCTGCCTCGTCGTAGGCTGCCAGTGCGCCTTTCCAGTCGCCGGTCTCGACCAGGGCTCGACACCAGGCCCGGAGGTCATCGGCGCGCCTCGAAGCACGCGCGATCTCGGCCAGGCCTTCGGGGCCCTGCGTTCGTTGCACGACCCGGCGCCCAGAAGTACCCGATGCCGTGCATCTCGTCGATGGCCGAGAGCACGGCCGTGGCGCGGTTGTTCGGAGTGGCGGTCATGTACACCGAACCGACGTACTGAGCGGCGCAAGTCGCCGGATCGATGCCAAGCACCTCGTCGATTGTCTCGTCCTGGCCGAGGTGGAAGTCCCCCTGGCTCGCCGGGATGAGCAGGGCTCGGAAGATGTGCAATGCCGCCGCGTAGTTCTTCGCGAGGAACGCGTTGGTACCCTGGCGCAAGTAGGCGTCGACGTCGCCGGGCTCGGCGTAGCCGACTCGTTTGGCCGCTTCCGCGAATCCTTCGACCTCCTTGACCATGGTGTCAGTCGGTCCCTGGGGAACCCAGCCTGAACCGCTGCGGGCGGCGCGGTCCACCAGCGCGTTGGCGAACCGTGCCTGCAGAGCGCCATCGAACCACGGGAGCAGCTCGCGAATGAGCGCCCGGAGTCCGTCTGCGTCCATCGTCTCGAGCGCCGCCTCGGTGGTCGACGCATCGGGCATAGGCTTGCTTCTGTAGCCACGCATCACGACAGTCCCAACTGGCGGCCGAGCACTTTGGAGACAAAGCGCTCGCCAGACGATTCGCGGGCGACGAGGTCATGGATGCGCTTCTGCGTTTCTTCCGCGCAGCCAGCATTCGCTGCCGCCTTCATGGTGTGGGAGTAGGCGTTCAGCACATCGAGCCCGGTGATCTCGTAGCCGTAGCCCTCCGCCAGCCAGTGCAGCGCGGCCATGCCGGCCTCGATGGCGAACTCCGGTCTCTTCTCCTCGAAGTCGCGAGCTGCTCGGGTGAGGGTCTGCGGTGAGCACGGCGTGCGCTTGGCCAGCGCGATGGCTTCGTCGAAGAGCTTTGCGTCCTTGGCGGCGGCGAACCACTTGCCTTCCTCGCCGGGGGTGTGCGCTACGAGGTCCTGCAGGATCTCAGCGGGCTTCTTGTGCGGGTACTTCTTCGCGACAGCGCGAAACCACGCAGCGTAGGTCCCCGCCTGATTCGCCAGGAGCCCGTAGCGCTCGTACGCCTCGTCGGCGAACCCGGACGAGAGCAGCACCTCCTCACAAGCGCGGGCGATCGCGATCGGATGGTGGTTCAGCCCACGACCTCCCTCGGCGTAGCGGATGGCCTCGGCTTTTTTGCCGAGGGCCGCCAGCGCTTTGACCCCGTACTGCCGGTAGTGCCACATGTCGTAGGGCGCCATCTCGAGTAGTGCGAGGAGCTCCTCGTAGCGCTCGGCCGCAAGCAAGGCGCTCAGACAGTTGGTCGTGCCTTTGAAGAAGCCGCGCAGGTTCGGGTCTGGGCTCCAGGCCATCTTGCTGACGCCGATGAGCTCATCGGCCCAGTGCGAAGCGAGGTCTTTCGACGCGCACAGCTCACCCCAGCGGTCGCCGAGCAGCTCGATGTAGGGGATGTCGTCATCCTGATACGCCTCCCACAACCTCTCGAGCCACTTCCCCCGCATCGTCACGTCCGCCGGCGCTTTCGCGATGATCTCCACGAGTGCCCGGATGGCATTGTTGACCGCGGTACCGATGGCTCCCGAGGAACTGTCCACCTGTTCCAGAGCCGGCGACAACTTCTCGAGGAAGAGCACGGCTCCTTCAGCGGCGAGCAGGTGGTCCTTGCGCGCGACCTTCTTGATCTCTGAGACCGCCTCCTTGACGCGCTTGATGGCCGGCTGCGACTTCCAGCCGAAAGCGCGCCGGCGAAACCGCGCCCGAAACTCCCACTTGTGCGTGCTGGTCTTCGCCATCTTCGGACTCCTCAGTAGACGTGCGCTCGCCTCCTCGCGCTCGCGTTCCTGCGCTTCGCGCAGCTCGTCTTCCGTCGGAAGATACGCGGGCGGGGGCCGCCATCCAGCTGATGGCCAACGCCGCATACAGAAAACCCCGCGGGGGTGACCGCGGGGCTCGCTGCGATTGAATACCCTTGGGGTGACAGGGGTTCCAGCTCCGGAAGTAGGACTCGAACCTACGACCAATCGGTTAACAGCCGACCGCTCTACCAACTGAGCTATTCCGGAATGGGGACCGGGAGACTATCCAGCAGATGGCTCAGGTCAAGCACTAAAACCGGTGGGATTCCAACGCCATGGCTGCGGTCGGCGGGTCAGCTTCAAGGCAGCCCGAAACCCGCATGGAAATCGCTGCTTCCGTGGCCGCCCGCGACTGGAGCCGGCTCACTCCGTCACCGGATCGCGCTCGCAATCCCCGTCGCTCCACGCGATGCGCTCGCCCAGTTCCACGACCTCGAAGTCCGTCCAGGACAGTCCCTTGAGGTCCTGAGGGGTCAACTCGGCCTCGTCCCAGCTGTGCGTCGTGTCGCGGTCGCTTCGCCCCGTGAAGGTGAGATTGCCGCCGTCAGCGAGGATCATGCCGTACTCCATCAAGCCGCGGGCGACGACTTGGGCGCCGGGGGACAGCTCGGACAGATCCGTGCTCGCCTTCAGGCGCAAACGCGCGGCGTAAGGCGGTGCGGTGGGCGGGCCCGAGGTGGCGCCGGTCGAGTGTGTGCCGGGGCGGACGAAGATGTCCTCGCGGATGTGGTTGTTGGGCAGGATGAAGCGGATCGCGTGCTTGACCTCGCCCGCGAACACCTCGTCCGCATCGAAGAGCAAAGGCGCGATGGGCAGGCCGGCCGCGTCGGCACTGGTGCAATAGTCGCCGCGCCCCTCCGCTCCGTAGACGCGGTCGACGTCCCACACCGCCATGCAACCGCCGTTGAAGTCGCCGCCGCGGATGTCGGCGCGCCACATCTCGAACAGTCGACACTCGTCTTGGTCGAAGACGATCAGGTGGCAGTCGCCATCCGATTCACAAGCGTAGCCGTCTTCGCCCTCCAGCGAGCCTCCTTCGGGCACCGGCATCGGCGCTGGGTCGCAGTCGCCTTCGTAGAAGGCATCGCTGGGGGTGAACGCGACGTGCTCCACGGAGTCGTCGGCGGAGAGCACACGCAGCGAGAAGTCGGCTTGGAAGCGCGTGGAGGTGTCGTGGTTGCTCGCCAGGTAGTCGATGATCGCGTCGGATTCGGCATCGAGAGGGGCGTCGGCGATGGGCGTGTTCCATGGCGCTTCGGGTGGAAACAACTGCCCGTCGGCGTTGCCGCAGGCACCCGCGGCCACCGTCGTCGGGTCGGGCTCGTCCCCGGTTGCTTCGGGGGCAGGGGAGCCCGTCGCCGTGTCCGTCGCTGCTTGGGTGTCGTCGGCGCTACTGGGGGGTGGCGACTCGCTGGCGTCGCTCGTGGTCTCGTCCGACGCCGAGCCTTCGGACGACGATTCGTCGGTCGCGCCAGGGCTCTGCCCTTCGGTCGACTCGGCGGCGCTGTCTTCGCCTTCCGACGTAGAGCACGCGGCTCCGACCAGCGCCAAAACCACCCAGCCAACGACGCGTCGCGAATGCATGGGGCGAAGCTACCGCGTTCACTCGTGGGGAGCGATGTGGTTTATCTCACACCCACCCGCAGGTAGTGGGCAAAGGCCGTACGGCGCCGCCTGGTGACATGATTGTCAGCCATGCCGCCAGTGCTGACAGCGGCCGCAGCTGAGCTCGGCGGGGCGCCCGCCGTCCCGGGGCTTCGAACGTCGCCGTGCCTCTAGATGGGAGTCGTGCACGCGTTCGTGCAGCCATCGTCGTCGACGGTGTTGGCGTCGTCACAGGCCTCGCCCGCTTGCACGATGCCGTCCCCGCAGGCGGGAGCGCTGCAGACGTTCGTGCAGCCGTCATCATCGACCTCGTTGCCGTCGTCGCAGCCTTCGTCGGGGCCGATGTGGCCGTCGCCGCACACGTCGAGGGCACACTCCGCCGTGCAGCGCTCGCCGGGGGCACCATTGGTGCCGGTACCGTCGTCGCATTGCTCGCCGTCCTGAACGATGCCGTCGCCGCAGGTCGGCAGCACGCACGTGTTGCGGCAGCCGTCGACGTCGATGGCATTGCCATCGTCGCACTCCTCGCCCAATTGCACGATGCCATCGCCGCACTCGCCGCTGGGGTGGCACGTGCTGCTGCAGCCGTCGTCGTCGATGGTGTTGCCGTCGTCGCAGGTTTCGCCCGGTCCGACGTGGCCATCACCGCAGACGTCGTAGACGCATTCTGCCGTGCAAGTGGCGGTGGGCGCGCCATTGACGCCCCCTAGGTCGCACTCCTCGCCGTCCTGAACGATTCCATCGCCGCACTCCGGCAGTTGGCAGCCGACGGTGCAGTCATCGTCGTTGACGCGGTTGCCATCGTCGCACTCCTCGTCGTCCTGCACGGTGCCGTCGCCGCACTCGTCGCTCGGTTGGCAGTCGGCGTCGCAACCGTCGTCGTCGACGGTGTTGCCGTCGTCGCAGCTCTCGTCGGGCCCCACGTGGCCGTCGCCGCAGACGTTGAGTCGGCAGTTCCACGCGCACTCGCTGCCGAACTCTCCTGTGTCCTCGCCCGCGTCGCACTCTTCGCCCGCCTCGACGATGCCATTGCCGCAGGTCTCGGTGTCGCCTGCCATGGTATCGGGCTTCAGTGGGCGTTCACCGTCGCCGGTGGGCGTGTCCGCGCTGTCGCCGGTTGTGTCGGTGTCGCCAGTTGCGTTGGTGCCGTCGTTCGTCGGGTCGTCGCCGCGGGGGTCGGTCGCTTCATCCGTCGCTTCAGAGCCCTCGTCGTCGGCTCGTGCGGACGGGTCGGTGTCGTCTTCGGAACCATCGGCTGTGGCTTCGCAGTTCTCCGCGTCGCGGGCCACGTCTTCACACTCGTCCGGACTCGAGCCACGCTCGCGCTCTCTCGGGCTCCCAGACTCCGCTTGCGCGCACGCCAGGACGACAACGGGAACGATGAACGAGCACAGTCTGACGACCCTCATGGCGCTCGTACTACCGCGGGTGCGCCGCGGTCGCCAACCGACCGCGCGGGAAGTCGCTCGTCGTGCGCGGTGCAACGGCCCGGAGCTCGAGTTGGCTGTTCGGGCTCAGCCGTCGCTGGGGGTCGACTCGCCCATGTCTTCGGTCGTTTCGGTGCCATCCGGCAACGTCAAGACGCGGAAGTCGAAGGAGCGCCGGGGGCCTGCGACCGTGACCTCGATGGTCGTGGCATTGACGCGGTCGAAGGACAGGCTGAGCTGCTTGCCGAAGGGCGTGTCGAGGGTGTACTTGCCCGCTTGCGGTATGGGATCGACCCAACGCATCTCGACGTGGTCGATGTCGAGGTCCCAGTCTCCGCTTTCGCCCTCCCAGCGCCGCTTGCCGTCGACGCTGAAACCCTCGAAGATGCCGCCCTCGAGCGCCGCTTGCATGCGGTCACCACTGCCGACGCCCGTTCGTCCGTCGGATAGACGCGTCCACTCGGCGTTGTGCACCACGTGCCGGGTCTTGTTCTCGAGGTCCCACTCCACGGTGGCGCTGCCATCGAGGTTGATCTGGCCGTTGGTGAAGCCTTCCCAAACGTGGTCGACCTGCACCAAGTCCTCCTCGTTGCGCGCCACGTTGATGATGTGGCGGCCTTCGAAAGTGTTACCCCGATAGGTGCAGTTGCCTGCGTTGGCGCCGTACTCGATGCTCAGCGTGGCTTGCCCGCCGCCAGTCTCGAGGGTGATCTCCGCACACGGTAGCTGACTCTGTACGAACGTTCGCAGTTCTTCGGCGGCTGTCTCCACCGCGTCGCCGATGGTGAAGTTGGTGCTGATCTCGACGCTCTCGGAGGTGAGGGCCTGCGCTTGGGAGGCCACCTTGACCTCTTCGAGCGCCTCCTTGGCCTCTTCTTTGGTCAGTGCGCCACAGGCGCTGGTGGTGATCAGAAGGGCGGCCAAACAAGTTACTCGCTGGGGGTTCATCATCATCTCCATCTTTACGATAGCGCTCCTCCGAGAGGAGGCGAGGGAAGCGCGCGGCAGGTGACCGCGCGCGTAGGTTGGGGTGGGAACTCGGCGTGCATCGACTTGGGGAGTGGGCTCCCTCGACGGCACTCGGACCCCCACCAAAGCAGGAGACATGCCAACGCCGAATGCGCTTCTTCGCAGCAGCCGATAGGGCTGTTTTCCGACGTGTTCGGAGCAGTCAACCCAGGCGAGCTGCGGTAGGGGGCGCGTCGGTGTCGTCTACAGGTCAACGCTTTTTGGGAGCGAGGTGTTGGCGTTGGCCAACACCCTAGCAAGCCCATCGCTCCTCGCGCGCATTCCACTTCCCCGTGCGCTGCCATCGCACAGCTGCTTCCTTCGGCCGCTGTCATCGCAGACAGCTGTGCTGGGCTCTAGGCTCAGCTCGCAGCCTGGCGGGAGCCAGTGACTCCGTCGATCACCCAGCGGTTGCGGCCCGTCTGTTTGGCGCGATAGAGGGCCTTGTCGGCGTTTTCCACCAAGGTGCTGAACTCGATGTTGCGGGGGAGGTCGGCCGCTGACCAGGTCTGACCGCCTAGGCTCACGGTGACACTGACCTTTTCGCCGGAGGCGTCGAACAGCAGCGCCTCCACCGAGCTGCGCAAGCGCTCGGCGACGATTTGAACGTGCGTCGCGGAGGCCCCAGGGAGCAACACGACGAACTCTTCGCCGCCGTAGCGGCCGATGAAGTCCGTGTCCCGAACGTTGCGGGCGAGCTCTGCGGCGACACCGCGGAGCACTTGGTCGCCGAACGGATGTCCCAAGCGATCGTTGAGCTTCTTGAAGTGGTCGATGTCGAGGATCAGAATGCCGAGGCTGCTTTCGGTTCGGAGCGAGCGGCTGACCTCGACACCCGCGCGTCGCACCAGCTCTCCGCGATTGGCCAGGCGCGTGAGCGCGTCCACGGTCGCGAGGTCGCGCAGCTCGCTCTCTTGAGACTGCACGTACAGCTGCCGCTCCACGCGTGCGAGCAGTTCCTCCGAGAAGACAGGCAGCCGCACGAAGTCGGAGGCTCCGGCGTGGAAGGCGTTGACCAGGTCGCGGCGGGCACTCTGCGCGGCGAGCGCGATGACTCGCGTGCTGCTGCATTCCGGCATGCGTTTGAGCGCGTCCAACACACGGTAGGCGCCGCGACGCTCCAGGCGGAAGTCCAACAGCAAGAGGTTGCAGGGCGCTTCGCGTACGCTGTGGAGGAGCTCGTCGATGTCGCCGAAGGCGCTGTGATGGTAGCCATTGCGTTGCAGGGCGGCATCGACCTGCTTTTCGAGCTCCGCATCTGCGGCGATGGAAAAGATGCGTTTACGCCGGTTCGAACGCACCCGATCGAGCAACGACGTTGCCAGTTGCTTGAGCGAGCCCGGTTCGAAGGGTTTGACGAAGTACTCGACGGCACCTGCTTCCAGCGAGTGGAGCCGTTCGGTCTCGTCGTGCTTGGAGGAAATCATGATCACCGGAATGCCCATCGTCGCGCTGTTGGCGTTGAGCATGCGGCAGACGCCATAGCCGTCGAGCTTCGGCATCTCGATGTCGAGCGTGATCAGATCCGGCTTGCGCTTGTGGATCTTCTGAATTGCATCCAGTCCGTGAGTGGCTTCTTCCGTCGAGACGTTGAGCTCCGAGAACTCCGCCAATACCTGACGTCGCAGCAGACTCGAATCGTCCACCACGAGGATGTGCGGCCTGTACTCGGAGTCTGCGTCCACTGTCCCCAAGCCCACCGGCACGATCGGGCCAAAACGTAAGTCCTCGGCCTCAAATTGGCGTTCATACCGGGGCGGGGCATGGCTCGTTTGAGGGGGGGATCCCCACGCCGGCGTCACGGCGGCACGCTCTCGCACTGACACCGAAATCGCTGGCAGATCCAGCGACAAAATGCAGGGCAAACGCTTGCGGCTGACGAGCAGCATGTCAGCCGATGGAGCGGGCGGGCGCAGCGAGGCTGCCTGACGCGGCTCACCACTCGATACCGACGAAGACGGGCTCCGGCTGTAGGCGGACGCGGAACACGTCCCATACCCGGTCGCGAACGCTGCGCGCGAAATCGACGACTTCTGAACTGGTCGCTCCCTCGTGCGCGACGACACACAGTGTGTGCTTCGTCGACAGGCCCACGTTGCCGCGTCGATGGCCCTTGTCGAAGCCGGCGTGCTGGATAAGCCAGGCCGAGGGCACTTTGACGCTGCCGTCCGCCTGAACGTAGTGGGGAGGTGAGTCCGGACCTGTCCGTTCGAGCAGTCGCTCGAAGTCCGCGGCACTCAGCACGGCGTTGACGAAGAAGGAGCCGCAGCTCCTGCCGTTGGGATCGTCGGGGTCGAGTAGCATCGACTTGCTGCGGCGGGCATCGAGCACGAGTCGTCTGGCGTCCAGCAACGACGGCTGAGTGAGCTGCCTCTGATGGGCAAGACGTTCGAGCTCCGCGTAGTGAAGCGAAGGAGCAGCGCCCGGCCGCAGCTCGAACTCCACCGAGAGCACAACGTAGCGTCCCGCATCGCCGTGTTTGAAGCGACTGCTGCGATAGGCGAAGTGGCAGTCGGTGTTGCTGAGCTCGACCTCTTCGAGGCTCTGGCGATCCAGGCAGGTCACGGAGCGGATGACCTGGCAAACCTCTTGGCCGTAGGCACCGACGTTTTGGATCGGTGTCGCCCCCACCGAACCTGGGATGCCGCTGAGGCACTCGATGCCGGCCAGGTCGAGGTGGCAACAGTGGTCGACGAAGTCGTCCCAGGTTTCACCGGCGGCGACCCGCCAACGCTCGACTCCGGGGCGGTCGGTCTCGAGCCGCTCGCGGCCGCGAAGGGCCATCTCGAGCACCAGACCGTCGAACGAGCCGTCAGTGAAGACCACGTTGCTGCCGCCACCGAGCACGACGACGGGTAGGGACTGGCTGTTGGCCCACGCGAGTGCCTCCCTCAGTCCGTCGAGGCTCGTCGCCTCGCTGAACCAACGAGCTTGCCCGCCGGTCCCCAGACTGGAAAGCGGAGCCAACGGCACTTGCTGACGGAGGTGGCGAGGAGGATTGGGGGACACCCCAGCGTTATGCCGCAACCCTGCAATCGTCCCAAGAAAGCCAGCAATAGAGCGGGAAAACCTGCCGTCTGGGCTCCCGCCTGGTCGCTCGGACGGAGGCGACCGAGGCGCCGACGAGCACAATCGACTGCCCTCTCGTCGTCAATTGTGGCGTTTCGATTGAGCGTGCTATGAAGCCGGGTCGAGCCGTTGGGCTCGCGTCAACGGATTACGACGGTGAACCTCGAAACGAAGCTGTGCGCGGCAACTGAGCGAAATGCAGAGGCTGGCGGCGGGAGCGACAAGTGCTTCCCCAGCGTGGCGTTCCTTCGTTCCAGCGAGGCCCGTTGCTCACCATCAGAAGGACACGATGACCTTTACCGAAGCTGCGGTGCACGTATTGCGCCTCGTTGGAAAACCCCTCCATTATAAAGAAATCACTGACGTCGCGATCGAGAAAGACTTGCTGAGTCACGTCGGCAAGAGCCCAGAGGTTACCATGGGTGCCCGGCTCGCCGCGGTCGTCAAAAAAGGGGGAGAAGAGAACCCGCTGACGCGGGTCAAGCCAGGCGTTTTTGCTCTCGCCGATTGGGACGAAAGCACGATCGAGACGGGCTTGGCGGATAGAACCCCGGCCTTGAAGAAGCTCGCTCAGGCCGAGGCCCAAGCTGCGGTGGCTTCCGAGGACGACACTGCGGCGCCCGAGTCCGAACCCGATCAGCCCTCGACGGTGAGCTTTCCCGTTCCCCCCAAGCTGGAGGAAGAAGAGGGCGAAAGCATGGGCGAGGACGAGATCGCTCGCGCTGAGCTGACGGCCGCCGCCAACGAGATATTCGCCCCCGAGGACGACGACGACGAGCCCATCCTCGGCCGGGACGACGACGACGAAGAGCGCGCTACGGACGACGACGACACGGACGACATGGGGGGCAAGCGCCGTCGTCGTCGGCGTCGTCGTGGTCGAGGCGGGGACAAAGACGAGGATGACCTGCCGTCTTACACCGTCTCGGAGGCGTCCAGCGACGTCGCGGTCGAGGTGGATGGGGGCAGAGAGCGTTCAGAGCGCGATCGAGACCGCTCGGAGCGTGATCGTGATCGTTCAGAGCGTGACCGTGATCGTGATCGTTCAGAGCGTGACCGCGATCGTGATCGTTCGGAGCGTGACCGCGATCGTGATCGTCCAGAGCGTGATCGTGATCGTTCGGAGCGTGATCGTGATCGTTCGGAGCGCGACCGCGATCGTTCGGAGCGCGACCGCGATCGTGATCGGGACCGTTCGGACCGCGAGCGCGGCGAGAAGGACTCTCGTGATCGCCGTGGGCGCAACGGCGACGAAGCGCCTGAGACTTTGGCCGAGGCCGCGGAGCTCGCTCTGGGGGGCTTCCGGCGTTCCGGTGGCGCCTCGACGAAGCAGCTGGCAGAGGCGATCTCGAAGCGCCACCGGCAGTTCAACGATGGGCAGATGAGTCAGTGGCTGCTAGCGGCCTGCCGCGCAGAGAACTTGCGGCGCCAGGCAAACGGTCAACGCCATTGCTTCCGGTTCTCCGGCAACGGTAGGATCGCGCTTTGGGAGTGGGTCGTCGACAAAGACCAGGCTCGGCTGGAGCGGGACGTCTACGCAGCAGTGGACAAGTACGCCGAATTGGCTCGGCAGCGTCTGTTGCGCCGTCTTGCGGACCTGCCAGGTCGTGCCTTTGGCGAATTCGCGGTGCTGCTGCTGGAGTCGCTCGGCTTTTCCCAGTTCAAGACCGTCAAGATTGCCACGGCCAACAACTCCGAGTTGACGCTCAGCGCCGTGCAGAAGACGGCGGTGGGTGAACTGCCGGTCGCCGTGATCATTCGCAAAGACAATCGGGACTTGGGACGCGAGCAGGTGGTGGCATTGCGTGGCTCGCTGCATCACTACGGCAACGTCGCTTTCGGCGTGTTCGTCACCACCGGGCAAGTGATGAGTGGTGCCCGCGACGAAGCGGCGTCACCCGGCGCGACCCCGGTGCAGTTCCTCGATGGAACCCGCATCGCGGAGCTCTGTGAGCGAACGGGCGTGGGTGTCGTCAAGCAGAATGTCGAAGTGGCCCTGCCGGACATCGAGCTCTTCGACTCCTTGAGGTCGAGCTGAGGCCGCGCTCGCCGGAGCCGTCGATGTTGGAGCGCGTCCGTCGTTTTTGCTGGCAAGGGCTGCTGGCGGGCCTCGGGGCGCTCAGTAGCTGGGGCTGCTGCGCTTTCGGTGCTTGCGCTCCGCCGTCTCAGTTCCCGACGGCGGCCGAGGCGCTCGCGTCAGTGCGACAAGAGCACAGCTGCAGTCGTGGCATTCGCGGCGAGGCACGGCTCGACTACTTCGACGACAACGGGCGGCTGCGAGTCAAGACTTTGTTCTTGGCACAGCACCCGGAGAACGTGCGCATGGATCTCATCAGTCCCTTCGGGGGCACGTTGGCCACGCTCACGGCTGACGGCAAGACGTTCACGTTGCTCGATGTCCGCGAGAAGGTGTTCTTCGTCGGGCCCGCAGCGCAGTGCAACGTCGAGCGCTTCTTGAGAGTGCCCGTGCCGCCAGCGGTGTTGGTGCAATTGATGGCCGGTGAGGCACCCATCCTCGTGCACGACCCAGGGCAAGCGAGCATCGATTGGCGCGGTGGCCGCTACGTGATCGAGATCGCGAGCCTGCACGGTGCACGTCAGGAGATCGAACTCGTGCCGCGCGACGAGGATTGGGAAAAGCCGTATTCGGCGCAGCGGTTGCGGGTCATCGGTGTGATGGTGGAGCAGGGGGGAGTGGAGCTGTATCGAGCGGAGCTCAAGGACCATCGACCTGCCGAAACCGCGGGGCCTCGGGTCGACCCTCTGGGCATCGATGACGACGTGCCTACGAGTGGGCCGCCCTGTCACGCGGAGATCCCGCGACACGTGCGTTTCGTCGTGACGCTTTCGGACCGCGACGTCGTGTTCGAGGACGAGGAGGTGGAGCACAACCCGCCGCTGATCGACGGTGTGTTCACTCAGCAGCCGCCGGGCGGCGTGCGCATCCAGCGCTCGATGTGTGAGTGAGAGTCGCGGGCGCCGTGAAACGGGCGCGCTCGCTCACTTAGCCTTCGTTCAACGCCGCGAGGATCTTGCCGGGGCAGTCGCTGATGATCGCGTGCACGCCCAAGTTGGCCAGGGCACGAGCTGCCCCGGGGTCGTTGACTGTCCAGGTGTTGATGGGGTACGGGGCCAGCCGCGTCGCCAGCGCGGGGTGGCGCAGCAGAAGTTCTGCCGGCGCATGCACTGCCGTGCACCCGAGCAGTCGTGGCCAGGTGGGGTAGGCCAAACAGGTATGCTGGGTAGAAAACAGGAACCCGCTTGGGATCTGGGGCGCGGCCTTGCGAAAGCGCTGCAGGAGCAGCGGGTGAAATGAAGAGACGATCACTTCGTCGTCTCGCGTCTGCAGCTCTCGCAGCAGATCCGCGGTCGCCTGCGCCACGTGATCGCGGCGCGCCGCAGCGGTTTTCAATTCGATGTTGATGAACTGAGAGTGCTGCCGTGCCCAGTGCAAGACTTCCGTCAAACGAGGGATCTTGTGCTCTCCGACCAGGCGCACCCGGTCGAGCTCTTGGCTGTTCATCTTTCGCACGACACGCCGATCCCGGCCCTCGGTGACGCGAGCCAGATCGAGGTCGTGCGCGACGAACAGGTGGCCGTCAGAACTCAGCTGAACGTCGAGCTCAGAGCCTCGAGCGCCCTCCTGCCGAGCGAGCTCGAAGGCGGCGAGCGTGTTTTCCATTACCGCGTGGCGGGCGCCACGGTGGCCGAGAACCCAGGGCACGTCAGCTGGCGAGTTCATCGGCGATCTGACGTGCGATGCTTTGAGCGCGGTCTTCTTCAGCGACGGAAATGCCGCCGACGACCGAGTGCCCGCCCCCGCCGTAACGCGCGCAGATCGAGCTGATGTCGGTGTCGAGCAGATGGCCGCACCAGGGATTGTAGCCCACCGATATCTTGAAGCCGTGAGCCAGCTTCGCGACCACCACCGAATACACGGATTCGGGGAACAGCGCGTAGGTGACGAACTTGCCGATCATCTCCAGCGGCTTTTCCGTCAGATCGACGTAGACGACGCGACCTTGCTTCTTCGCTTTCTTTCGAACGACGTCGACGAAGCGGTCGTGGCGTTTCCCGAGCGGAGCGTAGCGGCGCTGGATTTCCGAGCTGGCAGCCACTTGGGCTAGGGGTTGGGTCAGCAATTGGGCCACCAGTTGGGTGATGAACGCGTCGTTGCCGTAGTGCTCGACCACCGACACCAGGCGCATGATCGGGTCGGACTTCTCGATGGCTGCCGCAGCATTCTCGAACGAAGCCGAGTCCACCAAGTCGGCCCACTTCACCAACTCGTCGAAGTCAGCCCGCAGCCCGAAACGCTCGATGGCCGTCTGGTAGATTAGCTTGGTGCACGAGGTGGTGGCCGCGTCGTAAACGAAGTGGTCACTCGTTGCCGCGCGTTGTTCGAAGTAGGCCCGAGCAGCAGTGTCGGCGAACGCCGTGCGATGGTGGTCGAAGTACCAGTGCAGTCGCTCGGAGGGCGTGAAGCGGTAGTCCAGGATGGCATTGATGTCGCCCTTCAGGTGCTCTTCCGCTGCTGTCTGTTGATTCACACCGTAGCCGCAGGAGCGGTAGGAGAAGGCGAGCTGGCTTCCCTCCAGGTGCTGGAGAAGACTGCTGAAAACGACAGCGCTGCAGAGCCCGTCGAAGCAGTGACCATGGGTCGCCACGAGAACCTTCATGTAGGTCAGCCTACCACACGGAACGTGGTTCGGGTCCAACTTGCGGGTTGCCGGCTTGGCTGCCGCCGTCGGCCAGGCGTTCACGGCGGGAAAAAGTCCGCAACTTCGCGAGCCCGAGACCGACGGCGGCTCATGCGGCCCACTGTTCTGCACTCCAGCTGTCTTCCCGTTGGTCTCTCCGACCTGCCCGAGCCTCCCCACCGCTTGTTCTTGTGGGGCCGCCTGCCTCCCCGGCCGTGGGTCGCCGTCGTCGGTACGCGGCGAGCGTCGGACGCCGCTCTCGACTTCACGCGGCTGCTTTGTCGGCAGTTGTGTGGCGCTGGCGTGACGGTGAGCTCCGGGGGTGCGCAGGGCATCGATGCCGCCGCTCACGAGGGCGCTCTCGAAGCGGGGGGAAGCACCGTCGTGATCGCTCCGAGCAGCTACGAGCGCCCGTACCCGGCAGCACACGCCGAACTGTTTCAGCGCATCATCGACGCTGGCGGCGCCGTTCTCTCGGAGCACGAACGTGGCGTGGCAGCGAGGCGGCACGTGTTCTTTGCCCGCAACGCCATTCTAGCCGCCTCGTGCTCCGCTCTGGTGTTGGTGGAAGCGCCCTTTCGCAGCGGGGCACGCAATGCGACGTTGTGGGCGCGGCGCTTGGGCAGGCCGGTGTTCGTCGTGCCGCATCCGCCTTGGCACACCGCGGGTCGCGGCTGCATCACGGAGCTCGTGCTCGGTGGGCGACCCCTGGCGAGCTACCGTGACGTGACATCGGCGCTCACGGATGCCGGGCACGTGCTGGTGCCGGGCGGCGCGCAGCCAACGGTGCTGCAAGGCGAGCTTTGGCCGGTGGGAGAAGATCCCGGGCGACCCGCCGCCGAGGCCAGCGCGCAGCAAGCACGGAGCGGTGACGACGAGCAGGCTGACGAGTGTGGTCTCGATGCCAGTGATTCCTTGCGGCAGCTGCTGCCGAACGAGGCGTTCGCTTCACTCGATAGCTTGTGCGAGCGGAGTGGACTTGCCACCGCGGTGGTGCAGCAACGGCTGACACGGTGGGTGCTGGCCGGGTGTGTCGAGGTAGGAGCCCTAGGATATCGCCGCACCCGATGAAGCGTTTTTCGAAACCAAACTGAACGCGCCGTCGTACAGGTTGCGAGGTGCCGAATTGATGCATGCGATCAACACAGTGATGACCACCCACGGCGATGTCGCCGCAGAAGACGAACCGATCACCCGCTTGCTGTTTCTCTATGGCGCTGAGTCGGGCAAGCTCGCGGCAGTTGCCGATTCCTTCAAGAAGCTGTTCGGCGCGGGCTGTCCGTTGTGCGCGGTGACCCATGGTTTCGTCGGGCCACGACGTTCGTTCCTGGACCTGCAGGAGCGACTCAGCATTCCGGTCGTTTCGGTTCACAGCGACGAGCTGAGTCAGTTCGAGATCACCGAATCGACGCCGAGACCGTGCATCCTCGCCGAGAAGAGCGACGGCGAGCGCGTCGTGTTGCTCGACCCTGCCGGCATTGGTCGACTGAAGGGCACGCCCAGGGATCTCCGGGGCCGTCTCGAGTTCCACGCTGCGAAGCTCGGGTTGGCCCTGCCGACCAGCGGCGGGGCTTGAGGCCGCTCTCGGCGGCGCGGGCCGTTTTGTCTTTACGTCGCAGGCTGCCGATGCCATCCCGCGCCGATGAAGCCGACCACGAGCGGAGAACAGGTCATCACCATCGTCGGAGCTGGACTGGCGGGCTCCGAAGCCGCGCTACAGCTGGCGGCACTCGGTCACGAGGTGCGCTTGATCGAACAAAAGCCCCTGCGCCGGACGCCGGCTCAGAGTAGCGACCAGTTGTGCGAGTTGGTCTGCAGCAACTCCTTCCGCGGAGCGTCTCTGATGAACGCGGTGGGCTTGCTCAAGGAGGAGATGCGCCGCCTCGGTTCGCAGGTGATCCGGGTCGCCGACGAGACGCGGGTGCCGGCGGGGGGCGCGTTGGCGGTCGACCGTGAGCGTTTCGCGGCGGGAATGACGAAGCTGCTCGCCGCAGAACCGCGTATCGAGCTCGTCTCCGAATGCGTCGACGCCGTGCCGGAGGCGCGCCCCTTGCTGCTGGCGACCGGTCCGCTCACTTCCGGTGGACTGGCGAACGACATCGCTGAACGCGTGGGCGCCGAGCAGATGGCCTACTACGACGCCATCGCGCCGATCATCAGCGCGGAGTCCATCGACTGGGAGAAGGTCTACCTCGGGTCCCGCTACGACAAGGGAGAGAGCGAAGAAGATCAGCGAGCCTACGTCAACTGCCCGATGAACCAGGAGCAATACCGCACGTTCGTGGCCGAGCTGTGCGCCTCGACCCGGGTCGAAAAGAAGGATTTCGAAGAGGTGCGCTACTTCGAGGGCTGCCTGCCGATCGAAGTGATGGCTGAGCGCGGCGAGCAAACGCTTGCGTATGGCCCGATGAAGCCCGTGGGGCTCAGGGATCCGCGCACCGGTAAGACGCCCGCGGCCGTCGTTCAGTTGCGCAAAGAGGACGAGGCGGGCACGGCCTACAACTTGGTCGGCTTTCAAACGCGCATGACCTACGGTGAGCAAGACCGCATCTTCCGCACCATTCCCGGTCTCGAGGCAGCCGAGTTTCTGCGCCACGGTGCCATTCACCGCAACACTTTCATCCGTGCCCCGCGCGTGCTGGACGAGACGTTTCGTCTGCGCTCCGATCCGGGCATCTACTTCGGCGGTCAGATCACCGGCACGGAGGGTTATGTGGAGAGTGCTGCCGGGGGCTGGCTCGCCGCATATTTCATCTCGGAGCATTTGGCCGGACGGGAGCCGCTGCTGCCCGCGCTGACGACCGCGCACCGGGGGCTCATCGTACACACCCAACGGCACGCCGAGGACTACCAACCCTCCAACATCACCTTCGCGCACATCGCCCCCTGGGATGGCCCACGCATGAAAAAGCGCGACAGGTACGCCGCCATGAGTGAACGCGCGCTGCTCGACATCGAGGACTTTCGCGATCAGGTGCAAGCGCGCCGACGCGCTCAGGCGAGCTGAGCGATGATGGCGTCGGCAAACAGCCATTGATCGCGCGGGATACGGAGCCAGCGCCCATCCCACTCGAGCTGCCCGCGTGCCGCCAGCTGGGTGAGTTTGCGCTCCCTTCGTTCACCGAGTCCGGGTAGTCCCAACTCGGCCAAGTGGAGAGGAACGTCGAGTCCTTCTGCTACGCGCAATCCCAGCATCAAGCGCTCCAGAAGTCGGGTTTCGGCATCGAGCTGCTCGTAGGCGGCGTACGTCTGCCCGGGGCCTGCGGTCGTCTCCGAGGGCAGGGGCCACGCGCCGACCCCCAGGTAGCGCTCGACTGAGCTCGGGTTTCTGTAGCGCACGACCACCGGGCCGCAGGGGATCGTGCCCCAAGCTCCGCAGCCCACGCCGAGGTAGTGGCGACCCTGCCAATAGCCGAGATTGTGGCGTGCTTCGTGGCCCGGACGCGCGTAATTGCTGATCTCGTAGTGCCCTAGGCCGTGCGCCGTGAGCGCAGCTTCTACGGCGGAAAACGATTGGGCGACGCTCTCTTCAGGCAGCAACGGAAGGCGCCCCTGTCGATGGCGAGCCCCGAATTGGGTGCCCGGCTCGATCGTCAAAGCGTAGGCGCTGACGTGAGAGAGCCCCAGGCGCGCCACGGCGTCAGCTTCCGCCGCCGCCTGCGCCGGTGTCTGTCCCTGCACGCCGAAGATCAGATCCGCCGAGACTCGGTCGATGCCTGCCTCGAGGGCCTGTTCGACGGCAATCAGGCCCCCGCGTGCGTCGTGCAGCCGCCCCAAGAACTTCAGGCGCGAGTCGTCCAAGGACTGGACTCCGATGCTCACACGGCCAACCCCCACGTCGCGCAGCCGGCGGGCGAGGTCTGGAGAGAAGCTAGTTGGATTGCACTCCACCGATATTTCGGTTTGGTTGCACTGGAACAGGCCGTGGGCGGCCTCGATCACCGCACCAATGCCCTCGCTGCCCCAGAGCGACGGCGTGCCGCCGCCGAAGAAGATACTGCGCAATGGCTGAGCGGACAGCGCGGGCGCCCGCTCGGCGAGCTCCCGCAGGACGCTCTCCGTGTAGCGCTGGGTGGGGATCTCGTCCCGATCTGAGGCGATGCTCAGGAAGTCACAGTAGGGGCACTTGCGCAGGCACCACGGGAAGTGGACGTAGAGTCCGAGGCCGACAGACTCCGATCGGGCAGGTTCAGCGGTGACGGAGTGGCGGGTGGTGGACACCTTGGCGGTTCTAGCGAGAGGTGTTACGTTTTTCACTAGGCCTTTGGTCCCATCCGAGGTTCGCTTTGCTTGCCCCCAGTGATCTAGTTCAACGTGTTCAGGGCTATCTCCCCGATTCCGATCTGGGAGTCCTGGCGAAAGCCTACGCTTTCGCTGAGGAGGCGCACAAAGATCAGAAGCGTAAGAGCGGCGATCCCTACTTCATCCACCCGGTGGCCGTCGCGGAGACGTTGGTGGACATGCGGCTCGACGTGGCCAGCGTGTGCGCCGGGCTGCTGCACGACGTGGTCGAAGACACGGACACGGCGCTCGACGAGATCGGTAGGGAGTTCGGTGCCGAAGTCGCGGAACTCGTCGACGGCTTGACCAAGCTCAACAAGATCAACTTCTACTCCCGCGAGGATCGCCAGGCAGAGAACTTCCGCAAGATGGTCGTCGCGATGTCGAAGGACGTGCGGGTGCTTCTGGTCAAGCTCTGCGACCGTCTCGACAACATGCGGACGATGGAGCACATGAAGCCGGAGAGCCAAGAGCGCATCTCCCGCGAAACGACGGAGATCTACGCTCCGCTTGCCCATCGCTTGGGCATGAACGAGGTCAAGAGCGAACTCGAGGACCTGGCTCTGAGGTACCTCGACCCAGAAGCATTCTTGGACATTCAGCGCAAGCTGGAGATCGGGCGCCGGGAACGAGACAAGTACATCGACGGCGTTTGCCGAACGATCAAGCACCTCTTCGGTGAGCGTGGCATCGAATGCCGCGTGACGGGGCGACCACGCCACGTCACCAGCGTCTACCGACGGCTGAAGGACCTGAAGTGCGACTTCGAGGAGCTGAACGACCTGATCGCCTTTCAGGTTTGCGTGGAGTCCGTGACGGACTGCTACATGGCGTTGGGCGTCATGCACTCGAAGTGGTTGCCGGTCCCGGGGCGTTTCAAAGACTACATCGCGTTGCCCAAGCACAATCGCTACCAGTCGCTGCACACCAGCGTGATCGGGCCCGGCCACCGGCGGATGGAGATCCAGATCCGCACCCACGAGATGCACCAGGTCGCCGAGAAGGGCGTCTTGGCCCACTGGGAGTACCGGGCTCAACTCTCGGGACGCGTGCGGCCTGCCGACGCCAAGAAGTTCTCTTGGCTGCGGGAGATGGAGAACTACCAGAAGGACATCAAGGACCCGGCTGAGTTCTTGGAGATGATCAAGAACGATCTGTTCCCGGACGAGGTGTTCGTGTTCACTCCCAAAGGGGACATTCGCATGTTTCCTCGGGGCGCGACCCCGTTGGACTTCGCGTACTCGATTCACACCGAGCTCGGTGACCACTGCGGTGGGGCGCGTGTCAACGGGTCCCGGGTCTCCAACGGCTACAAGCTGCACAACGGCGACGTAGTCGAGGTCGTGAGCGATTCGAAGATGGCTCCGAGCAAGGATTGGCTCGACCAGTGCGTGACCACGCGCGCGCGGAACCGCATCCGCAATTTCGTTCGCACCCACAATCGTCGCAAGAGCATCAACCTGGGGCATGAGCTTCTCGAGACGGAGCTTCAGCGTTCTGGCATGAGTTTGATCAAGCTCATGCGCACGCAGGAGTTGGTGGACGAGTTGCTGGGCGAGCTGAAGCTACCGGACACCGATGCACTCTTGTTGGCGCTCGGGTTCGGCAAGTTGGACGCCCACCAGGTCGTGGAGACCGTGCGCGAACTCAAGCGGGCCAATCACGAGCAAGACGTTCCCAGCAATTTGAGGACCGGCGCGCTGGAGAAGCTCGTGCGCAAGTTCACCGGTCGGGATGTCGATGGCATCCGCGTGGACGGGCTGGACAGCAAACTCGTGCGCTACGCCAAGTGCTGCAACCCGCTACCGGGCGATCCGATCATCGGGTTCATCACTCGTGGGCGCGGCGTCGCCGTGCACCGCCGAGATTGCCCGAAGGTGTTCGATACGACGGATCCGGAGCGGCGCATTGCCGTCACTTGGAGCAATCGCACGACCATCAATCGGCCAGTGTCGCTGAAGGTGTTTACTCGAAACACGCCTGGCATCCTCGCAAACGTGACCCAGGTCTTCAGTACTCAGCAGATCAACCTGAGTGAAGTCAACTGCCACGCCAGCGATACCGGGAGCGCAGAGAACACGTTCACGTTCTTGGCCAAGGACGTCAGCCAAGTGCGCAGCGTGATGAAGGCGATCAGCAAGGTGGTCGGTGTGGTCAGCGTCGAACGCGAGTAGTGCACCGCCTTCCTCCGCCTTGGAAGGCTAGCCGCCAGGCGGGGCTCAAGTCTTGCGGAAGACCACCACGTGGTTGTTGGCTGGCATGGGGCGGACCTCCTGGAGCGTCAGCTGATGCTTGGCGGCTTCCGCTTCGACGTCTCTGAGTTCTCGAACTCCCCAGCTCGGGTCACGTTCTCGCAGCGAGCGGTCGAAGCTCAGGTTGCTCTCCGCTCCCCAATCGCCATCGATGCGGTACGGGCCGTATAGGATGAGGGGAGCCCCGCTCGGCAGCAGTCGACGGGCGCCTCGCAAGAGACCCACGGTGACTTCCCAGGGGCTGATGTGGATCATGTTGATGCAGAGCACGACGTCGCAAGTCGTGACTGGCCACACCTCCGCGCTCGCGTCCAGGAGGAGTGGCTGCTCTAGGTTATCGATGAGTGTGTCTTGACGATAGGCTTCGATGCTTTCGAGGGCCGAGGGGTCGAAGTCCGTGGGTTGCCACCGCAGGCGGGGGAATGCCGCAGCCAGTGCCGCAGCATGCTGGCCCGTGCCGCTGGCGATCTCGAGCACCCGGCCGTTGCCCGGCAGGAGCTCCCGCAGGGCGTCGGTGATCGGGCCGAGATTGCGGCTAGCGGCGGGGGCGAAACGTTTGTTGCCGACGTTGCTCATGCTGGTTGGCAGCCTTGGCAGGAGTGGTGGACTCGAGGCAAGACGCAAAGCCAGGAAAATTCCGTCGCCTCCACAGCACGCGTTGAAGTCCTCTGCGCGCGTTGTACCGTCGCGCTCGTGGTGCGACGTCGGAGCGTGCTGTTATGGCGCTGTTCTGGGAGAGAGGTAGCACACGGTAGACGAAATGCGGTGGCCAGCCCACACTCGGCCCACTGTGAAAGCCATGCGGACGCGAGGTCGCTCCCCCTCCTGCTTCTCAATCGCCGTTGGTGCTGCTCCGGCGGCGGGCGTCCTGGCCCTGCTCGCCGCCGCGGGGTGTTCCGGTGAGGCACCGGTTTCCGCCGGCGAGATGGCTCCGAGCGCCGACTCAGCCAGCGGGGGCGCGTCGGCGGCATCCCGAGCTCCAGCGTCACCGGAGCTCCCCAGTCCGGGCACGGAGGCCACCCCTCCGTCGAGTCCAGCCGCGGATCAGGCGTCAGTTGGCGATACCCACGTCGCGAACTTGCAGCCGGAGCCCAGCGCGGCTGCCGCTCCGGCACTGCCGACGGACGAGGGCAACGTCGAGACATCGGCACTCGAAACGAGTCCAGCGCAGGAGCAAGAGGCGGACGACGCGGTCGAACCCGCGGCGCCCGCCGATGGGACGCAGCGCACGTCATCGGCCGCGGCAGCAGGCGACGAATCGCCGGCACTGTCGCCGGCAGGCTCTTCGGATTTCGACATCGAGCTGGTGTTCGACGTACAGGATGAACTCGACCCGGTGGTGGAAGCCGCGTTCGAAGCGGCTCGGGACCGTTGGCAGGAGGTGATCGTTGGGGACTTGGAGGACTTCACCAGTCAGCGCACGCGCTCTTGCGACGGGTTCGAGGTACCGGCCAGCGTCGATGATCTGATCATCTTCGTGACGTTGGGGCAAATCGACGGACCCGACGGCATTCTGGGCGCTGCTGGCCCGTGCCTCGTCCGGGGTAGTGGTCAGCCGTTACCCTTTGCCGGCAGAATGCAGTTCGACGCCGCCGATCTGTTGCGCTTTGCCGAGGAGGGGCGACTCGAAGAGATCGTGCTGCACGAGATGGGGCACGTCTTGGGCATCGGCGCACTGTGGCAGTTGTTGGAGCTCTTGGAGGCACCAGCGACGGGGCAGGACGATGTGGACACGGCGTTCATCGGCCCGCTTGCCGCCGCGCATTTCGACGCGGTTGGCGGCTCGGCCTACGCGGGGGCGAAGGTGCCGGTCGAAAACAGCGGCGGGGAAGGTGTGGCCAACGGCCATTGGCGCGAGTCGGTGTTCGGCAACGAACTGATGACGCCGTTCATGTCGGATCTGCCGGGCTTGCTCAGTGACGTGACGATCGCGTCCTTGGAGGATTTGCGCTACGAGGTCTCCTACAGCGCGGCCGACGGCTACTCGTGGCCCCCGCAGGCGGACAACGGGCAGCCGTTGCGCGTTGCCGGCCGCAGTACGCCGAGCTTCGAACTCTGGTTGCAGGATGACGTCCTGCGCATCCCCGTCTACGCCGTCGATGCGGATGGCAGCGAACGCCGCGTTCAGTAGCGGATAATTCGGTCGCGACGCCGGATCGCGGAAGTCTGAGCCACGGAAGGGCGTTGGTACGTCTACTCTCCGAGCGCACTCGCGTGTAAACCCCTTGGCCCTGTGGCGGGGAGATTTGCGCCCGCGAACATTTACCGTGTGCGAAACGAAAGAGGAGACCAAGGCATGCGTTTGAGCACTTCATTGATTTGGACCGGGATTGCGATCGGTTGCGTCGCGTGTGCGGGTGAAGAGAACACCCCCGTTGCCCACCCGGTGGGTTCCGCCAACAAGCTGTATGCAGATGCACCGGGCGATCCGGCGCACAATCTGCTGCAGCAGAGTGACTTCGAAAACGGCGTGATGCTGCCGTGGATGGGAAGCCTCGGCAACGGCGCCGCTGGCAAGGCCGAAGTGAAGGACGGTGCGCTCTGCTTGCACATCGAGCAGCCAGGCAAAGAGCGCTGGGACGCTCAGGTCCGTCACCGCGACATGGTGGTGCAGAAGGGGCACAAGTACACGCTGAGCTTCAAGGCGTGGGCCAGTCGCCCCACGAAGGTGGCGGGCAAAGTCGGTATGAGCGGCCCTCCATACGTGGATTACTGGTCCAGAGCGCTGTCGCTGACGACGGAGCCACAACAGTTGAACTTCGAGTTCTCGATGGACAAGGACGACGATCCGACGGTGGAGCTGGCGTTCCACGCGGGCGGCTCGATGGTGCAAGGCGAGGGACCGATCGACGTGTGCTTCGACGACCTCGTGCTTTCGGATCCACAGTTCACGCCGCCACCGCCATCGGCATCAGCCGTCGCTCCGCCGATTCGCGTCAATCAGTACGGCTACCTGCCGGGCTACTCCAAACTGGCGGTCCTCGTGACCGACGCCACGGAGCCCGTGGATTGGAAGTTGCTGGACGCTTCCGGCAAGTCGGTCCTGGAGGGCAAGACGACGCCTGTCGGCAAGGACGCCTCGTCGGGCGACAGCGTTCAGGTGATCGACTTCTCCAGCTTCAAGACGGAAGGCGCAGGTTTCGTCCTAGCCGTCGGTGATGACAAGAGCGACCCGTTCGACATCAGTAAGTCGTTGTACAAACAGCTCAAGAACGACGCATTCAAGTACTTCTATCACAACCGCAGCGGTATCGAGATCAAGATGCCGTTTGCCGGGCAGGAGCAATGGGCCCGTCCAGCAGGTCACCCGAAGGACGTCGTGACTTGCGCGCCCGAAGAGGTGCTGGTTGCTGCAGGCTGGCCCAAGGGCTCTTCGTGCAGCTACAAGCTCGACGTCACGGGCGGCTGGTACGACGCGGGTGACCACGGCAAATACGTCGTCAACGGGGGCATCAGTGTGTGGACGCTGATGAACTGGTACGAGCGCGTCCAGCACCTGTCGGGTGACAAGACCGCTTTCGCGGACGACAGCAAGCTGCTACCCGAGAGCGGCAACCAAGTGCCAGACATCCTGGACGAGGCCCGCTGGGAGATGGAGTTCATGCTCCGCATGCAGGCTCGAGAGGGCGACAAGGCCGGCATGGCGCATCACAAGATGCACGACAAGGAGTGGACGGCTCTGGGCCTCAGCCCCGACCAAGACCAGGTCGAGCGCGTGTTGCGCCCGGTGAGCACGGCTGCCACCCTGAACTTAGCTGCGACCGCGGCACAGGCGGCTCGTATCTTCAAGCCCTTCGACCCGGCGTTCTCCAAGCGTTGCCTGGAGGCCGCCGAAAAGGCGTGGGCCGCAGCGAAGAAGTTCCCCGACCTCTACGCTCCCGACGACGACGGTGCGGGAGGTGGGGGCCCCTACGGCGACAGCGACGTCTCGGATGAGTTCTACTGGGCGGCCGCCGAGTTGCTGATCACCACTGGCAAGGGGACGTACAAGAAGTTCCTCACCAACTCGCCCCTTCACGCGGAGGCATTGCCCACGGTTGGGGGCAAGGACAGCCAGTCCTACACGCCGATGACTTGGCAGGACGTCGACATGCTCGGCAAGATTTCGCTGGCGGTCGTGCCCAACACCTTGTCTCAGACGCGCTTGCGTTACCGCGAGGTGCTCGCCAAGGCGGCAGACAAGTACCTGGAGATCGCGTCCAAGCAGGGCTATCGCCATCCCATGCAGCCGGAGGCAGACGGTAAGTATCCTTGGGGCTCGAACTCCGTCGTGGTCAACAACGCTGTGCTCTTGGCGCTGGCGTACGACTTCACCAAAGACGCGAAGTATCGAGACGGAGTAGCCTCCGCAATGGACTACCTGTTGGGGCGCAACGCGATGGGTAAGTCATACGTGACGGGCTACGGCGAACGCCCGCTCGAGCACCCCCATCACCGCTTCTGGGCGAAACAGGCGAATGCCAACTTCCCGCCACCGCCTCCAGGTGCGCTGTCGGGTGGCCCCAACTCCAGCTTGCAAGACCCCTACGCCCAGGCTGCAGGTCTCGCGGGGTGCGCGCCGCAGAAGTGCTTCATCGACCACATCGAGTCGTGGTCGACAAACGAAATCACGGTCAACTGGAACGCACCCTTCGCGTGGGTCGCCGCCTGGCTCGACGAGCACGCGGAATGAGCTGAGACATCCGCCCCTCGTGTGGCGCGCGGGGGGTGCGCGTCGCGCGAGGGCGTCAGGTGCCGCCCTCGCGCGTCATGCCCCGGCGACGAACGATGGCAGCGGTGGGGACGCTGGGCGCGCCGTCTCGGGCTACTCCCCTTCGACGCAGTCGTCGAAGTTCCGTTCCTCGACGTCGCACAAGCCCAGGGCCAGGTCAGTGGTGCCATCGTCTTCGCAGATGAAGTTGGCGAGCGGTTGTGAGTTCCAACACCTGTGGAAGATGTCGGCAGGTCTGGGGCAACGCTCGTGGACGGCCTCGCAGGCGCTCTGACACTGCGCGGTCGTCGCGTCACGCGGGCACATGCTGCGGGAGCAATACTCCTCGCAGACGTCGACCGGGTTCAGGGGGTGGTCTTCGTCGCTGCAGGTGACGAGTGCCAGCGCCAGCATCGAGAGCGAGAGCAAGTGTGACCAGGCACTCCTCTGGCGTCGCGTTGGCGACGTAGCCGCTCGAAGATTGGCGGCGACGGGGCGGTTGTCGTGGGTGAGCTGAGGATCGGGCGCGGGCGGAGTGGTCACGTTGTCGTGATCTAATGACACACTGCGACGGGGCTCAACGTTCTGTGTCGTTCAACGGCCGTTCACAACGGGCGTTGCGTCAGGCGTGGCTGGAATGTTCTGCCTGGGGCTGTTCCCGCGAGCTCAGAGCAGGAACACACTCGATTTCATCGACGTCTCACTGACGCCGTTGGGCCCGTTGATGATGCTGTCGCCCCAGTCCGTTAGTTGGTTGCCGCCCCAGTCGACGGCCATGTCCAGGTACGCCACGTCGCTGTTGTTCCCCTTCCACGACCACGCGATGTAACCGAGCTCGAGACGAGCGCACTCATCGAGGATGTGCTGAAAGTCGATGCTCTGCAGCGGGTCGCCGTGTTGATGTCCGAACTCGCCGACGATGTACGGCAGCTGGCGAGCGACGGCTTCTTCGAGCACGGTCGTGATGCGCTCGGCGCCGCCGTTCTGGTTGCCGTAAGTCTCGTACATGTGGTTCGAGAAGAGCAGGTTGTGCTGTGGATCGTACTCCAAGAGCGCCACGCCGTTGTCGAGGATCGAGTCGGAGTTCTGGCCCCACTGATTGCCGTCGATGACCAGCGTGTGGTTGATGCCGGCGTTGCGGAGAATGTCGATGGCGCCCTCGTAGGCGGCTCGGAAGTCTTGCCCGGACCACTCGTTGGCGATGTTGACGAGTAGGTAGCGCTCGAAGTCCACCAGGATTGGGCGCACGTCGTCCTGCGCGTAGTAGCGAGCCATGGCGTGCAGATCGTCGTTGCTCATCGAGCCCGTGGCATCGTGCAGCTCGAGCATCGGTATCATTTCGAGTTCGACCACGCGGGCCACGATTTCTCTCAACAACGAAGGCTCAGCGCGCCCTGCTTCCCACACGATGCGGACGGTGTTGAATCCGTAGTTCGCGATCGGGGGCAACGCATCGTCGGCCTCGTAGCGCCCGTCGGTGTCGAACCAGACGTGGGCGTTGTTCACCCCACGGATGACGAAGTCGTTGCCGTTGGCGTCGTATGGACGACCACCATCGACGAAGAAGCCGCTGCCCTCGCCACCAGCTGGGCGTTCGGCGTCTCCGGTTACCTCGATGGGGTCGACCGGAACTGGTGCGGATGGGTTTGCCGCTTCCGCTGGCTGGTTGCAGCTGGGGGCACCCGTCGCTAGAGCAGAGCCTTCGACGACGCAGGACTCCTCATTTTCCCACCCCCAGCCATCATCGTCAGGGTCGGTGGCGCTACCATCGACACACAGCGGACGGCACTGGCCATCAATCAGCACTGCTCCGGGCTCGTCGCTGGCTTCATCGGTGCTTTCGGCAGGAGGTTGGTCCGGTCCGTTTGGAGAGGATTCTGGTTCGAGAGGCTCTGGTTCGAGAGGCTGCGGTTCCTGCGGTTCGAGAGGCTCTGGTTCCGTGGTTTCTGCTTCGGGCGTCGGACTCGGGTCGTCCGTTTCGTCTGCCGAGCTCGTAGGGTCGAATGCGTCAGCGACGCGGCCGGCCCGCACTAGTCTGGTAGATGCGCCAAGGTGAACGCTTTGGTGCACCCAATCGGCTGGGGGCGGACGCAATCAGCGTCCCGGGACAGTAGTGGTCGACCCTTACTCCCCGATGAAGTTCTGCTTTGCCCCGTGGGGGCTCGTGAGTCGCCTCGGGATCGCACGCCGTTCGCGTTTTTCGCCACCGGGCGTGCATTGGCGTAGCTCCAGCGATAGTCCGTCGCTCTCGCGCTTGGCCTCCATCAAACGCTGACCCGTCCACACGAGTCGTGAGTCGGGGGCTGGCACCCAGGTGTGGAGATCCGCTCTCGGTTCACGCAGCGCGAAGGATAGAGGACCGGCATCTACTTCGTAACGCCCCGAAGTGCAGCGCACGTCAGGGGTGCCGAGCTCCAAGACGGCAGCGCCACCCTCGGAGCCCACACGCGATGCCGACAGACCAGCCGCGCACTGCGCGATGAGGTAGGGCACGCCTCGACGGTACGTCAGGCCCAGGGGGGCGCAGTCGGGGAGCAGACGCTGGGCTTCGGCATACTGGGGCGACGGGGTGATCGAGAAGACTGTCGTGACGCTGCGCCCCTCGTGTT
The DNA here is from genome assembly GCA_050290545.1 of Polyangiaceae bacterium. Lineage (GTDB taxonomy): Bacteria > Myxococcota_A > Polyangia > Polyangiales > Polyangiaceae > SZUA-265. The sequence goes on along the minus strand of JBNKHV010000026.1, from coordinate 114,885 downwards.
GGGTGCACACGGCGTAGTGCCAGCGTTGTCCGAGGTTCATCAGGCGAGCGGCATTGTTCTCGCACGGCACGGGAACGCTCAGCGTCACCCGGCCCGTCTCGGGGCTGACGCCGGCGCCGAGCTGGTGAAAGGTGAAGTCGTGACACGGCTGCTCCGGGGTTTCCGCGCACGGCTCTTGGGGACCCCGGATGAGAGCCGTTGCGCCCTCGTCGCGCAGGGCCAACGCCAAGTTGCCGTGGTTCGAAGGGGAGGTTGCCCAGGCCCGTGACAGCTCGAACGTGTCGCCGCCGGACTCTGGCATCCCGAGCCAGGCCGTGGCCAGCGCTCGTCGTTCTTCGGGCTCCGCGTCGCTTTGCGACAGCCACAGCACCACGAGTGAATCTCCTGCCCATAGCGCCTGCACGTCACTGATGACTCGTGTCGTCCCACTTGCGGGGACGATCGTCGTGGGAGCTCCCCGCTGAACGCCACCTCGATCGAATTGCAGAACGGATAGCGCCGACCCCGCCGGACTCGCCGTCGCCCAAACCAAGGTCGCGCCCGTGGGCGACGGGATCAGTGCGAAGTCCGAGGGCAAGCTGTCGGTCGTGGAGGCATCGCGCGGGGCCGATTGGGATGCCCGCTGCGTCGGCTTCGCCTCGTCGACGTCGCTACAGCTCTCACACGCCGCGGTTTGGAGAGTGCATAGTGCGATGACTCCGAGCAGCGGCACGCCCAAACGACGGCGACCCACGTTCGGCGAGCGCGCCGCTGCGTGAGGGTCGCCACTCACTCGAGGTACTTGCTCGGGTTTGCCACGAATTGCTTTCGACAGCTTTCGGCGCAGAAGTGGTATTCGTGCCCGTCGTGAGTCGCGGACGGTGTTTCAGCCGTCACCCGCACCTGCATGGAGCACACGGGGTCGATCGCAATCTCCGCCGCGGGGTCGGGAGCCGTCATGGCACCGGGTTGCGCAGCCTCCGAACTCGCCAGCGCCTCGAGATGATCCACCAGTGCCGCGAGCTGGGCCTGCGACAGGTGTGGGGCGTAGCTGGGCATCAGCTCCAAGTAGCCATCGACGATGTCCGCGCCTGGGGTGAGCACGGAGCGCTCCAGGTAGGCGCGGTCTGCGACACTGGTGCGCCCATCCTTGAACTTGCGGTTCTTGCCGACGAGTCCTGCCAGCGCTGGCGCCAGACGCTGATTGTCGTGACAAGCGCCGCAGCTGAGGCGTTGGTAGAGCTCCGCTCCATCGGTCGATGACGACGCAGCGGCTTCGCTCTTTCCGAGCAGTTCGTCGACGTCTGCCGTCAAGCGGTCGAGGGCTCGGTCATCGTTGCTGTCGTAAGCGCCCCGCACCGCACCCGCGGCGTCCACCAGAAAGAACATGCTGCTGTGCATGATCTTGTTGTTGGGGTCGTCGGTGGCTTCCAGGGCGACTCGCATGTCCCGCGCCAGCTCGTCGAGTTGGTCTGGCCCGGGGCGCAGCAGCAGCCAGCGAGTTTCGTTCTTCGCCCACTTCTTCGCGTAGGCTGCGAGCACGGGAACGGTATCGATTTCGGGGTCGACGGAGAACGAGACGAAACGCAACCGAGAATGCGGCAGTCGTCGTTGTAGCAGCACCGTGTTTGCCGTCATCAGTGGACACACCGTCGTGCAAGTGGTGAAGATGAAGCTAGCGATCCAGACGCTGCCCTTCAGGTCTTCTTTCGAAACCGTCTTTCCGTCTTGGGCGCTGAACTCGAAGTTCGGCGCTTGCCACAACACGGGCAGCTCACCGTTGGTGCGAGGAGCGTAGGCCGCTCTCTCGGCCCCCGGTGGTTGGGTGATCTTCCGCTGCATGTTGGTGGCGAGCGTTGCCAGCAGAGCTGCACTGAGCACCGAAAGGGCGATGGCGACGAGAGCGAACTTGCGTTTCATGGGTGATCAGCGGTGGCGGTGGGGGATCGGAGAAGCGACGCGGGCAAACGCTGCGAGCTCTTGCCTAGTGCGCTCCGGCCGGAGGGGCGACTAGGCAACGTGTCGCAGGATGTGGTTTGTTGCGCACCATCGAGGTGCTCACTTCTCGGGGTTGAGCCGGCCGAGCACTCGCGCGCCCGCATGAGCACACAGCGCCCGACAGATGAGATTGGAGCAAACGATGCTCACTCCCAACTCCGAGGTGGGCATGCGTGGTCGAAGGAGCTGGAACAGGACGGAAGTAACGGTCAAACTGACTGTGTTCGCGGTACGTTTCTAGCTCAGCAGCAACCGTCGGTCCGATGCAGGTGTCAGTTTGAACTCAGTCGCCCTTAGCTTATTTCGTTTCCGTCCGTTCGTTAAGTGGTCATTCCTCGTTTGGTGCCTCCCGTTGGCCGTAGGCTGCGGGAGGCAAGGGGATCTTTTCGAGGACGACGACCCCGGTCTCCAGGTTTCGGATGGAACGGACGGGCCTGACGGAGGTGACGGAGAGAGCACCGACGGGTCTGGCACCGACGGGACATCGGGCTCGCCGAACGACGGCACCGATGGGATGCCCGGAGGCGGCACCGATCCCGGGGGCGTCGACGAAACCGACCCAGCAACGACGGATCCTTCGGCGACGGATCCAGGAGGGGCCACTGATGACGGGCCCGGTGACGGCACGGACGTCGTAGGGCCCGACCCCTCGGTGGGCGACGCGGGAGCGGATTGCCTCGTCGAAGAGGGGTGCATTCCGGAACCGTGTGAGGACGACCTCGATTGCGACTCCAACGTTTGTGGTGACAACGGGTACTGCGCGGTGCGCGCCGCGTCCTGCAGTGACGAGCGGGTCAACGGCGACGAAAGCGATCTCGATTGTGGCGGCGCGGACTGCGCCGGTTGCCTGGTCGATCAGGCTTGTGCCGTGGACAGAGACTGCATGGGGCGCAACTGCGGGAGCACCGGCGTGTGTGGTCTTCACATCAACACGACCGCGTGCTCGGCCAATGCCGACTGCCAGTCGGGCGCTTGCGTAGACGGCAAATGCAGTCCTCCGTCGAGCGTTCAGGCAGTCTGCACGGAGGACGACGTTGCCAGCACCTGCGGAGTGGACGCCTCCTGCGTGGACGGATTCTGCGTCTACCCTTGCGCGGACGGAAGTGATTGCCCCAGCGGCGAGTGCCTATACGACGAGTGCGTTCCCGGAGAGCCCGGTTCGACGTGCAACGGGCCCAGCGACTGCGTCACGAGGATCTGCACGACTGACGAATGTCAGGTCGCGCCGGCGGGTGGTGCGTGTGCCGTCGGTTCGGACTGTTCGACCGAGCGTTGCGCTGGCGACCGCTGTGCGGTCAGTGGCTTCGAGCAAGCTTGTGGCACCGACGACGACTGCTTGAGCGGCCGTTGCCTCGACGGAGCGTGCGACATCTCGCGTTTTGGGGAGAGTTGCCGCGAAGGGGCGGACGATTGCTTGAGCGGAATATGCTCCGGTGGGACGTGTGATGCGTCGCCCCTTGGTGGGCCTTGCGTCTCCGATTCTGGGTGTGCCAGCGAGTTCTGCCAAGACGAGCTGTGTCAGCCGGGTGGGCTCGGCGCAGCCTGTGACGACGACGCTGAATGCCAGAGCGGTCACTGTGGGGCGGACGGTTGTCTGGCGGGTGGCTACGACACGATCTGCCGTAACATGAGCGACTGCTCGAGCTCGGACTGCGCGGATGGCACCTGTCAGAAGGGTGCTCGCGACGCCGATTGTGCCGCGGACGCGGACTGTCTCAGCGGGAGCTGCAGCGCCGGCGTTTGTGCCGCCTCGCACGGTGGGGACGCTTGTGGGTCGGACATGGACTGCACGACCGGCTCTTGCGTCGACGACGCGTGTGAGGTTTCCCCCGTCGGTGGTGCGTGCAGCGTGGTAGCGGACTGCGTCACCGGGGAGTGCACGGACGCCGTGTGCCGGAAGGGCCCCCCTGGAGCCAGTTGTGGCGTTGCCGGCGATTGCCTCACTGGCGTATGCGTCGACGACACCTGCCAGGTGGCGGGCTTTGGAGATCCGTGTGCTGACGACGCACAGTGCCTGAGCAACAGCTGCAACACCGGGGGTACGTGCGACAAGGGCGCTCTCGGGGCGGCCTGCCTGGTGGCGGCGGACTGCGATACGGGCAACTGCGACGGCAGCGAATGCGTGCCGGGGGGATCTGGAGAACCGTGCGAAGTCGACGGCGATTGTGGCAGCAACAACTGCGTCGACCTCGCTTGCGGCCCCGGCTTCCAGGGCGCTTCCTGCGCAACGGATGGGGACTGCTACGCGACGTGCGTCGGCGGAACATGTGAAGCGGGAGGATTCGGTACGACGTGCGAGAAGTCTGCCGATTGCATCACGGCCCTGTGCACGGGGGGCAGCTGTGCCAAGGGATACGTCGGCACGAGTTGTCTGGGCGCCAGTGACTGCCATAGCGGTATCTGCGGTGGCGCCAACGTCTGTGTGCCAGGTTATCAAGGTGCGCCCTGCGAATCGGAGGCCGACTGCATCAGTGCCAGTTGCGGCGCCACAGGGTGCGATCCCGGCCCGGTCGGCTCGGCGTGCAGTGCCGACGCGCACTGTACGAGCGCGAACTGTGACACGATGGCTGGCTCTTGCGATCAGGGCTTTGCAGGGGCCGGCTGCGGCGTGGCGTCGGACTGCAAGAGCGGCAACTGCGACGCTGGCGTGTGCGCGCCCGGCGGCGCGGGGAGCGAATGCACCGGCGCGGACGACTGCCTCAGCGGCGAGTGCGCGAGCGTGTGTGAGCCGGGTTACGCGGGCGCCGGATGCGAGGTTGACGGTGACTGTCACAGCGACCGCTGCGCGGCGGGTGCGTGTGAGCCGGGCGGGGCTGGTAGTGCTTGCGAGAGCGGCGATGACTGCGTTGGTGGGGCTTGCGACACCATGAGTTCGTCTTGTGACCAAGGCAACGGCGGCGATGCTTGTTATGCCGACGGCGACTGTGTCGGGGCCGATTGCGCGACCACCTGCCAGCCGCAGGGTTTCGGGGGCGTGTGTGAGATCGCGGTGGATTGTCTGAGTGGCACCTGCTCCGGGGGTGCTTGTGCCAAGGGTGCAGTGAGCAAACCCTGCGGTGGGGGTACCGATTGCATCACCGGGCGTTGCTCGACCACCTGTCAGCTCGGGTATGCTGACGAGGGCTGCTTCACGGGGGCGGACTGCCACAGCGGTAGCTGCACGGGGGGCAAGTGTGAGCTGAGCGGCGTCGGTGAGGCTTGCATCGACAGCGCGGATTGCGCTTCGCCGAATACCTGCCAGGGCGGCTTCTGCGGTTCGGACTGTTCACTCGACAACGCCACGGACCTCAACGAGCGCGTGATGGGACCGAACCCGCGCGTGAACGTCGATGGCTGCGTCAAGATCACCAACTACCCGGCTTGGTGGGTATCTCAAGAAGTTCTGCTCGACTTCCACGCCCCCCAGGGAGGGGCGGCGACGCCTCTGCCATTCACGGTTTATCAGGCGTGCTTCGGTACGGCCTACCCGGGTGACGCGTACAACGCCGCTGGCGTCAACTGGGAGACGAACTCGCTCGGCAGCCGCACGAGCGACTGCCCGACCTTGATCGACCTCAAAGGCTCCAGCGGTGGCAGTGTCGAGGTGCGCTGGCAGTGATAGGCGAGTAGGTTGCGCGGATGACATCCGCGGCCAACGACCGAACGACTTTTCGCTTCTTTGCCGTGAGTGCACCCGGGCTGGAGGCGTTGCTGCAGCGCGAGCTCGTGCAGCTCGGGGCCGAGGCACGTGCCGTGCCGGGCGGCGTCGAGGGCACGGTCTCTCGACTCGTGTTCTGGCGCATCCACCGCGAGAGTGCGTTGGCCGAGTCGTTGCGAGTCCGACTCAAGTCGTTCCATGCGGCGTCGTTTTCGGCGTTGGAGGCAGGGCTTTCGAAGTTGCCTTGGCACGCCTACGCGACGGCTCACACGCCACTGGAGGTGCGTGTGAGCTGCTCCAAGTCGCGGTTGTATCATTCGGAAGCCATCGTCGAGCGGGTGGTGCGGGTCGTCGGGGAACGTCTTCGTAGTCGTCCGGACGGGGCGCGTCCGTCCGCTCCATTGCGCATCCATCTGCGTCTGGAGCGCGACGTCGTGACCCCGAGCATCGATAGCTCGGGTGAGTTGCTACACCGACGCGGTTACCGGCAAGCCGTCGAAGCCGCTCCATTGCGGGAGACCTTGGCCGCGGCGATGGCGAGTCTTCTGGACGGACTTGGAGGCGCGCCGCCTTCAGGTGTGTGGGACCCTTTCTGCGGCTCCGGGGCGCTCCCCCTCGAATGGCTGCGAAGTCGTGTCGGCATTGCGCCCGGGGCACGCCGCCGCTTTGCCTTCGAGCGCTGGCCCACGCACCCCAAGGCCGACTATGCTGCGTGGAAGCGAGCGCAGGACGAGGAAGAGCAGGCGTCTTGGCGGACGCGGGCTGCCGGCGTGCATGCCTGGTGCAGCGACGTGGATGAGAAAGCCGTCCGTAGCGCCGTCATGAACGCGACGGCACTACTCGGCGAAGGCATGGGGGACGCGCTGTCCACGAGCTGCGGCGACTTTCGTCAAGTCGCGGAGCTCATCCCCGCAGGCACGGCGATCATCGGTAATCCTCCCCACGGTAAACGCATCGGCAATTCGCAGCGTTCCAACAAGTTGTACGAGGCGTTGGAGGCTTTGCTCGTCGAGCGTAGCGACCTTCGTCCGGTGGTCATTGCTTGCGGCCACCAGCCGTTCGTCGCTCGGGCACTGGCGGAACGGCGCGGAGGCCTTCGCTGGGTGCGGTTGCTGCGAAGCAAACAAGGGGGGCTGCCTGTGAGCGTTTTGGGGCTGACGTAGGAGCCGCCGTCGACACTCAGAAGGGGATCTCGCTGCCGTCCTTGAAGAACTTGCCGGTGACCGAGAACGGCTCTGTCAGGAGCGCGAGCGCGCCGGCTGCCGCCTCTTCGACCGTGCCTGGAGCCTGAGCGCCGCCGAGGTCCGTCTTGACCCAACCGGGGTCGAACGCGTTGACCGCGATTTCCCCGTGGTGATGGGCGGCCATCAACATCGTCAAGCCGTTCAGCGCCCACTTGCTCAGACGGTAGCTCGCTATGTCGTTGCTGCGCATCGACTCGAAGTTGCCGGCGCCCGAGCTGGTGTGGACGATGCGGGGCTCGTTCCCTTTTCTCAGTAACCCCAGGCACGCCATGCTCGTGAGGTAGGGCGCCATCAAGTTCACGTCGATAGAGCGCTGCAAGGCATCGCGCGGCTCTCGTTCGAAGGTCGGTACGTGAGTGAGCTGCACACCGGCGTTGTTGAAGAGCACGTCGAGTGCGCCCCAGCGCGCCTCAGCCGCAGCGGCGATGGCGCTTGCCGCATCCGCCTGCGCCAGATCGACGGCCAAGGTCGACAGTCGAGGGCCGGCTTTGGGGGCGAGTTGTCGCGCAACGCTCTCGAGCCGCGCGCTGTCTTTGGCAACCGCGAGTACTTCCGCACCGTGCTCGAGGAAGAGCTCCAGGCAAGCGCGCCCCACGCCGCGGGATGCTCCCGTCAATACGATCCGTCGTCCGTCGAGTTGGTTCATGAGCGGGATCTACTCTGCCATCTTTCGGATGTCGACGAAGCTGCCGCTCGGCTGTCGGCGCACCCGTTCAAAAGCGTCCAGCAGGCGCGTGGCGACTGCTTCTGGCGTGGGCATCGTATCCGTGCCGCGCGCTGCCTGGATGCGCGCGAGGGACGGAAACCGCTCCACGTCCTCGTCGCCTTTTCCGCACAGCACGTCTTGCATCGCAGTGTCGACGAGACCTGGCGCCAGCGAACAGAAATGGGTGTCGGGGCGTTCGGCGGCGTAGAGCTTGAGCAGCATCATCAAGGCGGCTTTGCTCAAGGCGTAGGCGCTCCAGCCGCGGCTGCCCGAGACGGCGGCGCCTGATGAGATGCCGATGACCTGCTGCACTCGAACCGATGGCAGGAGCGCATCGAGCAAGACCTTGTTGGCCCAGGTGTTGATGTCCATCACGCGACGAATGTCGTCGAGCGGGGTATCCACGAGGTCCTGGATTTCGCCCAGCACACCGGAGTTGAGTACGACCAAGTCGAGGTGGCTCTCGCCGTCGAGCAGACGCGAGAGCGCCTCCGGCGTCTGCTCGAAGTCCGTCAGGTCCGTACGTACCTCCGTGAAGCGCGGGCTGCCCGCGAGTGGTGAGGAACGCCTCTGGAGCGAGAACACGGTATCGCCGCGCTCGAGTGCAGCGCTCGCCAGACCGAGGCCGATGCCCGAGCTGGTGCCAGTGATGAGAATGGTCTTCGGCATGGCTGGGGACGTAGCAACAGCCCGCCAGCGTCGCAACGTCAGGGTGCGACGACGTCGTCGCTCGCCTGCTCGGTGCCGGTCGTTGGCTTACCGCTGGCCGCGCTGTCGTCGGTTCTTTCGTTGCCGGTGTTTGCGCTGCCGTCGATTGGCTCGGCGGCGGTGTCCGCGCCGGTGGTTTCCGTGCCGCTCACAGCTTTGGTCAAGGGTTCCCCTGCGACTCTGGCGCCGACGAGCTCCTCCAGGCGCGCCCAGGCGATCGAGTGTTCTGCCCGTACCTTCTCTTGCTCCAGTCGCAGGTCGAGCAGCTCCTGTTGGGACAGCAGTGCAGCAGCCACTCCCGTGCGTCCGACGGCATACGCGCCAAGCACGGAGGCGTAGGCCGCCTGTGCTTGCGGCAAGAGCGTGTGGCGATGCAGAGCCACGCGGCGCGCACTGTCGTCGATGCGCGCCAACGTGATCGCGAGGTCTCTTGCTGCCTGGTCGCGGGCACTCTCGGCCTCGGCCAGGCTCGAGCGCGCAGCCGCACGACTGGCGGCTGCGCTATCGTCGTACAGGCTTTGCCAAAGCGGGATGCTCATCCCGCCACCGACGATGACGGCGTCCTTGCCGCTGTCGACAACCCCCGGTGCGTCGGCTTCACCGGTGATGATCCAATCCGCGCCGATCTTGAACATCGGGTAGCCCTCGGCCGCCGCTCGTCGGGCGCTGGCGTCGTGAGAGTCGGCCATCCACTTCTGCGAGTCGATCATCGGGTGCGTCAACGCCTGCTTCATCAAGTCCGCCTCACTGGCGGCCGGCACGGTGGCGTCGGCGGGGCCATCGGTCGTCGGCAGGGGCAGGGCAGAGCGAAGGCCCAAGCTCGCGCGCAACTGGGCTTCGAACGTACGCTCGTCCTTGTTCATCGCCAGCAGCAGGTCCTCGAGGCGGGAGATGGACAGATCGATCTGCTGCTGGTCTGCCAAAGTCGCCGAGCCCGTCACGAAGCGGGCCCGCACCGTTTCCGACAATCCTCGGAGGACTTGCAGATGCTCACCGTGGATGGCGCGGGCTCGACGCACCAACCACAGCTGCCAATACGCATCGTTCACCTCTCGCATGATACGCAGTGACTGCGCTTCGAAGCGGCGTTGCTCGGCGTGAGCAACCGCGGATGCGGCGTCAGCGGCAGCGCTCAACTTGGACGGCCACGGAAACGCCTGGCTCAACCCCAGTCGCGCCTGTTGCGGCCCGACCCGGGTCTCGACCGACCGCACGAAGATGCCGAAACTGAGCTCCGGCTCCGGCAACCGGCGTGCAGACGAGATGCGGTACGCTTGCGCTCGCCAGCGCTCGTAGGCCGCGCGCAGTCCGGCGTTGTTCTCGAGGGCGTAAGTAACGTAGCCGTTCAAGCCGCCCGCGAACTGGCGTGGTGGGCGCTGGGCCTGGGGCCGCGACGCAGGTTGGCTGCGAGGATGCGCCGCCAGTTCTCGCTCGACCGCCGTCTCTCGACTCGTCGCGCAGCCGCACAGGGCGGTCACTAGCAGTCCCCAGCAGGGGAGGCGGCATGGGGGGCTGAGCCAGCCACCCGAGCTCCGGGCACTGTTCGAATCGAGATCCATCGTCGAAAACTGTGTACCACCGCGGTGATGAACCGCACAAGGAGGCCTTTGGTGGCCCCTCGGCGCCCTCCTGGGACGCGTTCCCCGTTTGCGAGAATAGTTGTCTTGAGTTAATGATTGCGGAGGCCCGCCCAGGCGTCTTCGGATGGCGACGGGGGTCGTCAGCGCTTCCCTCCGGGGCCAAGGGCTGCTGCGTGGTGACTCGCGAGCAGGGGAGTCGCGGCCTCTTCGAGGCGGAACGTCGGCTGCGATAGGCGCGGCGCGCGATCGCGACAGGCCCCGCGCGGCCTACGCCGTGAGAGGATTCAGTGTCGAAATGGCAGTGCGAACTGAACGTTCGCTGCGAGGAGATCGCACCTCGTCGTGCCGAGAACACGGTCCCGCGAACCGCAGCGCCTCACCTCATTCCGCCCAGAACGGGTTCCTCCAGCCACACGGAAGGGGTCTTTTCGCGAGTTGCCGGTGTATGCGGCTGCCTTTACCTTCCCGTCCGACGATTTGCGGTGGTAGTCGAGGCGTTTCGCCTGCGGGTGACCCCTCAGTCCGCGATTGGTTACAGGAGAATCATGCTCACAGCGAAGAAGGTTATGTTCACGGGCCTCGTACTTGCGGCGGCGACTCAGGTCGTCGGCTGCGGACCGAGCGAACCACGGCAGGTGATTTCTTCACCCACCGGCAGCAGCTCGGCTGCCGGGATACCCGCCGGGCAGCCCGCGGGAACCACCGGAGCACAGACGCCGGTGGCTGGGCAGCCCGTTGCGGGCCAACCGGTGGCGGGGCAACCCGTCGCGGGCCAACCAGTAGCAGGGCAGCCCGCGGCTGGCGGAACGGCGGTGCCTGGACAGCCGGTTGCGGGCCAACCGGTGGCTGGGCAGCCCGATGCATCGCCAGTGCCCGGTCAGCCCGCTGAAGGCGTGCCCGTGGCAGGCGATCCGAACACGCCCGTGGCAGGTGACCCTGCTCCCGGGGAAGGCACGCCGCCTGTCAATGCGAGTGGCAACCCCGCGGGTTGGTATTCCACGGGCAACTGGGGCGGGTGTGTCTGGACCGGTGTCGAGGCGGAAGAAGACGTCGGCGCCAGCGGACAATCGACGATCGCCCCGGCGGACTTCCTGGCTACGGCCGATGGAGGCCCGTACTGCGTCAAGGGTACCGTGGCCGCGCACGAGGCCTACGAGTCCGTGGCCTTGCTCGGTTTCAACTTGGGAGAGGACCCGGCAACGGCGGATTGCACGGCGCTCGCGCCTGGCGAGGCGTTCCCCGTCCTGCCCGCGGTCGAGCCCACGGGCACCGGTGTGGCCGTGAACTTCGTCAAGCAGGGTGCGGACACCAGCTTCGTTTGGCGTGTGCAAATCCAGGGCCCGAACGGCTCCACGGACGCCAACGACCGCTGGTGCGCAACGATCTCTGCGACCCAGGGCAAGGTGCATGTGCCGTACTCGGAATTCAACACCGAGTGCTGGGAGGGCGGCATGGGTACGGACTACGCCGGGCAGCCCATTTCTTCCGTGGTGTTCCTGGTTCCCGGCGAGCCGACCGCGACGCCCTACGAGTTCTGCGTCAACGGCTTTGCCGACGGTGATTCGGCGGACATCGCTCCTGACGGCTCCGCGGAAGCCGCGACCGAGCAGGGCACGGTGGGATACTCGGAGCTTTCGCCGGATGGTGACTTCGACCGCAAGAAGATCACGGCGGGCGGCGCCGAGTACATCCTCCAGAACAACAACTGGGGTAACCCCGAGGGCAGCGACCTGATCATGTCCTACGTGGGCAACAGCTTCACGATCGACACGGCCAACGGGTCCTCGCCCGGCAACGGCATCCCGGCCTCGTTTCCATCCATCTTCATCGGTGACAACGGCAACAGCTTGGGTGGCGTCGCGTCGACCAACACGGACCCGCTCCCGATCCAGATCTCGGCCATCCAAAGCGCGCAGACCACGTTCCGTTGGAATGGCGTCGATGGGGACTTCAATGCCACCTACGACGTTTGGTTCGCCAACTCGCCCCCGTCGGCCGAGTACCGGGACGGGATCGATGGCTTCATCATGGTTTGGCTCTACAAGCCGGGCAGTCGGCAGCCGATCGGCAGTGTTCAGGGCACCGCCAACATCGCAGGGCAGAACTGGGACGTCTGGGTCGGTCCTCGCGGTGATGGCCCGGAGGGTTACAACGACGCGACGGTCGTGTCGTACGTTTCGCCGAGCAAGCTCAATAGCCTCACCTTCGACCTGAAGGACTTCATGGTGGATGCGGCCAGCCACGGCATCGGTTCCAACATGTACCTGACGGACGTCTTCGGCGGCTTCGAGATTTGGGGCGGCGGGAGCAACCTCGCCATGGAAGAGTTCTCCATCAACGTCCAGTGACCTGAGACGGAAGCTCGAGCGCGCTGGCGCGCTCTTGTGAACGACGAATGGGCGCGTCACCGACGCGCCCATTCGTCGTTTGTCGAGGCGTGTGCGCGGAGTGACTGAGAGCGTCACACGTGCGGTCGATGGCATCGCCGTGAAGTGTCCTGCCGGGTCATTCCAGCGTTCCGCACCTCGGCCCCGGCTGCCTCGACCGCGCTGTGTGCCGTGCGGGTTTGGTGCCCGGTGGTCTTTCGTCGCGCTGTGTGCGTGGGTGTTTGGTGCCCGCCTCGGTCATGCGCCGTGCGGTGTGGCGCGCGCTAGGTGCCCGGCGCGGTCTTGGGCCGCGATGTCCGGAGTCCGGCTGCCGCTCGTACTCGCTACTTGCCGGTGCGAGAGATGATGTAAGCTGCTTTTCGCGTGACGTGCGCGTCCCGCTGCACCTCGACGAGGCCGCGGCGGCTTGCGCCTCGCCTCGCGGCCCCCAAAAAAGAACACGACCATGTCCGCAGACGAAAACAGACGCCCTCCGCTTTGGCTTGCGCGCTGGTGGCCGAGCCTGGTGTTGCTCGTGGTGGGTTTTGGTTTGGGGGCCCTGATGTTTGGTGCCAGCGCCCCGGCGCCGAGCGCGAGCGATACCGCGGCGGCGAACGAGCAGTCCGCTGAAGGTACGATCTGGACGTGCTCCATGCACCCTCAGATCCGTCAGAGCGAGCCCGGGCAATGTCCCATCTGCGGCATGGACCTGATCCCCGTCAACTCCAACGCCGCCTCCGAAGACACCTCCGGACGCGTCGTACTGTCGAAACGGGCGCGTGCCTTGGCCAGGTTGCGAACCTCCGAGGTGAAGCGTCAGGTGGACAACTCTTCCGAGTTGAGGTTGCTCGGGTTGGTCGAACCCAACGAGACGACACTCAAGACCGTCACTGCGTGGACGGGCGGGCGCATCGACAAGCTACACGTCAACACGACGGGGCAGCACGTCAACAAGGGGCAGGTCATCGCGACGCTGTACAGCCCCGAGGTGCTGGCTGCCCACCAAGACTTGATCGTTGCCAAACGCCAGGTCGAGCAATTGGGCGATGCCGTGGAGTCCGCGAAGGTGGCGGCGCGGCAAGCACTGGAAGCATCGCGGGCACGCCTGCGGCTGCTCGGCATTCCCGATGCGGAGTTGACGCGTTTGGAGGGGGCCTCACGTCCTACGACGCAGATCGAGATCCGCTCTCCCTTCGGGGGCACGGTGATGGAGCGCATCGCGACCGAGGGGGCTTACGTGGCGACCGGTGCGCCTTTGTTTCGCATCGCCAATCTGACGTCGTTGTGGTTGCAACTCGACGCCTACGAGAGCGATCTGCCGCGCCTGGAGCTGGGACAGAACGTACGCGTGACCGTCGAAGCGCTCCCGGGAGAAGTCTTCGAAGGCAAGGTGACGTTCATCGATCCGTCGCTCGATCCGATCAAGCGCACGGCGAAGCTGCGCGTGCAAATTCAGAGCCACGGTGGGCGCTTGCGGCCCGGCATGTTCGCGGAGGCCGTGGTCGAAGCGACGGATCGAAGCAACTCGGGTAGCCAACTCGTCGTTCCCGCCAGTGCGCCTCTGTTCACAGGGCGCCGTGCTCTGATCTACGTGGAGGTCGAAGCGGACGACCGCTTCGTGTACGAGCCGAGGACCGTGCGCTTGGGGCCGAAGGTCGGCGACCAGTACCCAGTCGTCGCTGGCTTGCGCGAAGGGGAGCGTGTGGTCACGCGAGGCGCGTTCGCCCTCGACGCGGATCTTCAGATCCAGGGTGGTCCCAGCATGATGACTCGCCCGGACGACACCCAGGTCGAAGAGGTGCGCGAGCCCATCCGGCTGGCCGCGAGTGACCGCGCAGGGCTGGCGCCGGTGGTCGAGGGCTACTTGGGCGTGCAACGCGCGTTGGCGGAGGACGACTTGGAAGCCGCCAAGGCTGCCGCCAAGAGCCTCGGCAAGGGGCTCGAGAAGGTGCGCCTCCCGAGGCCTCAGGCGGCGGTCGAACTGTGGCGTTCGCTTTCCGCCGACCTTCGCGCTCGGGCGCAGCGCGTCGCAGCCGCGACCGCCATCGAAGAGGCGCGCAGTGGTTTCGAGGCCTTGAGCGGCTCGGTGCAAGAGCTGGTCGAACGCTTCGGTAATCCGCTCGGCAAACCCTTGATGCTGGCGCACTGCCCGATGGCTTTCGGCAGCCAGGGAGCCTCGTGGCTGCAGCAGGGGGAGACCATCGACAACTCCTACTTCGGTGCCTCGATGCGGTCCTGCGGTGAGGTGCAGAGCAGTGTCGAACCCGGCTCCTTCCTGACGGTCGAGCCTCAGCAGAGCGGCCCGGCGCACGAGCACGAGCCACGAGAGGGACACCAGCATTGAGTGACGCCTCCGAGGAGCGACGCTCCAGCGCTGCGCCTCACGAGTCCTCTGCCAACGGAGGAAGCGTTTGGGAGACGATCGTCGGTTGGTTCATCGACAACCGCTTCATCGTGTTCCTACTGACCCTGCTGCTGATTGGCGGCGGGTTGAGTGTGGCGCCGTTCAACTACGACCTGGGGCCGTTGCCGCGCAATCGTGTCGGCGTCGACGCCATCCCCGACATCGGTGAAAACCAGCAGATCGTCTTCACGGAGTGGCCGGGGCGCTCTCCGCGCGACGTCGAGGATCAGATCAGTTATCCCCTGACCACGGCGCTGCTCGGCATTCCGGGTGTGCGTACCGTACGCAGCTCCTCGGCCTTTGGCTTCTCGAGCATCTTCGTGATCTTCGAAGACGACGTCGAGTTCTACTGGTCGCGTTCGCGGGTGCTGGAGAAGCTCGCGTCGTTGCCACCGGGAACCATCCCAGATGGCGTCAGCCCGATGCTGGGGCCCGACGCGACCGCCCTGGGGCAGATATTCTGGTACACGCTCGAAGGTCGCGACGAGCAGGGCAATACCGTTGGCGGGTGGGACCAAGATGAACTCCGCGCGATCCAGGATTGGAACGTGCGCTACGCGTTGCAATCCGTCTCCGGGGTGAGTGAAGTCGCGTCGGTGGGCGGCTTCGTGCGCGAGTATCAGATCGACGTCGATCCCGAGGCCATGCGCGCGGCGGGGGTTACGCTGTCGCAGGTTGCGGATGCCGTGCGCAATTCCAACCTCGACATCGGAGCACGCACCCTGGAGGTCAACGGCGTCGAGTATGTCGTCCGCGGCCGTGGCTTCGTCGAAGGCATCTCCGACCTCGAGGCGTCGGTCGTCTTGGCGCGAGAGAACACGCCGATCCGGGTGCGGGACATCGCGCGTGTGGCGGTGGGTCCAGCGCTGCGTCGGGGGGCGCTCGACGATGAAGGCGGACCTGCTGTGGGAGGCGTGGTCGTCGCGCGCTACATGGAGAACCCGCTGGCGGTCATCGAGGGCGTCAAGAAGAAGATCGCGGACATCCAGTCCGGATTGCCCAAGCGCACCCTCGCCGATGGCACGGTCAGCCGCGTGACGCTGGTGCCGTTCTACGACCGCACGACGCTGATCGAGGAGACTCTGGGCACGCTGTCGACCGCGCTGTGGCAACAGATCCTCGTCACGATCATCGTCGTCTTGATCATGCTGCGCAACTTGCGGAGTTCGATCTTGATCTCCGCGACGTTGCCGCTCGGTGTGTTGGCAGCTTTCGTGCTGATGAAAGCCACGGGAGTCGACGCCAACATCATGGCGCTCGGCGGCATCGCCATCGCCATCGGCACCATGGTCGACATGGGGATCGTCTTCGTCGAGAACATCGAGCAAGGGCTCTCCCGCGCCGCAGCTGGCGCGGACCGGCGCCTCGTGGTGCGTGACGCCGCGGCCGAAGTCGCCCCCGCCGTGATGACGGCCGTGCTGACGACGATCGTCAGCTTCTTGCCGGTTTTCGGCTTGTCGGCGACGGAGTTCCGGCTGTTTGCCCCGTTGGCGCTGACCAAGACGTTCGCGATGGCCGCCGCTCTGGTGCTCGCCATCACGGTGCTGCCCGGTGTGGCATTGCTCGTCCTGCGTCCTCGACCCAAGCGCGATCCCGGGAGTTCGTGGAAGTCCCTCTTCAGGGCGGAGCATCGACGGGATTGGTTGTTCGTCGGTCTTGGCGTGTTGTTGGCGACGATGTCGACAGTTGCGGGCTTGCTCGTAATGGCGTTCGGCATCTACCGTCTGTTGCGGCCGTGGCTCTCCGAGAAAGGGACTCGCCGCGGCGAGCTCGTCGAAACCTCGCTGGCAGCGGTGGCGGTGGCGGTGGCGTTGGCGGACGATTGGGCGCCTCTCGGGCCCGACGAGGGCCTGCTCGTCAACGCTGGTTTCGTCGGTGTGGTGATCGCGTTGGTCATGGGCGGGTTCCGGCTGTTCGAGGTGACCTACCCGGCGTTGCTTCGCGGTGTGTTGCGTCGGAAGGTGAGCTTCCTGTTGCTGCCCGCGTTGATCTCGCTGTCCGGTTTTTCTGCCTGGCTCGGCTTCGACGCAGTATTCGGTTGGTTGCCGCAGTCAGTGCGGATGAGTGCACCGGTCTCGAAGTTGGCGCACGCGGTTCCAGGATTCGGTCGAGAGTACATGCCGCCCTTCGACGAAGGGTCGTTCCTGTACATGCCCACGACGATGCCCCACGCTTCGATCGGTGAGGTGCTGAGCATGCTTTCGGACATGGACGCGGCCATCGCGGAAGTCCCGGAAGTGGACCGAGTGGTGGGCAAACTCGGGCGCGCGGAGTCGGCGCTCGATCCCGCGCCGTTGGGCATGATCGAAACCGTCGTCACCTACGTGCCTGAGTACGAGGTGTTGCCCGACGGCACCCGCGAGCGTCGCTGGCGTGATCACATCCGCAGCCCGCGCGACATTTGGGACGACATCGTGGAGGCGGCGAAGCTGCCCGGGCTGACGAGCGCTCCAGTCCTGATGCCGATCGGGGCGCGCCTGGTGATGCTCCAGAGCGGGATGCGCGCTCCCATGGGCGTCAAGGTCCACGGTCCGACGTTGGAATCGGTGGAGCGATTCGGCATCGAGCTCGAGGAGATCTTGAAGGCGGTTCCGTCGATCCGTCGCGAAGCAGTGTTTGCCGATCGTGTCGTGGGCAAACCGTACCTCGAGATCGACATCGATCGGGAAGCGATTGGGCGCTTCGGGCTGTCGGTCGTGGAGGTGCAGCGGGTGCTGCAAGTGGCGTTGGGTGGCGTGACACTGACGCGCACGGTGGAGGGGCGCGAGCGCTATCCCGTACGCGTGCGCTACATGCGAGAAGAACGGGACAGTCTGGAGGCCCTGGAGCGGATCTTCGTCGCCACCAAGACCGGCGAACAGATCCCCCTGACGCAACTGGCGACGATGAGCTACGTGCGCGGGCCACAAGTGATCAAGAGTGAGGACACTTTCCTGACGAGCTACGTGTTGTTCGACAGGAACCCGGACGTGTCCGAGGTCACCGCCGTGCAACAAGCGCAAGAAGTCATCCGGTCGCGCATCGAGTCGGGAGAGCTCGAGGTGCCCGCCGGTGTCAGCTACGAGTTCGCCGGGTCCTACGAGAACCAGCTGCGCAGTGAGCAGCGTTTGGCCGTACTGATTCCCGTGGCGCTCGTGTTGGTGTTCATCCTTCTGTACCTTCAGTTTCACCGCATCGTCGTCAGCGCGATCATCTACTCGGGCGTGGTGGTGGCCATCGCTGGAGGCTTCCTGCTCGTCTGGCTCTATGGGCAGCCATGGTTCCTCGACTTTTCGGTCATGGGTATGCCCATGCGGGACCTGTTTCAGGTGGGCACGATCAACTTGTCCGTTGCGGTTTGGGTTGGGTTCATCGCCCTGATTGGCATCGCCACCGACGATGGGGTCGTGATGTCGACCTACTTGAAGCAGGTATTCGAACGACACCCGCCGAAAAACGTAGATGAGGTCCGCCAGCGGACTCTGGAAGCAGGCACGCGCCGCATTCGGCCATGTCTGATGACGACGGCGACGACCATCTTGGCGCTTCTGCCGGTCATCACCTCGCGCGGTCGCGGCTCGGATCTGGTCGTTCCGATGGCGCTTCCTGCCGTTGGCGGCATGCTCATCGCCCTGATCACCTTGTTCGTCGTGCCGGTGTTGTTCTGCGCGGTCGAAGAGTGGCGGGTCAAGCGACGTCTGATCACGGACGTGAGCGCGACCGCCCGGACGTAGAAGGAATCCGGCGTCGTCTCCAGGCTCGGTTCTCAGCGCTGGAGCCAGTCGCGATGTACGTCGGGAATGTCGTCCAGAAGTTGTCGGGTAACGGCACTCGTCGGATTCTGGGTGACCGCGTCGGGGCTGCCGTGTTCGGCGAACTTGCCCTGATGCATGATGTAGATCGTGTCGGAGACGTAGTAGGCGAGCCCGATGTCGTGGGTGACGAACACGATGGTCATGTCGAGCTGCTCTTTGAGCTTCATCAGATAGTCGAGGATGCTGGCGCGACTGCAGGCGTCCACCATGCTGGTTGGTTCGTCTGCGATCAGCACTTGGGGCTTCAGAATGAAGATGCGCGCCAAGAGCATGCGCTGCATCTGGCCGCCGGACAGTTCGAAAGGGTATTTGCCCTCGACGTCGCCCGGCTCGATGTTCACCGCGAGCAGCGCCTGGTCCACTCGCTCCTCCATCTCCTGCGGGCTGGGCTTGGTCTTGAACAGACGAAACGAGCTCTCGAGCTGCGAACGGATGGTGAAGAACTGGTTGAAAGCAGAAAACGGGTCCTGAAAGACGGCTTGAACTTGTCGCCAGTGCTCGCGCGGATCGCGATGAACGTCGATGGGCTTGCCATCGAAGCGCAGGGTGCCGCTCGTCGGCTGCTCCAAGCGCAGCAACATCTTCGCGAGCACGGTTTTGCCACAGCCCGATTGACCGACAATCGAGATGATCTCGCGGTCCTTGATGTGTAAGTCGACCCCATCGACCGCCGCTACTGCGCGTTTGCCATGCCCGAAGACCTTGCGCAGGCCGATGCCTTCGAACTTGTAGCGGGTGGCGGCTTCCTGCGGCTCGGGCCGGCTTTCGTCGGGGGGCGCGGCGTCATTCGGCATGACGGCACCTCACTCGACGCTCGGCGACGACGCGCAGGACCTGCTCGGTGCGGCTGCAATCGTCGCGAACGACGGGGCAGCGTTCCGCGAAACGGCAACCGGAAATGGGTTTGGCGAGGTTTGGAGGAGCACCGTCGATCGCGATGGGCTTGTTGTCCTTCTGCCCCTTTTCGGCGCTCAGCATCGATCCCATGAGTGCTTTGGTGTAGGGCTGGCGCCCATCGAAAATGACTTGCTCGGTGGTGCCGTACTCGACGAATTGGCCGGCGTACATGACGGCGATCTTGCTCGAGACGTGCCGCAACAGTGGTAACTCGTGGGTGATGAAGAGCATGCTGGAGATGATGCCAGCGTCCATCAACTCGAAGAGTAGCTTGATCACCGCCTTTTGAGTCGAGACGTCCAGCGCTGAGGTGGGCTCGTCAGCGATCACCACCTTCGGGTTGAGCAGAGTGGAGATCCCGATGACGACGCGCTGCTTGGTTCCTGCGGGTAGCTCCACGGGGTAGGCGCCGAGTACCTCGTCGGCGCGCAATCCGACCCTGGAGAAGCGTTCACGCAGTCGATCGTGGATCTCTCGCCGATCGGCACCCTCGTCGTGGCTGAGGATCATGTCCGCAGCCATGTCTTTGACCTTGCGCGTCGGATTGAGACTGTTGAGCGCCCCCTGGGGGATCATCGCGACTTGGCGACCGAGCACCTCTTTTCGATTCTGCTCGACACTCATTCCGATCAGGCTGCGCCCCGCGATGCGCACGTCCCCCGAAGTGTGGAACAGCGGCGGGATGGTGAGCCCCATGCAGCCGCTGACCAAGGTCGTCTTCCCGCATCCCGATTCGCCAGCGATGCCCAAGATTTCGCCTTCCGCGAGCTCGAAGGAGACACCATCGACAGCATGCACCTTCTTTCCGAATCGGGTGAGGTAATGCAGCCTCAGGTCTTCGACTTCCAAAACGGCCACGACGTGCTCACTTCCTGAGGCGGGGGTTGAAGACGCCTTCCATGGCGGTGTTGATGACGAAGAGCGAAAAGGCGATGACGGTGATCAGGATCATGGCCGGCGCGAAAGCCCACCAGGCGCCGTCACCGAGCGCCTCGTAACGAATGGCGTCGTTGAGGATCGTGCCCAAAGAGACCGAGTCGTAGGGACCGAGGCCGAGCATGCTGATCGTTGCTTCCGACAGGATGCCGGCCGCCGTCTGCAGGATGAAGACCATGAAGATGTACGAGAGCAGGTACGGCAGGATGTGTAAGACCACGATTTCCAGCGTGCCGAAGCCGTTGATTCGAGCCAGTGCCACGTGGTCGCGGGCGCGCAGGCTCGACGACTGCGCGCGCACCGCTCGAGCGCTCCAGGTCCACGTCGTGGCGCCGATGATGAGCGCGATCAGGCTGAGGCTGCGACCTTCCTCCAAACTGGACGACAGCAAGATCAAGATGATCAAGTTCGGGATCACCAAGAACAGGTTCGTCCCCACCGTCAAGACGTCATCAATCAAACCGCCCTTGTAGCCGCCGTATACACCGATCAGCGTACCGACGATCGTCGCCACCGTGCCGGCGAGCAGGCCCACGTGCAGCGATGCCTGCAGCCCTTCAATCAACATCGATATCATGTCGATGCCCATGTGATCCGTACCCAGCCAGTGTTGGGCATCCGGAGGCAGGTAGGCCAGGCCCACGCGATTGTCGATGTCGACGCCGTAGAAGATGGGCAGAACGAACGCGAGCAGCAGCGTCAGCAAGAGCAGACCTGCGCCGAAGACGAAGGCCGGAGACTTGAGCAGTCCCTTGAACATGCCTCAGTTGCTCCTGGCTTGGGCTGCGCGAATGCGCGGGTCCAAGAAGCCGACCAGGATGTCGACGCTGAAGTTGGCGATGAGCACGCTCACCGTGATGAGCAGGGTGCAGCCCGTGATGAGGGGGTAGTCGTTGCCCTGGATGGCCGTCAGGATCGCCATGCCGAGCCCCGGGTAGCTGAAGATGATCTCCGTGACCAGCGCTCCGCCCACCATGGCTCCGAGAGCCAGCGCGAGCCCGGTGAGCTGCGGTAGCATCGCGTTTCGGAACATGTACAGGAGGATCTTGTTTTCGTCGATCCCGAGGAGCTTGGCGTATTTGACGTAGTCGGTACCGAGCTCGTAGATGCACATCGAGCGCATGCCGATGGCCTGGCCGCCGACCACGATGACGAAGATCGAAAGGAATGGCAGCAGGTAGTGATAGCTCGCGGCCGAGATGAAGTCCCAGGTCAGGCTGGGCGTGAGGCCGTCGGGGTAGCCGCCACCAGCGGGAAACCACTCCAGATGGATGCCGAAAGTGTAGACGAGGAGAATGCCGACGCAGAACGCGGGGATTGCGCTGGCCAGAAGCGCGAGCGGGTAGAGAACCTTGTCGAACGCTCCGCGACGGTAGGCGGCGAGGGCGCCCAGTAGGTTTCCGAATATCCAACCCAGGATGATGGTCGGTAGTTGTAGAGCGAGCGTCCACGGCAGTGCGTTGGCGATGATCTCGCTCACCGACTTGGGATGCTGCAAGATCGACGTGCCCAGATCCCCCTGGAGGCTCATCCCGACGTACTTGACGAATTGAGACAGCAGCGAGGCTTTGACGGGCTTGCCCGCCGCATCCCGCACGATGGCACCTCGCTCGTCCACCTCCACCAGGCCGAACTCCTTGAGGTACGATTCTTCTTTGTCTTGGGCTGCCGCTGCGTCGAGGCCGGAGCCCGCTTTGGCCATGATGACGTCGATGGGGCTGGCGTCGCCCAGGCGCGGCAAGAAGAAGTTGACGGTCACCGCCACCAGGAAGGTCGCGAAGTACCATCCGGCTCGTCCCAGGATGTGGCGCAGGGTAGGGTGGTTCTTCAGCATGGTCCCGCGCGGCTTCATTGGGTCTTCGTGGCGCTCAGGTGCCACAAGATGCTGGTGCCCAGTCGCTCTCCAGGAAGCTCGGGGGGAAGGAAGGCGTTTTCCGATGTCGGGAATCCGCTCCAGACCTTCGTGTTGATCTGATAGAAGGCTGCGGGGCGGTAGACCGTGGGTAGCGCGGGTTGGTGCTCCATGAACAGTCGGTTCAGTTCCTGATAGGCCCGCACGAGCTCGCTGTCGTCCGTCAGTTGGGGGATCTGAGTGAGTAGCTCGTCGAAGCGGGGTTCGTAGCCGGGCTCGTTCGGATCGTTGAAGCGCCCCTGGTTCTTGTACATCTTCTCGCCCTCGGGCTTCCAATCTTTCGTCGTCAGCAGAGCATCGAAGCGTGACCAAGGTTGCGAGGGCAGAGGAGCGGGTTTCGGGGTGTTCATGATCAGGTCGAAGTCGCCGGTGGCGGTGGCCTGCCAGAACACACTGCCGTCGATGAACCGTTCCCGCGCGTCGATACCCGCAGCGCGCATGCCCTTGACGGCGATGCGCACGATGGACTCCCAGTCCGTCCACCCCGTGGGGCTCTTGATGTAGACGGTGGGCACCTTCGTGCCGTCTTTGCGGGTTTCCACCAATTTGCCGTCAGAGTCGAACACCGGTTGGTAGCCGGCTTCCTTCAACAGCTGCCGCGCTCGCTCGGGGTCGTAGCGCGTCGCGCCCAAGCGTCCGGCATCTTCGGCCGAGTAGAACTTCGCCTCTGGACCGAACGGGAGGATCATTCCAGGTTGCAGGGGCTCGCTGTAGCCAGAGACGGCGAGTTCTTGGATGTCCTTGTAGTTGACGGCCAGGGCCATGGCGCGTCGGTAGCGCCGGTCTCGGAGCGGCTCGCGTCCGACGTTGATGAGCATCATCGGGATCGAATTCGCGACGAAGAAGGGCGGCTCGTCGAACCAAGCGCGCACCCCTTTTCGACGCTTGAGCCAAATGCGCGGCACGAAGTTCGAGGAGAAGTCCATCCTACCTTGCTGGAGCGCGACGCTGTAGTGGTCGTTGCTCTTGTAGATCGGGTGCACGATGTACTTCGGTGCGGGCCGTTTGCCTTCGTGCAAGGCCTCGTTGCCCCAGTAGTCGTCACGGCGTTCGAGCGCGATCTTCTCCGAACTGTAGGAGTGCAAGGTGTACGGCCCGGACGCGACCGGGCGCTCGTCGAACTTGAGTTTCAAAAACTCGTTCTGGTCCTGCCCCGCACGTTCGAACAGGGGTTCGATGACGTGTTTGGGAATGATGCGGATTTCCTGAAGCGCATCGAGAACGAACAGAGGATTCTTCTCTCTCGGATGGAAGACGAAGGAGACGCGGAGCTCTGCTGTCACACCAGGCGCGTCGAGTTCACCAAGGGCGCCCGGCGGACTCACGACCGGGCTGGGGCTGCCGCCTGCGCCGTCATTCGAAGGGGGGGAGGTGCCCACGGCGTTCGCAGCGACGCGCTCCAACGGGCCCACGTCGACCCTCGCCAAATAGGCCCAGAGCGAGGCAACCGGAATGCTCTTGTGTCGTTTGCCCAACCGAAAGGTGTACACCACGTCCGCTGGAGTCACGGGCCTTCCGTCGCTCCAACGGGCGCGTGGATCGAGGGTGACTTCGATGCCGACGTCGGTTTGGCGAAACGCACGCGCCAGTGAGGGTTGCATCTTGCCGGTCGTGGCGTCGTAGAGCAGGAGGCTTTCGTAGAGCAGATTGCAGGGCGTTTTGACTGGCCAATCGGGGTTACTGGCGAGGGGATTGAATGAGCTCGGTTCCCCCCACTGCGGGCCGCCCATGTACAGCGTTTCATCACGCGGGAAGCCGCTCGCGGCGTCGCTCTCTCGCGGGCGGCAGTGGGTTAGCGTCGGCAGAAAGACGCACAGAACCAGCAAGCTAAAGCGCTTTAGTGTCTCGCGCGACCTGACCATCCCGTCGTCGTGACATGCACCCATCTGGCCCGCTGGTTGGGGTATTCGAGGGGTTGGGTGTTGTCAAGTCCGAGCCAGATCTCGGGCGATCGTGGAGCCGCTCCGGTGGCAAGCTACACCCACAGCGTCGTCGCCCGCGGACGACGCCGGGCAGCGGGCGGATCGCGCGACCTTGCAGGGCGAAGCAGTGACGTCACTCACGTTGTGTGCGGAGCCCCTCCCGCGACGGAGTCTCAGGCAGGGCGCGAGTGCACGGGCGGTTGGACGAGGGTGACCGGGGTGACGTACCATGAGGGTGGCGATCCATGAGACCGATCAGCGTCCGCACCTATCTGTTCGTCGTGCTCAGCGTGCTGACCGCGTTGCCGGTGCTGTTGCTGGGACGGGACGGCGCCAATCGTGTCGCAGCCGAGATGCGTGCTTGGAGTGATCAGGTGCTGACGACTGAGGCCGTCGAGGCGAAGCTGGAGCTCGAGAGGGAATTGGCGGAGCGGCTGCACGAGTTGAAGTTGCTCGCTGCGCAGGTGGAGGAGACGGACGGCATTCGCTCCCAGCAAGCAACGCGGATGTTGCAGCGTCACTGGGCGGCCTCGGGCCATTTCGATGAAATGTACCTCGCGGACATCGACGGCGAGCTCGTGGCACGAGTGAAAACTGAGCCGTCTCAACTGAGGTCGTCTCCGAACTACGCTGAACGCCAGTACTATCTTACGCTCATAGAGACCGGCGAGGCGACGGTCTCCAAGGTGCGGCTCGGGCGACGTCACGGCGTTCCGAGTGTACAGTTGGTCGCACCCATCCGCGACGCGGGCGGTGAGCTCGAAGGCTTCGTGGAGGGCTCCCTCAATCTCGACCTCGTGGGCACGATGCTGCAGCGCCGAGCGCAGTCGGTCGACGGCGCTCGTTTGGTCATTCTCGACGGCAGCTCCCGAGTGGTCGGTGACTCTCGCTCCTCAGACGGCTTGTTGCGAGACGTGGCAGATGTTGTCGCGTTTGCGCCTTCCAGCCCGCTTTCGACTGCGCCTCGGACCGCAACCGACGAAGAGGCACGTCCGGTTCGCGCCGCGACCGCTTCGTTGGACGGGCCGCTGTCGGGTTGGCGCGCCATGGTCATCGAGTCACAAGCGCACATCGACGTCGCCGCGGAAGCGGCACGGGCGCGCACCTGGATGGGCACGCTAGCTGCCCTTGCCTTGGCGCTCCTGCTGTCGGCAACCGTCGCCCATTGGGCTGGCAAGCGCTTGTCGGGCCTGGCGAGTTCTGTCTCGGCCATCGGACGCGGTGAATTCTTTCGACGCCCGCAGCCCTGGCGTCGCTTCGAGCCGCGCGAAATCGGCGTGCTCGTCCGAGAACTGGATGCGATGGTGGCCAGTCTCGAGAAACGGCACGAGGATTGCGAGGCGCTCGTCGCCGACCGCACTCAGCAACTGGCAAGCGTCAACGAGCGATTGGAGATGCTCGTCTCCGCTTTGGAGAAGGCGGGTGACGGTGTCGAGATCACCGACCCTCGAGGGCGCTACGTCTACGTCAATCCTGCCATCGAGCGCATCACGGGCTACGCCAGACAGGAGCTACTCGGCAAGAGTCCGAAGCTGCTCCGTACCGGCCTGCATGACGAAGCGTTCTACAAACGGATCGAACGAGCGTGTGAAGAAGGCCGAGTCTTTCACGATAGCTTCGCGGGTCGCAGGAAGGATGGCTCCCATTTCGACCAAGAAGTCACGGTTTGGCCCGTGCACGACGAGCAAGGCATGCTGACGCACGTCGTCGGCCTGCGACGAGACATCACCGAGCGCAAGAAGACCGAGCACGCGTTGCGCGTCAGTGAACGCATGGCATCGATTGGCACCCTGGCGGCCGGCGTTGCCCACGAGATCAACAACCCGCTCACCTACCTACTCCTGAGCTTGCGTCAAATCCAACGGCAGCTGTTTCGGAACGCAGACTCGTTGCCCCAAGAGTTTACGGACACGGTGGGCAAGGCCTCCGAGTACGCGCTGGAAGGCGCGGAACGGGTGCAGGCGATCGTTCAGGACCTGCGGTCTTTCTCGCGTGTGGATGACGTAACGGTTCGTTTCGTCGACCCCAACATCGTTTTGGACTCGGCATTGCGCATGGTGGGCAACGACGTACGCCATCGTGCCAAGTTGGACCGCACGCGTGGCGCTACTCCGGGCGTGATGGCGAACCCCGCGCGCCTGAGTCAGGTGTTTCTGAACCTACTCGTCAACGCGCTGCAGGCGCTTGGTGATGCCGCGGGTGAATGCAAAAACGTCATCTGCGTCCAGACGGGAACGACTGAAGACGGAAACGTGTTCGTGACGATCGCAGACACCGGGGCTGGCATCGCACCCGAACATTTGGATCGCATTTTCGACCCCTTCTTCACGACCAAGGCCGTTGGCAAGGGCACGGGGCTGGGGCTCTCTCTCTGTCATTCGGTCGTTCAAGGCATGGGCGGAAAGATCGAGGTTTCCAGCCAGGTGGGGCAAGGCACCAGTTTCCGAGTGATCCTGCCGGCTGCGGTGAAGTCGACACAACCCGTAGCCGCCACCGAACCGTATCGTCAAAAGGTGGCTCCGGCGAGCCGCGTTCTCGTCATCGATGACGACCCAGCCGTGGCCGACGCGGTGGCTGACGCCCTGGAACGACATCACGTGACGGTCGTCAACTCGGGGAGTGAAGCCTTGGAATCCTGCCAAGCGACGGGCTTCGACGTGTTGCTCTGCGATGTGATGATGCCGGGCATGTCCGGCACGGAGTTGTTCGCCGAGCTGACGCGACGCGACGCGCGCTACTCGCGACGGGTGATCTTCATGACTGGGGGCACCTTCAGCGATTCGACGCGGCTGTTGGTCGAATCCCGTTCGATCCCGTGTTTGGTCAAACCCCTTTCGACGGAGGAGTTGGAGGCTGCGATCGCCGAGCGCCTGGAGGCGAGTCGTCGAAGCGAAACAGAAGTCGGGGCGAGCGCCGCGAGTTGACGCGCGCTCCCCCGGCGAGCTCAGAAGTGCGGGAACCAGAGCAGCGGTCGGCCTGCGGCGTAGAAGGGCCAAGGGATGCTCGCGATGATGGCCACCAGACCCCCGCCCATGAACGCCAGCGTGCGCATGTGTTTGCCGTGATCGTCGTCAGCTCGGCGAGCTTTGGCGGCACCCACCGTGGCGAGCACCGTTCCGAGCAACATGCCAAAGGGGTGTTCGACGAAGAAAAAGCGCAACCCGGCGCTCTTCATGGCCGCACCGATGTCGGCGAAGGCCGCATGCGTCTGCGGCGAAAACGCGACGTAGAGCACGATGCCGATCAGCACGTTCAAGTGCAGTGCTGAGACGAACACCGTGCCAGCGGTTCGGTGAGAAGGCTGGTAGGGGCCCCGCTGGGCGATCCCGAGGGAGGCGCGAGCCACCACGACCAATCCAGCGATCAGCGCGACCCAGCGAATGATGGTGTGAAGAAAGAGAAACGTGCCGTAGATCATCTGTGTTTGGCCCCTCGGGGAAAGCACGGCATCTTGGGGCATGTCGGTGCAGTACTCAAGGCCCAGAGGGGGCCCGTCACGGTTTCACCCCAACGAAATCATTTCGGCGCTTGCTGTGGCGGGGGGAAGCGCATGCGAGCGTGTTACATTGGGCACATGAAGTACTGGTGCGGCGTGGTGCTGGTCGTCGGTGTGGCCTGTGGGAGCGAAGAGCCGCTTGCCATCGATGCCTCCGGGCAGGGTGAAGCTGAGGCGGATGCGGCTGCCGGCGACGAGCGCGTCGCTGAAGACGATGCGGACGGAACGGATGGTGAGCCTTCCGATCCGTCGGCAATGGACTCGTTCGCTGAGCTGGTCAGCGGTGAATTGCCGGAAGAGAGCGCGCCGGACTGCGAGCCCAGTGACGGCATTTCACTCGCGGAGCGCTGCGAAGGCGCGGGCGACGCGCGGCCCGATCGACTCAGTGAGCACAGCGCGGTCTACGATCAGGACCGGCAGGAGATGATCATCTTTGGCGGCACACCCGACGTACCCATGAACTGCACGTCCGACGGCACGAGGGAGTTCTCTGCGGAAACCTGGATCTACGACGATCCGTGCGGCAGTTGGGAGCAGGTGGACGCGGCCCCGAGCGCTCGGGGGCGCCATGCTGCAGCTTGGGGCGCGGGCAGCATGTACGTTTTCGGTGGCCGGTATCGGGAGCAGGCCGGTGGCGAATACACTCTCTACGACGACATCCTGCAGTTCGAGGTGGCGAGCAGGCGCTGGTCGGCTATCGACGCCGAGGGGGCCAGGCCAGCGGCCCGCGCGATGAGTGCCTTGGCTTACGATCCTCGTCGGGAGCGACTGTGGCTCTTCGGCGGCAACGTCGCTACCAGCGGTTTGCGCTACGAACCGCTCGACGATCTGTGGAGTTTCGACCTGCAAGAGGGCACGTGGCGACAACACATCACGGAAGAAGCTCCGGAGCCGCGGCTCTTTCATTCGATGCTGTACGACGAGTCGCGGGATCGGCTGGTCGTCTTCGGGGGGGGCAACGAAACCGCTTTCGACAACTTCCCGACCTACTTTGCCAACGTCTGGGCGTACGACATCGAAGCCGGAACGTGGACTGAGATCGCAGAAGGTGGCACCGGTCCATTGGGCCGTTTCTGGTCCTCGTTCGTGCACGAAGAGCAGAGCGACCGTTACGTCGTTTTCGGTGGTCACGACCCTGGCACGCTCGTGACCGGTGATGAGAGCCTCGGCAACCTGAACGATGTCTGGTCCTTGGAGCCCGAGTCGGCGCGCTGGAGTCAGGTCGCGGCTGGGGATCGCTTTCACTCACCGAATCGTGGATTTTGCGACTTTCCCCCCGACTTCGCGACCTTGGATCTGACACTGCCCGAACGCCGTAGCGCGCACAGCTTCGTTTGGTCGAAGAGTTGTGGTCACGCCCTGTTGTTCGGCGGCAAGACGGATTGCGGCTCGATCGACGACGTGTGGACGTACGGGGACGATGCGGGTTGGCGCAAAAGGCTCGGCGCGCGCGAAGGCGAAGTCTGCATGCGCTGGCGGGACGACTACACGCGGTGCACGGACATCTGTTTCTGAGGGCGCTCCCGTCCAGTGCGGTGCTCGCGAACGTGCCCCCGGGTTCAGGGCTTTGACGGGGAGCGGGGAGCGGGTGCTGGCATCAAGTGCACGTCCCGCTGGGGGAACGGGATCGTGACCCCATTTTTTTCGAACGCCGCGACGATCGCGTGGCGCAAGTAACTGCCGACCACCAGCGCCGCTTTCGGATCGTCGAGCCAGACACAGAGCTGGAAATCGAGGGAGCTGGCGCCAAAGCCCACGAAGAACACGCTTGGTGCTGGCTCTTTCAACGCGGCCTCACAGCGTTCGGCCACAGTCAGGAGGAGTTCTTCGACGTACTTCGTGTCCGTGCCATAGGCGACGCCGACGTCGATGCGAATGCGGTACGTCGTTGTGG
This sequence comes from Polyangiaceae bacterium, assembly GCA_050290545.1. Taxonomy (GTDB): domain Bacteria; phylum Myxococcota_A; class Polyangia; order Polyangiales; family Polyangiaceae; genus SZUA-265. Next base: position 85,412 of record JBNKHV010000026.1, on the reverse strand, counting down.
GTTCACTCCGGTTCTCGACGACGCCGCTGACGAGTTTGCTGTTGGGTACGATGATGGCGATGTCGTCGAAGGTCATGATGCGGGTTGCGCGAATCGATATCTCGTCGACGACGCCAAACGTACCGTCGACGATGATGACATCACCCTTCGAAATGGGCCGCTCGAACAGCAGGATCAAACCGCTGATGAAGTTCTGGGCGATGGTTTGAAGGCCAAAACCCAGGCCGACCGCGAATACGGCTCCCAGGGCGGCCAACGACGACATCGAAATGCCGACGTTCTCGAGAGCGAAGAACGCGCCCGCGAGGGTGATGAGGTACTGCGCGATACGCGCGACGGCGTACGCAGAGCCCTCGGTGGGGCCGTTGGGTTGGCGCAACATCAGGCGAATCAGTGCGCTGCGCGCGATGCGACCGGCGAGGACCGCTACCAGCAACGTCAGCACGAAGAACGCAATGCTCAGAGTCGTGACATCCACCCCGTGGATGGAGAACAAACGCCGGTCCAGCGCGGTGGTAACCCCGTCGAGGAACTGTTCCCACGTGTTGCGGCGTGCGGCACTGAAGGCGAGCATTGGCCCCTTGTTGCAGTTGGCGCGGGTGGGATCAAGCGCGGGGGCGGCCACCCCGAGCTCGTCCGTCGGAGATGCCGAGCTGCACCGAGTCGCGAGGTTTCAGCGCCATCGTGGGCGCGCGAAAGTGGGCCGCCGCGCACGAAAGGGGCTTGAACGCCAGATGGAGGTACTGTAATTGAAAACGCATATCAGTTTCAGTTGAGGCGGTCAGCGACCGCGGAGATGAAGGATCCCACGAATGCAAATGACAAAACGCTTGCTCGGAGTGACCGCTCTGGCGGCTCTCACGACTCTGATCACGACCGCCTGCGGCGACGACTCCGACGATGGCTCGGGCCCGACTGGAGGCACGGAGAACGACGATGGCGAGGAAACTGCCGCCAGTGACGTCGCAGCGACTGACGACGACGCGGAGGTCACGGAGGCGACCGACGCGGCGAACGTCGACGCGGGCGCCGAGGCGACCGACGCAGAGTCCGATGGCGAACAGTCCGACGCCGCAGAGCCCGACGTGGAGCCCACGGATGGCTGGCCCGCGTCGGCGGCCCTCGGCAGTGCTCTCGTAACCTACGCAGACATCGTTCACGCCAGCTACGAAGACACTTTGGAGGGTGCGTTGGCGTTGCAGATCGCTGTCGAAGACTTCTTGGCCGAACCCAGTGCGGAGGCACTCGAGAGCGCGCGTGACGCGTGGCGCGAGTCTCGGGAACCGTACTTGCAGACTGAGGCTTTCCGCTTCTACGAAGGGCCCATCGACGATGAGGAGAGTGGGCCTGAGGCCTTCCTCAATGCGTGGCCCTTGGATGAAGCTCACATCGACTACGTTGCCAGCACTGCGGGCGCCGTAGTCGAGGGCGATGCCGGAGTGGACGCGGGGGCTTGGCCCGGTATCGAACTCAGCGGGCTGATCAACGACGAAGACTTCGACATCGACGCCGCCAACCTGATGGCCCAGAACGAACGGGGGGGGGAGAAGAACATCTCCACCGGCTACCACGCGATCGAGTTCTTGCTTTGGGGCCAGGATTGGAACGCCGACGGTCCCGGTGATCGACCCTTTACGGACTTCATCGAAGGAGAGGATTCGACTGCTCCAAACGGCGCGCGGCGCCGCGAGTATCTCAGCGTCGTGACGGAGTTGCTCGTCGAGAGCTTGCAGCCACTCGTAGAAGCGTGGGCTCCGGATGAGGAGAACTATCGTGCCGAGTTCGTGCAGGGGGGCAGTGCTTCGCTGCAGAAGATCCTGACGGGGATGATCGTGCTGAGCGGGTTCGAGACTGGTGGCGAGCGGCTGCAAGCCGCCCTGGATGCGCTGGACCAAGAGGAGGAGCACTCGTGCTTCAGCGACAACACACACCGAGACATGGTCGGAGATACTCAGGGAGTGCTCAACGTGTTGAGCGGTAGTTACCAGCGCACCGATGGCAGCCTGGTGGAGGGAACCGCCATCGTGGAGCTGATCGCCGAAAACGATGTGGAACTGGCCGAGGAGTTGGAGGCGCGAGCGCTCAGCAGTGTCGAGCTTGCCGAAGCACTGCAGCCGCCGTTCGATCGAGAAATCGCTCCGGGCAACGACGAGGGGCACGCGCGTGTTCAGTCGCTGATCGACAGCCTGTTCGAACAAGAAGAACTGCTGACGGACGTCTTTCACGGTTACGGCTTCGACGTTCCCCAACCGGAGTGAAGTCGCTTCCGGGTGCCGCACATTTTGCGGTTGCCCCGGAGCTCACCATCGAGCATGACGGCGGAGTGATGATGAAAGTCACTTGCAGAACGAGCCGGTTGGCTCCGAAGATCAGTGCCTGCGTCGGGTTGTGGTTTGCGACGGGCTGCGCGGCGTCCGGCGGATCCTCGTCCGAGCTGGAGGAAATGGGGGCCACGCCGGATGCGGGGGCGACGGACGAAGGCGCTGGCGACTCCGGCGCCAGAGTGTCTGACGCTGGAGGCGGTTCGGCCCCGACATCGGAGGACTCGGGTGCGTCGAATGCGACGACCGAGTCGGCTGCGGATGCCGCGACAGCGAGTCGCGTCGGGGTCGAGGAGGGGGAGTGGGCACCCGGAGGAGAAACGACGAACACGCTGGTCGCGGGCGACCGAGCGTTTACTTTTCCCGCGGAAAACCTCGACGGTGCGGAGCGCGCGGAGTTCTTCTCGGGGAACGCTTTCTTCAATCAAGCGTGGGTGGAGGCGCCGTCGAGCACTACGGCGCGCGACGGTTTGGGTCCCACGTTCAATGCCCGCAGCTGTTCTACCTGTCACTTCAAAGACGGTCGGGGACGTCCTCCCGAGGAGGATGAGGCGCTGGAGAGTATGTTGTTTCGTTTGAGCGTGCCCGACGCTGAGCAAGGGCAAGCTCCCAAGGCGGACAGCACCTACGGTGGCCAGCTGCAGCCGTTCGCCATCGACGGGGTGGGGGGTGAGGGTAACGTCCGCATCCAGTACGAAGAGTTCTCGCTCGAAACGGCCGATGGTGAGATCATCCGGCTGCGCCGCCCAAGCTACGAGCTGGTCGATCTCGCGTTCGGAGAGCCGGAGACGGAACTGCTCTTATCGCCGCGGGTGGCGCCTCAGATGATCGGCATGGGGCTGTTGGAGGCCATCCCGGAGGAGCGCCTGTTGGAGTTGGTCGACGACGACGACGAAGACGGTGACGGTATCAGCGGACGCGTCAATCGCGTGTGGAACGAGCTGCTGGGCGAGACTGTCGTCGGGCGTTTCGGGTGGAAGGCGGAGCAACCCACCGTTGCACAGCAGGTTGCCGGCGCGTTCTTGGGCGACATGGGTATCACCACTGAGATGTTTCCGCACGAGAACTGCCCTCCAGCACAAGAAGCGTGTGCCGCTGCGGAAAATGGCGGCGAGCCCGAGTGCAGCCCGACCATGTTCGAGCGGGTCGTCTATTACTCGCGGCTGATCGCGCCGCCGGCCCGAGATCGTTGGAACACGGATGAGCTGTTGCTGGGCAAGACGCTGTTCGGTGAGCTTGGCTGCGCCGACTGTCACGTGCCGAGCCACACCACGGGGCAGAGCGACATCGAGCAGCTCTCAGGACAACTGATCTGGCCCTACACCGATCTCTTGTTGCACGACATGGGTGAAGAGCTCTCGGACGAGCGACCGTCATTTGCCGCGAGCGGCGCAGAATGGCGTACGCCGCCGCTCTGGGGCATCGGCCGCTTCGACGATGTCAACGGTCATACCTACCTGCTGCACGATGGCCGCGCTCGCGGCGTTCAGGAGGCGATCGTGTGGCATGGCGGTGAGGCCGAGGCGAGTCGCGAGTCGTATCTCGAACTCACCGCGAGCGAACGCGACGCACTGGTGCACTTCGTGGAGTCGCTGTGATGCAGCGCGTTCGTCGCCAACTCAGTCATTCGTGCTGCCGCCACGAACGTTCCCCGTTTCGGTGGCGCGCGGCAAAGCGAACGCAGGCAGCCACGCCGTGGCTACTTGGCGTATTCGCAGCTGTCGCCCTCTGCGCCGGGTGCAATTCGGGTGGGGGCGCCAAGCGAGCGAATGAAGCCGCGCAGAGCACGGGTGGAGCCGAAGCAGGCACCTCGCTGGAGCACGAAGCGGGCAGCGCAGACGCGCGATCGGATGCTGGCTCGGAAGTCGACGCGTCGCTTTCTGGCGGGGGGCTGGACGCTGCGACGACGCCCGGGAGCAATGACGTGGAGCTCGGCAGCGTGGTCGACCACCTTGTGGACGACGTCTTCGTGCCCTCCTACGAATCGTTCGAAGCTGCTGCCAAGGAGCTCAACACGAGCGTCAGCGCGTTCTGTCAGGCCGTCCAGAGCTCCGGCGGGTCCACAGGAACCCAGGCGGGGGCATCGCACGGCGACGCCGGAATCGTGCAGCGCGACGCCGGACCGCGGCAACGCGACGCTGGAACCATGCGGCGCGACGCCGGAGCAGGCGCGCCGCCCACCGAAGACGTTGCCGACGCGCGGGCGCTGTTGGCGGAGGTCCGTCGGGCGTGGGAGCGCGCCCGCAGTGAATGGAAGAAGGCGGACGCGTTCGCTTTCGGGCCCTACCGCGACCAGCCTTGGCGCATCGGGCCCAAGCTCGACTCGTACCCCGTTCGCGTGGCGACGGTGGACGCCTTTTTCGTCAACGGCGGGATCGATGCCGGCACGCTTGCGAGTCAGGGCACGCGTGTGCGCGGACTACCGGTTATCGAGTACTTGCTGTACGCGCCGGGCAGCGCCGAAGCGACGCTTTCGGCGTTCGACGGCGAAACGGGTCGCTTGCGTTGCAGCTACTTGCAGGCCTTGGGCAGCGATACTCACGCCCTCGCGACTGAGATGACCGAAGCGTGGCGAGACACCTACGCGGACGAGGTGAAGTTGGCCGGCTCTGGCAGCGAAACCTTCGAACGGTTGCACGACGCTCTGAGTGAGATCGTCAACCGCATGGTGTTCGCGATCGAGAATCTGAGGCTGATGAAGGTCGGCAAACCCGCGGGGCTCGGGGAAGACGGGGAACCGCTTCCGGAGCTGTTCGAGTCGCTGTTCAGCAACCGCGCGCGAGAGGACGCACACGATGCTCTCCTCGGTGTGTGGCAAGTATACAGCGGGAGACTGTGGCCCGATGGTTTCGATGGCGACGTGGCGGTCGAACGAGACCGCGGGATCCGCGGTACTGTCTTGTGGAGAGGTCCGGAGCTGGACGAAGCGGTGATCTCCGAGTTCGAAGCGGCGTTTGGCGCCCTCGACGAGTCCGGCAGTTTCGTTGCAGTGGTGGCGGAGGATCCGACGCGCCTCGAAACTGTGTACGAGGCGCTGCGCCAATTGCAGCTCACGTTTGGCGTCGACGTGGCTGCCGCGTTGGGGGTGACGGTAACGTTCAACGACACCGATGGCGACTGAGGCGAGCTGCGCGTGGTGGCGAAACGTCCTTCGCGAGCCGGTCGATGCTTCTTCGCTGATTGGAGTCAGGTTGGCCCTCGGTGCGTTGATCTGCGCCGGAGCCATTCGCTTCTGGGCCAAGGGCTGGGTGCAAGAATTGCTCCTGAACGACGGCATCCGGTTGACCTACTATGGCTTTGCTTGGGTGCCTCATCCAGGGGAGCTGGGGTGCCAGGTCCTGCTCACGGTGACGGCGCTGGCCGGGTTCGCCATGTGCTTCGGCAGGTGGGGGCGCGCGCCCCTCGTCGTGGCGTTTGTCTCCTTCACCTGGCTCGAGTTGATCGAGGCGAGCACGTACCTGAACCATTACTACTTCGTCACTGCCTTGCTGCTGCTGCTGTGCGTGTTGCCGCAGTTACCGCCCACTTCGACTCTGCTCTCGTCTAAAGAGCACGCGCCGTGCGTGCCGAGGGCGACCCTTTGGGCCGTGCGGACACAAGTGGCGGCGGTCTACGTTTTCGCTGGCGCAGCCAAGCTCAACCCCGACTGGCTGCTGCGCGCGGAGCCGTTGCGGACGTGGCTGATGGTGCGCTCCGAACTGCCAGTGCTCGGACCGCTATTGACGCATGAGATGACCGCATACGCGTTTTCCATTTGCGGAGCAGCGTACGATCTGACGATCGTTGCTTGGTTGAGTTGGAGAAAGACGCGTGCCTTCGCGTGGACGGCGGTGGTCGTCTTTCACGTGTTGACGGCAGCGCTGTTCAGGATCGGTCTGTTTCCCTGGATCATGATCGCCCTGAGTTGCGTCTTCTTCGAGCCGGACTGGTTGCGACGAGTGGTCGCCTCCGTACGTGATCGCTGGCGCCACGAGCCGAGAGGCTCGTGGCCTCCGACGCCTGATTCCGGCTCGCCATCGACCGCGCCAGCCAGTGGTGCTGCCGAGATGGCGACGTTTACGCGAGGACGAGGAGCTGTCGTCGGGTTGCTCTTGTGCCTGCAGCTGCTGTTTCCGTTACGGCAATGGCTCTACGCCGGCAACCGAATGTGGACGGAGCAGGGCTTCCGTTTCGCTTGGAACGTGATGCTGATGGAGAAGGCGGGCCACATGGAGTTCGTCGTGCGCGACGGCAACACGGGGCGCAGCTACCGCACAGACGGCGAGATGCTGCTGACACCCCTGCAGCGCAAGATGGCCAGCACCCAGCCGGACTTCCTGCTGCAAGTCGCTCACGAAATTGGCCGTCGATCGAGCTCCCGCGGTTATCAGAACGTGCGGGTATACGGAGATGTCTGGGTGTCCCTCAACGGTCGCAGACGGCGCCGCTTCGTCGATCCATCGGTAGACCTCATGCACGTGCACGACGGTTTCGCGCCCCGCACGTGGCTGCTACCGATGAACGACGGCGAGCGCTGAAAGACTCAGATCCCTGGGGGGCAGGGACCCACCAGAGGTGGGTTCGGGGGCTGACCGGGGAGAGGCGGCGGAGTAACGCTGCAGGTTCCGTCAGGCATCCTGAACACGCCGGGAATTGCTGTTGGCGTCCCGGTCGCAGAAGGTGCTGGGGCGGCAGGTGGGGGCGCCGCGGGTGCTGGAGCCGGTGCTGCGGGCTGAGCCGGAGGCGGCGCGGGCTGAGCCGGAGGTGGCGCCGCGGGTTGAGCCGGCGGCGGTGGTGCGGGTTGAGCCGGTGGCGGTGCCGCTGGCTGAGCCGGTGGCGGCTGTTGGTAAACGGGCGGCGGCTGCTGCGGTTGTTGGGGAGGTGGGTCGTTCCCCCCACAAGCCACGAGCAGTGCGCCCAACGAAAGGGCGGCCACTGGAAGCACACCCCATGACAGAACCGACGAAAATTTCATGCCGGGATTAGAGCACGCTCCGGTTGCGGTCACTAGTCGAAAGCGCGGTTCGGCTTGCTGCGCACACGCACCCACCGGTGCGTGTGTACACTTCCCCAGTCTGACTGACGGTGCCGAACCACGCTGCGCCCCAGCGAGTTCGGCTAGCTCGGAGGAAGTCGGTGCACGCGGGTAGCGTGGGGCTCGATCAGGCTAGCTTCGAAATAGCGCGTTGCCAGGCCGTTCTTGTCGCTGCGGAGTTCGTCCGCCGTGCCGCGGGCCTCGATGCGCCCCCGGTCCAAGACGAAGATGCGGTCCGCGATGCTCTGCGCCTCCGCCATGTCGTGCGAGATGATGATGCTGGTGACGTCGAACTGGTCACTGGTCTTGACGATGAGTTCGTCCACGACGCGCGCCGTCAATGGGTCGAGGCCACTCGTGGGCTCGTCGTAGAGCAAAATCGTGGGTTCCAGGACTAGCGCGCGCGCGATGCCAACCCGCTTGCGCATGCCTCCGGAAAGCTGGGCAGGCAGACGGTTCTCTACGGGGCCCAACTCCAGCGCATCGAGCTTGTCGCGCACCCGCTGGCGGATCTCTTTCTCGCTGGCTTTGGTGTGCTCGCGCAGAGGCAGGGCGACGTTCTCCAGGACGTTCAAGGAGTCCAGAAGGGCGGCGGACTGGAACACCATTCCGAACTTGCGGCGCACCGCGTGAAGCTCCGCCTCGGGCATGGCAGCGATGTCTTGCCCATCCACGAACACCGAACCGCTCGTCGGTCGGTCCAGTGCGATGAGGACCCGAAGCAGGCTCGTCTTTCCAGCGCCGGAGCCGCCGATGATGACCGCGATTTCTCCGCGCTCGACCTCGAAAGAGATGTCCGACAGCGCGGTGACGTCGCCAAAGCGTTGAGTGATGCCCTTGGCCAAGAGGTGGGCGCCGCGACGTCGACTCACGCCGCCTCAGCCCAACTTGTTCTTGAGGATCTTCAGGAGCTCATCGAAGCTCTTGTTGACCAAGAAGCGTTTGAACGAGTCTCGGTAGTGCTTCACCATGCTGACGCCCTCGATCGACATGTCCTCGATCTTCCAGCTGTCAGCCACCGCGTGCAGCGTGTAGTCCATCGGGACCTTCTCGTTGCTGGCTGTTATCAGCTGGGTTTTGACGATGAATAGCTCGTCTTTCGCTTTTGCGCTGAGGATCTTCACGTCTTCGTTGCCGCGAAAGCGATCGACGTCGTCCATGTACTGTTTGGCGATCAGGTCTTTGAACACCCCGACGAATTCTTCTCGCTGCTTGGGCTCGAGCTTGCGCCAGTAGTGGCCGAGGCTGCCTCGTGCCATTGCCTCCCAGTCGAAGGCCGCGTCCGCCACCTCACGGAGCTTCGCGCGTCGCTCTGCAGCATGCTTCTTCAGCTCCGGGTCCCGAAGGTGCTTCAGGGCCGCGGCTACCATCGTCTCGATGACCTCACGAGCACTCGACCCAGCGAAAGCGGGCACGGTGGTGGACAGCGAAGTGGCGAGCAGAGAAAGGATGACTCGGCGGGAGACGGTGTGCTGCATGGTGGTTAGTTGTTGACGGGGTAGAGTCCCCCTTCGGGGGTCGTCAAAAGTCCTGTGGCCTTGGCGAGGCTAGCCAAGGCAACGTTGTACTGCATCTTAGCGCGGAAGTTTGCCAACCGCAGTTGTACATACGTTGCGGAGGCGTCCTCGACTTCCTTGCTGTCGCCCAATCCGATCGAGAAATCCGCTGACGCTTGGATCATCCATTTTTTGGCCCGCTCGGTGGCCAATTGCGTCGAGTCGACGTCGGCGCGGGTGCGGCGTAGGTCCTCCAACGCCAACTTGATCTGAGCAGGGAGGCCAACGCGTGCCCACTGCTCGAGGGCCGCCAGCTCCAGCGCCTTTGCACGGTTCTCCGCGGCGCGATCTCCGGCCATTGCGCCCTGGAATTGCCAGCGCAGTCCGAGCAACCCTCCTGGCACGAAGTGATTGAGGGGGTCGATGGCGAAACGGGTGTCTACCCAGTCGCGGCCGGGCGTATAGGCGCCGGATACGAAAGCTGCCGCGAAGAAGTCAGGCAAGCTACCAGCATCCTCGGCCTCGGCCAGGCTATTGAACGCGGCCTGGCCTTCTCTGAGCGCCCGGAGTTCGGGCCGATGGCGCAGTGCCAGATTGAGGGCCTGTTTCTCGTCGATTTTTCGGCTCTGCACCAACTCCAAGTGTTCATCCGCGGGGATGATCTTCGTGCCTTCGGGGAGGCCGAGGTAGGCGGCGAGACCGGCCGTCGCCTGGCGAACTCCGGCGACGGTCTGATGATAGGCCAGAGAGAGATAGCCGATGGCCGTCTGCAGCCGCAGCAAGGACTGCTCCGGCATCCTTTCGGCTTCGACCTCTTTCCGGGCGCTGTCGAGGGAACGCTCCAAGCCGTGCATCATCTCTTCCAAGAACAGTTGCGCGTCTCGGGCGAATAGCAACGTTTCGTACAGATCCGCGGCCTGGAATGCGACGTCGGCTCGTGTCATCTCCGTCTGCGACTCGCGAGCTTTGATTTCATGACCGGTTGCCGCGTCACGGTGGTCAATCTTGCCAAAGGTGTACAGCGGCTGAATGACCGTCAGTTGGCCTCCGAAGAACAGCGAAAGGTCGTCCAGGCGCACGTCTCCGTAGGCGTTGCGGCGCGACTGGAGTGCGGAACCGGGCACCAAGTCCGCCTTCAACGAAGGCCCCACGCCGAGCCCGAGCTCCACCGAGGGAAAACGCGCCGAGCTGACTTGTTCACTGCGCGCCTTGGCTTGGGCGATGGTGGCGCGGGTCGCGGCGACCTGAGGGTTCTGGGTGAGCGCCATCGCGACGACCTCCCCTCGGGACATGGTGCGTGTGCTTCGAGCCCGTGCCTCGGGAGCGTCGGGCCACACGAAGTCGGCGGTGGGGGATTGGGGCGTCTCTGTTTCGGAGTCGCCCTGCGCGGAGTCGGCAGCCTCCGACTCCGTTGTCTCAGCTTCTTCGCCGTCGCTTTCGTCTTCGGCATCAGCTAGCTCGCCGGTACTCAGCTCCTCCTGGGCTACCGTCGAGGCGCCCGCTGGGGCTGCGCTCGCATCGACCGCGGGCTTTGCTGAGGAGTCCGCGCCGGTTTGGGCGCTTGCTGGCAGCGTCAGCAAGACCACGGATGAGGCGATGAGAGAGCTTCGAAATGAGGGCATCCGCTACTCCAAGGGGTCTTCGAAGGGTGACTTCTTGTTGCCGGTCTTTTTCTCGGGTGAGGCAGGTGGCGCCGTCGTGGATGGCTTAGGGCTTTCTTCGTCAGTGTCGCTCGGCCTGCCTTTCGGCGCGTCATCCTCCGCGTCAGGCGTGTGCTCAGCTCTGCCTTCGTCGGTGGTGCCGTTCGCGGTGACGCCTTCAGTCGGCTTTGCCAGTGGTTCGGCCAGCGGGTCGTCGAAGGGACTTTCCTCGTCGGCGTCATCGTCGTCGGCTTCTTCCGTCGGCGAGCCGAACGCGTACTTTCCGATCAGTTCCGTCAGGCTGACGGCGGGTTCCGTGCGCGTGATGCGTCCGCCGTCTGGCAAGTCCTTGTCGGACGCTCCAGGGGAAAGGGATACGTAGGCATCTCCCAACAGCCCAGCGCTTTGAATCGAGGCGATGCTGTCCTCAGGGAGTTTCACTGGTGTCGTCAGAGAGAAGGTGGCTTCCGCCTCGAAGTCCACCAGCTGCACGCCCTCGACACTGCCCACCGTCACGCCCGCGATCTTCACCGGGTCCCCCGCTTTCAGACTGCCAACGGAAGAGAATCGCGCGGACAGAGTCGTTTGCCGGGTTTGCCAGGGAGAAAGCCCCACCAGGTTGACGGAAAGCACGGCGAGCGCGGCGGCGCCCAGGGCGACGAAGGCGCCAACGGACAACTCGTGCCGGGTGTAGGTGCTCATGGCTAGGTTGAGTTCCCTTCAAGTGAAAGCATCGAAGCGCGAGATTCAGAACAAGAATGCCGTCAAAACGTAGTCCGAAGCGAGGACCAAGACCGATACCTCGACGACGGCGCGGGTAGTCGCGAGTCCGACACCCTTGGCGCCGCCGCTGGCGTGGTAGCCACGATAGGTGCTGATCCACACGAGAAGCACGGCGAACACGACCGACTTGACCAAGCCTGCGGACACGTCGGACCACTTCAGAGCGTCGCGCACGCTGGTCATGAATTGACTGCCTTCCATGCCCAAGAAGTGGGTCGTGAAGGAGTGGGCCGCGCCGAGCCCCAGAACGATGAACAGGCTGGTCAGGAGTGGAACCGCCAGCAACGCCGCAATCACTCGGGGAGCGACGAGGAAATCCATGGGATCGATGGCCATGGTGCGCAGTGCGTCGATCTGTTCGGTCACACGCATGTTACCGAGCGTGGCGGCGATCGCCGAGCCGGCGCGCGCGGTCACCATCAGAGCGCCCAGCACGGGCCCGAGCTCGCGCGTCAGCGATAGCGCGACCAGAGCGCCCACCATTTGCTCGGCACCGAAGCGTTCGAGGGCATTGTAGCCCTGGAGTGCCAGCACCAGACCGGTGAAGCCCGCTGTCAAGGTGATCACCAGCAGTGACCGGTTGCCGATGAAGAACAAGGACTCGAAAACAGCTCCCACGCGACGCAATCCCTTGGGGACGCTGAAGAGCGCGTGCCCGAGGAAGATCGTTGCGCGACCTGCGTCGCCGGTGAGCTCGATGCTCGCTCTGCCGAGGGCTCCGAGTGGTGTCAGTATCGGTGGCGTCTCGGGCGCTGTCACCGCCAACTCCCCTGGGTTTGGATGCTGCATGCCCGGCCGCAGGTATTCAACGAATCGGCGGTATCGTCAACCCGCCTGCGTGGGGCAGGGGGGCCTGAAAGTGGTGGGATACTGCGGGTGTGGGTGTTGGGCTCCGCTTGGAAAGCGGGGGCCGCGAGCGTCCATCGTTGCCGAAAGCATGTTAGCTTTGCCTCGATGAGTATGGCGACGGCGCCGTTGGTCGGTTCAACGCCGGCCTCACCGGAAACCGCACGTTGGTCGGGCTTGCTGGAGTTCCTTCTAGTTGGAGGAGCCACGCTGGTCCTGTTGCCGCTGGCTTGGCTCTACCAGGACCTCGTGGGCCTGGACTCCTCCGAGTACAGCGTGAGCTTCGTCGCGTTCTACGCGGCCTACGTCATCAACGACCCGCACTTTGCCGTGACCTACGTTCTGTTCTACCGGGACGCCAAGAATCGAGCCTTCGGCGACGTCTTCGGTCCGATGCAGCGCCTGCGCTACATCGTCGCAGGAGCATTGGTCCCCATCGTCTTGGTGGGCTGGGGCATCTACGCGCTGGCATCCGCGACGCCCCAAACCCTCGGGCTGATGATGCAGCTGATGTTCTTCTTGGTTGGCTGGCACTACGTCAAACAGGGTTTCGGTGTCCTGAGCGTACTGTCGTTGCGCCGCGGCGTTGGCTTCACCCAGTTGGAGCGCTGGGTGATCCTGGCGCACTGCTTCCTCGCTTGGGCCTATGCTTGGTCCACGCCCGCAGACATGGGAAGCCAGTACGAAGAGAGCGGGGTCGTCTACACCTCCATAGCGCACCCTCCGGGCTTGGAGACGGTGACGGAGGTACTGTTCTTCGCGAGCGCCGCGGCGTTGCTCTACGTGTTGTTCTTCAAGTGGCGGCGTGAGGGGCGCCTGCCTCCGCCAGCGCCCCTGGGCGGGCTGCTCATCACCGTGTGGATGTGGACGGTCTACTCCGATCTGGACCCCCTGCTTTCTTACGTGATTCCAGCCCTGCATTCGATCCAGTACTTGTACTTCGTGTGGTTGCTCAAGCGTGGAGAGACTCGGCAGTTGGTGGGGGAGTTCGGAGCCGTCGGGCGCCGCTTGCTGGTCTTCGGGGCAACGACGCTAGTGCTCGCGTTCCTCATCTTTCATGGGGTTCCGGAAACGCTCGACGAGAACTTCGTGATGAAGGACGAACTGGCTCCGCTCGGCCCGACGCCGTATTTAGCCGCCATCGTGACGGCCGTTAACATTCACCACTACTTCATGGATTTCGTGATCTGGCGCCGGGAAAACCCCGACACGCGATTCCTTCGTGCCTGAACCATGGGACACCGCTCGCCCGCGTCAGCCAGCTAGTCGAAAGCCGACGAGAGCGACAAGTTGCTTTGGCGGAGCTTCTTTCCGAGCCCAATCGTCAGATTGCGGTAGAGCACCACGGCGATGTCGGGTCGGGAACGGGCCAGCTCAGCGAGTGTGTCCTGAGTCAAGCGGGCCAGCGTAGTCTCCGAAGTGGTGCGTGCGGCAACCGAGCGTGGCGTCTGCGTCAGCATGGACGATTCGCCCAGAGCATCTCCCGCGTCGACGCTGCCCAGCTCGCACCAGGGGTCGCAGCTTCTGGAAATCGAAACGCTGCCAGACAAGACGACGTACAGACAGTCGGCGGCGTCTCCCGGCCGAAACAGGACCTCTCTAGCGTCGGCGTGGACGACTTGGCAGTTCGCCGCCACACGACGGACCTGTTCGTCGTTCAGTCCGTCGAGCACGGGTAGGGCCGTCAGGGCGGACGAAACCTCGGGCAGCACGAATTGCTCGTTCACCCGCGCGATCACCGACTCGGCGACGTGCGCGGCTGCCGGCAGCAATTCGAGTTGCGAAAAGTCCGGACGCTCGAACAGGCGCACGAGGCGCACGACGTCCAATCGCTCCACGTCGTGAAACACCATGGCAGGCACGTACGCAGCGGGCACGAAGGCTCGTTCAATCAGCGTCCGCTGCAGCCGTGGGGCGTGCGCGCTGACGTCGATCTCGACGTACGCGGTGTTCCACCCGCCTACCCGCGCCAGCAGCGCATCGACCAGGGCCGGCACGACCCCATCCTCGAGCGCGATCAGTTCGAAGATACGTAGCGAGCGATCGACGTCGTCCCGAACGAAGCCGATGGCGCCGACGATGGCTCCCGCCGTCTGCTTGGAACTCCGTCGAGCGACCAGGTACTCGGCGTGGCGAGTCGCCAGCTTGAAGAAGCCGTAGTGCAACCGCATCGGGCCGAACACTTCTCGCTGCTGCGTGCGTCCGCGTTCGATGCGCAACAGTGGTGCGTACGCGTCCGAGGTCAGCTCTTCGACTTGGTAGTCGGTCTCGCCGACGTAGGATTGCGCGCCCTCGTCGACGATGGCGTCGAAGTTGAGTCCATGGTTCGACAGAACACGGAATGCCAAGTCATGAGCTTCGGGCACGATGCGCGGGTGATTGCGTCGTAGGCTCAGAGCGTCCCCGAAGTGGGTGGCGTAGAGCGCCATGCTCTCGCGGTTTCGGAATTGGTGTTTCGCGGGGAGCAAGCCGACGGGGACGAAGCCTGCGGCGCGACTGATGCGTTGGGAGCGATTGTGCAGGGTGCGGTTCTCGACCAGTGCCGCATGAAGACGATCGCGGCACAACTCGAGGCGCATGGCCATCAATGCACTTCCGATGCCTTTCGACTTGCCTTCGGGCAACACGGCCAGACGCCCGAACTCCGCGATCAAGTCGCTCTGTGCGCCGATGTCGGTGACGACGGAGGCCGTGCCGAGCAGGCGGCCATCCGCTCTTCGTTCCGCCACGATCGTAACGACGTCGTCGTTGAATACCGACCGCTTCAGCCAAGCGTCGTCGAGGAAGCGACGGTAGGGGTAGTCGTCGCCGTAGACCGACGAGAAGATGTGGTGGATGCCAGGGACGTCACGTTCCTGGGCCTCGCGGATGTCTATGCCTTCGTCGGACGCCATTTGACAGTTGTGATGCAAGGCGTGTGCGCGGGTGCAGCGCGCTTTCGGACCCGCCACTTCACGCAATCCGTGCGTTGTTGCCTGCTGGTGAGGGCGCGCACGTTCGCACTCGCGGGCCGCGTCCACTGCGCGCCAGAACCTACCAACACCCACGCTTGCGCCCAGTGACGCACACGCGTCTCGTGCACCTGAGCCCAGGCATGACGGGGCTCACGTTGTAGTCAAGCGTGTGCCCGTGCTCGCATGGCGATGACCGGTGGACGTGCACGGCAGCGCTTATCCAAGTGTCCAAGAGCCGTGGCTATGGTCTCGACAAGTCAACTGGTGAGCACAGCGAACGGCTTGTGTTACTATTGAGAAGCGACGATCGTGTCGTCCTTACTTCTGTATGTCTTTCGCGCGCTTGCGAGTCGGTGGTTCCTGGAGGGACCCATCCGAAGGATGGCGTTTACGCCACCCCTTGATCCTGATCGGGTTGGTGCTGTTGTTTACCTTCAGCGCGCACGGTCAGACGGCGGTTCCCGCTGAGTCGGCACGCGCCATGCCTGCCGTGATCAACGTCGGGCTGCCGGCGCCGGCGAGCGTGCCGTTGGTTGCCGCTGCTGGCGCGGGTTACGGCTGGATGGACACGACGGACAGCGTGGAGGGCGGGCACCGCATGCGTGCGTCCATCGCTGCTGCGTACGCCCCTTTTCCCGCTTTTTCCGTAGGTTTGGACATGCGTGGTCACTGGGACCGCTACTCGGATGACAGCGTCGGGGAGCGCTCGAAGCTCTACGGTGAACCTCGCCTGACGGCTCGCTTCGCCGGCGAGGCGGCACGTGGTTTTCTCCTGGGAGCTGAGGCCGATGCGCGCTTCGTGGGGGCTGATGCACCGTCGATCGAAATCGCGGCCACGAGTCCGTCCCTCAGAGGTTTGGCCGGTTTGCAGTTGTCTCCTGGTACGTGGTTGGGAGCTCAATTGGGTGTTCACATAGACCGTTCCGGTGAGGCCATTCCCGAGCCCGACGTGTTGACGTCAGCAGACAAACGCACCCTGGGCGCGAGCGCGTCGAACGCCGTTCAATGGGGGTTGGGAGTGAGCCACCAGCTGTCGTCCAAGACAGAGTTGCTCGGTGAGGTGGCCGGTGAGGTCCTGATCGGTGCCGACCGCCCCAGCGTGTCGCGCTCGCCCTACCGGATCAGCGGCGGGGCGCGACATGCTCTGAGTCGTGCGTTCTCGGTGATGGGCGTGTTGGATGTGGCGCTCAGCAAACGCCCACGTTCCTTGCTGGGTGATGAACTCGTGCCGGTGGAGCCGCGAGTGGGTGTTGGTCTCGCGCTGATTTGGCACTTCGACCCAAGTCCACCAGAGGCCCCGCCTCCCAAGGCCGAACCCGAGCCCGAGCCCGAGCCGCAAGCGGTGTTGGCCGAAGAGGCACCCCCGCCACCCGTTCCCATGAGTTCCGTCAAGGGTACGGTGGTGGACGAGGGGGGCCGACCTCTCGCAGATGCAGAAATCACGTTGACTCTAGAAGGCGAAGAGCCGCGGGTCACACGCACGGCAGCCGGGGGCGAGTTCGAGTTTGCGGACGTACCCGACGCGGGCGCTGTGAAGATGGGGGTCACGACGCCGGGATTCGAAGCGGCTACGCTCACCATCGCCGCAGGCGAATCACGTGAGCGCGAGATCATGTTGCGACCCGCTGTGCCTGCCGGCCAGGTCCGGGGCAAGGTGCTCGACCTTCAAGGCAATCCGATCCAGGCAAGCGTGACCATCACGCCCGGTGAGCACGCCGTGGCCGTACAACCTGACGGTTCTTTCGACTTGGAGCTTGCCCCGGGCACGTACACCGTCAAGTTCCAACATGAGGACTTCTCAACGCAGTGGAGGAAAATCCGCGTCCACGACCGGGGGGTCGTCATTCTCAACATTGCGCTGACCAAATGAATCTACACGTCTACCGCCGAGCTCGAGGGGGAGCATGACAGAGCGCAAGGCCAATTCTGCGCCTTCGGATGGCAAAACGAGTTCGAAGCGACCGCTGTTGATCGCGCTGGTCGTCGCGGTTCTGTTCGTCGTGTTGGGGGTCGTGGGGTACCGTTGGGCGCAGGACGACGCCTTGGCCACACTGGTCGACTTTCAGGGCCAACCGGAGCGCGACACGGCGACCGAGCTCGAACGATGGCAGGCCGCCCACACCGGCGACGACTTCATGTCCGGAGATGGGGCCAGGACGCCGACTGCCTCGGAGGCCCGCTTTCGGCTTCTCAACGGCGCGACGCTGAAGCTCTATCCGGCCTCCTTGGTGCGCTTCCAGCGGGGCAACGTCGGTTCGGTCAAAGTGGACGTAGCCGTTGGGCAGGCGGACGTCGTGAGCGGCAACGGCAAGGTGACGATCGGCTCCGAATTTGGCGACATCGTGTTGGACGCCAACAGCTCCATCACCATGAGTCGTGATGGGGATCAGCTGAACGTCGGTGTGGAATTGGGAAGCATTCAGCTCGCCGATCGTGCGGTACGCGCCGGGGACAGTCTGGCGCTACAGATCGGCGGCATCGTCGTCGACGTCGTGGAACCTGCGCCGGAGCCGACACCTGAGCCTGAGTCGGAGCCGACACCTGAGCCCGAACCCGAACTGCGAGTGGGGGACGGAGTCGCTTCGGCTGAACTCGTGGTGGCCGCTGGCGAAACGTTCGTGGTGCATGATCCGCGTCCGCCCACCGCGATCGGCTTTCGAATGGCGGGCGTGTGCGATGGGCCCGCCCGCGTCAAGGCCGGTGCGCTGCTGACGGAGGCCGCCGGGCAAGCGAACCTGAGCCTGCCGCCGGGGCAGCACCTCTACGAAGTGCGGTGCCTCGACAAGCCCGACGTGGTCGCAGCCAAGGGCAGCGTCCGAGTGCTTCGCGACGCGGGAACGCGCAAACTGCCCACCTTCGCCCCGACGGCGAACGTGACCACGGATGGGCGCCGCTACACCGTGATGTACCAACACCGACTGCCGAAAGTCACCGTCAGTTGGCCCACTGCGCCCAAGGCAGAGAGCTACTCCCTGGTCATCGATGGCAGAACGATCCAGACCAAGTCCCCTAGCTACACGTTCAGCTCGTTGCGGCGAGGCTCGCACACTGTCGTCTTTGGCGCACAAACAACGCCCGCACGCAAGTCGCGCACCACGACCGTCGAGGTCGTCTACGACGTGCAGGCGCCTGCGGCGCGGGTCGCCGATCCGCCCATCGGTTTCGAGCCCGGCGAAGAGGTGAACATCAGCGGGCAGGCGCTTCCGGGGTGGGATGTCTCGGTGGCAGGCCAAGAGGTGGACGTGGACGCCGAGCGTAACTTCTCGGTCAAGACGGATGGTCGAGAGACGATCCCAATCGCCTTTTCCCACCCCACGCGCGGGACTCACTACTACATCCGGCGCCCAAAACAGAAGAAATGATCTACTCGCAGCACCCACTGGACAACAAGCTCTTGCTCGGTCGCTACCGTGTGATGCGGCTGCTGGGTGAAGGTGGAATGGGTACTGTTCATCTGGCGCGGGTAGAGGGTGCGGAGGGCTTCACACGACCCGTTGTCGTCAAGCGCATGAAGCGCGACGTGCGTGCCAGCGAGGAGGGGAACCGCCTTTTCATTCGCGAAGCGAAGATCCTTTCCAAGCTGCAGCACCCGGGGATCGTCGGTATCAGTGACTTCGGCGTCGAAGACGGCGCGCACATCATGGTGCTCGAGTACGTCCACGGCTACACCCTCTCGCCGTGGCTCGACTATCGACACAACAAAGGCGTGCCCCTGCCGGTGGACGTGTGCCTGTACATCGTTCGACGCATTCTCGACGCATTGCACTACGCCCACCACTTCGACACCGAAGAAGGGCAGGAGATCGAGATCGTTCATCGCGACATCTCCCCGGATAACGTGCTCCTGAGCAACAAGGGGTACGTTCATCTGTTGGACTTTGGTATCGCCAGCATGCGCGGGCCGCAAGGTGGGGGGACGACCAAGTCAGGCGGCTTCCGTGGCAAGCTGTGCTACGCGGCTCCAGAGACCGTGAAGGGGGAAGTCGCCACCCCGAAGTCGGACCAGTACTCTGCCGCGGTACTGTTGCTCGAGTTGCTGACGGGGATGACGCCGTTCGAGGCCGATTCGGTGGCGGAGACGTTTCAGCGCATGGTCAACGAGGTGCCGGAACCAGCCTCGGTGACGCGCGACGACATCCCGCCGGGGTTGGATGAGGCGATTGCTCGCGCGTTGGAGAAAGACCCGGGCGCGCGCTACGAGTCCGCTTTCGCGTTTTCAAAGGAGTTGCGACGCTTCCAGACCGAGGACGATGAGGACATCGCGCAACGCCTCAAGGAGCTGGTGCGCGAAGAGTTCGAGCTCCTTCCGGCCGAAGTTGGGGTCGAGCCACTCAAGGAGCGAGAGTCCGCACTCGAGCGCATCCTATCGACGGCGCCAGGTCCGCTCATCAAACCCGAGCGGCAACGCCAAGCGAACCTGCCTACGGTGGTCGACGTGGACGGCCGGTCGTCGTTCGTGCACACGCCAGGGGGCGCGGTAGCGGCGGCTCCTGCCGCCGGCCAGAAGCCGATTCACGGCCTGCTCTGGGGGTTGCTGGTCATCGGTGGATTGATTGCGGTGGGCCTCGGTGCTGCGGTGGCTTTGCTCTCGCGCGGCGGCTCTGGCGATCAGGTCGTCGTCGTCGGAGGTGACCGTCCCACCGTGGCGAACAGCATTGGCGAAGAAGCGATTGCTGCTTCGGGAGGCGGGCCGAAGGTAGAACCTGTCGACCCAGTGTCGCCGGTGAATACGGGGGCGGAATCGTCGGACGTTTCCTCACCTCCGACTCTGGGCGACGACGCGCCCGGAGACCCGACGTCTTCGAAGTCCCAGAGCGGGGCAGTGGACGCTCCGACCGCGAAACCGGCTGCGGCTGGCGAGCAGCAGATGATTTCGCGTGCAGTTCACCAAAAGAGCGCAGCTTTTCAGTCCTGCTTCGCTCAGCACATGGACCAGACGAAGAAGTCTCCACAGGCGGTCCTGCACTTTTCCGTTGCGAAGCAGGGGGGCGCCGCTCAGGTTAAGGTAGAACCTACTTCAGTAGCCGCTACGCCTTTGGGGAGTTGCTTGAAAACGGCGGCCAACAGCGTCCGGTTTCCCCCGCTCAAGGCAGACGTGGCCTTCAGAGTTCCCGTCAGAGCACGGGTCTCTCGAGCAAAAGGACAACCGTGAAACGCTTACTTACTCGAACGGGCACATCCAGGCTGCCCTTCCTTCATTTGGCGGCGGTGGCACTCGTTTTGAGCTGCGGCCACGTTGGCGTCGACCTCGACGGCAAGAAGCTCGAAAACGACCGCGATGCGTCCGCCTCCGACGGTGAAGGGACCAAGACGGACGAAGTCACGGAGACCGACGAGGGCGAGCCGACGGACGTACCCAGTGAGGAAGTGCCGACGGACGATACGCCCGCGGAGACCGAACTTCCTGTACAAACGGACGTCGAGCCAGAGCCAGACGCAGCGTCCGACGGCGGGCTGACGGACGTCCATCGGGACGCATCGGTCATCGTCGACGAAGGCAAGGATGGCGGGCGCGAGCTCGTAGACGCCGGAGCGGACGGGGGACGAAAACCGTTCGAGCGTGACGCTAGCGAGCAGCCCGTCGTCGAGCGAGACGCTTCCGACGTCGGCAACGGCCGAGACTCGGGGACGGAGACGGACCCCGGCACGGTTACCGACGGACCGCTCTCCTGCTTGGCAGAGTGCGTCTGTGATGGCACCGAGACTTGCGACTTCGCTTGTACCGGTGAGCAATGCTTCCCCACGTGCGGCGTTGGAGCGGCCTGTGCGGTGGACGTCGGCGAAGCTACGAGCGTCGGGATCGACTGCGCCGAAGGCGCCAAGTGCAGCGCCGAAGGCGCGTTCGCCGAGAGTGTGGAATATGTCTGCGAGGGTGGTGGCGATTGCAGTGCGGCATGCGGTGAGACCTCGACCTGCAGCATGGCCTGCGTTGGGGGCGGCAAGTGCACGCTCTACTGCTCCGGCGCGACGGACTGCACCTTGGAGTGCGGTGCCGACTCGACGTGTTTCATCGTGAGGCAGGATGTGGGAACGGACGCTGCGATCTCGTGCGCCGCAGAAAATCGCCTGGAGTGTGGTGATGTCCTCGCCTGCGCAGGCGATTGCCCCGCGCTTTGAGCTTTCGTCGAGGCTGCGCCTTCGAGGCGCGGTCGCGGGTTTCGAGTTCCGGCACCATTCGGGCATCGACGTGAGTGAGTTGAAGAGGATCCTGCTGGTCGAAGACGACAACGCCCTGCGTGCGGTGCTCAAGCTGGCGCTGCAGAAAGTTGGCGGCTTTGTCGTCAAAGACTGCGAATCCGGACGCCGGGCGTTGCAGGATGCCGAGCCGTTTGCTCCCGACCTCGTCCTGCTGGATGTCGTGATGCCGGACATGGATGGGCCAACGACACTCACCGCCCTGAGGGAGCTATCGGCGACTCGCGAGGTGCCAGTCGTGTTTCTGACGGCCAAGACTGACGATCGGGAAGTGTCCGAACTGTTGCGTTGCGGCGCGCAGGGGGTCATCGCCAAACCGTTCGACCCGATGCGCATCAGCGACCAGGTGCAACTGACCTGGAACCGTTGCATCACCCGAAGAGATTCAGGTCAAGCGCGGGATCAGTAGCCGAGCTGGCGCAAGCGCTGCAGACGGTGCTGGAGAGCGCGCGAGTCGGGTTTCTGCGCCAGCGCACGTTCGAACAAGCGCGCGGCGTCTCCGTAGCGACGACCGATCACGGCACGGACGCCAGCTTCCACCAAGGCCGAATGTTCCGAGTCGCCATCGCTGGCGAGAGTGGTGGAGAGTGCGGGGCGCGCTGGCTCCGACTTGGCGCGGGTCGGCGGCGCGCCGCTCTGTTGGCGCACCTCTTCGAAGATATCAGCGAAGTCCAACTCGTCTGGACGCAAACTTGGGCGTGACCTCGAATGTACCTCGTCGTGGATTCGAGCTGACTCGAGCAACAAGTCTTGCCAACCCGCGGCCAACTGGCGGGGGGGCAATGTGTCAGGAAGGTCGCAAATTTCAACCCGAGTTCCCTGACGATGCACTGCGGAAGTAAACGCTTCGAGCCCGGTGCACTTGCCCCATCGGGCTGCCCAGACCTCTCCGTCGCGGATCGTGATGCTGCCGGAGGACTCGAGTCCAGTAAGCGAAAGACTGATGTTGTGGCGCCCCAGGCAGGCTAGCTGAACGTACTCAGCCGGCGAGAATGGGTCGGAGCGAGCTCGTTTCCCACACGTTGCGGCTACCGTTTCGCTGAGGCGATCCAGATCTGCCGGCTTGGCCATGGTGATGATCTTCGAGGGTGGCCAAGCTCGTTCGGCGAGGTCGTCCAAGAACGCAGAAATGACGACGATCAAAGGGAAGGTGTGCCGCTCCGTGAGCCGTTGCAACAGTTGCAGTCCGCTGCCGTCTTCGAGCCTGATGTCGAGAAGCACCACGACCGGTTCCTCGTGTTCGATGACTTCGAAAGCCTCGCTTAGCGATGCCGCAGCGACGGCGACTACGCCCTGCAAGCGGGACAGTACGCGCGTGTGTAGCATTCGGACCGGCAGGTCATCTTCGACGACGAGAACAAGCGTCATTTCCCCTCCTTTTCAACGGAGTATTGCTCGCTTTCGGGTGGTCCGCATGGGGCTCGGGCGACACGAGGTCCCAAGATCAGCTGCTGGGCCCAGATTGAGTTGATGTGGGAGGATATCCCACGTAAATAGTGAATGACGGTGTGTCGCTGTAGACGAGGTGATGGGAACGCCCCCAAAACCGCCTGAGATTGCGGCCGCGCTCGAAGAGATCCGCGAATCGTACTTCCGCGAGTTGCCTGAGCTCCTCGATGCGCTGACCCAGGCATGCAGGAAGACTCGCGCGTGGAACGATGACGAGCGCGGCGAAGCGCGTGAATTGGCACACCAGGTTGCCGGTAGCGCGGCCGTTTTCGGTGCGGACGAGTTGGGCCGAGAGGCGGCGGCTCTGGAGGCGATCCTCGCCAGGTCGGACCTGGGCGGGGACGGCGTGCAAGCGTTACGAGCGCAGCTTGCCCGGTTCGACGTCGTCGCCGTCCGCTATCGACCCAAGTGAGCGTCGTCGCCACCGTTTGCTCAGGGATGTGACGCCGGCCGCAGACTCTCACCGACGACACGGGCGGCACAGCTCTCGCAATAGAGCTCACCGGTGCGGCGGTGCATCCTTCCGGCGCTACCGCTGGGCATCGGGCTACCGCACCCATCGCACACCGTGGCGACGTCGAGGCGCTCCAGACTGTAGCCTTCGAGCTTGGTCTCACGACCGTCCACGAACAACCCGCGGGCATTGGACTTGACGATGTCGGGACGAAAGAGTTCGTCGTTTGCCTCCCAACGGCGCGCCAGGTGTTCGGCGACACCATGGCGTCGGACGCAGTCGAAGAACAACTGCTGTCGGTAGTCGAACAGCTCATCCGAGATGATCATCCAGTGGTGCGCGTTGAAAGGACGCAACCCGAAGTAGTCCTTCGTCCCGGAAACGACGTCCCGGACGAACTCGTACTGCTTCTGGATTGCTCGCTCTTTGGTCACGCGGTGAAAGAAGGGTGCGAGCCGTGGATCGTCATACACGCGCGTGTAGAACTCCTCGAGGACGGCACGCAGGAGGGTTCCCTCACCCAGGGCCCGCCACAGCTCGGCATCGGGTCGAAGCTTCGCGAGCACTTCCTTGTCCGTCGGGGCTTCGGGCTCGGGGCCGTCGAAGGGGTCGGCGTGGATCCGGCCCCGCTTCGCTCCTCGAGCTAGTGCTCCGGCGCGGCCCGCCGTCACCGCAGCGGGATTGCCGCAGAGGAACACTTCGTACTCGGAGAGATCCGCGTGTTGTCCCAGCGCGACGTCCAGTGCCCGTCCCCCGTAGGTGTGCTCCGGAAGGGTGGAGTCCTTCAGTTCAGGGTCGGAGACGCATCCTGCGTAGGTGAAGTCATCGTGCTCACTTGCCAACGAGCTGAGCTGCTCGTGCAGATAGAGTTCCTCCGCATTGCGGGAGCCGTGGTAGAGGTACACGCCGCCGCGGTGACCCCGCACCAATGCCGCCCGGGCGATGCCACTGAGAGGGGCGACGCCCGTCCCGGTGGCGACCAACAACAACGGGCGACCGTCGAACGTCGACTCGTAGGTACAGGCTCCGAAAGGGCCACGAAATTCGATCGCCATTCCCGGCTCCACCGTGGAGGCCACCCAGGCGGACACTTTGCCTTCCGGCCAGTGCTTGACGTGTACTTCCAGGAGGTAGTCTTGCTGACGCAGGCTCGCTATGGAGTAGGTGCGCCAATCGCCTTCTGGTCCCTTCAGGTGCACGAACTGGCCGGGCTTCCAGGTGACGTCGAGTCCCGTTTCCAAAAGCAGGCGAAATACCGTGGGGGACAGTCGTTGCTTGTCGTGCACCAATGCGCTGGACACCCATTGCGTCGTGTCCGGGCGGCGCACGTTCAGCGCGCCGCACTCCGTCGCTACGCAAGGCTTGAACAGTCCTGCCTGCACCAATTCCGTGCGCAGGCCACGCTGGGCGATCGGATCGACGTCGCCCTCCGTTACTTGTAGCGCACAGACGTGACAGGACCCTCTTCTGCACGAGAAGGCCACGTTTGCGCCGCCGCGCAAGAGGGCTTCCAACACGCTCTCACCAGGGCGCTTCTGGTAACGCATGCCCTCAAACGTGATCTTGACGTCGGTCATCGCTGGTTGTGCCAGTGTACCTGCTTCGCGGAGACCGCCAACCCGCCTTCGCCTCGCATCAGCGCGGGGCGCGGTGGGATAGACAGACCCGTGTTGCCGTCGGGGGTTTGCGCGGGGCACGCTCTCCGTGGGCGCCGAGAGCCATCCCGAGTGCACCGGCCACCAATAGCAGGCAGGCTTCGAGCGATACGCCACAGGCGAGCGAACCCAACAGACTCGCGCCGACCGCCGCGACGCACATTGGCGGAAAATGCAACCCCCTCATACTTGTTAGGAACGGCATTCCTGAGGCGTTCGTGAAGCCCAAAGCGGTCTTGCCCGAGCGGTTTCAGCTAAGACGGACGACGCCAACCCCCTGCACTCGGAAGCGATGAGGCTATGCCAACACCTCGACGCGCGTTTTCGTTCCGTCGCGGTCACCTGTTCCACGTCGACAGATGACCTGCCCGAATCACTCGGCGATGGAACGACGCTTCCGGTCGACAACCTTCTCGATGCAGTCAGACTTCAGCCGAGGAGGGGCGATGGCAAAGGCGATGGTGCGCGACCGGCTTGCGGAGGATGAGGCTGCTTGGTCTTTCGGCAGTCTGATCAGCGGGTTCACGACGACCAAGGACGATCAGGGTCGCCCGTTGTATGAGAATAGGGCACCGGCAATCGTCAAAGAAGGTGTGCCGATGGTCATGCGCCGTTGCGGCTATCCAGACGAACGTCGTGGCAAGATGATGAACCTATCGGCGTTGACGCAGATCACTGCGCAGCTCGAAGGCGTGCTGGCAGAGATCCGACGTTTCCACAACTCGCTCCCGGACGGGCCTCCGAGTTGGGACCGCTTCTGTTGGGCGCTCAACGATCAGCTGGGACAGCCTGCGCTGCATGCGCTCAGGTCGAAGTCGAAGCAGGTGGTGATTCCGACACTGATGAGCGTTGGCTACAAGGTGGCAGCGGGTTACCTCGTTCCTACCCGCGAGATCATGAGCCGATGCATTCAAGGGGCGGAGCTGCCCATGACGAAGTCGGCCCTGCTTGGGTACATCCGTGAGCGGGGATCCCTGGTTGGCGCCCGTGAAGTCTGTGCGGCGCCGATGGCGATGGTAGAACGTGTCAGCGAAGCGTTTCTGGGGATGAACCGAGACCGCGAAGCCGGACACGTGGATGCGGATCGACTTCAGCTGTCGCGCGCGCTGACGGACGAACTCTGGATTGGGCTCCTGTGGCGCTCTTACGACCTCGCCATCGAGCGTCAACTGTTGACTGGTGACCTTCGGGGCGCATTGAGGCCACGCACCGCCCACGTGGCGGGTCAACTGAGTGCTCGACTCGAGGCTATGGCCGCCGAGCCTGACGTCGCACCTCGGCTACCGGCAGGACTCGACGCCGAGCTCAGTCGGCGACTACGCGCAGCGATGGTCCCGAGGGAGCCGGGGGAGAACGACGCGCCCTTGTTGCAGTTGACTAGCGAGTTGGTTGCCCGGCAGGAGGGGGCCATCACGCTTCTGGACGGCTCTTTGGCGGAGCTCGTCAGCCGTCGCTTCGTTGCCTATCTGGCCACTTATCTGGAGTTCGTGAGCTTGTTCGAAGAGGTGGAAGTGAGCGCTCGTGTCGCGCTGGGGTGTGCGACGAAGGCGCCTGTCCTGCACGATCCATCGTTCTTCCCGGAGCCACGTGCGCTGAGATGGTTGGAACTCGTGCTGGGCCACCGCTTGCGTCGTAGCGCGGAGCAGTCCGCTATGTGGGTCTTGAAGAATCAGCACCGGGTGGTCGAAGTGCCAAGAGCGTCGACGTCGCTGGCTTCCTGACGCCTCATGCACAGGCCCCCGCCTGTTGTGTCCCTCGTGGTAATCGGTGAGGGCTACTGATCCTCCGCAAAGCGCCCCAGGAAGTCCATCTGTGACTGCGACTGGATGTAGGTGGGATTGACTGCGCGGACGGTTTCGATCGCTTCCTCAGCTGATGCTCCTTCGTAGATCAGGTAGGCCGCAAGGACGGTCCCGGTGCGGCCGATACCCGCGTCGCAATGCACGGCGATCGCGTTGCCGGCCTTCAACGAGCGCTTCATTCCGGCTAGCACGCGAAGGAGTGGCCCAGTGCCAGGAATGCCCATGTCCTGGATGGGAAGGTGGCGTCCTTCGATGCCGATGGAGCGCAGCGCACTCGCTGGTGCAGGGTTGATGGTGAGGGATATCAGGACACTGATGCCAGCGTGTGCGATCGCCTCCAAATCGCGTTCGACCGATCCCAAGAGGCCTGGCCGACCCATGCCTGCCAGTTTACCCTCCCAGAGCCAACGGAAGTGGCTCGGCAGTGGCGGCGGTTGTGCCTCGGGCCAACAGTTACCCTGCTGCATGAAACGCTCCGACAAGCTAGTCGGCGGACGGTCGAACACCTCTTCGGTCGGGCCCCACGCTTCCAGTCGTCCAGCGCAAAACAACAAGACCCGGTCCGATGCCTCACGTGCGAACGATAGATTGTGTGTGATCAACAAGGTCGTGCGCTTGCCGCGTGACTCCGCCAGGGCCCGCCGGAGGGGCGCGCGTGCGCTTTCACTCACCCCCCGCAGCGGCTCATCGAGAAGTAGCATCGCTGCATCGGAGTAGAGCGCCCGCTCCAAGACTTCGGCTTGCGCGGCCCGCTCCGCGGCACCCAGTTCCCGAGGCGTCTGCGACACCAAACACAGGTCTTGGCGTTGTGCCACGGGCTCCCCCCGGCAGAGCCAGCGACCCGAGCGGGTCCAGCCGGCAGGTAGCGGCCTGCCGGCCAACTGCGACAGTAGTGCGCTCTTGCCCGTACCTGCGGGGCCCAAGATGGCAACGGTCTCGTCAGGCTCGAAGCTCAGGTTCAGGTCCCGAAGCAGAGGTCCTCTTTCCGTTTCGATGCGGCCATCGATGATTTCGAACGCTGGGTTCATTGCTCTAAACTCCCTTTTCCAAGCGGGTGGCTAGTTCCTCGGAGAAGCCCGCAGCGGCAAGTGCGTGTTGCGTCCGGCGCACGTCGTACTCGAGCCGATGTGGGATGACTTCTCTGGTAGTGAAGTCCACTACAGCGACGGCTGCTCTCGGGTCTTTGTCACGTGGCTGTCCCACGGACCCCGGATTGATGATCACCGACGCGGCGTTCTCGGGCCAAACGACGCGCTCGACCAAGTCGCGTTCGGTTACCTCGCCGCCGACGAGCCAGCAAATCGATGGACAGTGGGTATGTCCACAGAAGGCGACCTTGGGCCAGGCGCCGTTTGCGGCAATGGCGTGCAGGTTTTCGTCGACCATGGACCCGGTGATGTAGCCGTAGAAGTGGTCGGGGTTGAGGTAGCAACCGTGCACGGCGCAAAACTCGTCGCGGAGCAAGATGTTCGGTAGCTCGCGTAGGTAGCCGAGGTCATCTTCGGAAAGGCGCTCGCGAGTCCACTGGTGTGTGCGGCTGATGTTCGCCGACATCAGACCGGGAACGGGAGCACCAGCGACGGTGCGGTCGTGGTTACCAGCGACGATGCGAGGGGCCCGGCTTCGCAACATGGCCAGGGCTTCTGTCGGTTCGGCGTTGTAACCCACGGAATCTCCGAGGCAGACGCACATGTCCAGCGCGAGGGAGTCGAGGAAGTCCAGAGCCGTCTTACAAGCAGCCAGGTTGGCATGAACGTCACCGAAGACTCCCAGTCGCATCATCTTGCCGAACTGTTCGGAAGGCAGACCCGAGCCCGCGAGCGCTAGGCGCACCGCGCGGTTGCGTTGAGCAAGCGCGATTTGGCGGCCGTACCCTCCGTACTCTGAATGAACGACTGATCGAGCGAATCCACCAGTCCGATAGTGTCGATATCAGCCCTCGTGAGCGCCGTCGGGATCGTTCGTTCCAAGCAGGCTAGATAGGACTCCACCGCGTCGGGCCAATCGCGGTACTCGTCCACGCGTTTGAGCAAGCTGTGTCCGATCGCCGGGAGCCGGTTCGAGAGATCGATGTCGTCGTCGACGTAGTAGGCCCGATCACGAACACACGCGAAGTTGCTCGGGTGAACGTCCAGGGCAAGCCGTTGCCGCGCTGCCAGCTGCATCGACTCGACGGCGACGTTGGCGAACGAGACCAGGCCCTCCGCAAGCAAGGCGCCGTTGCCCGTGTCCACCGCGAGGGCCATTGCGGAACGAAGTGTGCTGACCCAGGGCGCGATGGTCCACAGCCAGTGTTGGCCGCTGGAGTCTTGTGTAAGCGTCAGCACGGTGTCCTTGACCATCAGTCCGCCGAGCAGAATCTTGCGGCGTGCCAAATGCAGCAGGGCCGTGCGAGCGCTCTCGATGTTGTCGAAGGCGCGTCGAGCTGAGGTCTTGAGGCACCACGGGCCAACCTCGACCAGTCGAACGTCGTTCTTACCGCTGCCATCTGCCAAGCCGTGCCGACCTACGAGGTCCGTGCGCTCGATGACTTCCTTGATCGGGATCTGACGAATGATCTGCCTGCCCGTGGCGCTCGGCCAGATGTGACCGCTCGGTACCTCGTCACAAGGTAACGGAGCGCGCGAGACGTCCAACTTGACGGGCGTCCTGCCGTTGATGGGCTTTGCACTACTCTCGGAGCTCGAGACGGCTTCGCTGGTTGGGGTCTGCGCGGGTGCCGCCGCCGTCGGGTTGGTTTTCGGCTCGCTCTCGCCTGGCTGCGCTGGTGGGCTCTGAATCGTGGAGTCGGCTCGTGGATCGCGAGCATGGTTCGTCGCTCGTGCTGTAGGTGATGCTTGGGCGTGGCGCTCGAGGACCAGTTCGACTCGACTCCGCGGGTCGGTGACCTCCTTGTCCTTGAGCTGGCGGACGAGTTCCTCGCCGTTCAAGACGGCGCCTTCGAGGGTGCTCAGTCCGGCTTCCAGAATCTGCTGTTGTACGCCTTCGCAGGCGGTTCTCACCGCCAACACGAGGGTCTCTCGCACTCCAACTCCATCATGGGCACGCGCGCCAACCCTGGGGGTTTCTGGCGGCAGTCCGAGAGTTGCGAGGAGCTCGTCCGGCGACGGCGCCTCGGGGTGATCTTGTTTGTTCGCCTGCAGCACGATTGGGACACGGGCCTGCGCACGCAAAGACCGCAACAGGAGCTCATTCTCGTTCACCTTCTCGCGAGCGCTGTCAGCGACGAAGACGACGACGTCGGCTAGCGTGAGCAAATGCGCTCGACGCTCTGCCAGGGCAGCCTGGCCTGGTACGCTCATCAGCTGGCAGGACATCGCGTGGCCGGCAACCAAGCCACCGTCGATCTGCAGCCAATCCAAGTAGAGAGTCCGGCCGCTGGCGGATTCCGTCGAATACAGCTCGCTCCGCCGCTTGGGAGTGAATACTTTCTGCAGCTGCTGTAGATTCGTCGTTTTTCCGGCCAGAGCTGGGCCGTCGTAAACGATTCTCACGAACAGCTTGCCGGTCTGTTTGTCGAAGACGGCCATGTTCCTGCACGCAGCTAGGGCGCACCGGGGCGGCTCGCGACGCCCGTCGCCTGCCGTACCCCGTCGTGTTGAGAGAGCACACGCCGCTCACTGCCGAGCGCAGGAACGACCGTGGCTCTCCTCCAAGTTCGCGCCGAGAGTCACCGCTCCAATGCGGTGCTCTCGTCGTCAGGCAGCAGCTGCCTTCTCTACCGCGTCCAGCTGACCCCGCGACTTGGTGAGGACCATGCCGAGGTTCGCCGAAATGCGACAGACGACACAGAGGACCATGTCTTCGTTGCGCTTGCAGCGCTGGAAGACGTGCAACAAGTTATCCGAGAGAATGATGATCTCCTGAAAGAAGTGGTGGCCGTCGTCCTTCACGCCGCGGATGCGCTTGAACGTTTGCTCGATTGAAGAGACGTTCGGTCCTTGAAAGAGCTCGCCAGTCGCCGCCGCCACGAGGTCGAGGACTTCTTGCGGGTGACTGTCGAGGGTCTTCACGCCCAGTAGCATGCCGGTTTTCATGTCCACGAAACCTGCTGCCACACACTCCGGCACGGTGGAACGAACGACAGTTAGTGCATCATCTAAACTCATGAGTTATCTCCCCTAATTTCCTTGGTTTTTGCGTTCAGGGTACGAGGGGCTCGACCGCGGGGATCGATGCTTTTACCTGTGCCCAGCCCATTCCGATGTTGGTCGTCTTCTTGGTCACCAGCATCATCACCGCCTTGCCCCCCTTGAGGGTCTTGGCGAAGTGGAAGTTGTGCTTTGACGTGATGTGGATCTCGTCGAAGTAGTGATCGCCATTTTCTGGCGTGCCGCGATGAGCACGCACCATCTGCTCGATTCGACCAACGTTCGGCCCCCGGAACATGTCCATGGTTGCGGCCGCAACGACCTCGTTCAACGTCTGCGTGTACGATGCGGAGTTGTGAATGCCGAGCAGCATTCCAGTGTCCAGATCGATCACGCCACAGGCGACCGCTCCATCGACGTTCTCCACCACGTTCCTGCAAGCGTCATCTATCTTGCTCATTGCTAGTTGCCTCCTTGTTTCTCCCTGTCGGGCGCGCGCGACGCATCAGAGCGTTCGTCGCCTTCCCCTGCGGCAGTAGCTAACGTCGCCTGGGCAATTTTTATTAGGGTTCCGCCACACAAAAACTTCTGGCGGTCGAGAATGGCTCGCACGGACTTGTGCGGCAGTGTGGCTCAGCGGTGCTCGATTCGGGAGGGCAGGGCCTGCTGGGTCTAGTGAGTCACCTTGGAGGAGAGCGGTGTCCAAGACCCCGCGCCTGTTCGGAACGCCCGACGATTTCTGGTTAAAGCGGCGCCGGGCTTCGTACGTATGACCTAGTGAAGTCCACTCATAGGGGGAGGGGGAGGCATGTCGTTGGCAATGAATGGTCCGAAGCACACGTGCACCAGTGGTGCGCGTGTGCTCGTCGTCGAAGACGACGAGGTCGTTCGCAACGACATGGCTCGCAACCTGGCGTCGCACGGCTACGAGGTAGGTGTCGCGGTCGGGCAAGACGGGGCCATCAGTGCTCTACAGAGCGGGCAGTTCGACGTCGTTCTCGCCGAATACGAGCCGACCTCCAGTGTCGGCGTGGAGTTGATGGAGGCGCTGTCGTCGTTGGCGGTGCCGCCGCGGCCGGTGCTCATCCGAGGTCGTGATGCTGACGCGAGTGCACCCAGTCCAAGTGGTGCTGCGGTGTTGCACAAACCTTATCAGAGTGAAGATCTGATTCGAGTCGTCGCCGAAGCTGCTGCAACGGCCTCTGGATTCGATGCTCACCTCAGCGGCGTCAATCTGATTGACATGCTGCAGTTGCTCCACTTCAGTCAAAGGACGGCGGCTGTAGAGGTCGATGGGCAACAGTCGGGGCACGTTTACTTCGAGCGCGGAGAGATCGTGCACGCGACCTTGGGCGAGCAATCGGGAGCCGGGGTACTGCCCCAGCTGCTCAGAATCACTTCCGGGGCCATCCGCGTGGAGAACTGTCGCACGGAGCAGCGGAGTATCGCCGTGCCATTTCAGATGTTGCTCCTCGACTTGTTGCGTCAGGAGGACGAGCAGAGGGTGAGTGCCGACGAAATCGACGTCGACACGGCTTTCAAGTCGTATCGGGCCCCGTCCGTCAGTGTTCGACCGTCGTTGCTGTCGCTCGCGCCACCGCCGGACCCGGGGAGCGTTGCCGAGATCAGTGCCGCCTGTGCCAAGGTCGTCGACGAGGCGGACGGCGTCGTCGGCTGTGCCGTGGTCGATCCCTTGACGACTTGGATCATGGGTCAGCACTTTTCCCAGGGGCGGCCACTGCCAGGCGATCGCCTCGCGATGCGAGTGTTGGACTTGTTGGCGGAAGCCGTGCGTCAGCGCTCGGACTCATCCCCGACTCGGCCGCTGGACGGGCAGTTGTCGTCACCGGACTTGTTGTATCTGTCGCGAACGTTCGAGTCGTGCCGTGCAGTACTGTTGCTCGTTGCTCGTCGCTCCACGAGCGTCGGCTTGGGAAGAGCGCAGATTGGTACTGCCATTGCGGCGCTGGACGCGTTGGTGCTGTCCGGGTTCGAACGGGGTGCGAAGGGGTGAAAGCATGAGTGTCATCGGGTCGAGTGAACGCCACAGCACGATCCCCGCCAGTGCGGTCGAGACCTCACCGGTGCAGTCCACCTGGCTCGATTGTGCGCTTCCGTTGCTCGAACAGCTCACGACGCTACCGGCTGATGCCACGGGAAGCCTCGAGTTCGGGGCGGGGACGGTCTTGGTCGAGAACGGCAGGGTATGCTGGGCCACCTCGCCACGCATGCGTCGCCGCTTGACGGATCTGCTCTGCCACCAAAAGTCCCCGCCGCTGGCACGCGGGGCGGTGGAGGCGGTCGTCCGCGCCTGCCGCGCCAGCGGACGGCCCTTCGGTGAGGCGTTGGTCGAGGCTGGTCTGGCGACGGCTGAAGGCCTGCGTAGCGCGCTGCGCCAGCACGTTGCCGAGAGCGTGGCGCTGATTGCGGGCCGCGAGTCGTCGTTGGAGTCCGCAGTGTGGCGCCCGCATACAAAGCAGCGCTACGACGCGCGCTTCACCTTCTCCGTCGCTGAACTGCTCTCGACCCTCGGTGCGTTGGAGGATGTCGCTCTGGCAGCCACCGCACGCCGATGGCTGAAGTACGCCATTGCCGGCGCCGGTCGGGGTGTT
Source organism: Polyangiaceae bacterium (assembly GCA_050290545.1). Classification (GTDB taxonomy): domain Bacteria; phylum Myxococcota_A; class Polyangia; order Polyangiales; family Polyangiaceae; genus SZUA-265. The sequence goes on along the minus strand of JBNKHV010000026.1, from coordinate 52,100 downwards.
GCACTGGCCCAACTCGGACAGCGGCGTGCGCTCCCCATCGGGGTGGTTGCTGCGGATGACCTCGGCGTCTCGGAAGTGCTCGAGCTGTCGGACTGGGCGTCATCGACGTTGCAGGTTTCGACCTGCTTGTGCGAGAACCCAATCGTCGCTTCGACGTGGAATGGTGGTATCCAGACCATCCTGTGGCAGCATCGCAACGTTTGCTTGGCGATGCTATTCGAGTCGCCTCACGACTGGGCCAGGACTCTGGGGCGGTTGCAACGTTTGTTGGAGAGTGCGGACGGCGCCGATGCCTTCGAGGCGGCCCTGGCGCGAGTCGAAGCGTCCGCGATATCAGGCGTTCGAGCCACGTCCCACTGACGCCGACCTGAGGGTGGCGGGAGGCGGCTGCGTTTCGAGAGCGATGCTGCGGCAGTGGTTCTGGGCGACGACCCCGAAGTCGGGTTGGGCCCCGAAGCGGAAGCGATGACCCAGCACTGCCTCGAACCAATCCTCGGTGCGGGGTTTGGGTAGCACCACGGCGTTCGGCTTGAGTGGTGTCTCTGGTGAGAGGTTCAGCTCCGCACGTGCCAAGCGCTCTTGCCCCCAAGACGCGAGCAGGTACGTCCGGTGCACTTCCAAGTGTTCGGCGACACGCTCGGCGAAACGTTGACGAGAGGCCTCGGGCAGCACGATCGCGCCGTCTTCGCAGCGCAACACATCCAGCAGCAGCGAGACGAGTCGGGGGGCGGGTGCCTTGGCCAACAGTCGTAGGGCCTGTTGGGACATGGCGTCGTACGCTGCGTCCGAAGGAAGCTTCGGGAGCAACACCCCTCGAGGGGAGTCTGCAGCAGAGAGCTCCTGCGTTCGGCGTTGCAGACGCAGTCGGATGTAGTCGTTCTTCGGCGTGGCTTCGAGCGGCCCGGACAGATCTCGGAGTAGGGAGCGTTCCGTCGCGATGTCGTAGCACTCCCAAGACAGTCCAAAAACGATTTGCCGTGCGATGGCTGTGGCGAGACGCTGCTCTCTGGACACGGAATCGGGCGCGAACGGTGCAGCCGCTCCGTTCAACAGCGCCTGAGTCGCTTGTCGGATCATCGGAGGGGGGCCGGCGCACACTTCGCTGGCGCCCAGAAGAAGGTGGCGTTCGTGAGTGAAGGCAAGCAGGTTTTCGACGTTTACCTCGCGGCGGTTCCCTTCCAGCTCGTCGGTGATGAGGCCCGTCACGACGCCGAAGAATCCGGCTGCGAGCTTGTGCCCCACCGCCAGCTGAGCGGGAACGCGCTCAGCCCCACTCGACAGCAGGTGACGCACCGGACCGATCAGGAGGTGGACCAAGGGGGGAAGCAGCGCTTGCCAGCGGTAACCATCGACGTCGAGGGCAGATGTGAACGACTCGATCTCGGACAGCGTTCGAGGTAGGTAGCGCGTGATCTGTGCCAAGGCGGAGACATTCATCGGCTTGCCGCGTCGCTCGTCACGGTATGGGCAGCGACGCAGCTCGATCGGAACTCCTTGCTTGACGCGACTCGGTGCTCGGCGTTCGTTTACCGGGCGACCCTCATCGTCCACCACGTCGTCCGCGTCGAACAACAGCCCTCCGACGCAGAAGGGTTGACCAGACCGTACTGCATTGAACTCCGTTCCCACCGCCGTGCGTTGCAACTGCCGTTGGTGCAGTTCCCCTCCGACTGAGAATGGACGACCAAGGCCCGCCTGGCTTTAGCGCGAATGATTTGCGTCCCGCTATGAGCCAGTTTCGAGCCGTTGGAACGGCTCAGTTATCTCCGTCCGCGATCGAACCGTTTCGGAGCCAGAGGTGTCAGATTGGCTGCTTTGCGGCAAACAGAGGGTGGAGGTGCGGAGCTACGCGCCGACGGCACGTGTCGCGTGCTTTCAGTGAACGTGGGTGGAGTGCGTCCCATCATCGTGCGGGGCCAAGAAGTGCCGTCGAGCATCTTCAAGCAGGCCGTCTCCTGTGCCGAAGTGACGGAACGTGGGCTGGTCGGCGACGCCCGTGTCGAACCCCGGAGAATGGGCGAGAAAGCCCACGCGCTGTCGGTGTATTGCAGTGAGAACTACGCCGCTTGGAGTCGAACGTTGCAACTGCCACTGCATTGGGGTCAGTTCGGTGAGAACCTGACACTCAGCGGACACCTGGAGACCGTGGCGCGCATCGGTGACGTGCTGCGCATCGGTGACGTCGTCGCGCAGATCACTCAGCCGCGGGAACCCTGCCGTAAACTCGACGCGCGCATGGGCTTCAAGTTCAGTCGCCGCTTTCTCGAGTCTCGAAAGGTGGGCTACTACTTGCGTGTGCTGCAAACGGGTCGCGTCGCTCCCGGGGACGAGGTGACCTTGCTGGAAACCAACTCAGTTGCGCCCACGGTCGATGAGTTCGTACGGGTCGTCTACTTCGACTACTGGGATTGGCTGGGGCTCGAAGAGCTGCTCCGAGCCCCCGAACTGCCATCCGGGTGGCGAGAGGTGATCGGTGCGAAGCTACGGCGAGCGAAAAGCTCGGATGGATGGTTCGGGTTGCGGCCTCTCCTGATTCGGCGGGTGGAGCGTGGTTCCAGTTTCGTCAGCGTCGAGTTGACGTGCCCACGTGGACGGGAGCTGCCTCCCGCCGCAGATGGCCAAGAGCTTCCCGTCGCTTTCGGAGACGACGCTCGACAGCGCATCACGCGGGTAGCTTTCAGGATCACCCGTGCGGACTCCAGTTGTTATTGCATCCGCGCCAGCGGGGAGAGTGGCAGTCTGCGGGGGACTCGAGCTGGGCCGCCGTGGCCAGACGAGCTCGTTGTCGGCACGACGATCATGGCGCGGGCGCCGCGCCTGACCGTGTTGCCGGCGTGAGGAGACGAGAGGCTCACTGGGATGGGGTCGAGCGTGTCCGGCTTCGCTCCGAGAGCGTGTGCACTCTTCCGGGCAGGTGAAACACAAAGTGTGCTGCCGTCGTCGGTGTGGGCGGTGTCCGGTGTCGCCTGGGCTCAGTCATTTACTTAGTGCATGTGCATGGGTCTAACTCGACCGGTACCCAGTCAACGGACACCCAGGTGCGCATGTGGGGAGGATGGCGACCACTCGTCATTTCGAGGGGCTGCGCGGGCACCTGCGGACCGATCGATTGGCGCGACTCCTGCAGTGGTCTCGAGCATGGGGTGGACGATTATCGTGGCAAGTTCGTGTCTCGGTTCCGGCGGCAATTGGGGAGGCTTCGGATGACTAGTGGCAGGGGGGATAACTGCTTGGGGCCGAGGGCTTCCGTGCAGGCTCGGAACGGCTTCTGGGGAGCGACGGGTTTGGTGAGTCGCAGGGGAGGCGCAGCCATGGCCGAGCACGACGGAGGTGACCCTGGGTCGTCGCGGGGGTCCGGTTCATACCCGGCGCTCAACGCTGCTGCGGTGCCGGAGGCAGAAGGCCTCTTGGACGTGGTGCGGGTTGAGGAAGGGGTCGCGCTAGACGTCGAACCGGCGTTCGAAACCTGGCCGCTGGTACTTTGGGCGCCGTGCTTCGACACTCTTCGACACGCGAAGGGTGTCGAAGAGGTGTTTCTGGCAAAGGTGAAGCTTCCCGACTCGCAGAGGCCAGCGAAGGATGTGCTCGTCGTGGCGTCGAAATACCGCATCGATGCTGCCGAAGCTCACGCCGCTCTCGGCGCAGCGCTGGCTGCCGCTGACTGCAACGAGACATGCCTCGTTTGGTATCTGCGGAGCGACTCTCCGCGCTTGGCGCAGCTCCGGGCAGCTGGGTGCTTGGCTCTGCGGCGCGAGAAGCCGATGGCTCCGGACGTTTGGGACGACCTATCGCTGGTGCTCTCCGCTCGTGGAGGAGCGAGCAGCTCCGATGGCGGACCCAGCCCGATGGGCGTGCACCGAAGATCACTCCCATCTGACTGACGGCATCTCGTCAGTTCACCTGCTGCAGTTGTGCCACCGGTGTGATCGGGCGCGCAACCGTCCGGGCGTGACAAAGCCCTTCGGATGCGGCTGAGCCTGCTTGTATCTTCTCGGCGTGACGTCTTGGCGCCGACGGCTACCTGCCTTTCCTGCTTCGTCCTTGGGGATGGTCGCCATGTTTGGCGTGCTGGCAGTGGCCGGAGCTGCACTCGCAGAGCCAGGCCTCGAGCGAGGGGATGAGCGCGGCGAAGCGGCGGTGGTCCCTCCGCGTTTGCAGTCCTTCGTCCAGGCAACGTATCCGCCGGAGGCGCTCGAAAGCGGCCAGAGTGCGCGAGTCACCCTACGTTTGGACATCGATGCAAGCGGACGGGTCAGCAACGTAGCGATCCACGGATCTGGTGGAGCTGCGTTTGACCAGGCGGCGGTGGATGCAGCCAAACGCTTCATCTTCGTGCCCGCGACGCGAGCTGGGGAGCCGGTAGCCGTACGCATTCTGTACGAGTACGTGTTCGAACTCGACACCGCAGTTGCTCTGTCCGACTACGTGGCGACGGTGCTCGACTCGGAGACCAACGAACCCGTGTCGGGCGCCAGCGTCGTCGTCGTGGGGCCGGGGCAGGACGAGCGGAGCTCGCGTACCGACGGCTCAGGACGTTTCGAAGTGACGAACCTCGAAGCCGGCGGGCTGCGGGTACGCATCCAAGCACTCGGCTACGAGCCCTACGCGGTCGAGGACGTCTTGGTCTCTGCGGAACGCAAAGAGGTTCGCTTGCGCATCACCCCGGTGCAAGAGCAAGCGGTGGACGAGGCCATAGAGATCGTCGTCGTCGGTGAGCGCAGTACGGAACCCGAGGTCGTGCGTCGGGTACAGAAGCGAGAACTCGAACGAGTGCCCGGGACCTTTGGTGACGCGCTTCGGGCGATCCAGGCGCTGCCTGGCATCGCCCAAACGCCGACGCTCTCGGGGTTGCTCGTCGTACGGGGTACGTCTCCGGAAAGCACTCAGGTGTTTTTTGACGGCGTGTTCGCGCCTGACGTCTACCATTTTGGCGGACTCTCGAGCGTGGTGCCGACGGAGATGCTCGAGAGCATCGATTTCCGCCCCGGGAACTTCGACGTGATGTACGGGCGCGGTATCGGAGGCATCGTCGATGCGAAGATCCGCAGTCCACGGAACGACGGCAAAGTGCATGGGATGGCACAAGTCGATTTCGTCGATGCGCGGGCCGTGGTCGAGGGCCCCGTCGGAGTCGACGGCTGGCGGGTGCTGGCGGGAGGTCGACGCAGCCATCTGGATACCTGGCTCGGGCCACTGCTCGAAGGCAGCAACACGCAGTTTACGTCGTTGCCCGTGTACTATGACTACCAATTCTTTCTGGAACGGGAGTCCGTCGGGGGCGACGTCGTGCGTGTCGGGGTCTATGGTTCGGACGATCGCGTTCACCTGCTGAGCAATAGCAGTGTCTTCTTCAACGAGTTCTCTCAAGCCAACGCATTCTGGAGCATCGTCAGCGAATATCGAACGCGCCTCGGCACCGGCACGCAGTGGAAGCATGCCGCCTCGTTCGGGCGCCTGATCGAACGTGTGCACGTCGGACCTCTCGAGTCGAAGACGTACGCCTATCCCACCATCTTTCGTGGCGAGTTGACGCACCAGTTGTCCGATCGCTTCACCTTGCGCGCCGGACCGGATGTGCTGTTTGCTCCCTTCGAGGTGCGTTTCGTGGTGACGGAAGAGGCGATCACGGGCGATCCGCTGGCAGCGTCGCCGGTGCTGGAGCCCCCTCGAGTGGCCGACAGCCAGAGTGCCTTCCTTCAGCCTGCTGCCTATGCCGCGCTGGACGTCGACGCGACAGATCGTTTGAGACTCACGCCCGGCATTCGTGCCGACTACACGCGAGGCACTGGTCGTTGGGATGTGAGCCCTCGCCTCAACGGGACGTACGCGCTAGCGAAAGACTACCCGAAGACGACGCTGCGCTTTGGGGCCGGCGTCTACCGGGAGCCGCCGGAGGTGCGCTTCACGTTGCCAGAGTACGGCTCCGCCGATTTGGAGTCGTTGCGCGCGCTGCAGTTCTCGGCAGGGGCTGAACAGGACTTGTCGAAGCAAGTGGAGGCCTCGCTCGAGGGCTTCTACTCCGGTTTGGACAAGCAACTGTCTCAAGGCGACGACAACGGTGTCACCGTGCTCGACAATCGGGGTTCGGGTCGCGCCTACGGTGCGGAGTTGATGTTGCGCTACAAACCTGACAAGCGCTTCTTCGGTTGGCTGTCCTACACCTTGTCGCGTTCCGAACGGCGCTATCTGCCGGGTGCCCCCAGGGAACTGTTCGCTTTCGACCAGACGCACATCGGTTCGATACTGGGCAGCTACCGCCTGGGGCGCGGTTGGGAACTGGGTGGGCGCTTCCGACTCGTTTCGGGCGTTCCTACCGAACCCTGTGCCCAGGAGATTTGGGACAGTTCGGAGAGTCGTTTCAGGTGCTTGGCGAGCGGTGAGCGTCAGGGGCGGCGCGGCTGGTTCCATCAACTCGACTTGCGCTTGGAGAAGAACTGGCAACTCTCGCACGGCGCGCGACTTACAGGGTATCTCGACGTGTTGAACGTCTACAACCGTCAGACGGCGGACTTGCCGCTCGTGCCGAGTTTGGGCTTGCGAGGTGAATTGTGAAACGCAGGGTGCTGGCGAGAGGGATGCTGGGAGCACTGGCCGGGTCGGTGTTGCTCGTGGCATGCGAACAGCAGACGTTCGAGAGCATCGATGGGCTGACGGTGGTGGCCGTCGAGGTCGATCCGCCGACGGCCAATCCCGGGCAAACGGTCTCCTTGGACCTGACTTACGTCGATCCGAAACGCGTGCTCGGGAGTGTGGCGGAAGCGGACGCGGGTATGAGCCCTGCCGACGAAACGCCCATCCAGGTGGCCTGGTTCGGCGGTTGCCACAATCCACCGCGCGAAAGCGCGACGGGCTGCTTGCCACTGCTGGGGGAGGCGGCAGCGGCAGGCGTCGAGTTGCTATCCGGAGCGGATCCGGAGGAAGTCGACCCCGAGCTCGTGTCTCAACTCGGTTTTGGAACGCACTTCGAGATGCAGATCCCAGAGGGGTCGGTAGCGGCGAGACAGCGGCGGCCTGATCTCGTGCCCTTCGGGCTGAGCTATGCGTTCTTCGCCGTTTGTCGAGGGGAGCTGTCGCTGCTACCGGAGGCGCGGGAGCGTTTGCCGGTGGGCTGCCTCGATGGGGACGGAAACGAGGTGGACGAGTCCGACTTCGTGATTGGCTTCTCCACTGTGTTCGTCTTCGACGAGATCGAGAGTGAGCGGCCGAAGGTGACCGGTGCCAAACTGGCGGGCGAGCGAGTTGAAGTCGCGAGCTGCTCGATGGAGGCGGACTGCAGTGAACTCGGCGACGAACTCGCCTACACCTGCGTGAAGTCGCGTTGTGTGCCAAAGGTGAGCCCGTGTCGAGGAGACTGTAGCCCGGTGAGCTTTGCGCCGCTGGTTGGTGAAGACGCCTCGGAGCTCGACCCCGCGACGGTCAGCATCGGCGATACCCCCAAGCACGAAATGGTTTGGGTCAAATACTACGCCTTCGGGCGACTCGACCGGCTCGAGTCGCTCATCATCGACCGCGATGGTGCCATGCGTGACGGGTTCGCGGCGGAATGGACGCCGCCACCCCGTGACGGAATCGTCGTACCCTTGTTCGCGGTCGTACAAGACAGTCGGGGCGGTACGACCCCGGTTCGGATCGACGTAGCGGTACGAGATTGACGACGGGACCGCCGTCAGGAGACGACGCTCGGCGCTCAGTCCAGCGTGAAGCTCGGGGCGACTTCGATGGCGTCCCCTTGGAACTCAGGCAGCATGTATGCGCGAGCGCGCGCGACGATGCATCGGGACACGGGCGCACTCGCCAACGGCTCTCCGATGACTTCCGCTTTGGAGACACGGCCTCTGGGACTGATGCTCATCTTGAGGGTCGCGGTTCCCGTCCTGCGTCCGTTCTTGTGGCACTCCTCGACGTAGTGCAGGAGTCGTCCCAGCTGCTTCTGGAATTCGGGATCGGCGGTCACCGCGCTGACTGCATCGGTCTCTGGAGGCGGCTTGGCAGTCTCGCCGTCGCTTGGGGCCGCAGTGGCGGCTTGCGCCGGAGCGGGCGGTGGAGCGGTGGCAGGCTCCGTGGGAGCGGGTCGCGTCGCCTGGGTGGGTGCGGCTTGCGTTGCCGGGGGCGCGCTCGCTGGCGACTCGCCCTGTGGCTTCGCAGGAGCTCGGGGCACGTCCCGCGTCTCGGTGGTGCGAGAGCGGCTGCCTTCCTCTGCGGACACTCCGGCCGTCTCTTCCGTCACCAGTGGCGGGGCCTTTTCGGGGCGGAGCGCCAGGAAGAGACCAACCACTACCAAGACCAGCAGTGCGCCCGCCGCGGCCGCGGCCCACGGTTTCAGACCGCGGCCCGTCGAGGCGATGGCGGCAGCTTCGGCAGCAAGCTGCTCGGGCGTTTGCGACGCCGCGGGAGCAGCCATTTCCGCGGACGCTAGCGCCGCCGCGATCTCCGCCTTTTCCATGACGGTAGTGGGGCCTTCCAGTTCGTCGTCCTCTGGCGCAGGACCGTTCGCGGGAGCGACCCAGGAGCTGCGCGTCAGCGTGTCGGGTTCGGGATGCTCGAACGGCTGTACTGGGGCATCCAGCGCGAGCGGCGGCTCGGGCAGCGTGACGTCTTGCGTCGCCTCCTCGCTGAGGTCGCTTGCGTCTGCCCCAGACGCCTCTTGCGGTGGAATCGTCTCCAGACTGTCGTCGCTCAGCAGACCCGCAGTTCCTGAATCCGGCGTGGTCACCTCGGCGTCGGCCAGCAGCGTTTCCGGCTGCCCGTCGGTGCTCTCACTGAGGCTGCCGCCTGGCGCGCCTTGGCTCGCCTCTGGCACCAGGGGTGCGGGATGCGCCGTGTCAGAGAGCTCTTGCGGGGCTGGCGCTGCACCGTGCGAAGAGCGCGGCTGGGGCGGCAATGGCTGCGGAGGGAGCGGCTGAGGCGCAGCGCTGACCCCGGGCGGCTGGAGTTGCGGTGGCGGGGGAAGCGCCCTTGCCGAGGGGGTATTGGGAGCGTCGCTTTTGGCAGGTCGCGGCACGCCCGCCTTGCCGGGCAGGGCGACCCGGCCTGCGGATACTCCCTTGTTCGTGGTCTTGGATCGGGCCGCGGGCACGCCGTTCACCTTCTTGGGCAAGGCCGCCGAGGCTGAGCGTCGGGCGTTCTTGGGGGCTGCGCTTGTGGCTGCGGTCGACGATGGTGCTTGCTGAGCGCTTGCGGCGGCGTTGACTTGCGGCGCTGTGACTTGCGGCGCTGTGCCGGCGGTCTTGGGTAGAGCGTTGCTGGTCTTGTCCTGCGTTGGCCGATTGGGATCCGCCTTTGAGGCGGCTGGGACGTTCTCAGGCGCTGCTTTGTCGTCCGTGCTCGATGCCTTCGGTGCCGCGAACACGGCGCTGGGTGTCGGCACTTTCTGACGTGGACTCGTCGCCTTGAGCGCGTTTTGCGTGCGTGTGCCACCATCTTTCTTGGCCTGAGCGGCCTTGGTTGCTTCGGGTCTGGTTGCTTCGGGTCTGGTTGGCTCGGCCTTAGTTGGCTCGGCGGGCTTCGGCGTGGCTGTAGGCTTCGGTGTGGCTGCCGTCTTTCTTATTGCGTCCGTTGCAGGCTTTGACGCGGTCGCTTTGGTCGTATCGACTTCCGGCGAGGGTTTTGCCTGGGCCGGCTTCGGTTGCCTGTCGTCGGCGGTCTTCGGTCGGCTGCTCGCGGCTGCCCGGGCAGCGTTGGCGCTGCTAGCCGTGTCGCTCGCTCGGGAGGCGCCGTTGCTCGCGGTCCGGGTGTTTGCTTGCGACGTGTTGACGCCCTTGGTGTGGGCGGCAGCACCCGTGTCGGCGGCGCTCTTGGCGCCCGCCGTCGTGCCGTTGCTCGTCTTGGTGGTGGCCGCTTTCGCTGCCGTTTCTGAAGCGCTGACGGCGGGCGTGGCGCCCGCTCCCTTGGCCGCTGGTTGCGGCTTCATGCTTGTCGGCGGGGTTGCCGCCGGCTTGGCAGCGTCCGTCGTCGGCGGGGCCGCTGGCTTGGCAGCGTCCGTCGTCGGCGGGGCCGCCGGCTTGGCAGCGTCCGTCGTCGGCGGGGCCGCCGGCGGCTTGGCAGCGTCCGTCACGGTTGCGGGGGGCGAAGCCTCCTTCGCGGCCGGCTCCCTGCCATCTACCGGGATCCGCCCACCGCATCCCTTGCACTTGATGGCTTGAAGGCGCCCGGCGAATCGCTTCTGCCAGAGTCCGTCCGGAATGACCAGACGGCGCCCGCACTGTGCACACTCGACTTCGTGACCCAACACTTAACCTCGGCTGTTATCCCCTTGGAACAAGCGTCCCCGACTCAGGAGTTGGCGACTTCTGCCAGTTCGTCTTCTTCCAACAAGTCGGCTTCATCGATCTCCGAGAACCAGGAAGCCGTATCCACCGTCTTCGCGGGGGCCTTGTCTTCGGTGGGAGGCTTGAGAGCCACCGACGAAGGTTCAGCTGCGTTCTCTCCCTGCTTGGCCACGGTTGCGGGGAGACCCTCTTCACCCGTTTCGGACTTGGTCGCCGCTTCCGGGCTGCCCTTCGCAGCGCTGCTCGCTTGTGCTTGGGGAGCCGGGTTGGCGGTGGAGGAATCCAAGGCACCCGTGGAGCGACGCGCCCGGCGTCGCTCGGCCGAGCTGGAATCCGGAGACGACTTCGCTTCTGCCTCTGCAGGGGCAGCGTCGTTCTTGTCCGGGTCGGCGGCGGTTTCCTCCGGGCGGGGGGCGTAGCCGTGGCGCTCCGCAATTCTGGGAACCACGACTTGGTTCCACAGAGTGCCCAGCGGTACGTAGTTGACCAGGACGCTCGGCGGTACTGCCGTCAGTAGGTCGCGCTCGGTGAACGCCTTGTTGGCGCGGCTGTTCTCCAGTGACAGCTTGATGATGTTGCCGAGTTCGGACTTGGGAAGGCGTGTTGCCAACTCCTCCAGTGTGATGCCCTCGACGATGTCCGCGTGGGTCAACAGTTGGTCGGACAAGGCGCGCTCGAGCATGAACGTCACGTGCGACCTGGCGAGTTCCAGATCCTTGGTGTTGGCTGGCGCAACGTTCCAAAACTTGCTTTCCGTGACGTACGTCCACAGCTTCTTCGAGTCCAAGAAGCGCACTCGGTCATCGAGGTCGAGCATGTCGAGCACGGATTGGGCGTCTGTTTCACCCTCATCCAGGGCGATGCGCAGATCTTCGCCGCACGACTTCCAGCTCTTCTTCTGTGCGATGCGCTGTTTGGTCCCCGTCGTGAAGACGATGATCTCTGCCCGTAGCGCCGGTTGATCACGCAGCGCCTCCATGAGATCCATGGGTGGGAAGTGTCGGAGGAAGTCCTCGGGGGTGCGTTGTCCGATTTCGAGTCCTTGATCGATCACGTGAGCGAGAAATCGTTCACGACCTTTCTTCAGAGCTGAGCTCCAGTTACGTTCGTTGCCGTCCTTGTTAGCTACTTTCTCCGCTTCACTCATTGTCTTTTCTCGTTATTGGTTCGCTTGGCGTTTAGGGGCGCCCGTGGGGCGACGTGCTCTGTGCTAGTGGGAGGTGATCCTCTGCTTTCCGATCCGAGTTGCCATCTGGGCGATTCTTTCTGGTTCGTCGTATCGGTCAGGTTGGAACGACTGTTTCTTTCGTGAACCCGTCTCGGGTCATTCAGTCTAGATATCAATCGGTCCGAGTCACGTAACAACGCAACGAAGAATTCGTTGGGGAGCAGTGATGTTGGAAAGGGCGTACACCTTTGGGCGATACTCTCTGATGGTGTGTGTCGGTGCACCACGTGCGGCTTGCGGGGTTTCTCATCATTTGGGGCGGGGAGATGGTGTTGGTGCTCCGTGCACTGGCGGCGGTGTGTTCGAAGTGCGCCGTCGTCCGACAGGGCTTCTGGAGTCGGGTGCGACATCGGTGGGCGTCGCCTGAACTGTCCGCTCGCGGCTAGAGGACCGTCGAGTGAGTGGCGCGCGAGTGTGTGTCGCTGAAGGACGGGGGCAGTTCGAGCCGCGGGCGACACTCGTCGTGGGTCCCCCTGCGCGTCACTCTTTCCTTTTGTGGAGTCCCTCGAATGAAACAGGGGGACTGGCGGGCACGTACCGGGAGTCGGCGCTTCGAGATGACGTCGCCACACGCGCGAGCTATGAGACAGCCGTGGCCAAGCGGAGTTACTTGCTCGTCGGTGTGTTGGTCGCCATTGGTTTGTTGGTGGCGCTCGCCACGACGCGTCCTCCCGGCGTGAAGCAGGGCATCGACGGCAGTGGCGAAGGGCCCGCCCCTGCCACCGGTGTCGCGGGGGAGCTGGACGTGGCGCGACGTTCGGTTTTGCGCGCGCCCGCGGCGTCGGAAGGGGACGAGCGGGGGGTGACGTGGGATGATGAGGACCAGGCCGGGCAGGGCGCCGTCGCTGCGCCGCGACAGGACCGTAAGCACGCTGACGAGATCCGCGAACTGCTCGAAGCGATGTACGCCGGGCAGCTCTCCGGAGAGGCCGACCAGGAGCAGGAATCGGGCGAGGTCGCGGCAGGAGGCGGCGGCAGCCCGCCTGACGCCTCTGTCCCGGTCTACGTCAATCGCATGCTGCAGACCCATTTCGTTCCATTGGCTTCGAGTTGCTACGAGCAGCTGTTGGAACGAGCAACTGCCGCGCAGGGGGCAGTCGTGCTCGAGCTTTCGATCATGGGCGATCCGAGTGTGGGTGGTGTCGTCGTCGACGTCGGGTTCGGCGCTGGGACGAAGCTCAACGACCCGATGTTTACGGGCTGCGTGCGAGAGTCGCTGTACGCGGTCGTCTTCGACCCGCCTCCCACGGGTCACCCCACGCTGACCGTGCGTCAGGAGCTCGACTTCAGCCCGTAGCCCCGTAGCGACCGCCGGTCCACTCCGACCGCGGAAACGCGACTCGACCTGCGACTGACGCCCGCTCTTTCAACTCGCAGTGGATCCATACGATGGGGCGAGTGAAGGGGAGTGAAACAGTGTTCGACGGGATTGGCGCGGCTCGGGCCGCGTGGCACTTTCGCCGCATGCGGTGGCGGCGTTCTTCGAACGAGCGGACTCGAGCGAGGGCGCGCACCGTGGCGCCGTCGCTGCTCCTCGGCTCGACACTCGCGCTCAGCGGTTGCGGTTCGGACCCCAGTGTGGGTGGAGCAGATACGCGGGCCGACTCCGGGAGGACAGGCCGTGAGGAGGCCGTCGCTGATGGGGGCCGGGTGCCCTCAGCTCGACGCGGCGAGGTAGGACCCGTCGCTGATGGCGGCAAAGGTCGCGATGGAGGCCATCATTCGGACGGGGGGCAGTCCGTCGGGATGATGGCAGCGTTCCCCGTCGACCCGGCGATGCACGGCTGGGATCTGTCACCTCTACCTAAACTGCCGTCGGGGCTCGGAGCAGGGGGCGTCGAGTCACCGCTGTTCGGAGAGGGAAGCACTGTTTCTGGTGAACGTCCCACCGAGTTCAGTCCAGTGCTACCCGACGGTCCGATGTTCGTGACCGTTTGGAGGACGGACCACCGCGGTGCTTCGAACGACCGACAAATCGCGTTGCCGCTCGTGGAGAATGGGAGCTACGACTTCATCGTCAGCTGGGGAGACGGCAAGAGTGACGTCATCACGTCGTGGGATAGCCCGGCGAGGGTGCACGACTACCCGGCTGCGGGCACGTACACCGTTCGCATCGCCGGTATCATTCGTGGTTGGCAATTTTTGGAGCAAGAGGAGCCAGCTACGGAGTTCATCGACTTCGTCCAGGATAGCGCGAAGCTCATCCGCGTCGAACAGTGGGGACCCCTGGCGTTCGGCGCAACTACCGGGCAATTCTACGCCGCCTCGAACCTGACCATCTCGGCGCACGATGCGCCCGACCTTTCGCAGACTGCAAGCCTGAAGCTAGCCTTCGCGGGGGCGCGCTTCGAAACCGCTGGTATGGCCGCGTGGGACGTCTCCTCCGTATCCGACATGAGCGGCATGTTTCGCCTGGCTGTCAACTTCAACGACGACTTGTCGTCGTGGGACGTCTCCAACGTCCGTGATTTGAGTCGGATGTTCTGGGAGGCTTATTCGTTCAACCAGGACCTATCGACGTGGGATGTGTCGAAGGTGGTCAGTACTCGCGAGATGTTTCGAAACGCTGACGATTTCGACGGGGATGTCTCGAGCTGGGACGTCTCGAGCGTACGGGACATGTACGGGATGTTCTGGCGCGCAGCGAGGTTCAATCAGGACGTGTCGTCGTGGGATCTCGCGAGCGCGGTCGATACGAGCGGCATGTTCGCCGAGGCGTTTGCGTTCAACCGGGACGTCTCGGGTTGGGACGTGTCGAGGGTGACGAACATGAGTCACATGTTCTGGGCGGCACGTGCCTTCGACCAGGATCTCTCCGAGTGGGACGTCTCCGGCGTGACCGACATGGGAGGCATGTTCGCCGAGGCTTCCGTCTTCGACGGAGACGTGTCGAGTTGGGATGTCTCGAACGTGAAGGACATGCGGTCGTTGTTCAGAAACGCTCGGTTCTTCAATCAGGACCTGACGAACTGGGACGTGTCGAACGTCACCAATATGAACGCCTTGTTCGGGGGTGCGTTCCGCTTCAATCAGGACCTGTCGAATTGGGACGTGTCGAACGTCACCACCATGGCCGCCATGTTCTCCTACACCGACCGCTTCGACCAACCGCTGTCGAGTTGGGATGTGTCGAGCGTGACCGACATGAGCGAGATGTTCTGGAAGGCCGTCGCGTTCAACCAGGACCTCTCTGGGTGGGACGTGTCGAACGTCACGGACATGACTGCCATGTTTGCGGAAACGTCCGCCTTCGACCAGCCGCTGTCCGGCTGGGACGTTTCCGACGTCACTCACATGGAACGCATGTTCTGGGCGGCGGCAGCCTTCGATCAGCCTCTGTCGAGCTGGGACGTCTCCAGCGTGACCGACATGAACTACATGTTCGCGTTTGCCCCGGCCTTCAATCGCGAGTTGTCGAACTGGGATGTGTCGAGCGTGGCCGACATGAACTACATGTTTGCCGGAGCCGACGCCTTCGACCAAGACCTGTCTGCTTGGGACGTCTCGAACGTGCGCGACATGAGCTACATGTTCGCCGCGACGGACGTCTTCAATCAGGACTTGTCCGGCTGGGACGTCTCGAGAGTGACGAACATGCGGCAGATGTTCGTCCAGGCGGAGGCATTCGACGGGGAGGTCTCCGCGTGGGACGTCTCGAGCGTGACGGACATGAGCTCGATGTTTGCCGAAACCACCTCTTTCAATCAGGACTTGTCCGCGTGGGATGTCTCGCGAGTGACGAACATGAATCAGATGTTCGCTTTCGCTTCGGTCTTCGACCAAGACCTCTCGAGCTGGGACGTCTCGAGTGTGACGAACATGGACGCGATGTTCGCGTACGCGCCTGCTTTCAATCAGGACCTGTCGAGCTGGGACGTCTCGAACGTCACGGACATGGGAGGCATGTTTGCCGAGACGGGAGCCTTCAACCAGGACCTGTCCGCGTGGGACGTCTCGCAGGTCCGCGACATGAGTGAGATGTTCGCCTACGCGGCGGCCTTCGATCAGGACTTGTCCGCGTGGGACGTCTCGAGTGTGGAGAGCATGCGCTTGATGTTCGCGAACGTTGCGTTGTCGACCGACAACTACGACCCGCTGCTGATTGCGTGGTCTCGAGCCGACGTGCCCGATGGGATTGCGTTTCACGGCGGGCTCTCCCGGTACAGCGCCGGCGCTGCCGCCGCCGCGCGCCGTTCGCTGATTGCGGATGATGGGTGGGTGATCGTCGACGGGGGACAGGTGCCGTGAGCATGTCCGTCGACGGGGAGAGGTGCTGGACACCCGAGCCCCCGGGCGTGGTCGCCGACCACTGCTGGGCGACGGCCGAGCGCGCGAGCGTCACAGCAATTTTGCGGCGTACCGCGCCAGCTTCTCCGGGTTGAAGGGTTTACCCAGCACCGCCACGTTCGGCGCGTCCCGGACCTCGACCAGCGATTCGTTGTCGTAGCCGGTGACGAATAGGACGGGCGTCTGCAGGCTGCGCTCGCGCATGAACTGCAGAACACCCCGTCCTCCCAACTCTGGCATGACTGCGTCGAGCACCACTAGAGCGAAGTCGCTGCCGCGTTCGTCGAGTACGTCGAGCGCCTTGCGTCCATTCGCGACGGCGACCACACGAAAGCCGGCGTCTTCCAGATAGTGAGCGAGTAGCTGGCGCACCGACGGTTCGTCTTCGGCCACGAGTACCCAACGGCCTCTGCCCTGCAACTGCGACGGTGCGCGAGAAGAGCGCGGCACTGGCTCATCAGCGTCGCTGAGGGGAAGATGAATGCGAAAGGTGGTACCAACGCCGGGCTCGGAGTCGACCTGCATCTGCCCGCGATGTTGCTGCACGATGGCATACGCCGTGGCGAGTCCAAGGCCCGTTCCCCGGCCAGGTTCCTTGGTCGTGAAGAATGGTTCGAAGACCCGTTCGCGGACATCTGCGGGCATGCCGTGGCCGGTGTCCGAGACAGTGATGCGAGCGAAACGCTGCGCTGGAGCAAGGCCGTTTACATCGGGGACTGCATGGCGCGCCACCTCGTCGAGGGTCAGTTGCAGTGAACCGCCCTCGGGCATGGCGTCCCGTGCATTGACGCAGAGGTTGACGATCACCTGCTCTATTTGCGGGGCGTTGCCCACTAGGAGTAGCGGGCCTTCCGTGCCGCGGTCGAAGTCGAGGCGGATGTGTTCGCCCAGCAAGCGACTGAGCATTCCGAGAGAGCCTTGCACGATCTTCTCTAGCGCCAAGACCGAGGTTTCGACGTTGCCCTTGCGACTGAAAGTCAGCAGCTGTTTGACCAGGGTAGAGGCTCGCTCCAAGGCGGCCTGTGCGTCGTGTAGCCGTTCGTCGGTGCTCTGGTTCGCGCTGCGAGAACGAAGCCGAACCAAGTCGATGTTGCCCATGGCGATGAACAGCAAGTTGTTGAAGTCGTGAGCGATACCTCCCGCAAGCTGCCCCACCGCCTCCATCTTCTGGGCCTGGATCAATTGGGCCTCGAGTCTCAGCTGGTCGGTGACGTCTCGCTTGACCGCTACCAACCCCGCGAAAGCACCGTCCGCATCGCGAAAGGGAGAGAGGGTGATGTCCTCGTGGTAGGTCTCGCCCGTGTTGCGCACGCTCTCGGTCCGCCCCGACCAGGTCTCCTGTTCGTCGACGACCCGAGGCAGGGCCGAGAGTAGGGCAGCGTCGTGGCGAACTTCCAGACCCGCCCAGTGCTTGCCCAATACGTCTGCACTACGCAGGCCGCTGGAGTTCTCGTAGGCAGGGTTGACGTACTCGAGCCGACCCTCGGTATCCGTGATCACGATCGCCTCGGCCGAGTGCTCGATTCCGGTGAGAAGTCGCCGCCACTGAAGCTCTGCTTGGTGACGTTTGGTGATGTCACGGGCTACCCCCTCGATGACGAGTTCGCCAGCGTCGGTGCCTTCGATTTCGGTCGCTCTGACGGCCATCCAAACGGTGTGACCCTCGCGGTGCAGGAAACGGATCTCGGTTTCTGATTCGCCCAGCGAGAGGAAGGCGTCGACGTCGTGCGGATGGATCAGTCGCGGCAATTCGACCGAGCCCGAGAGAAGTTCCTGTGGCTCGTACCCCAGCAAGGCCTTGCAACTGGGACTGGCGAAGAGCCAACCGACGTTCGGCGACCGCCGCAATCGAAAGACCAGATCCGGCAAATGTCTGAGTAGGCGTCCGAGCTCAGCTTCGGTTCTGGCGAGCGCTTCACGCGTGCGCTCGCTTGCCGTCAAGTCGACGGAGTAGGAGACGGCCAGATCTTCGCCGTCGACGACCAAGCGAGTGGCACGTACCTCGACGGGAAAGTCGACGCCATCGCGCCGGCGGTGCGTCGTGCGCAAGATGACTGACTCGCTGGGGCGAGTTCCGAGCCAGAGCTGTTCCCACTGCTCGCGATTCACCGTGGGGTCGATGTCGAAGATGCTGGCTCTGAGCAGCTGGTCGCGGGTGTAGCCTACCGATTCACACGCGCCCAGATTGACATAGGCGAAGCTGCCGTCCCGGCGCGCGAAGAACCACGAACCGGGTACCGCATCGAGCACGGCGACGAACGCTTGGTTCGGTCCAGGTTTGGGCTTGGGGAGGGGGGAAACTCGCAAGACAGGCACTTGCGGCGGTTTGTTCTCCGTCATCGAAAGGCCAGGCTATCGCGTTTTGTTTGGAAGTGCAGCGATAGGATCCGCTGACGTCCGGCCGAGCGTGGGTTCTGGTGAATTCCACTCACCGTGCTGGACCATTCGACCGTCATGAGGGTCGCAGCAGTCGGCTGGTTACCAGGCCCACGTAGCGTTTGCTTTCGTCGACGATTGCGACGAAGGAAGCACCACTCCCGAGCATCTGCCGGCAAGCCTCCGCCTGGTCGGCACTCCGAGGGGCAACGTTGGTGGCGCTCTCCATCATTTGCCCAGCAGCTTCCGGCCGGATCGTATGAGCTGTGGACACGGGGCGGAGCGCAGCGATCGTGGCACTGGGCGAGCTCACATCTGCGCCGTGTTCGGTCGCGAGCCGACGCAGGCTGTCGCGGCGGACGACGCCGAGCAATCTGCCCGCCCGGTCGAGTACCGGCAAGTTGTCGAAGCCGCTGCGATCCATCAGTCTCCAACAATCCTCCAGGCTCGTTCCGAACTCGACGCGCGGTCGGTTCTCTTCGGCGGCCGGGGGGAGGGGTTTGCCGGTCAGGTGGACGGTGCTGTGGTGGATCAACGCCAGGTTGGCTATTTCAAGGAGCTGGTGCTCTGAAGCGTCGACGTAGTGGGGGGCGTTCCGCACGGCGTAGCGAAGGTCATCGGGTTGCAGGCGGAGGCGCGCCACGCTCGGTTCAGTGCTGCTGATGGGCTCGAACGCTCGCTCTGCGACGAGTCGAGTGCGTAGGCGTTGCGCAACGAAGAAGTAGGCGAAGAACGACGCCACGTTGAGAAACACCGGGTTGAGCACGTAG
Source organism: Polyangiaceae bacterium (assembly GCA_050290545.1). Lineage (GTDB taxonomy): Bacteria > Myxococcota_A > Polyangia > Polyangiales > Polyangiaceae > SZUA-265. The sequence continues at coordinate 33,171 of JBNKHV010000026.1, read as the reverse complement.
TCGTAGCCCAGGTCCAACACACTCTGGGGCGCCATCACCGCGAACAACGCCGTCGCACCGCCTGGCGGGTGCTGGCACCGGGCCACGTGCATGACGAAGATGGCCACGCCGACCGCCAGCGGGCCCGCCCACCACACCCCACCCGAGAGTCGGGCCACCGTCACTCCTACGATCGCGGACAGTAGATTGCCTCCAAACAAGGACCACGGCTGCGCCATTGGGCTCTGCGGCGCCACGAAGAGGAGCACCGCGGCGGCTCCCATCGAGGCGATGAGGAACGGCGCCGCGGCATCGAGTTTGCTGTGGAGCGCGATGCTCGCCACCCAGATCAGACAGCCCCCCGCCAACGCAGCATCCAGCGCGGCAGTCTTGAGCAGCCGATGCGACCAAGTCGATGTCATGCGCGTATGGTACACGAGATAGGGGCCTCGGACGGACGAGTCGGCAAGCGTCGCTTTCGACCAGCATCACCGCGCGAGGCGAACGTCGGCAGCGCATGCCCCTCGGCGTATGCTGGACGCCGTGCGAGTCAGTCGGACGAAAGCCGCTCAGCTGCGCGCTTGGCGCTCGCCGCTCTGGTTGCGACCCCTACTGGACGAGCGTTGCTTCAGGTCATCGGTTCTTCGTGGGCTGGTCCTGAGTGTCGGGTGTGATGGTGCGGTTGAAGACGATGTCAGCTCACTGGCTGACCACACGTCTGAGCCCGAAGATGGCGAGCAGACCTCTGTCAGTGACGCGGCGGTGCGCCAGCCGGATGCTGGCGGTGCGCCAGAGCCAACCCGAGGTCTAGATACGGCGCCTGAGACGCCGAGCGCAGCGGCGCCTGACGCTGACTCGCCGTCAGGTGGGTCACAGGCGAACGGGTAAGTCGATGCTGGCGCGGAGTTGACGGTTCCGGCGGCGCTGCTCCGGACCTCGACCCCGGGGGTCATCTGCATGGAGAGCCGCTGCGAGCTGTTGGACTTCGAGACGCGCGAAGGCGTCTGTGTCCTGCTCGGCGGGCTAGGTGAGGAGTGTTCGCTCTCAAGCTGTGACTTCGGGCTCGAGTGCACCTCGGAGGGCTGTATCGAAGCGACGGAGCCCTGCGGCTCGTCGACGTGTCCCGACGGCAGCTACTGCAGTGGTACGGATTGCGTGCCCGTTGCGCCAGAGGGCGAGGCCTGTAGCGACGACGTCGACTGTGGCCTCGGTGCCGCATGTGTCGACCAGCTCTGCGCGCGTTGCGAGTAGCGGCGCCAAGAAGCAGAAGGAGTCGTTCACTCTGGAGCGACAGCTCTGCGCGAGTCATCTCGCACAGCGGAATCCAACGTCCGGGGGGAGCCCAGGGCTGAGTGCACGAGCGTCGGAGTCCGCCCCGGCGAGGGGTACTGTTCCGGCCCCTGTCAGCCACCTGACGAGCCGGCGATCAGCTTCCGCTGACGGGAATGTCGGCAACGAGCACTGTTGGCTTCTGCAAGCTGCTCGCGCGAGCGAGCACACGGCCGGCGCCATCGAACATCGCCGAGATCCCCCAGCCGGTGGAACGCACGATGGAGACGCCAGTCGTTGCCGCGGCCCACACTGCCGTGCGGTGGTGCACTTCGTCGAAAACGGGCCAGTCGTTGGCTGGCACCGCGAGGATGCCGCCCGCCCGTCGCACGGGGGAGCACAGGTCGCCGTAGTCCAAGTCGACGCACAGGACGGTGGACAGCGGCACCTCTCGCCCTGCGCACTCGAGTCGCCAGGGCCCGGGGGCTTGACGCTGTTCTCTCTTGCCCTCGAGGTGGGCGATCGGGTGTTGCTTCTCGTAGCGGGCCACGAGGGTTCCGTCGGGGCCGATGACTTGAAGCTCGTTCTTGGGGCGGGTGCCATCGAGGTACGGTGCGACGATGGTGACCGAGTAGCTTCTCGCCCACTCCGAAACGGCGTTGAGCCAGCGCCCGAGGGAGCTGTCGTCTACCGTCAGCCCCACCTCGGGCAGAACGATCAGCTGCGCGCCCTTTCGCGCGGCGGTGCCCACGTGGGGGCGATAGCGTTCGATGGTGGCTTCGACATCCTTGTAGTCCGGCGACTCGATGGGCCAGGTTCCGCGCATGCCGCCCGTGCTGGGCGGCGGCGCGTTGGCCACGACGGCGGCGACGCGCAGTTTCGAGGCGCAGTCTGCTGCGCGTATCGCCCGCTTCAAGCTCCTGCGTCCCAAGAGCAGCGCGAGGCCGACGACGGTGAGGCAAGCGCCAGCCACGGCCAGCGTCGCTGGGTCCGGCGGCACACGCACCAGCAGCATCGCTGCGCTGGCTCCGGACAGGGAGAGCAGTACGGTGGGCGTCAGATCACCTCCCACGCGCGCAGTGTGAACGACCGTAAGCCACGGCTCCTGGGCGGACGCGAGGGGGTTGCTGTGCCAACGGGGGGCTCCGGCGAGCCGCACGGGGACGTGAACGAAGAGGGTTGCGATTGGCAGTGTCAGGGCCAACCAGGCCGGATGCTGCGGCGCGAGCCAGGCCGTTGTCGCGAACGTCAGAGCCCAAGTCGCAGCGCTCATCAGCGCTGCCAGGAGCCCAAACCTCCGCATCGTCCGGTCGGCGATCTCGCGGCTGTTGATCAGTGCACCCGCCACCGCAGCGGCGCAGGCGGCTTGACCGGCCGTGCCAGAAAGCAACACGAGCCCGATGGGCGTGAGCGTCACCCAGCCCAGGACGGGAAAGCGCCGAGAAGCGATGCCCAACAGGCCCGAGGTTGTGCCGAGCGCGAGCGCCGTCCAGAGCTCACTCACGGGTCCCCCTCCAGCAGGTTCGGATAGATTGGATAGTCATGCTATCCGATAGTAGTACTATCTGTTGTGAGAGCAAGAGCTTTCTTGGTGGGCCAGCAGGAGTGGTATGTTGAGCGGCCCGGTATGCAGGCAGAAAATCGAACCCGAGGCGAAGGTGAGCATCTGAGTGAAGGACCGTGACGAAGGACGAATGACGGTGCGGCAGCTGTCGGAGGCTGCGGGCGTGTCCGTCGCCAGCATCAAGTACTACCTGCGAGAGGGACTTCTGCCTGCCGGCGACCCGAGCGCCGGGCACCGCGCCCACTACGACGCGACCCATCTCGAGCGCTTGCGACTGATCCGCGCATTGCGAGACGTGGGCAAGGTGCCCGTTGCCACGATCGCGGCGGTTTTTCAGGCGATGCAGCAAGGCGGGCGACCTTTCTCGGTCGTCGCCAAAGCGATGGACGCGATGGCCCAGAGTGCACCGAAGCGCTCGCGTCAGTTGGAGCAAGCGCGCACCGAGTTGGTGGCGATGCTCGAGACCTTGGGGGTCACGGTGCGTGGCAATTCGGGTGCGCTACAGGATCTGGCGGCCGCACTGGTACAGTTGCGAGAAATGCGGGGCGAGCTGCCCGTCGAACGCTTGCTTCCGTACGCGCAGTCAGCTCGAGCGCTGGCCAAGTTGGAAACGGAGGCCAACCAGGACGTGTTTTCGCGGGATACCGCAACCCTCTTGCGCACCGTCGTACTGGGCACGGTGCTGTTCGAACCGATCCTTCTGGCGTTGCGTCGCGTGATGCACGAGGACCTGGCCAAGGACCTGTTGAACGAAAAGAGACGCGCTGCACGATGAGCGTGCGAGCGCCGCATGGTGGCCAGGAGTTCATGGTATCCCCAGCCCCCGCGAGGACGCGCGCTCGGCCTGAGCTGAGGCGCGAGCACAGGGCGTTCATCGGGTTATCATTCCGAAGCAGCCGCGAAGAGGAAACGCGCGCGCAGTTGGTATTTTGATCAGCAGCCGAATATGATGGCGCCCGCGGCAAGAGCGAGCTCCTCGCTAGGTCCGCGCTAGGTAGCGCCAATTGGTATCGCTGAGAAACGGCCGGAACACTCTGTCGCCACGATGGTCGGCGGAATTTGGGGGGTGAAGGTTTCCACGTATGTTGTGGTTGCCGGACTCGATGCAGGGTCGAGCCCCGTGGGCACGGAAACGTCAGCTTGTTTCCCAGGTGTTGGAGGCATAGGCTCTCGGAGTCCGTCCAGCTTGGCCAGGCATTGCGTCGTGCGAACTTTGGCAACGCGCCGGCACATGGGGTGACGGCTACCCGTTTCTACCCTTGGCTAACACAAGGAGTCTGTCGATGTTATCAGGTCGTTTGATTGTTGTTCTCGGTGCGCTCGGATTCGTGGCAGGAGCCTGTTCGAGCGAGGATGAGCAGACGGCGCCCGGAGTCGGGGCGTTAACTCCTGGTGCCAATACCAGCAGCAGCGTTGGCACCGCCAGTCCAGGTACGAGTGGCTCCACTGGCACGATGGCGCCTGTCGCCATGCCGCTGCCGGCTGCGAACGGGGGTAGCTCCAGTGCGGAGCCGGCGCCGGCGACTCCGGCAGGCACGCCGCCAGGGGGCGCACCCGCTCCCGCCGACAATGGCGGAGTCGGCACGTCAGCTGGCGCGGATAGCAGCGCGCCGAGCGGCAACCCCGCTCCCGATGCACAGGGCACCGGTGGGGCGGACACGATGCCCGGTGTGGAGGGTGCTGTTGGCGGCGACGGCATGACCGATATGGAAGGCATCGGTGGTGGAAATGGCGCGCCGGTGGAAGACCCCGTCGGCGTTGGAGGCATGCCGGGCGAAGAGGGCAACGGCGGTGCCGCTGGGACGCCGGATGCGAACGGACCGCTACTGCCGGGCAACGCACCCGTCCCCAGTGCAGGTTGCGGCACTGCCACGACCGTGACGGATGGCAAGAAGACGATCATGAGCGGCGGTCAAGAGCGCTCGTACATCATCGACATCCCCGACAACTACGACATGAACGAGCCCTACCGCTTCTTCTACACGTCGCATTGGATCAGCGCTCGCGCTGAAGACGTCGTCGGTCAGGATTACTACTTTCTCAAGCCCTTGGTCGAACGCGATGGCGAACAGGCCATCTTCCTGGCTCCTCAGGCGCTGCCGGGCGACCCGACTGGTACTTGGGATACGCGAAATCCGACGGACCACGAGCTGTTCGACACCATTCTTGCCTACGTCAAAGAGAATCTCTGCATCGACACGACCCGCGTGTTCGCCACGGGGTTCAGCTTCGGCGGCATGATGACCTACTCGTTGTCCGTGAACCACCAGATGGACATCCGCGCAGCCGTGGGTATCGCACCGGCCAACTACAACATCTACGTGCCGCCTGCGACGGACTTACCCATCGCGTGGATGCAGACGACGGGCATGAGCGACGGTACCTGCCCGTGGGTGAACAGTGACGACCAGAAGCGGGGCGCGAAGTACATCGCGCTCGAGCACGCCGAAGACAACGGTTGCACGATCCCCGATGACGTGCCGGCCTGGCAAAACGGCGGCCACACCTGCTACGATTTCGAGGGCTGTCCAGAAGGGTATCCCGTCAAGGCCTGTACCTTTGGTGGCGGACACACCAACATCGACAACGAGGGTGGCGAGAACTGGATTGCGACGGAGTCTTGGGACTTCTTCAAGCAGTTCTGAGCACGTTCCCGCGGGAAATGACAAGAACAGCCACGGGCGCTTGCTCGTGGCTGTTTTCGTTGGGCATCAGCTCGCGGAGCGAGGCAGCCGGATGTGAAAGCTCGTCCCCCGCCCAACGCGGGACTCGACCTCCACCTGCCCTCCAGCGTTGTGCACGATCGAGTAGATCGTCGCCAGCCCGAGTCCGCTGCCTCCGTGTTCGGCTTTGGTGGTGAAGAAGGGCTCGAAGATGTGCTCCAAAACGTCCTGTGGAATGCCGTGGCCTTGGTCGACGACGCTGATCTGCACCTCGGAGGGGCCCCCAACCGGGGACAGGCGACGTGTGCGCGGGGCCGCGCTCGCGTGGATCTGAATGGTGCCGCCTTGGGGCATCGCCTCTCGTGCGTTGATGACCAGATTCATCAAGACTCGGGTCAGTTCACCGCGAGACATCATGACCCCACCGAGCTCGGGATCCACCCGAAGTTCGAGCTTGGTGCCGCCGAGGGCAACACTCGACAGAAACTTGGCGGTCTCGGACAAGAAGGCGTTCAGATCCACGTATTCCGTCTGTGTCTCCTTGGAGCGTGCCACATCCAAGAGCTGCCCGACGAGTCGTTGACCGTGGTCGACGGCCTGCTCTGCAGCCTGCAGGTCCTCAGCGGCAGGGTGGTCCGCGTCGACAACCTCCTTGGCTAACTCCACACTGCCGCCGACTGCCGTCAGGATGTTCTTGAAGTCGTGGGCAATGCCGCCAGCCATCCGCCCGATCGCCTCCATCTTCTCGGCTTGCCGCAGGCGACGCTCGATACGCTCGCGTGAGCGAACGTGAATGTATCGATGAATGCGCACCGTCTCGAACGCTTTGGTGAAAGCGATGAGGTAGACACCGCCGTACGCGCCCATGGCGACCAGCGAGTCGTTCATCACGATCAGCGTCGTCGCGCACAGACCCAGATAGACGAGTCTCTCGCGGGACTTGGTGCGCCAGAGGTGCACCAACAGGTAACCCACGCCGAACACGAAGCTCAGCATGAAGAGCGCTGCCATTGCTTCGGCGGGTGGCAGCAAGGAGTAGGCGCCTTCTCCCAGCGCATACTGGTTCGCCCCCACCGTGGTGCGAGGCACCGGCACGAACAGAAACGAACGGTTGGTGAAGGCGTACATCACCAGATTGGCGACCGCACCCACGGTGACGCCCAGCTGGACAATCAGGGGTGCCCGAAACAGCCGCCCGCGTGCGCCCACGAACTGGCCCATCGCGAGCAGATAGAAAAAGGTCGCTCCGAAGGTCACGACCAGTCCCAAGGACGTCCACGGGATCCAGAACGTACCTTGTTTCGGTAGATTGTGGGATATCACCACGTGACAGGCATAGGCCGCGGCGCACCCGCACATGGCGCCGTAGGCCAAGACGACTCGTTCTCGCAGGTTGCGATATTCGAGCAGCGCCGATGCTCCTGCAACGACGAACAAGCTAGCTGCTGCGACGTGCAGCAACTCGTGAATGTGCTGGCCCGGTTCCAAGTGAACGACGAGTGTACCTCAATGCGCGTCGGGGGCGAATGGTCATTGCCCGTCCACAAACGACCCGGGGGCCATGTTCGCGGGAACTCCGTCCTGTAAAAAGCGGGCAACGCGAGCCGAACCTGCGCGTTGGCGTCGATGTCGAACTCGGCGATGAGGGGGGCGCTACGGGTCGACGGTCCAGTTCCAGGCGAAGGATAGCCACGGCAACGGCACGACGGGAACGTCACTGTCGAGGGTGATGACCGGTACGAGGGCCAGATCGACCGCGTATTGGGTGCCGAAGAGTCGCACGCCGCCGGACGGAAGAACGAACAATGGGCCATTCCAAGGACCGTCCCCGCTCGGGAAGTAGAAGAACCAGTTCTCGGTGATGAGGGCGGTACTGGCGCCGAGACGGTGGGAGGCGGAGAGCGCGGCGATGCCGGCCCCCAAGTCGCCGGCTGTGAACTCGATCGCCCCGCCGCCGGTGAGCGTCACGTGGCTGTCGTGGCTGCCGAGGGTGGCGTTTGCGAAAGCGAAGCCAGCCACGACGTCCGCGACGAGGAACGCTTGAACGCCCGCGCCCAAGCTCAGGTCGTCGCTCACGGGCACGCCCAGCTTGGCGCCACCGACCACAACTGGCGTGTCCGCGAACAGCAAAGGCAGCACCGTGCCCACCTCGAGATCGAAGAAATCGGTCACGCCGAGACCGGCGCTCGTGATGACGATCGCCCGCTGCGCTACGTAGGCGTTGCCCGAGCCGAGGGAAAACGCCGAAGGTGAATACAAGTAGCGGCTGATGTTCGGGTCCCGCGGCCAGTGCTCCCCCTCCTCGAAGCGCTGCTCTTCCACGGACTGCACGACGTTCTGCGGCAGCTCGAGTGGGGTGCCATCCTGCAGCTGCAGCACGATGCGCTTGGGGGTTTGCCGCAGCAGACGTCCGTGAAGCACTTGGCCGTCGCGCAAGGTCACGATGTGCGTCGAGGACGAGTCGTCGAGCGCCGACGCACTGGGTGTCCACTCGTCTGGCGTGGCCTCGACTGGGGCGCTCTCTCGAGGAGGTGATTGCGCGACGGTGGTTGCCCCTTCTTCAGCGGAGCCCGCGGGGGTCGAGCTTGGCGGGGTGGACTCAGGCGCTGCGGCGTTCGTCGGCGTCGGGTCCGTGGAGGGGGGACTCGGTTCGGTCGCCTGCGGCGTCTCTCGTCCCGGCGGGCCTGGCAGGGGCTCCGAGTTCGTGGCGGTGTTGGCCGAGTCTGCCGGCTGCACTGGGCCCGACGGCGCTTGCGCTCTGGCCGGACAGGTGGCTGCGCCCGCGGTGAGGCACGAGGCCGCGATCACCCATAGGCGTCCCATAGATCCCGGAAGGTGGCCGAGTCCCAGTGGGAAATCAAGCAGAAGGACGAGTTCGAGCGAGCGAGTCGGGCGTCTGGGTGGCCTTTCGACGCAGGCGCTTGGCGCCCATCTCGGTCAATCGTCGCAGCAAGACTTGCCGCCAACCTGCACCGGCGGGCACGGCACCGTGGCGTAGGAACAGAAGACGCAGCAGTCGCCCGACAGCGGCCGCAGAACTCGAGCACATCCTCGGCACTCGTATCGGACCAAGCAGTAGTCCGTGGGCATCTCCTCGGTGGCTGAGCGGCCACAGAAGGGGCAGGTGATTTCGGAACGAGCTTCGACGGCGGCCATGTCGATCCAATACTAGCGGCCCTGGGCGCCTTGTCCGCCCAGGAGCGACTCTCCTTTCACGAGACGACCGGATGGCTCGACTGGCGCAAGGCGGGGCACTCACTGGGCCGCCGCTGCTCCACGCGGCAGCTGACTAGCGCGCCGGCGGTGGAACCGTCTTGCAGCCCAGTAGAACCTGCACGATGGGGTCCATCGCGGTTTCGATCTCGGTACAGGTTGCCGGGCAGGCGTGGATCAGCCCGGGGTTCTCCGGGTCGTCGTAGTACCAGCCGTACCCGCCGGTATCGGCGCAGCCAGCTTCGCTGACGACACCGCCGATGTCCGCAGGCTCGCCGCCTTCTTTGGACAGGGTCACGTTGACGAGATCGGGGTAGAACTTGTCGCCGTCGGGTGGCTCCGGGATGCCCCACTGACACTCCAGCGTCTGCGTTTCCGTGACGATCTCCGTTTCCACGATCGTCTCGATCGTGATCACGCTGTCTCGAATGGCGGCCAGGGCGTCAGCAAATCCTTGGGCACCCGTCAGGGAGACGTCGCAGGCCTCGCTGCCGTCTTCGTCGGGGGTGCAGTCTGTCCCGCCGGCGGCGGCGATGGCATCGAGCAGCTCGAATCCTTGTTCCGTGATGCCGTCCATTCCTACGGTGAACGTCTTCACGTTCGCAGCCAAGCCCGTCGAGGCGATCGGGGTCAGGACGGTTGCACTATTTTCGTCGAAGCAATCGCCACCACCACCACCTCCACCGCCTCCTTCACACAGGCCGCAGCCCCGAGGCTGCCCATCGGTGACCAACACGACGACGCAGGTCGTATCCGGGTTTGCCTGCTGATATTCGTCGCAGTACTGCACCCCGCCGGTGAGGGCGCCCACGGTGGGTGTATACCCAGTAGGCGCCGCTGCGTCGAGCGAAGCCATGAGAGCATCGGCGTTGTCGGGCAGCACGCCCATGGGGACGGCTGGAGTGCCATGCCCCGAACCGTCGCACTCATCGGGCTCATCTCCTACGCCCTGTGGGTGAAAGTACTGAATCGCCACGCCGATGCCCGCCGATGCGTCATCGGTGATGAAGCTGGTCAGAGCTTCGATAGCCTGGCTCCATTTGCTGTCTTCGGGGACGTCGGCGTTGGCCATTCGACCACCGCCGCCTCCCGCGGGCCCCATGCTTTGGGAATTGTCGAGCACGATGTAGAGCGCGAGCGGCTTCAACTCTTCGTGTTCGATCTCGATCTCGTGCTCGATTTCGATTTCGATTTCTTCGGGCGCGACTTCCGTGCCGGCGCAAGCGGTCTCGTCGTTGACGGGCTCGGACGTCGACACTTCGCCTTCGTCGACGAACACCGCGTCCGTCGAAGTGTCTGGACTCATGATGCCTCCAGCTGCCGGCGCGGGCACAGCTTGTGGGGTGCCGCCGCTGTCGGCAGGCGGTGGCGGCACCGGTGCAGCGCTGGCGGAGGTCCCGCCGCTGTTGTCGCTGACCCCTGCCGCACCGCTCCCGCTGGCCAGATCCTCACCGTCATCCGCTGGCGCGGAGCAGCCGAGGACCATCACGGCGGCAGAGGTCAATCGGAGCGCCCAGGTTTGCGTCATTGGATTCAGTGCCATCGTTCGCCTTTCGTCGTGATCGGATCTCAGCAACTCGCCCGTCACTAGCGGGCAATGCGGAGCAAGTGCGGTTCGGGATCTGCCTTTTTTCGCAGACCGACGCTTATCATGGCGTGCCTTACAGACTCAGCCGCATTAGTGCTTGTGACTGTACACGCGGCGGACTCGGGACCCTGGTGGAGCAATCTCACCGACTCTCCAAAGCCTGATGACAGACAGCGCCGCGGTGTTGGCATCAGCCACCAACGTAGAGTTACGCCGTTGCCGCATGCTGGTGCCCTTCCGGTCGAGGGTCGTAGGCCGCGTTGGGCGGTGCTCAGGCGTGAGTTCAGGGGTCGCGTGCTAGGCTGCGCCGAGTGATGGCAGTGTCGAAGTTCGTGGTGCGCGGCATGACTTTGATCGTGTCGGGTGCGGTGTCGTTCGGTTGTGCTTCCGATGACGGGTCTGGCGAATGGGCGGCCTCGGGCTCCCCGCCGAGCAATCCCGGGGGAGCCCAAACCGCAGCAGCGCCCGTTGGCAGCGTTGACGGGCTGGGCCAGTCGATGTCCGGCACCCCCGCTGCGGCGACGCAGCCGGACATTGGCGGCGAAGACCAGACTGCCAACGCCTTGCCCGACGTACCTGGTGATGGCGCTGGCCTGGGTGTCGCGGTGATGGATGACGGGTCGGAACCAGAGCTGGTGGGTGACGGCGCCGACGCCACGATGCCGATGGAGGCTGAAGCCGTCGACGATGGCAGCGGGGCCGAGCCAGAACTGAGTGGGAGCGACGAGGCGGCGGCTGATCCCCCGGCGGAGGACCCATCACAAACGGGAGACGCCCCGAGTGACGAAGCGATGGCCGGCGCCGACGAGCCCGTCGACGAGATGGCCACCACACCTGATCCAGCCGAGCCTGATGACACGGCTGGTGGAGAGCTCATGTCGTCTGGTGATTTTCCTGAAGAGGACGTCATGGCCGGCATGACCGACGCCCACAATCTGGTGCGCGCCGAAGTCGACACGGATGAACCGCTGCCCGAGCTGTCCTGGTCTCCAGAGCTCGCCGAATACGCTCAAGAGTGGGCGGACTACTTGGCTGAGGATTGCAGCCCCCGTCATCGCGACACGTCGGATTACGGCGAGAACATCGCTACCTTCGGCGCAGCCCCGAATTGGCCGGACATGACTCCCGAAGATGCCGTCCGGGGCTGGGCGGAGGAGATCAACTGTTGGGAGTACGGCCAGTTCATGCGGACCGACAGCTGCGACATGCAGTGCACGGCGGCTTTGAACGCGAGTGGCTGCGGTCACTACACGCAGCTAGTCTGGCGCGAGACGACGGAAGTCGGATGCGGCATGTCCAGGTGCAGTCAAGGCCAGTTCAATACTGAAATCTGGGTCTGCAACTACGGTCCCGCCGGCAACTGGGTGGGGCAGTTCCCGTACTAGAGGGGCGGTATACGCGCTCGCTCCTCAGGGCGTCGTGCGTATACCGCCAGAATACGGAATCTGGTCTCAGCCAGAGGGGATCGCTGGAGCCGGCACCGCGCGCCTGGCATCGTTTGCGACATGGTACTTTCGCATCGAGGGTTGGGTTGGATTGTGCTCATCGGAGCGGTGAGCTGCGGCGGCGACGCGACGAAGGCGGAGCTTTCGGGCGACTCGAGCGCGGACACACCCGCCCAGGAGTCGTCCGCGGCGAACGACGTCGAAGCAGGCGAGGAAGGCGCCCTCGAGGCGAACGGTAGCGACGCCGACGCAACGGCTGACGCAGACCCGCCCGCCGGCGTATCGACGAGCGAGCTGCCGAGTGCTGGCGGTTCCGAGACGGTGGCGGCTCCGTCCAACGACGACGAGCCGGATGGTGGCGACGGCGTTGCGAACGGGCCACCGTCCAGTGCGACGTCCGCAGAGTTGCCCCCCGACGCTGCGCCACCAACGGACGAGCAAACCGATACAGGCGTCGAGACTGCGACCAACCCGATGCCTACAGAGACCCTGCCACCTGAAGCGATTCCCGAGGTGCCTCCGAGCGAGCCCGCTCCGGATCCGCCTGCTGAAGTGCCCGGTTGTCCCGCCGACCCCCCCGGCGAAGGTGAGCCCTGCACGACGCGGTGTACGTATTACGACTGCGACGGTGAGGGCATCATCGACGCGGGGTGTGTGTCGGGTGTGGTGGCCCGCGTCACGCGAGCTTGTGAGGACTTCGTGTGTGTGGCGAACAACAGCAATCAGTTCAACCAAATCGATTGTCCTGCGGGAACCGTGTGCCGCGCAGATACGTGGGAAAGCGGCGATGGCGGCGGAGCCGAGCCAAGTTGCGCGGAGCCCTGCGACGGAGCGCAGCAGGAGTGCGTTGCGCCCTGCGTATTCACCCAGCAGGACGTCTGGTTGTGTGCGGCGGGAGGCTGCGAGGATGGCTGTGCGTTCATCATCACTCCGCAATGAGCATGCTCGCGCCGCGGCGCCCTCGGGCGTTTTCGCAACGGACCGCTGGAGCGCGCAATCATGCCGAAAATCGTCGGGTAGTGGACCGCGATCCACGAGCATCGCGGCCCTGTTCGGAGCGCGACACTTCCCCTGCGCGGGCGCCCGCCGCGGCGCAAAGATGCAAAGTACGTGGAAAGAATGTAGCGAAGCCGGACGTTTGGACCGACCTATTCGGATCGCCCATGATTCTTGGGGGCGTCAGCCGCGGTGCTTGGTTACCGTGGGTTCGCTAGCCAGTGCGTGGCCATGTCGAGAGCCCTCAGTCGAACGCTGGATTGGAGCTCTCCCGTGGCTACCCAACCCCCGACGGAAACATGAAAAACACCTCTTTCCTTTCCAAGTCCCGTCCCGCACGTCGAAGTGTAGCTTCCGCATCGGTCCTCGTTGCCTTGGCGGCGACCGTCGTCTCCGCTGGGAGCTGCGGCAACAACAGCGACGGGCCCGGCGTCACGACCGGCGGGGCCACGGCGGGTAGCAGCTCGACGAACCCAGGCGGGGCGGCGCCGATGGGTAGCATTGCCACGGTCGGCGCTGGCGCGGCTGGCGCGGCCAGTCCAAGCGGGGCGAGCCCTGGTGCGGTTGCAGGCAGCTCTGGCGTGACTGCTCCGGGGGCCACGGGCGGCACTCCTGCGGGCGCGAGCACGAGTGGCGCGAGCCCCACCAGCGGTGTTGGAACCAGCGGCGCGGTCAGCCCTGGCGCTGAGCCAGCCGCTGAGGGGGCAACTCCGGCTGCGGAACCCTGTGTCGACGTGCTGCCACCGCCAGATCCCGAATGGCCCGACGCGACCTGTGAGAGCTGGGCGACCGAGACGGAGGAGTGTGACGCGGCGTGGTTCGCCGACTACTGCAACCTCAGCTGCGGACGCTGCGTGCCGGAAGGGGGCATGAGCACACCGGCAGAGCCAGAGCCTGAACCCTGCGTGGACGTCGAGCCGCCACCGGATCCGGAATGGCCCGACGCAACTTGCGAAGGCTGGGCCGCGGAAACCGAAGAATGCAGCGCGGCGTGGTTCGCCGAGTACTGCGACGTCAGCTGTGGACGCTGCGTGCCGGAAGGCGGCGGCATGAGCATGCCTGCGGCAGAGCCGGAGCCCGAACCGTGCGAGGACGTGTTGCCTCCCGAGGATCCGGAGTGGCCAGGGGCCACGTGTGCCGAATGGGCCTCGGAGACGGAGGAGTGTGGCGCCGCGTGGTTTGCGGAGTATTGCGACATCAGCTGTGGCCGCTGCATTCCAGAGGGTGGATTGCCGCCGGAGCCGATGGGGCCTGATTGCTCCGGCGAAGGGTTGCCGAACGTCAGCGGCGGCGAAGGGTTCGCGACCCGGTATTGGGATTGTTGCCAGCCCCATTGCGCCCAGTTCGATGGTCACCGATGCAGTCAGGATGGTGTCTCCAGCACCGGCGATCAGAACAGCTCCTGCTCTGGGGGCGGTTCGTTCGCCTGCTACGACGAGGCACCACGCGCCGTGTCCGACTGTCTGTCGTACGGACACATCGCGAAGAGCAACCCCAACTGTGGCCAGTGCTACCGCATCCAGTTCACGGGTCAGGGTGAGCACAACGCGAACGACCCCGGCTCGAAGCTCATCGCCGGCAAGCAGATGATCGTCAAGGTGACCAACACCGGCGGCGACGTGGCGGGCAATCAGTTCGACTTGATGATCCCCGGCGGGGGTGTGGGGCAATTCAACGCTTGCAGTCAGCAGTGGGGCACGAACGACCTCGGGGCTCAATACGGTGGCTTCCTCTCCGAATGCTCCGGCAGTCACGCGGAGAAGAAAGAGTGCGTCCGCCAAGAGTGCATGAAGATCCCCGAAGGCTCTGCTCGCGACGGCTGCATCTGGTTCGTCGATTGGCTGGAAGTGGCGGACAACCCCAAGTTCACTTCGCAGCCGACGGATTGCCCCTTCTGACGTCGAATTCGACGTCAGCCTCGGCGTCCTCGGGTGGGCTTGCTTGGTCAGCGACGCTACAGGCTCGACGGGCCGCACGTCGCGCGTCGGTGTGGTAGAGACCAGCCGCACCCAACGCGGGTGCGACGGTCGTGACCGAGGTTAGTCGAGAAGTGGCGGCGGCAAGAGGAAGCATCTGCGTGTTTTCGGTGCCGGGTATGGACTGCCCGACGGAGGCGGGACTCGTGCGCATGACACTGGGGGAGGAGCCTGCAGTGGCGTCCGTGGACATCGACCTTCACTCGCGTCAGGTGAAAGTGGTTCACGAGGGGGACGTCGAAACCGTGCGACGGCGCCTCGAGGGCCTCGGCTTGGGTGCGGAGCTGCTGAGTGTGTCGGAAGCCGCGTCGGTGGAGATTGGCGAGCGAGTGGACGTCGCGTCGGAGAAGCGAGTGCTGCGCGCGGTGCTGGTGATCAACGCGACCATGTTCGTGGTGGAGTTGGTCGCGGGCTGGTTGGCGGAGTCGACGGGGTTGCTCGCGGATTCACTGGACATGCTGGCTGACGCGCTGGTCTACGTCGTGGGCCTGTACGTCGTCGGGCGTTCGGTGTTGGCCCAACATCGCGCAGCCCTGTTGGCAGGTGTGCTGCAGCTGGTCATGGGAGCCGGCGTGCTGGTGGAAGTCGCACGCCGAGCGCTGATTGGGAGCGAACCACTGTCCGTGACGATGATGGTCACCGCCAGCGTGGCATTGGTCGCCAACTTGGTGTGCGCGAAGCTGTTGCACGGTCATCGCGACAGTGGGGCTCACATGAAGGCGAGCTGGATCTTCACGGCGACCGATGCGGTGGCGAATCTCGGTGTGCTGTTGGCGGGGGCACTGGTGTTCAGAACCGGCTCCGGCATCCCCGACTTGGTGATCGGAACGGCGATTGCCGTGTTCGTGCTGGGCGGGGCAGTGCGCATCGTGCGCCTGTCCGTCAAGTAACTCAATGCAGCGCCGTGGTGCGACGGCAGCCCGTTGCTTCAGCGAAGGCGCTTGGCAAACTCGGACAGCCGCTTTGCCTGGACGACGTAGTCGTCCGCCGAGAGACTGGAGCCGAGCTTTCCCGTGCGTACGTCCTCAGCGTCGTTGCGCGCTTGCTCGGCTGCGTCTTCGACGTCTTGCACCAGTGAGCGCCACTCTTCGGGATCACGCCGCTTGCCCTGCAGAGCGATGCGCAGCGCTGAGTCGATCTCACCCGAGCTTGCGATGGAAATGGGGGCTTCCACGTCGAACGGTACGCCGCGGCTGATGAGCGCATCGACGACGTCTCTAGGCACGCTGGAGGCGTAGATGACGGGGTCGTCGGCGAGTGGCACGCCTGAAGCCAACGCTGCAGCGGCGACCCGGTGCGCGCCCTGCGATAACGCAAAGGGCAGGATCGTCGACCTGTCTTGCACTCGGAACTGGAGCGGGCAGGACTTGTCCAGCAAGCGAGTCAACTGTTCCGGCTCGTCGGTCGCGACGGCATGCTGTACCGCCAGCAGCAGTGCTCTCTTGACTTGGGGTGAGTGTGGCGGCGCCAGGTCGTTGCTCTCGATGACCGCGTTCCAATCGAACACCGCCGCGCGCACGAGCTGCTGCAGCTTGTCTGCCAACGACGGGTGCTCGGCACGGAGTTCCTCGATGGCGCCCTTCATGTCCTGACCGTGGGCGTACTCGTCGGCCGCGGCGTCCCAGGGATCGGCGTCCAGCGACAGCAAGTCGAAGAGGCCGGCAAGCGACGCGCTGACCTTGCACACGGCGTCTTCGGTCAAACGCATCTTCCACGCAGCCGGAAGCCCTTGGGCCCAAAGATGCACGCTTCCGAAGTCCTCGGGGGCGGTCACGCAGTACAGGCGCTCGAGGTACTCGAAGCCTCCGAAGGGAAGCACCGGCAGCCGTTCGACTTCACGGCCTTCGGCTTCACTTGCAAGTTCGAGCTCGTGTTCAATCCAGCCGACCAGGTCGTGGTAATGCGGGCTGTCCGGGTAGAACAGCTCGGTGAAGCTGGCGGTATATTCGCGGTCACCGAACGCAACCTCCAAGTCGTAGTCCAGAGCGCCGCCGAATGCCGTTGCCCACAAGTCTCGCAGGTCGTCGGGAAGGCTGCCCTCGACATAGGCCATGATCGTGTCCAGCGCTTCGGGGTCGGCGGGCGGCTGGGCTTCGAGGATCAACTTGCCGCGATAGATGGCCAGCTGATTCTGCCGCAGGATGGTGAGTTCGTCTTGCGTGAAGTTCATGTTCCTCGCGGGGGCAGGACTTGGACTAGTACGGCATGCCCGGCACGTTCACTCGTCGCGAAGTCAGCCGGCCGTGGCCCGAGATGAACAAAGTCTTGCCATCGGGTCCACCGAAAGCGAGATTGGTGCCCCCCCAAAACTCGCCGATCTGCTCCCCCTGCGGCGAATAGACGTACCCGGTGGAGGCGTAGACATTGCCTGCGCAATCGAGTGCCATGCCGTCCACGGTGGGGCCGATGACGAAATCGCGGGGGTTGTCGACGAGGCCGTCCTCGTCCACGTCGTAGACCAGGATGGTTTCGATGATGGCCACGTAGAGTAGCCGCCCGTCAGGCGACAGGTTGACGCCGTTGGGTCGGAGTTCGTCGAATACGTCGATCAGCGAGAGGTTCCCGTCGGGGTCGATTCGATAGAGGCTCTGGGGGAGTTCTTCGGTGCGTTCGCCGAGGTTCCACGCCGGGTCGGTGAAGTAGATGTTGCCATCGGCGCGGACGGCAACGTCGTTGGGCGAACTCAGGCGCTTGCCCTCGAAGGTGTCGACCAGCGAGCACACCTCACCGGTGGCGAGATCGACGCGACTGAGGGTGCGGTTGGTCTGACGGCCCGCGATCAACCTGCCATCCACTCCGAAGGCGAGCCCGTTGGTGCCCACGTTGGGCAGGAACTCGACGCAGCCCTCGCCCTCACGCCAGGTCATGATGCTGCCGTCGTAGAAGCCAGCATCGTCGCGTTCGTCGAAGTTCGAGAAGTAGAGCGTGCTGTCCGCCGCCGACCAGATCGGCCCTTCAGACCAATTGACTTCGTCGGTGCAGAGGATCTCTTCCTCCTCGCCCTCGATCAGAGGCAGAGCCTCGAAGGGGCCCTCCGGGCAGAATTCGAGTAGCGTCTCCGTGGCGTCAGTGGGTGCACACGGTTCGATGGGGGGCTCTTCAGGGGGCGGGGGAGCCTCTTGCGTCGGGGACTCACCACCTGCGCCCCCAACGCCGCCAGTCGTGTCGGTGTCGAGCGTCGAGCCGCCGCTGCCGTCCGCCGGCGCGTTCGCCTCGCTGCCCGTCGTGCCAGCTTCTCCTGCGCTCGCCGTGGGCGTCGTCTCGTTGCCGCTCGTACCGCCGCCGCCCGATGGCGCCGTGCCCGGCACCTGGTTCGATGCTTGCGCTGGTCCAGCGCCGGCGTTGGTCGGCAGGGTGGGGGCCAGCAACGCCGGTCCCGTCGACGCTCTCTCGGGCGCCTCGATGGCGTCCCCCGATGCGACGCTGGCCCCGAACTCGTCCCCAGCGCAGGCTGTCACCCACGAAGCGACGAGCGGCAATAGCAGACGATGGTAGATCAGGGGCCTTGGGTTCATGGGCAGTGGTCGAGCGCCACGAGCGAGTGCGGCTTCTCGGCAGCGAGAGCGCGCCGGGACAGCCACGCTGGCACCGCGGCGGTCCGATGGCAACCTCTACGTCTCGGACCGTACCGACCAGGAGCGAGGGCGCATCAAGGGCTGTCCAGCTCGCCTCCGGCGGTGGGCACCTTCGCCTTGCGCAGCCAGCCGAGGCTCAGCACGTAGCGCGTACCCGCGGTCACTTCGGAGACGGAGTGTTTCTGCTCATCTGGCCGAAAGAGCACGACTCGCGAGGTTCGAAACAGCGACTGGCTACAGACGAACTCGCCTCCCGTGCGAGCACGTCTCAACACCACGTTCAGTCGAAAGTGCCGACGACCGGGCACCTCGTCGAGGTGTGGGGGCGCTTGGGCGCCCGGTGCGAAACGGAGCAGGTAGAGGTCGAAGGGCGGCCACCGCGAGGTCGCCAGCAGCAGCTTGTCGTACCTCGTGCCGAGGCGTCCCGGCTCCCAACGCAACCAACGCATGCCCCAGTCATACGATCACCGCGTGGCGCTGCCAGTCTGCTGCGCGACGCCGCTGGGGCACTCAGCGCGTCGGTCCAGCCGTGGTGGGCAACGCAGAGCTTCGCCGACCTCCGCAGCGGCGGCTCGAGTAGTCGCTAGCCAACGCTTCGTGGAGGAGTTGAGCGTTCCCTCCGGCTCGGGACGCCTTCGGCGCACTTTGCCGGCGCAGCGCAACGCCCACACGCACTGCAGAAAAAATCAAAATCAGCCGCTGAGTGAAATACGAAAACAAACACCCAATTCTCATCGCGGAAAATCCCGGAATACGTCTCGCAGACTCGTGATCGCGAGTTGGCAATTCGCCGAATGCATCATGGGGCGGCCGTCGGGTAGGTGGGATTGTCGGGTGCGTCACCCATCTTGGGTGCTGCGCGTCGGGGCGCGGGTAAATTGGAAACGCTACCCGGTCAGCGTCGGAGGTTTGCATACCCATTTCGCGGCTTTCGCCCTGCCGCAAATATAGACTCAGTAGTGCGTTCCTGCGCAGAGGTAGACGAGTTCGTCAGAGAGGACCGTTCGGGCTTAACGTTTTGTGTACGTCGGAATCGCTACCGGTGGCGGCGCGCAAATGAGTGCAAGGGCGGCATTGGCAATCTTGTGGCCGAGCTACAATGGGCTGTTTTGGTGGCTGTTCGTGCGGGTGTTCACGCAACGGGTATGCATAATTGCCCAGTCGTCTGCGATGACGACTCGAGACCGATGCTCTTCGAACGCGTGGGAGAACTATGACGACTAGAAGGATGCTGAATGGGCCCTTGGCCTGGCCGCTGGTCATCCTACTGGGGCAGCTCGCTCAGGTGGGGTGTTCAGGCGAAACGGGTGAAGGTTCCAATCCGTCGCCGTTCGCCGATCCTGGTGCGAGCCCCAGTGGCGTGACACCAGGCGTTGGTTCCGCTCCGGGAACTCCCGTCGGGGCTGGTCCTGGTGCGAGTGCTGGTGCCGGCGGTGCCGCAGTCCCTGGCGCGAGTGCAGGCGGTGTTGGAACTCCCACTGAGCAGACGCCCGGGGCAACCCCAGGTGGCGAAACCAGCCCAACGGGCACGACCCCGGCTGGCAGCGATGAAGGCATCGTCGACTTGACGGCGCTGCCCGACGAACCGAGCGCCGGCTTCATGCGGCGGTTGACGCACGTCGAGTACGACAACACGGTCGAGGATCTGTTGGGCGTCGAGGGTGAACCGTCGGCGGACTTCGCTGCGGACGTGGCGATGCACGGCTTCACCAACAACGCGGCGGGGCAGAACGTCACGCCCACGTTGACGGAGCAGTACATCGAGGCGGCAGAGGAGTTGAGTCGAGCGGCGACCGTCAACATGCCCGGGCTCTTGGGATGCGACGTGGTGACCATGGGCGAGGAGGCTTGCATCCAGCAGTTCATCGTCGACTTCGGTCAGCGCGCGTGGCGGCGTCCCCTGACTCCAGAGGAGCAGGGGCGCGCGACGGACCTGTTCAACCGGGTGCGAGGTGACTACGAGCTGGATGTCTCGGTTCAGCTGCTCGTGCAGTACTTCCTGTTGTCGCCGCAGTTCGGATACCTGGTCGAGCCACTTCCCGCGGGGGCAGCTCCGGACAGCGCGGTGCCGTTGGATTCGTGGGAGGTCGCGACGCGGCTCTCGTACTTCTTGTTGGGGTCGATGCCCGACGACGAGCTCTTCGCGGAAGCGGCCGCCGGCGGCTTGGACACGGCCGAAGCAGTGGCCGCGCAGGCGCGCCGATTGTTGGAGCTGCCGAGGGCGCGGGAGCGCGTGGGACTGTTCTACACGGAGTGGCTGCGTCTCCGCTACATCGACCGGCTGCAGAAGGATACGAGCTTGTTTCCCGACTTCGACCTGACGATGGGTCCGTTGTTGAGGGAGCAGGTGGAGCGGTTCGTTCAGGCCGTGATCCTGGAAGATGGCGGCACGGCGACGGACCTTCTCACGGCGCCGTACACCTTCGTCAATGATGAGCTCGGCGCCATCTACGGCGTGGAGGGCCCCCCCGGCAGTACGCTGACCCGTGTCGACCTCGACCCGACGCAGCGTGCCGGGTTGTTGACCCACGCCGCGGTGCTGGCGACTCTGGCGCATCAGAACCAGACGGACCCGGTTTCGCGCGGTAAGTTCATTCGCGAATCCGTGCTCTGTGACATCGTGCCTCCACCGCCCGTGGGGCTGGTCGTCAACCCGCCGGTGGTCGAGCCCGGAACGACCACGCGCGAGCGTTTCGCGCAGCACCAGGAGGATCCGACCTGTGCCGCTTGCCACGCCCTGATGGATCCGATCGGTCTCGGCTTCGAACACTACGACCCTCTGGGCCAGTGGCGAGACATGGACAACGGGGGCATGGTCGACGCCACTGGCGAGATCGTCGGTACAGACGTCGCCGGTACCTTCGACGGTGCCGTCGAGCTATCGCAGAAACTGGCCAACAGTGAGCAAGTCATGGACTGCTTTGCAAAGACTTGGCTGCGCTTCTCACTCGGAAGGTCCGAGAGGGAAGAGGACCATGGGGCCTTGGAGGTGGTGGGTGACAAGTTTGCAGCCAGCGGTTTCAAGATGTCCGAGCTCCTGGTCGCACTGACCGAGACCGAGACCTTCCGATATCAACGAGTACTCGACCCCGACGTCAGCGCTTTGGAAGACGAGAGTGCCAGCGCTGAGGAAGCTATGGGAGAGGAGACCCCATGAATCATCGTCGTCTGAATCGTCGTACGCTACTGCGTGGAGTTGCTGGCGTCAGTGTTGCTCTACCCTTCTTGGAGGCAATGCGTCCACGCGTGGGCAAGGCGCAGGATCTTGCACCTCAGCGTTTCGGGGTTTTCTTCTCCGCAAACGGCGTGCGCACGAACACGTGGGAACCAACGGGTGAGGGCGCGAACTTCCAGTTGAGCCAGGCGCTCCAGCCGCTGGAGCCGCATCGCGACGACCTCGTGATCCTGCGCGGCATCGACGCCGAGACGTCGTACATGCAGAATGGCAACCCGCACGATTTGGCCATGGCCCACATGTTGACGGCGAGTCGCATGCAGGTCCGAGCCACCGGGCGTGCGGATCACGTGATCGATGGCACCGTCGGTGGCCCCTCGATCGATCAGGCCATCGCCCAGGCCATCGGCAACGACACTCGGCTCCGTTCGCTGGAGCTTGGCGTGGAGTCGACGACCAGCGTGTTGGAGCCGATGGTGCTCCACATGAGCTACGGCGGCCCCAACGACCCCCGCACGCCCATCGACGAACCGCAGCAGGCTTTCAGTCGGATGTTCGGAGACACCTCCGCGGGAGAAGCGGAGGTCGAACGTCTGCTCGAACAGCGGCGTTCGGTGTTGGACTCGGTGCTGCAGGAGTTCCAGGCCGTCAGTGCGACCGTCGGCTACGACGACCGGCAGCGACTGGAGCGGCACGCGAGCCACATCCGGGACATCGAGGGTCGAGTTGCCGACGCCGGTGCCGCGACGGCAGCTGCCTGCGAGTCACCCAGCCCCCCGACCGTGACGGCAGAGCTCGTCGATTGTGTCGTCAACGGGCACTCATCGACGCCGATGAACGCCAAGTGCCTCGCCAGCTTACCGGAAATCGGCAAAGCACAAATGGACTTGATGGTGCTGGCGTTCGCTTGCGACCTCAGCCGAGTCGTTTCGTTGCAGTGGTCGACGGCGGAGAGCACCACGCTGCACTCCCACGCGGGAGTGACGGGCGAACACCATCGCATGTCTCACGACGTTGGGACCTACGGCAACGACTTGACCAAGGTAGACACTTGGTTCTCCGAGCAGTTCGCCTACCTCTTGTCGGAAATGAAGAAGGTGCCTGAAGGCGACAGCACGCTGCTCGACAACTCTCTGATGTTCTGGTGCGACGAGCTGGAGCACGGCGAAGCCCACAACCGGCGCAACTTGCCCTACATCCTGGCGGGCAAAGCAGGTGGTCAGCTCAGTACCGGGCGCCTCGTGCGCTTCAACCGAGAACCACACAACAAGCTGTACACCACGTTCCTCAACATGTTCGGCGTCGATGCGGACGGCTTTGGCGAACGAGACTTCCCGGGTGCTCTGAGCGGTTTCATCTGACACATGCCGGCTCGAGGCACTTCGGGGCGCAAAGGACCCGACCGCAGTCACAAGCGCCCCAAACTCAACAAGCAGAAAGCCGCGCGCCGCGCGCAGCAGGAGAAGCTCGCGCTCGAGTCGTTGGAGCAGAAGCGACGACCCTTCGAGCCTCTCTTGCAGCAGATTGTGGCCGCGGTGCTGCACGCGGAAGGGCCCCGACCGGATCCGGAAGGGGCCCCGAGCGCGCCGGGTGACTCCCCGCGACAAGAGCGTTGGCTCGAGGTGGGCTGCGGCCTGGGCCAGTTGCGCTCGCTGCTTCCGTCGGCGCTTCGCGCGCAAGTGACGCACACGGATCTTTCGGAGTCGTTGGTTCGGGGCTTGTTGGCAAAATATCCCGAGGCCCGCGCCCAGGCCGCGAGCGTGACCCAACTGCCGTTCGAGACGGAGAGCGTGGACGCGGTGCTGGGCTTGTGTGTCTTCGATTCCTTCCCCGAGCCCGTGCGCGCGGCGCGGGAGATCCGGCGCGTGTTGCGTCCGACAGGGCGCTTCATTCACTTCTTGGACGCAGCGACCAACATCGAGCCGATCTTGAGTGAGCTCGTCGCTACGGGGCAGTTGCCGCTACCGAACTTCTTTACTGACATCGCGCTTCGGCGACCGGATCTCGTCGACATGGCGCGGGTGGGGCACCTGGTTCAGCCCTACCACGACGTGCTCAGTGTGCCGGTTTCCCAGTTCCGCACCATCAGCCAGATGTTGCTGCAGACCCGCCACCCACTGGCGGAGCCGTTCCAGCGTTATCTGGACGTCTTCTCACGGCGGCCATTCGATGCCTTGCTCGCCGCGCGTGCCTTCGTGAAGCTCACCAGCGATCCTGTTGCCGGACGCCCGATGAACCAAGCGCTGATGAGCCTGTACACTACACTGCAGCAACCTCCGTACTCGCAGCACATGCCCTTCGAGCTGAACTCGCAGTCGACGCTGGCGCACTTCCAAGCCAGGCTGGAGCACTACTTCGGCCGCGACTTCGGCTATGAACTCCGGCTCTCCAACATCGTCTACGCTCGCGCGTACGAAGCAGACGAACAGGAGCCACTACGGGCGCGGGTTCGTCGCGTCGGTATCGGCCAGAACAGCGTGGATTGGCCGGAGCCCGAGGGCGTGCCGACGAGTCAGCTGCAGCCAGAGCGTCCGAGTCCAGACATGAGCGACGTGACGCCTCAGACTCACGTGCTTCGGGAGGCCGCGATCTATTGCCTGGTGGCCGAAAAGAGTGCTGGGCCGCCCGTCGAGTGAACCGCCCCCAGGCACTCCAGCGCTGCGACGTGCGTGAGCTCCACCCTAGTCACTCGCAGGCACGACAATCTCGCCGCCGAGCTTGCGGATGTAGTCGTCGTAGACCGGGAGGGCAGGGGCTTGTCGTGCGAGTTGTCGCCAACGGGTGACCGCCGGTGCTGCTCGCATCGCCGCGGCGTAGCCGTGGAGTTCGGGGGGCAGCTCGATGCCGTAGGTCTCGAAGCGCGTCAGCACGGGAAAGTACATGGCGTCGACGATGCCAAACTTGCCGAAGAGATGAGGCCCGCCAGAGGCCGATAGCGATTCCCGCATGAGCTCGAAGACACGCGCGATCTCCACCCGGGTGGGGCCGTTGGGTACGAAGTCGGGGACCCGCGCGAAAACGTGACAACTCATGTGGCGGCGCAATCTGATGAAGTTGCTCGCCATCTCGGCCGACAGAGCACGCGCTCGGGCCCGGGCCATGGAGTCCGCCGGCCAAAGCTCCGCCGCGGGATAGTGCTCCG
This sequence comes from Polyangiaceae bacterium, assembly GCA_050290545.1. Classification (GTDB taxonomy): domain Bacteria; phylum Myxococcota_A; class Polyangia; order Polyangiales; family Polyangiaceae; genus SZUA-265. Next base: position 8,586 of record JBNKHV010000026.1, on the reverse strand, counting down.
CGGTCCACTCGCAGATCGCCAGGGCTTCGTGAATTGCTACACCGTCGACGGTCAACACCGGGAAGTAGCCCGTGACACTGCCAAGCGCGCGGCGTGTAGCCAGGCGTTCGGCGGCCAACTGCACGTAGCGCTCGCTGGCCATCTCCGGTTGGGGATCGCCCTGTCGCGTCATCTCCAGCGTGACCGTGTTCACTGCTACGTCAGCTCCCGCGTGCAACAGGGGCAGCAAGGCCCGCATCGACCAGGACGAATAGCGGAGAGAAATGACGTGGAGGACTAGCTTGGACATGGCCGGGTGATAGCGCTGAGTGCTGCGTTGCGGCAATGCCAACCTGTGACTCAGTCGGATCGCAGGTCGGTGCGATGACTTTCCGTTTGCGCCGCGGGGTGAGACGTGCTGCAAGTATCGGCGTTTCCGTTGCGTCGGCGTGCGATCGGGGCAGTTGGGTGAATGTCGATTGGGAGTTCTTTCTGGCGGGTCTCCCATGCTGATGTTTGCCTGGTCGTGTGCTCGTGGATGGTTTACGCTGAGACGAGGGGCACAAGTCGGCAACTTCGAGGCTTTCTGCGGGGTTCAATGGGAGACCAACTCCTCCACAGCGCCGAATTGCGACTCGTGCAGGTGGACTGTGAAGCCGGATCAGAACGTGCCGTCGTGTGGTCACTTCCGCTCGGCGGACACCCGGACGGCACGCGCTGTCGCTCCGTGTCGGACTTCGTTGCTGAGGTCGCGTTGTGACGATGTCTATTGCCGTCTGCTCGAAACGATGGTCGGCCGCCGCTAGGAGCTAGTTGTCCTCGTTCCGTGCTGTCGACTCGGGGCCGCCGACGAAGTCTTTGGCCACGAAAGGCGACGTCATGGCGCGCAGCAGCGCGCTGTAGTTCATCTGGAAGCGCACCTCCGAGCCCACGGCGAGAGGAGTTCTTCCTGCGTCGAGGATGAGGTGGTCGCTGCTGGCGCCCAGGATCGAGACCCCGGCGGGCGGCTGGAGGCCTGCGGGATCGATGTCCTGATGGCCCAGTGCAACGATGGCTTGGGAGATGACGCCTCGGTCGTTGCGGGGCGTTGGTGGACCAAAAGCGGTTTGGCCGAGTCGTCCCCAGGGCAACGTGGGTTTGCGCTGAAGCTCGATGACCTCGCCCACCACGCAGAAGGCGTCGGTACGCAGACCAAGGACGGGGGCGCCGTGCAAGGGGTCGTTACCCAGCAGGATCGATTCCCCGAGGCGCAGGTTGTTGGTCCTGCCCAGGTCGGCAGAGCTCATCGCCCAGCCGAGACTCGCAGAGTTGCCACCGGAGATACTCTGGACCGGGATGCCGAGACTCGATTCCAGCGAACACGCCGCCGCCGACAGCACGCCCATGTTCTCTTGATTGGGCGAAACGCCGTTCTGACACGCGAGGTTCGCGCCGATGCCCCGGAAAACGATGTTGGGGAGGTCGAGGGTGTGCCGTGCGGCAGCTTGGAGCAGAGTGGGGAGGATGCCTTCGCGCAAGTCGCCAAGTTCGACCATCAGCAGCACACCGTGGGTTCGGTCCTGCCGTTGCGCAGCGCGTGAAAGTCGCTCGATCACGGCGAGCTCCGTGTTGTGGCTCACGTCCGCAATGGCCACGACGCGCTCCGCTTGGCTGAGCATGGGCGACCGGATCAACGTGAACTCGGTGGCAACGCCAGCCCGACGCATCCGCTCGATGTTCTCGATGCGCGAGTCACCAATCGCAGTCGCCCCAGCGCTGAGCAGCGCGCGCGCGATTTCGGGTGCGCCGAGAACAGCCTTGGTGATCCCGGTGACCGCGACGCCGCGACGAGCGAGTGACTCGACCAGGGTCTTGGCGTTGCTTTGGATGCGGTCGAGCCGGATCTCGACTCGCGGTGCGGTCAAGCAGCGCCCGGGATGCGCTTGTCGACCAGTTGCGGAAACGCGCTGACGACCATGTCGACCAGACGCCCACTCGGCCTGCTCAGTGCGTCGGTGACGGGCAAGCCAAGCTCCAGCTCGTGTTCCGCGATGGACTGGGCCAAGGCAGCTTCGGTCATGTGTTCGTGGTTGAGCGTGAGCCCAATCACACGTGTTTTCGCGAAGGTCTGGATCAGATGGATCTCGCTCTTGGCGGTGGGCATGGGCATGCTTGGAAAGTCGCACAAGAAGGGGCGGCCGGGGGCGTGCTGCAGAATCACGGCGTCGGGCTGAGCTCCCCTCAGAATGAAGGTCGACGTCAGGTAGGCTGGGTGGCTGAGCGCCCCTTGCCCTTCGATGATGAGTACGTCGGGATGCTCCTCTTCGAAGGCTTCCACGACCGTGGCCTCGAGCTCTCCGGAGCAGAACTGGCAGGGAATGGCGTCCAGGGCGACGCCATGGCGAGCGCCCTGGATCAGACCAGTCTGCCCAGTTCCGACCAGAACGGCACGTATACCTGCGGCATTTAGAGCTGCGGTGAGAATCGTCGCGGTGGTGCGCTTGCCGATCGCTCCGTCGGTGCCGAGCACCGCGATGCGAGGACAGGTCACGCTCTGGATGCGGCCGCTGAACATGCGCAGATCGGTCTTTGCTCGTGGACGCCGAACGTCGAGGATGCTGACGTGATTGGCGTCGCGAGCCGCCGCGAACTCCGGGTCGTCGTTCAAGAACTCGTGGAGGCCGTTGACGACACTCATACCGCGCTTCATGGCACCCAGCATCAGTCGGCGCTCGGCGGCTGAGAGCATGCCGCTGGCGGGCGCCATGCCGAAGATGATGAAGTTCGGCACGTGACCCGCCGCGTCGAGTGCGTCGTCCAAGGTGGCGCAAACGGGGATGCCATTGGCGGGCTCACCGAGCACCTCGCCGGCGTCGCTGCCGGCGTGCCGGCCATCGATCACCGAGAGAATGTCGTAGCGTTCGGAATGACGCACCAGGCCATTGGCGGTCTTGCCATCGATGGCGCCGAAGTTGCCTTCACAGTACACGACGGCGGTGCCGCCCTTCGAAACCGCTGCAGATCTGTCAGCCGCAGATGGACGGACGACGGACGGGACTGGGGGGCAAACTGCGCTCATGGCACTCCTCGAGGTAGAACTCAGAGGAGGCGACTGAATGTCTCCGACCAGAATCGGCCGAATATCAAAGAGGTCCCCGCCAAGATGTGATTGGAGAGCGGTTGTAGCACCTTCTGCCGACCAGGGGTGGCTTTCGTTGGGACGGCTTCCGGAGCCGGCGGAGTATCGAACTGGCCGAAGGCGAGCTCGGTGCAGCGCCAGTGAGCATTATCTGTGCTATTGCCGGAGGGTGCGTATCATCGAGTGCCTTGCGGCTCTGTGTGCGCTGAGCTGCGCGCCTTCGCCCGACAGCGCGCCTGAGGGAGCGTCGGGCGCGCTGCCTGCTGCTGGCGGGTCCGCCTATGCCGACGCGACGGCGGACGCGCCCGAGGTGAGCGCAAGCGGAGGGGGTGGGGAGTCCTCGTCGAGCCCAGCGGCGCCGGTCACGGCGGGAGGCGACGCCGTGAGCCAAGGCAGCGCGGCTCCCGAAACGCCCGAAGGCGTCAGCGGTGACGCGTCATCCGACGTCGGCGAATCCAGCGTTGCCGAGCCAACCCCAGCCGGCGACGTCGCGATGAATGCGGGTGGGGCTGCGTCGACGAACGACGCGCCGGTGAGTGCGGGTGGCGCGGGTGGTACCGATGGCGCCTTCTCGGGCGATGGCGGCGCGCTGTCTTCTGTGGGTGGGTCGAGTGTGAACGCGGGCGGAGCGGCCGCTGCAGGAGGGGCTTCGGGGGGTATCGTTCCTGATCCGGCGAGCGGGCCCGCCCTGACGCTTTCCGACTACACGCGCATCGAAGGTCCGATCGAGCTCGACGCGATCGGCGGCAACGCATCAGGGATCACCTGGAAACCTGAGACAGATACCTTTTTCATCGTCGCCAATACGGCACACCTGCTGTACGAATACGACGCTGGCTTCGGGAGCCTGCTGCGCACCATCTCCATCGACAATGGTCCGACGGACACGGAAGACGTCGCCTACCTGGGGGACAATCGCTTCGCGGTAGTGGTCGAAGACAACGAGGTCTACGTCGTGACTATTGAGGACGGCGCGACGATTGCGGATCTGTCCGCCGCTATGGTGGAGCGTTACGTGGTGAGCGCGCCACCGGAGCAGGCGAACTTCGGGTTCGAGGGAGTCACCTTGCGGCCGGACGTGGGGGCCTCGGGGCAGTTCATCGTGTGTCAGGAGGGTGGGGGGCCCGTGCCCATCCGCGTCTTGACCTTCGAGCGCAGCTCGAGCGCGGGCAGCTTCAGCTACGCCGACGGCACGTTGCTCGTCGACGAACCTTGGGATGCGGCAGCGGAGATCGGCGACGTGGCGATCGATCTGTCGGCGGTCACCTTTGACGTGAGCTCGAACACGCTACTCGTGCTCAGCCACGAAAGCAGTCGCTTGTTACGCGTGGTGCCCGAAACCGGCGCGGTGCTCGAACGACGCGATCTGAGCGGCTCCCCCCAGTACGAAGGTGTGACGCTCGCCGACGAGCAGCGTCTGGTGCTGGTGAGCGAGCCCAACTTCGTGGAGATGTATCAGGGGGGATAGATGTCGGGAGTCCGCCCTGCCGTTTGGGCGACGGAGAGCGAGAGCAGTGCACGACCATGACGCCGGACCACGACTTGGCGGGGGCGGGGTGGCGGAAGAAGCTCGCAACATGGGTTCTGCTCGCGAGATGGTTGAACTAGGCTAGTGGCAATGAGGCAGTACTGGTCTCTACTGTTTGCCGTGACGTGTTTCCCATCCGGGTGCACGCTGTACAACGCACCCACCGCGGTCGCGGCGCCCGTGTTCGCGGCAACCGCCGTGGCAGCGACCGGAGCGCGCAAAGCGGCTGTCGGAGGGTGTTGGGCCAACTGCTCCAAGGGTTGGCACTGCGACGAAAAGAGCGGGGTATGCAAGCGGGATGCGGAGCGCCCCAAGTCAGTCACGGTACCGCGTGCCCCCAATCAACCCGACGAAGTGAAGCGCGAGTGTCGTCCGCCGTTGCGCTGCGACAGTGAAGCGGCTGCTGGGGATGCCGAGTCGTCCAGCGAAGAAGGTGACACTCGTGAGCAGGATTCAGAGCCTGAAGCACCGGCCGCCGAACGCACCGAGTGAGTCGTTGGCAGGAGTCGCATGCGCTGTGCCGTCAACGCGCAGCCAAAAAGTCGACATGACTCACCAGGCCGAACAGGTCCGGGTGCTGACACGTCGCAATCGGGCCGTCGGTGATACGTTGTGCATCGAAAACCAGCAGCGAGGAGCGCCGATTGTCGGTGTCTTGAACCCAAGACAACACCCAGCCACCGTCCTCGGCAGCGCGATCGGGGTCATCCACGAAGGCTGCGGCGGAACACACGGAGCCCTCTGGCGCGTGCCACCGCTCGATGGTGTTGGTCTCGAAGTCCAGCTTGCCGAGTGAAGAGAACCAGAAGTAGCCTCCTGGATCTCGAACTGTGCCCGCTGCCGGTCCTGCAGGAGCGTAGCCGTAGCGGTAGGCGCGTCCGCGGAGCGTGGGGTTGAGCGCCGGTGCTTCGCAGGCTGCACCGGGCATCAGGCGCTCATCGAGTTCGTAGGTGTTCAAGTTGATGCGGTAGCGGACCACCTCGGGGGTGGGCGTAACGTTCACGGCTGACCGCGGCTGCGCCCGATCCGCCTCGGAGGACAACGAGGAGAAGTCCACCGCGCCCGAATAACCGACGGTATCGACGACGAGCGTGTCGTCTTCCTCGAAAGCGTTGAAGAAGTGAAAGTGAGTGCGGGCAGGCAGCGGCACGGTGACGGGCTCTCCACCGGCACGAGGCACCAAGTACAAGACGGGCGTTTGGGGACGGAACTTCAGCGAGCCAAACAGCGTCGCACTGCCCCACAGGGCCTTTGGCAGGCTGAGCTCGCCAAAGCGCATCATGAGGTAGTACCGATTCGAAAAGGCGATGTCGTGCATGAGACCCCCGGCGGGCATTGGGCAGCTCACTCGCTTGGCGACCGACAGATCGGGATCGAGCTCGGCCACGGTGACGGTGTCCCTCAGACCAGGTTTGACAAACCACGCCACGAGGCGGCCGCTGCTGGGATCGACGCGTGGCATGGGCGTCGCGCTGACGCCGCGTGTCTGCAAACCGTCGAAGTCCAGCGTGCCGTCGACCTCGAGGGTGCACGCGTCCAGCAGCAGATAGCCAGGATCTTGTGCAGCGATCACGTGGCCGGCAAATGCGCACACGTTGTGGACGCAGTTGTTGCCGAAGTCCAAGTTCATCAGATTGGACCATCTCGCCGACTTGTTGGTGAAGGCGCGTCGGCTCGTCAGAGTGCCTGCGCGGAGGTCTTCGGTGAGTGCTTTCGTTCGAACGTGCTTGCCGTATACTTCGACGCCACGCGGCGTCAGTGTCGTGGCCACGACGCGTCCGTAGCCATCGAACAGGTGGAGGCGCTTTCCGTTGAGCTCCGTGCGGCCCGGCCCGATGAAGAGAAAGGTCCCCCGCAGACCTTCTGGGAGCGAACCTTCGACGGTCACTTGCGTCCGAGCCGCGTCGTTGGGGCGGTTCTCGAAGAGGAAGTCCTGTTGCATCGCCACACTTGTAGCTCGGCCAGCGAGGGACGAGAAGGAACAACCCGACGCTAGGCAGAATTGACATCGGCACTTCCCCAGGGAGAGATGCAGCATGGTGATGGCGGCTGCCCACTACGGCGCACGGGAGAGCGGTTCACACGGCACCACGAAGTCGACGTGGTAGTGGTCGTCGTGGCGCACCCACGACTTGCGCTTCGAAAACGGCAGTGTGCTGATCGCCTTCCACGACTTCGTGGGCCGCAAGTGCGGCTGGAGATCCGGCGCCAGGATCACGCGGGCGATGCCGACGCCGTGCTTCTTGGCCGCTGCGTTGAGAGTAGCAGACTCGAAGTCGGTGGCAGGCTCGACCGGTGGTGTCCGCGACTCCACCGCAGCTTTGCCGACTACAGGTTCGGGCTCTTGGGATTCTGCACCAGGCCGAGCTCATTGCCGAACGGATCGATCACGGAGCCGATGCGCACACCGACGTCCTGGATCTCGCCGTTCAGGGTGGCACCGTGCTGGCAGAAGTGAACGACAGCTGCGTCGAGGTCTTCCACCGTCCAGTACGCCGTCTGCCCGCCCCGCGGCGGCCGTTGTTTGCCCTCCAGTGGGTGCAAGCCCAGCTCGTCACCGGCGACCGTGAAACCGATGTAGTACTCGGTGTCGTAGTTGGGCTCGATGCCGAGCACCTTGCGGTACCACGCCCCGGCCGCCTTCAAATCGTCGACGTAATAGACGACCGTCTCGATCCCCTTCAACACTTGGCGACCCTCCTCGAGCGAAGACATGGCCGCGAGGCTAGCACGACGCCGACGTGGGAGCGACGGGCATTGCCCGTCGAGTGGCGCTCGCAGCTAGGACGAAGCCCCATACTTGCCCGCCAAAACCTGCTCACGAATGCCGTCGAGGCGAGCGAGCGCGGCGTCTAGATAGAGTGACGCGAACAACGACGCCAAGCCGGTGACCAGTGCGCTGCGCACGTAGTCGTCTTCGGTCGCGGGCATTTCGACTTTTCCGGTGACCGCGACTTGAGCGACTAGGTAGAGAGCCGCCGTGATCAGCCCAGCGGCGGTGCCCAGGATACCGTCGATCAGGATCAACGCCAGGCTCGTCCCCCTACCATCTCGCATTCGCCGGAGGCTCTGCATGAGCGCGCCCAACGTGCCCGCGCAACAAACGGAGAGCAACAGCAGCACGAAACGTGCTTGCTCGTGCTGGACGCCGGCGACGCTCAGCTCGAAGAAAGGCGCGCACAGGAGGAAGACCCAAGCGCCCAGGGCGGCAAAAGCCATCAGTCCCGCCAGCGGGGACCACCGAGTCGGGTTCCTGGAAAGCTGCGCGTGCTCGTGTGCGCTCTCCAGGTGAGCGACGACCGAGTCGGCATCGGCTCCGCCGTCACCCCAACCGTTCAGCAGGCTGTCGATTTCTCGATCGGAAATCGCGCCGAAGTAGAAGCTCTGGCGTTCGCCACTGCCATAGCCCCAGACGACTCTCGCGCCCCCGCCAAAGCCGGCGATCGGAATGACCGCTTTGCCCAACATCCAGGCGGCAATGCCCGTTTGAATCACACCGACTCGGCCACCCAGAGCGATGACGGCATCGGCGTCCTTGCGCAGTACCTCGAGCACCGTCACGTCCCAATCGCCGTAGCGGTGACGGACGTTGAGCACTTTCTTTTCGCGCTGCAGGTCCTCGTAGCATTCGAGCGCGCCCTGCATCAGATGCACCTCGACGACCTTGTGTGAAGGCTCCGAGGTCGCGCCTTTGACGACGGCCGGATCGACGTCTCCCGGATCTTCGGAGCCCACCAGCACCTGGTGACCGCGACGCGCCAGTGCCTTGCCGATCTCTTCTGCTGCGGTCTTCAGAGCGATTTCTCGCTTCTCGCGTTCAGCGTCGTCGTCGATCGGCTCCCAGCGCGCCCCGTTGGACTTCTTGGCCTCCCAATGACGCACCGAGCCAACGACCAAGACCCTCATCGCGAGACACGTTAGGCCGAAAGGCGCAGCGACTCAAGCGTGTTTCGGCGGGAGG